>JAIBDD010000040.1 GCA_024679565.1 Bacteroidota bacterium | reverse complement strand
TTCATATTAGAATCAAATATGAGAATTATTGTGCAACAATCATTGTAATTTAATGTAACCAATTACGCGAAAACCTATTAAACTAGACGGTTGAGTGGCAGTCTTCTCGCTTTCAACACGAATATCAAAACCTGGATCTAACCAACTGCCGCCCATGGCTACAGAATCATCAAGTATCATCTCGGCCACATTGCCACACATATTAAAGGTGCCCCATTTATTGGGCCAGTACGATTTCACTTGAGCGGCTATCAAACCACCATCGTCGCTAAAGCCAGCATAAGACATGACGTTTCTTGGCACTAGCTTATACTCTTTAGTCCCCTCATCTAAGTAGATATTTTCACCTCCTACCACTCTGTGGTTATACATAAATATACCCTTAGAATTTCTCAATCCTGCGTGCGACATGGCGTAACTCTGGTGTTTTTCACTGCCTCGCGCGGCACGAATCCACTGTTTTCTTGTTGGCAGTGTAATTTCAATACCTACTTTAGGATTCTCCGCATTTAAAGAGTCACTCAACCATTTACAATAGTTCAATGCCTGTGTTTTTGACACGCCAACTAAAGGGTAGTCTGTATACGCCGGATGCTGAAAGTAGTACATCACATAAGGCTCTTGATAGGTTAGTTTTTGCCGCCATACTGTTGTATCCGGAAGGGCTTGATTATAGGCTTGAATCAAACCGTTTTGTTTCAGGCTGCTCAGATATAGCTTATAATCACCATTTGAAATTTCCGATTCAGATATATAAAATGTCTCACAAGAATCAATACGTTTCTCCCAGCTTTGAGATTTCAGTGGTCTATCATTTCGAACAGGCAACCAGACCTTACCTGACTGAATCTCCACAAAGGATTTTGGCAAGTGTTTGTTTCGCACCGGTTTATCCTTATTTGAAAAACTAGAAAACACAACTACCAATAGTAGCACGGTACAAAGCGATCGAAAATTCATTCTTTAATTTTTAGTTACTCACTAAACGAGAACAACTGTAAATAATTGCATAACAGAAAGTTGATTAAAGCAGTAGACGGTTTTATGGGAGATGCCAATAATATTGCAAACACCAGAAACGGCCCTCTCTTCAGTTTTATTATCTTCGTTTTATTCAAGAGAGATCCAATGGAACATACTACTAAACTCAGTTTAACTCTATTCGGCATTTTATTTTCGACCCTTTCTTCTGCACAAGGATCAGACAAGTACAGTGTTACCACAGAAGCAATTGCCAATAGCGAGGCAACGGCAATAACACTCAATTTTATCCCTGCAAGCAATGCAACTGGCTACGAAATTTTTAGGAAGGATTTAGGCACGGCTGCTTGGGGTTCGGCTTATGCTACTTTAGGCGCTAACGATTCAAGTTTTATTGACCGAGCTATAGAAAAAGGGAAAATGTATGATTACCAAATAAAGAAAACCGGCGCTGCTGGGCTTGTTGGTTATGGTTATGTAACGGCCGGTGCTGAAGTTGATGCTATTCATGACCGTGGAGTTGTATTGCTCATCATAGACTCAACCTTGGCAGAAGGACTTAACGAATCTTTGGGCATCATGCGAAAAGATTTAGTGGCCGATGGAAATCAAATCGTCGAATATGTTGTTTCACAAAACACCGATCACATTACGATTAAAGCTAAAATTGACGAGTACAAAAAGCTTTACGAGAATTTAAATCACGTGTATATCCTCGGACATGTGGCAGTACCTTATTCAGGCATCTACTGTGAAGACTCTTATTGGGTGGTTCCGCCCGATGGACATAAGGAAGGCAGTGGAAATCATTGCGGTGCATGGGCAGCAGACGCATACTATGGCGTCTTATCAGGCACTTGGAGTGATATTTATGCCGTTACTTCTGGCGTTAGAGCACATACTAAAAATGAACCTAACGATGGTAAGTTTGATCAGATAATATTACCAGGTAAGGTAGAATATGGTATTGGTCGTGTAGACTTATCTCGGATGCCAAAATTCACTAAATCAGAATTGGAACTAACCAAGCAGTACATTACAAAGAATCACAATTATCGGTATGCTATATCCACACCAGTACAGAAAGCCTTAATCGATGAAAATTTTGGAGCGAATGCCAACGAACAATTTGGCGCAAGTGGATACCGAAGCTTCGGAGCTATGGTGGGCATCGAAAATGTAAATAAGAATGACTACATGTCGACGTTAAAAGACGAACAATATATCGTAGCCTATGGAACAGGGCCTGGCTCGTATACCTCAGCCGGAGGGATTGGCACTACAGACAACTTTGTTACCAATCAAGGAGCAGCATACTTCAACATGTTGTTTGGTAGTTTCTTTGGCAATTGGGACATTTCTAACAACTTTTTACGTGCCCCTTTAGCGGTTGAAAATGGTGGGTTAACAAATGCTTGGGCTGGACGGCCTAACTGGCACTTTTACCCTATGGCATTAAACCAAACTGCTGGCTACTGTGCCAAACTTACCCAAAACAACAAAACAATGTACAATGCAGGTTTTTTTACCAATCAAATACATGTTGCGTTAATGGGTGACCCGACGTTAAGAATGCACATGTATGCGCCTCCAACAAACTTTAAGGTGACCACTTCCGACGCAAATCAAACCGTTAATTTAAGTTGGACCGCGTCTGGTGATGCTACGGATGGGTATTATGTATATTACAGCAAAGACTCTTTGGGCCCATACACGAAATGGAACCCAGATCCCATAAATGGCAATACATACTCGAATGATGCGCCACACCAAGGCACTGTATATTTCATGGTGCGTGGGGTAAGGTTAGAAGAAACCAAATCTGGAAGTTTTCACAATCTAAGCCAAGGTCGTTTCACTCAAACCGACAATTTGATAAACACGTCGATCGACCCAATTTTAACTAAAGTAAATGACCTAGGAGTTTATCCTAATCCATCATCCGGATTAATAACCCTTAGATACACCGCTCATAACGGCGATCAAGTGACCGCTTCTGTTTTAGACTTAAAAGGTCAAAAAGTTCACACCTCTACACTTTCAGGCTTTGGAACTCAATCACATAAGCTTGACTTAACAAACTTACCATCAGGACTTTATTTAATTAAAGTAAATAACGCTACGCAGCGTATTGTTATTAAATAAAAACGCTCCCAGGTGTGTAGCCTAGGAGCGCGAGTAGTTCCTATTTCTAGGTTTAACTTAACTTGTAGAAGTAGTGCGCATCACTGCGTGACATAAATAAACTCTTGTCTTGGTTTTTCTTGGTGTATTTGCTTCTACATCGGACTATCAAACTACTTCTACATCGTAGATTAATAGTCGACACAAAGCAACGATTTATATTCTCTTTTACTGGTAACCACGGACCATATGGTGTATTACACTACCAATTGATATTACTTCAACGTCCATATGCCATATTATCTGTTTTCAATTATTAGAGTAGTTAAATATTCTAAAATCAAACTATACGCTATACACTATATCTTAGTTTTTAGTGACACTAAATGAACAGAAATTCGACTTTAGCAATGCAAAGACACCTCTGAAATGAAGTAAAACATAACAGGTTGACATGAGCTGTGCATATCGAGCACTGGCAAAACACTACTGAAATGTAGAGGGTTACAATTGCTAACTTTTAGCTATTAAGAATAGAGCTTTTTTGTTCAAAATAATTACACTTCAAACTTTAGGTATTTGATTTTCTTGCCTTCCTCGAGCCACATTTTTTCGTAGAACGTTTTAATATTCAATTCTTCTGGCCTTTCCTCCCAGTTATAAACGTCGTCTAAGTCTATTAAAGTCGTAAAACCGTTTTCGGCAATTACTTCTTTCGTGAACTCATACAACAATGTTGAGTCACACTTTAGGTTAATCACCAGAGGAGACTTAGAAATTTGCTTGTACTGCTTTATAAAGTTAAGATGGGTTAAGCGCTTCTTGGCTTTACCATCACGTGGTTGTGGGTCGGCAAAAGTGATCCATATCTCAGAAACTTCTTCTGGGTCAAAATGATCTGTTATCCGATTGATTTGACACCTCAAAAATGCAGCGTTGGTTAAACCAAGTTCTAAACCCTGCTTTGCCCCTTTCCAAATCCGATTACCCTTTATGTCAAGGCCTAAGAAGTTTTTATCCGGAAACATTTGAGCCAACCCCAATGTATATTCACCTTTACCACAGGCCAATTCTAGGACTAGTGGTTGCGGCTTTTCGAAAGCCTTATCCCATTTACCTTTTGGCGCTTCAGTATGCTCAAAGACATTGTCGAATTCTTTGATTTCTGCAAATTTCGCAAGTTTGTTTTTCTTCCCCATTTATCTGGGTGCAAGTTTAGGAAAAACAAAAGAATGTAAGACGCTTAATCTAGGTTCTTTAGTTCGTTGACAAGCTCTCCAAGTACCTTTTTAGCATCACCAAATAACATACTTGTCTTGTCTCTAAAGAATAGTTCATTTTGAATTCCAGCATAACCGGCATTCATACTTCTTTTATTTACCACTACAGATTTCGCATTCTCAACCTCTAAGATAGGCATCCCAAATATTGGACTTGTTGGATCTGTTTTAGCCGCAGGATTAACCACGTCATTAGCGCCAACAACAAGTACTACGTCAGTTTGAGCAAATTCTGGATTCACATCTTCCATTTCTTTCAACTTATCGTAGTCTACATTACTCTCGGCCAATAATACGTTCATATGGCCAGGCATACGACCGGCAACTGGGTGAATGGCATAAGCGACTTCAACGCCCCTTTCTTCTAATAAAGTTTCTAATTCTTTAACTACGTGCTGTGCTTGCGCAACAGCGAGTCCGTAACCAGGAACAATAAGCACTTTTGAACTATAGTTCATCTGAACGGCCAAATCACTCGAAGATACTTCACGTACGCTTCCTTGAGATTCACCTCCGCTTGCAGCTGTAGCTGTTTCTCCAAATGCGCCAAATACTACACTGTATAATGGTCGATTCATTGCCTTACACATTACCAAGGTTAGTAACGTTCCAGCCGATCCTACTAGAATACCACCGGTCAACATTACCTGGTTGTCGTATAAGAAACCACCAAATGCAGCGGCTAATCCTGTAAATGAATTTAATAAAGAGATTACCACCGGCATGTCCGCCCCACCAATAGGAATAACAAATAGAACCCCATATACAATGGCTATGGTGAACAACAAGTATAAATGCATTGGGTCGTACGCACCAGCAACAACAATAAACACAGCATAAGCCACCAATCCGATTAGTACCAGTGTATTTACAATGTTATATTTTGGAAGTCTAATGGCATTTCGTAACGTTCCATTAAGTTTTGCCCATGCAATCATACTGCCACTAAAGGAAACAGACCCGATAATCATCCCAGCCAACACAATTCCTAATTTTTCAGGATGATGTGCAGCGACTTTGGGAAATTCTATTAAACCGATTAGTCCGGCACATGCGCCCCCCATTCCGTTGAATAACGAAACAAGTTCCGGCATTTTGGTCATCTGTACGCGTTTAGCCGTTAACCACCCAACAACGGTTCCGACCAAAATGGCACCAAAAATCAGATAATATATAATTGGACTAACCTCATTCTCTTTAAGAAAAATGGTACCAACAATGGCAGCCGTCATACCGGCAGCAGCCAACAAGTTTCCATTTCTTGCTGTTTTTGGATTGCTCAGCATCTTTAATCCGAGGATAAAAGTTACAGATCCAAACAGGTAAATTATATGTATTAAGTCAATATTCATTTCAATTCTCGTTACTTCTCCCCTACTACTTTTTCTTTTTAAACATATCCAACATTCGGTCTGTTACCACAAAACCACCGACAACGTTTAGCGTACCTAAAAACACGGCCAAAGTGCCAAGCGATAAGGCTAAATAATTGTCTGGTGAAGAATCTAACATCACCAAAATAGCACCAATAATTACAACACCATGAATGGCGTTGGCTCCCGACATTAGTGGCGTGTGAAGTACCGCGGGCACATTCCCAATTACCTCAACTCCAACAAAAACCATCAATATGACAATAAATATGATTTCCTTATTATTTGTAAAATATGCGATTAAATCTTCCATAATTCTTTCTTTCTAAGCTGTCGCTGATTGATTATTTACGATTAAGGTTCCTGAAGTAATTTCATCCTCCATGTCCCATTTGAATGCACCATCTTCGACTAAATGTCCTAAGAAGGTGTCAATATTTCTGCTCAGCAATTCACTACTGTTGGTTGGTATTTGCGCAGGAAAATTACTTACACCAACAATCTTAACACCGTTATGGTGAACCGTTTGATCTGACTTACTCAATGCTGTGTTTCCACCTTTAGCTACAGCCATATCAACGATTACCGATCCATTTTTCATCAACTCAATCTGTTCTTCAGAAATTAAAACAGGTGCCTTAGCACCTTGCACCAATGCCGTGGTAATTACCAAATCAGCTTGTGCCAACGACTTATTTACCGCTTCTTTCTGCTTTGCGAGGTATTCATCCGTCACCTCTTTGGCATATCCGCCTTCCGTTTTAACACCATCGTCTTCAACAGATATAAACTTTGCGCCAAGTGATTCTGTCTGTTCTTTACACTCTGGCCTAACATCAGTGGCTTCAACAATGGCACCTAACCTTTTGGCTGTGGCTATGGCTTGTAAACCTGCCACTCCAACACCAAATATGAGCACTTTCGCCGGCGTTACCGTTCCGGCAGCCGTCATAAGCATTGGAAATATCTTACCTAAGTTGTCGGCTCCAGTAATAACCGATTTATATCCTGAAAGGTTACTTTGAGAACTTAAAACATCCATACTTTGCGCTCGAGATATTCGCGGCATCGCATCTAAACTAAATGCAGAAACACCCTTATCCTGAAGTGCTTTCACTAATGGTTCATTCAATCGATGAAATAATTGAGACATCCAAATTTGTCCTTTTTGTAAGGCCCCTACTTCTTGATCTGATGGTGGATTTACCTTAACAATTAGATCAGCACCCTGCATAGCTGCAAGATTATCGGTGGCTATTGTTGCTCCAGCATTTGTATAATCATCATCAGTAAATGCTGCTGCACTGCCTGCTGATGCCTGAACCACGACGTCAAATCCGAGATCTTTAAGTTTCTTGATTGATTTAGGAACAACGGCAACACGTGTTTCTCCGCTGTCTGTTTCTTTTAATACGGCTAACTTCAATTCTCCTATTATTTTGTGGGTAAAGTTAGGAGAATTTAAAAATTCTGCAATTATGATTTCAACTTGTTTTACGTATCCGTAATGGTATACAATACGGTCACCGTATTTGAATCGTCAAAATCCAGCTTATCGTACTTATTGTTTCTAAACTCCAGTGAGTATATCAATCGATGACCATTACCCGTTCCATCGCCAGTATAACACGTTTTTATGTTTCTAATTATTTTGCGATCAGTTGCCACCAACACACGTCCATTGGTTCCGTTGGATGGCAAACCCAAATCGCCGTCTCCGGTTCCGGTGTAAGGCTGTGGTTTAACTCGAAGTTTAAGTCCCGACGGAACAGACCCACCAATTACTTTGGCATAAATAGCCCTGCTTGATTCCACCGCTTGACTTCTCACAGAAGAGTAATTTAACCACAAAGAGCTATCAACAGCAGCGGTCAAATCAATCATATTTCCAGCTTCGGATGGGGCTTCCACGATCAAGGAAATACTCTGACCTCCTTCGGACTCAATATCCATTATGGCCACTTCAGGAATATCAATCGATAACGTATTATTAGCATCTTCAGCATCTTGTGCGTTGACATAACTAACCAGCGTTAAAAAGACCAATACGGCGGTAAATCTTGTAAGCATTATGAGTTAGTAATCATCACATGTGATTTTTTACATCACATTATGAACTTGCAAGATTAACAAGTAGGTAGGATATTGATTTCCGCCACATCGTTATATCTAGTAATAAACGAATGTTAATTACTTCACAATCGTCTAGTTAATAGACACTTACGATTGAATAACTCTATAAGCTTAGCGTCCGCATTTACTCTGATATCGTGTACAGCACCGATAATTGTTGGGACTCTTCATAGTTGAGGAGGTGGTACGTATTTGGCAGCAAGCTAAGCTGATACACCAATTGATGTCCGTTACCTGGGCCAACACCTGTAAAACACGAAGAAATGTTCTCTACCACTCTGGCCTCATTATAATTAAGGAGAACCTTGCCTGTTGGCGAACCAAATGTTCCAAGACCAGAACCTTGATAAGGTTTAGCACACACACTTAAACGCGTACCCAAGGGCACAGAACCATTTATAATTTTGGCATAAACATGATTGTACGGTCTAGTGCCGCTACCTTTTATAAAACTATAGTTAAGCCAAAAACTAGAATCTGATATAGTATTTGACAAGCCAGTACCTGCTTCAGTAGGATTATTAAACGTAAGGTTTACATTTTGCGTTCCTATCACGTTTACTAAGCTAACTGCTGGGATTTCTACGGCAACTATGTGCGTGGCGATATTATGTAAAGGAGGACTCGTTTGGCTAAAAGCAGAAAATGCCCCCATTAGGCCAAAAAACAGGCCAGATATACTAATAAACTTTGACAACGATCGCGACGGTTGTCACGAATATAAGTCATTTGAAATTTTTACTCGGCAATAGTGTAGGTAATCGTTAAAACGACAGGCGCTGTATAATTCACTATGTTATAACTAGATAAGTCAAGATCGTAGACCAAATTGTGGCCCTTGTTTGCTCCCTTTCCTGTATTGGCCGACTTAATGTTTTCGATTATCGCTTGATCAGTAGACGTCAGTGTAATTTCACCGGTACTGGTTCCTTTATTCCCTTTACCATGACTTGTAGGCGATTTAGCCTCAACATTTAATGTCATTCCACTTGGCACAGACCCTGAACTAATTTTGGCATAAACCTTTGCTTTGGGGCGCGTATTTTTACCCTTAACAAATGTGTAGTTTACCCAAATGGAACTATCCTTTGTATTAGTAGCCCCTAGTCCTGCTTCTGCTGGACCATCTAAACCTAAAGATATACTTGTGCTTGAGTTGCTTCTAAGAGCGATTATAGAAATCTGGGGAATATTGACACCTAAACCAAATGCGTATCCATTGCCGTTACCATTTACGTTACCGTTGCTATTGCCCTGAGCGTGGGCTTCAATTGTACAAAGGAAAAGTACAACCAAGTAGGTCAATATTTTTAGCAATTTAGTCATTAATAGTAGTTCTTCGATACCGAAGTATCTGGTTACAAATATAAAACAATAATTTTAATTCAACCCATAATGGGAAAATATTTTCCCATTATGAAAATTATGACAAATAAAAACGAAGCAACATGTGCTGCTTATTCCATTACATTTGCCCAATGTCTGAGACCGTCATTTCTTTAACAAACGCTTTCATTTTTCAGACCAATAACACCCTGGTACTTCACGATGTGAACGTCGACATCCACCAATCAGAGTTTGCCTATTTAATAGGGAAAACAGGCAGTGGAAAATCAAGTTTATTAAAAACATTATACGGAGAACTACCGCTTAAAGAAGGCTCCGGCACTGTTGCAGGCGTCAACTTAAAGACGTTACACAGAAAGTCAACACCGCAATTACGAAGAAAGATCGGCATCGTCTTTCAGGACTTCCAACTGCTTTCGGATAGATCGGTTATGGACAACCTGCTTTTTGTAATGAAAGCCACCGATTGGAAGGATAAATCAGCCATGCTTAAACGCGCCCAAGACGTGCTAACTATGGTTGGATTGCCAACCAAAGACTACAAAATGCCTCACGAATTGTCTGGTGGAGAGCAACAACGAATTGTTGTGGCTCGAGCATTGCTAAACAACCCTTCTGTTATTCTAGCAGATGAGCCAACCGGGAACTTAGATCCGGACGTTTCTGACGACATAATGAAACTCCTTCACGACATAGCCGACGGCGGAACGTCTATTCTAATGGCTACACACGACTACCGTTTGATAAACAAATACCCTGGTACTATTTTCAATTGCGCAGACAATACGATATCAAAAAAAGACTCAATCATTTAAACCGAGAATCGGATTTCTATATTGGTGACAGATTGTATACTTTTGGCTCAATGAAAAACGGAATAAAAAAAATAACCATACTACTCCTGTTTGCTTTAGCTATAGTATTACATAGCTGCGACGACAATGAACCTACACCTTCAACAAACAACCAGCCACAAGCACTTTGCGATAGCTTAGCCATTACCTATACTGGTCACATAAAATTGATTGTAGATGCTTCATGCAATACTGCATATTGTCATGGTACAGGTATTGGTGGATTTAAACTTGGGACGTTTGCTGAGGTAAAAACAGCAGCCGAAAAAACAAACTGGCTTGGCGCTATCAAACACGAAAGTGGTTTTGAAGCAATGCCAAAAGGTGGGTCCAAACTTAGCGATACTCAAATCCAACAATTGGAGTGTTGGGAAAAAACTGGGTTTAAAGAGAATTAGGAGGTTCCTGTCTTTACTGCATTAACATAAAACTTTCATTCTGGAATTGCGCCTTCAATACCGAGTTTATCCGTTATTGTTCTTCGAACTTCCATTATTTTCAAGACCCTTGCTTGAGCAATTTGAGCATCCTCGTCTGTTGACGCTTCTTCAAGCAATTTCATCGCTTTAGTATATACATAATTTAGCTTGTACAGCTTGAGGTAGTTCAAATTGTCGATAACCACTTGCACGTAGTTTTCAGAATCGGGCTTGACATATATTTCATGTGTTTCTAGCCAAACAGGGCTTAACGCATATTTAACCGACAACACATTTGCTGCCAGTTTACCCAACACCCTATGTTTGGTAAAGAATGATTCATCAAGCTTGTCGTTAAAGGTATAGTAAGTCTTGGCTTGGTCAACACATTCTGCAAATTCTGGATTCTCAAACGTATAACCATCGGCTTCCAATTCGCTAAAGATAAATCCAGCCACGTCTACTTCCTCGTCATATGGCTTTTCGCTATACAGCATGAGCGACTCAAGTATTGCCTGCTCTTTGCTTATAGATTCGTCAGATATTTCGGGTGTAACCGTGGGAAGTGGTTCGAGAAAACTATTTTGTTTCCGGGTTTGAGCCTGGCGATTGAATGCTGTAGTTGCCGCATGTTTAATTCTTTTGGCTTCAGCCACCAGCAGCGCTTCGTCAAACTTCAACAGTGTGGCAGTTTCCTTAATAAAAGCATTCCGCTTGAGTGGATCAGGAATTTTCACAATGCTCTCAATCACCTCGCGAGCTGTCTCGCTTAAGCCAACAGAGCCTTCTCCTTTTTCCTTAAGTAATACTTCCGCTTTAAAATGAACAAAGTCCTTCTGTTCGTTCTCTATAAATTCTTTAAGGCCATTACCTCCCAGCTTTCGACAATAAGAATCTGGATCTTCGCCTTCAGGAAATACGACAATCTTAACATTTAACCCACCTTCTAAGAGTAAATCTACGCCCCTTATTGCTGCCTTTATACCAGCAGGATCTCCGTCAAAAAGCATTGTAACATTCTCCGAAAAACGTTTAACAAGCTTTACTTGATCTGTTGTAAGGGCAGTTCCACTGGTAGCCACAACGTTTTCTATCCCACTTTGAGCAAGCATTAAAACGTCCAAATAGCCTTCCACCAAAAAGACATTTTCTTCAGTCCGAATTGCTTTTTTAGCTTGATACAATCCATACAAAACGCTCGACTTGTGATAAACGTCGTTCTCTGGTGAGTTTATGTATTTGGGGCTCTTCTTATCACTTTTTAATTGCCGTCCACCAAAACCAACAACCTTCCCACCTATATTATGAATGGGGAACATTACCCGCTCTCGATAGACGTCGTAAAAGCCTTTAGACTTCCCGTCTTCCCTATTGCGCTCTTTTATTAACCCCGCTTTTACTAGAATATCTTCGGCGTAACCTGCTGCTGTGGCGATATTGTAAAAAGCGTCCCAACTATTTTTACCATACCCCAATCCGAAGCTTTCAATGGTTTGGTCTGTCAAACCCCGCTCTTTGAAATACGCATGCCCTACAATTCTACCTTCGTCATCGTCATGTATGTTGGCATGAAATTGATTTTTGGCAAATTCTAATGCGGCATACAGTCCTTCTCGTAGCTTAACTTGCTCCGAGAGTTCTTCCCTGTTCCCTTCGGCCTCTTCTATTTCAATGTGATATTTAGAAGCCAAATGACGCAAAGACTCCGGATACGTCATCTTTTCAATTTCCATCACGAAATCGATGACGTTTCCACCCCGTCCGCATCCAAAACATTTGTAAATCCCTAAGTTGGGGCTCACCTTAAACGAAGGTGATTTTTCGTTATGAAAAGGACAAAGTCCACCCAAACCGCTACCTGAGCGCTTAAGTTTCACATAATCACCCACCACTTCTTCCACAGCTGCCGCCGAGAAAATTTGATCGATAGTGCTTTGCCTAATCATTAAGGCAAATTAAGTAAAGTTTTAAGAATGAAACGCCTTGTAACGAGGATAATATCTCGTTACCATCTAATTTCATTCTTTACATTTGCGCTATGCTTATTACGCAGATTAAATCACTCGCTAAAGAGAATTTTGAGGAAATCAGAAATTTCCGGAGGGTAATGCATCAGAATCCTGAACTATCTTTTAAGGAGTTTGAAACCCAAAAACGAATACAAACGTATCTTGAAGGTATAGGAATAACCAACATTGAAACTTGTGCCACTACCGGTCTTGTTGCACTAATAGAAGGTAAAAATCCAAAAAAGAAAACTGTAGCGTTACGTGCCGACATTGACGCTTTACCTATTCGTGAAGAAAATAACACTTCATATTCTTCTCAGAATGATGGTGTTATGCACGCTTGCGGACACGACGTACATACCAGCTGTTTGTTAGGCGCTGCTAAGATTTTATATCAACTGCGTTCAGAATTTGAAGGAACGATAAAATTAGTCATTCAACCGGGGGAAGAAAAATTACCCGGAGGTGCGTCCATAATGATCAAAGAAGGAGTACTTAATAATCCGGAGGTTGATGCGATGATTGGCCAACACGTCATGCCACTTATAGATGCTGGCAAGGTGGGATTCAGAAAAGGTTTATACATGGCAAGTGCGGATGAAATATATATCACCATTCATGGCAAAGGAGGTCATGGCGCCCATCCACATTTAAATATTGACCCAGTTGCTATCGCGGCTCAAGTGATTACAGGTTTACAACAAATTGTAAGTCGTTCGGCAAAACCGGCCATGCCAAGTGTTTTAAGCATTGGCAAAATTGTTGGACTTGGTGCTACCAATATTATCCCCGACAAAGTGGAAATGGAAGGCACGTTTAGGACCTTTAACGAAGAATGGCGTATGGAAGCCCATTCAAAAATTGAGGCGGCTGTTAAGCACATAACCACAGCTTTAGGTGGCACATGTGATGTGGAGGTGCGCAAGGGTTATCCGTTTTTATACAACAATAACGAGAAGACAGAAAATGCAAAACAAGCGGCTATAGCCTATTTAGGTGCAGAGAACGTTGAAGAATTAGACATTTGGCCAGCTGGTGAAGATTTTGCGTATTTCTCTCAACAAGTACCAAGTTGTTTTTATCGATTAGGTATTCGAAACGAATCAGAAGGCATAACATCTATGTTGCACACCCCTACGTTTGATATCGACGAAAAAGCATTAGAAGTTGGTGTCGGCTTGATGGCATACACAGCTATATGTGAACTCGGAGCAAAATAGCAATCGATAGGAGGGTTTATGTTTTGTATCCCACATCGCACCGATATCATCGCGTGTGAAAACGTCAAAACAAATTATTTGGTAGTAAAGGAGAAGATGCTGCTGTTAAATACTTGTGTCAAAAAGATTACGTCATACATCACCGCAATTACAGAATTGGTCGTGCGGAGGTAGATATTGTCGCCGAAATTGATAGAATTTATGTCTTCGTAGAAGTAAAAACTCGATCTACAAAATCTTTTGGTTTTCCAGAATCATTTGTGACCGACAGGCAAAAAAACATCCTAATAGACGCCGCATCTACATATACATCTGAATATCAATACATTAAATCAATTCGTTTTGACATTATTTCTGTCCTTTTGGAGCCCTCAAAATGCACGGTTTCACATTTCGAGGATGCCTTTTGGCCAATAGCATAATTGTTTGATTCTTACCACATAAAAAGGTATTTTTGCCGACTTTTAATTTTTTAAATAATAAAATGGAAAAGAAACAGTACGAGTCTGTGATTATTTTAACACCCGTGCTGTCTGGAAAACAAATGGGTGATGCCATTGCAAGCTTCAGACAGTTGATCACAGAAAATGACGGTGAGATCATCCATGAAGAAAACTGGGGTCTTACCAAGCTTGCTTACCCAATCCAGAAAAAAGTTACTGGATTTTACCACATTTTTGAGTTTAGCGCGCCAAATGACTTGGTTGCGAAACTTGAATTGGCTTACCGTAGAGACGAGCAAATTCTGCGTTACTTCACATTGGCGTTAAACAAACATGCCGCGAAGTACAATGAACGTCGTCGCAATGGAGAGTTTAACAAGAAAAAGGAAACTGAAAAAGAAGCGGTATGAGTAAAAGAAAATCATCAACGAATTACGTATTCAGAAATCGTCCGATTGATCGTGGCGACAAGTACTGCCGATTTAAGAAAAGTGGCATAAAGTACATTGACTACAAAAACCCTGATTTCTTATTGAAATTCGTAAACGAACAAGGTAAAATTTTACCTCGTCGTATTACTGGAACTTCATTGAAGTATCAGAGAAAAGTTGCACAAGCAGTAAAGAGAGCACGACACATTGCTGTTCTCCCTTTCGTAACCGATCAGTTGAAATAGGTCTAACTTTATAATCTTAAAACAATGAAAGTAATTTTAAAAGAAGACGTACAAAAACTAGGTTATAAGAACGAGGTTGTTGAAGTTAAAAACGGTTATGGCCGCAACTTCCTTATTCCACAAGGTTTAGCTTCAATTGCAACGGAGTCAAGCTTAAAGGTGTTGGAAGAAAACATCAAGCAAACTCAACGTAAACAAGCACAAGTACTTGCTGAAGCAGAAGCTTTGGTAGCAACTCTAGAAGGTGTAAAATTGACTATTGGAACTAAAGCCGGTAGCAATGGTAAGATATTTGGATCTGTAACTACAATTCAAATTGCACAAGCATTAAAAGACGCAGGTCACGAAGTTGACCGTCGTAAGATCTCTATAACGAGCGACATAAAAGAATTAGGTGATTACTCAGCAAAAATCAGTTTGCATAGAGGTATTGAGGCTAATATTGATATCGCCGTTATCGCAGAGTAATAAACGAATAACATTACAAAATCCCATCAGC
>JAIBDD010000018.1 GCA_024679565.1 Bacteroidota bacterium | reverse complement strand
TCAATGGCGTTGAAAACGCGGTTCATCGCGATGTTATTCTGAGACTCGTCATGATCACTGCTGCCATGGTGTTCGACTTTAATGTTGCCACCAAAGGCGATATTGCGGCTAACAGGGTTAGAAGCGCGAACCACGGCTGCAATGTCTAGCAGCGTTTCGAAAGAGACAAGATCAAAGTTGCAGGTGAGGTTATACACCGCATTAGCGGTGAATCATGGGCGAATTATGTCGAGAACCACATTATGAAACCACTTAACATGAGCCGGTCGGCAGGCATTTATTACAATCTTAAGTCGAAAGAAAACATTGCGGAAGGGCACAAAGTGGAAAACGATAAAGTCATCCAAATCGAAGCATACGACGAAAACAGAGCCATAGGCGCAGCTGGTGGAATCTATTCGAGCGTTGCTGATTTAAGCAAATGGATGTTGATGCACCTAGAGGGTGGAAAGCTTAACGACAGCACAACTTTCATATCCGCCAAAAACAGAAGCGAGATGTGGAAGGCGCATACCAATATCTATTTCAATGCTACTCCCCCGCAACCATATCGTCAACATTATGAAGCGTATGGTTTAGGATGGAAGTTGGCCGACAAAAATGGATATACGACCGTTTCGCATACCGGTGGAATGCCTGGCATGCTTTCACAAGTTTTAATGATTCCAGAGCTTAGTGCTGGAGTTGTTGTATTAACCAATGCCGCACCAGGTGGATATAGCTTCATTTCGGTTACCAGGGAAATTGAAGACGCCTTGATTGGTGTTAATGGCCGCGATTGGGTAACCATAATGAAAAATTACATCGAACGAAGTGGCGGGCACGCCGATTCTGTGGTTAATGCCGTGTGGGAAACGGTTGACAAAGCAAAAACCAAACACCTTATTTTGGAAGACTTCGTTGGCACTTATAACGACGCATGGTTTGGTGATGTGGAAGTTACCCTAAAAGATAAGGAACTATGGTTTGCTGCTAAACGCAGCCCAAAACTTAGTGGCAAGATGTCTTATTATCAAGCAAACACCTTTGCCATTAGATGGACATACCGTGATATGGACTGTGATGCATTTGCCATTTTCTCACTGGATGAAAACGGGAAGGCACAATCGATTGACATGAAAGGAATTTCACCCAATATTGATTTTAGTTTTGATTTTCATGACCTTAATCTTGAAAGGGTAAAGTAAATTTGGACTTAGTCTAAAAACAACAACTTAAAATTGACACAATGAGAAAGGCGTTAGCATTTGTATTCATTTCATTAATTGTAAGCATCAGTGCGTGCAAGAAAACACCAGATACCAACTTAAGCCTAGACAATGGGCAACGTTGGAAAGCAAACATAGAAACGACACAAGGAGTAGCCAACATGACTCAGCTCATGGATGCCTTTGTAGAAAGTGACGACACCAAGTTGTATAACAGCTTGTCGGATAGTCTTAAGTCAGAATTTAAGATGATTTTCAAACAATGCACCATGGAAGGGGAAGCCCACAATCAGTTACACAGCTTTTTGTTTCCGATGAAGGAGATATTTACCATGCTTGAATCGGATGATATAGCTACTTGTCAAAAAGGAGCTACAACATTCAAGGCTCATTTGCCTCAGTATTTGGAATTTTTTGAATAAAAATTTCGCCTTCAACTTGACTTCTTGTATTCGTCGATTAGGGCTTCCGCCTTATATCCGGATATCTGATTTTCTTCGCTTAGTCGTATCAGCTTAAAACTTGACCTCATGCATTCGTCGATTAGGGCTTCCGCCCTATAACCCGATTTCTGTTTTTCTTCACTTAGTCTTATCAGCTTAAAACTTGACCTTATACATTCGTCGATTAGGGCTTCCGCCCTATAACCCGATTTCATTTTTTCCTTGATGAAAAAACGAAACAAAAAAATCAAGACATCTGAATTTTTCTTTGAACTCTGCGAAAGACTTTACATCCGCACAGCCATAGCCGCTGCGCTTTCCTGCCTGCTTAACGCATGGCCTTCACACAAAAGCCTTTCTTGATTTCTACAGAGAACTTCAAAGGTCAGCTTTAAACGTGCATGAATAAAGAAGTCTCAGCCTGTCAAAAAAGAAAAGCGGGTTGAAGCATATTTCTGTTAAGCGTTTTTGACACCTTTTTGCGCTCAAAAAGATGGAACGGTTATAGGCTGTTAAGCCTAAGCGACGAATAAACATTGTAAAGATTTTAGTATCCGCCCACCGCCAGGGTGCAACCCCTCAAGAAAATAAAACCCCAAAAGGTTACGTTTTCCTAAAACCAGTATTAAACCTAAAAAGAACTATGAAAAATGTAATCAGAATTTTGTTCCTACTTTGTTGTATTGGAATCCAAACAGCCACTTACGCCCAGCTCAACACCAAACGCATCGAAACCAAACAGTTTCACAAAAAAACTGATCCTGTGCATTATAAATATGTCGACATGGATTTTAACAGCAGTGCGATACAAAACAAACTCAACCGAATTAACCCTGAGGAAGTAGAATCCATCACACTGGTATATACGCAGTTTAAACTCGTCGAGCGGTTCGACCAATTGGCGCTCAACACAAAACGTATAGACCTCCTACTGAAAAAATTTCCGAAATTTAAACACGCCGATATCAAATGGTATTGGGTTGCCCAAACTGGATGTGGCGATCCAGAAGCCTGTGGCGATTATTTTCATGGGTTCGAAATTCGGACAAAAACAAAAGCTGAGGTAATGGCGGCAACTGCTGCCACCAATTTACTCGATTTTTATACAGATTTATATAGTGGAAAGGCAACCGGTTCAAGTGTTGACTCCCTCATCGCTATTGGTGAATCATCACTCATTAAGGTATGTGATACAACAGCTAAAAGCCGCGTGTACCATAGTCGAATAGGTGCCCTTCAGGGAGTACGCCAAACGAGTAAGAAATTGTTTTTCGAACGACTTAAAATTTATAAGGTAAAACCAGAACCAGTTGTGGTGATTAAAACAGACGAGCGAAATCGTGTGACTTCTATTACTGGTGTTGACCTTATTGAAGAACGTATCTTTTTGACTAGTCTTAAACGCTATTACCGTTTTCGCGCTTCACGCTTTGAAGGCAAACGTGTGTTGACGGAGTATACACTGCACTTTAAAGAACCCAAAGGTGCGTACTATCGTGATTTTGATATCATGGTAACCCCCTTAAATATGAAGGGCGTTCCATATACCAGTTTCGAAGACAAGAAAGTAGTTACGACAACAGAGTCTTGCTACTATACCGATACTTCTATGTCTGCGGTTTATGGTCATGCCCCCGACAATGTTGTAACCAAGGTATTTGATCGCAATCCGCAATGGCAAAACTGCTTAATTGCTACTGACGTGACTGGAAGCATGTATCCCTATATGGGGCAGTTTTTAGTATGGCACGAAAAGAACTTAGATAAACGCAAAGGCAACCACGACTTTGTATTTTTCAACGATGGCGACATGTTACCAAATGAACTAAAGACAACGGGCAAAACAGGTGGTACGTATTACGTACAAACAGCCAAATACAGCAGTCTGAAGGAAAAAATGACTGTCGCTATGACCAAAGGTGGTGGTGGCGACCAACCAGAAAACAACCTTGAAGCTATCCTTTTTGGGTTACAACATAATCCAAATTGTAAAGAAGTAATTCTTATAGCCGATAATTGGGCGACGCCGCGTGATATGGCATTATTAAATAAAATCAAAGTACCGGTTCACGTAATCTTATGTGGGGCTACATCCATAAACTTGGAATACATCAAAATTGCCCGAAAGACAAAAGGCAGCATCCACACCATTGAGCATGATTTGTACAACTTAGACGAAATCAAGTTTTCTAAAAATGGCAAGTGGGTGGATGTGAAAAATTAGAAACGATGGCCTATCCTGCATCCATCGAAACAATTACACGCTATTCGACAACGAGTTTCCCGTCTTTCACTACTCCATTTTCGAGAGTCAATCGCCAAATGTAAAGTCCAGCACGTGGTTGAAATTTAATCTCTGACGTAGGGTCTACCTGTTGATGAAAAACAGGCCTTCCCAGCATATCTGTCATATTGAATATTCCTTTTGCATGTGGTGGCATCGTTAGCTTTAATGGTTGTCCAAGGCGCAAAGGGTTTGGACTGAGACACACATTGCTATAAGCATACGGCCCATCAATAGAAGCGTTATAGTCTTTGTTTTTGAGTTCAACAATGGTGTGCGTAAATGGGTTGTTATTTCGCCAAGAGTTTCCACTCGTTGCTAAATAAATTGTACCATCAGGCGATACACAGATATCGCGTAAGCGCTGAAATTCATTCTTGAAAAATTTGGTCTGTTTAATTACAGAATCCCCTTCGGCGTTAAATTCGAAGGAAATCAAACTCTTATCCTTCAGTACGGTCATCAACAATTTATTTCTAAACTCAGGTATTTGCCAGCTATCATACCATAAAATATCAGACGGAGCAATGGTTGGTGTCCACACCACCAAAGGTTCGACCACGTTGCTATCGTTGCAGAATTCTATTTCTGGTGGGTTGTCACACATGCCATGCACGTTGGGCCAGCCGTAATTACGATCTGGTTCTAAAATATTTAACTCATCATCTGTAGTTGGTCCATGTTCTGAGCTATAGAGTTTTCCGTTTGGCGCTAACCATAGTCCTTGTGCGTTTCTATGTCCTGACGACCATACTAAACTATTTGGATCTGGGTTATCAGCAGGAATAGTCCCGTCCAAATTCATTCGCAATACTTTACCAGACAGCGAACTTCTGCCCTGTGGCAAGGTCTGATTTTGCGCATCGCCTGTTGTCATAAGCAAGGTCATATCTGGCATTATCCATAAACGACAACCAATGTGTGTGGTGTTGCCGATTATGTCGCCAACTAAAGTATCAGCAGCTTCTAGCTTACCGTTTGTATAGTTGAATCGCACCAATCTTTCTCTTATCCGACTCCCATCTAAATACGTATAGGCGATAAATACATGCGGCTCATTTTCAAAATCGGGATGTAACGCCATGCCCATCATACCTGATTCGGAGTTTTGGTATACATCGCTTGATAGATCTAAAATTACGTCTTGCGTACCCGTTTCTGGGTTAATCCGACTAACACGTCCGTATCTTTCGGTCATCCAAATGTGATCATCTGGCCCCCATAATATTTCCCATGGAATGTCTAAAGAGTCCGCAACAACGCGTGAAGTTAAGGTTGTTGAATCAAGTGTATGACTGCCTTGCGCATTTGCGCTAAACGACATAACAACTATAAAAAACAGGGTAAATAATCTTTTCATGTCTCTATATCTAAAAGAATATGGAAACTTAACGGTTTTGATTTGAGATTTCAATTGTTCCGTGATATATGACAGAATACTAATAGAACATCTTTAGTTTCTGAGGTAGTTGGGTTAACAGCACACTTCGCTTGATCTTTTGTCGGTTTGGTTTGAATCGTTCATGGTTTAATACTTGTGTGCCTGACAGAAATGTGAGCCGGCGGAAGGGTGAATTGAAGATGCTTTAGAAACTCAATAAAAGTGCTTGCATTTGTCGGCTAATGGCCGACTCTCTTTTATTAGATTTTCAAGGTATTCGAAAGAGCGCATTGGAAGCATATTTCTGTAAAGCGTTTTGACAACTTTTTGCGCTCAAAATCATCGGATCGGTTATAGGCTGATAAGCCTAATCGAAGATACAGCGAGTGCATTTTAACACATGAAAACTTTCGGTCATTAAATGAATACACCAAGAAAAAAAATTACATCTAAAAGGGAATAAATACATAACCTTGCTTGTCCAACGTTAAATAGTAATAAGACACCCAAATTGACAAACGCTGACCTCCATATGTTTTCACCTATTACCTTGTCCGAAATGGATGAGGTACGATTGATGAACCGCATGGACACGAAGTTTGTGGTCAACCTGAATTTAATCCCGGAAGTGCTGCAATCAGTGGTAAACGATTACCGCATCTTGGAGATTAGCAACAATCGGTTAATGACTTATGACTCCAAATACTATGACACCGAAAATCTATCGTTTTACCTAAACCACCATAACAAGAGAGCGAATCGGATTAAAATTCGTAAGCGAAACTACGTGGAGTCAGGTATTACATTTCTAGAAATAAAAAGAAAAGACAACAAAGGCATAACGCATAAATCTCGCATTCCTATTGATAATTTCAGCACGCAATTATCCAAAGAAGGGCAAGAATTTATTACCGAAACAGTTCGAAAAGAACTTGACATAAGCCTGTCAATATCCAATCGATTTAACCGGATAACACTTGTGAGTAAACATGATGTTGAGCGGGTAACCATGGACTTCAACCTTGGTTTCGATGGAAATGTTTTAAACGAGAACCTTGCTATCATCGAACTCAAACAAGAAAAGCTCGACCGTACCTCAAAACTATTTCAAGCCCTTAAGCAAAGACAAATTCACCCATACTCAATAAGCAAATACTGCATAGGTATGGCTACAACACAGCCAAATTTGAAACAGAACTATTTTAAGCATAAGATTTTAACGATTAACAAAAAAACAGCCTAATGGAAGACATTTTAAACATCCCCCTGTTCGACGACGACTTTTACAAAATGACGTTCCGATTTATCATGAATATTGGCTTTTTAGCGCTGATCATCAATTGGCTTTATTACGCCAAGACCAAGCGCCGAGACTATCTGTTCACCTATTACATGATTGGTATTATTGTCTTTTTCCTATGCTTCACCCTTAAAAAATACGAGCTAGACATTGGGATGGCACTGGGTCTTTTTGCCATATTCGGCATCATTCGCTACCGAACAGACGCCATCGCCATCAAAGAGATGACCTACTTGTTTGTAGTGATTGGGGTGTCTGTAATGAACTCATTGGCCAATCAAAAAATGAGCTTTGCCGAAATCATTACAGCTAACGTTCTGATTGTGACCGCCCTATTTTTTATGGAAAAGCTATGGCTGTCGAAAACACTGATTTCCAAAAACATTCAGTACGAAAAGATTGAAAATATAAAACCAGAAAATTATGATGCCTTAAAAGCTGATTTGGAAGACCGACTAGGCTTTACCATAGATACCATTACAGTAGGCAATGTCGATTTTTTAAAAGATTCTGCAACCATAACCGTTACGTATTCAAATGACTAAACATCTTAAAAACATTCTGGCTTTAATGGTGCTGCTCAGTGTAGGTCTGTCAGCAGCTTCTGCTCAATCAGGTACGTATTATACAGTGCAAGATTTCGAATTTTGGTCGGCTGTTGAGCTTAAATATAAGATTGATAAAAAATGGAGCTTAACCCTCGCAGAGCAATTACGCTTGAGAGATGATGCCAGTAATGTTGACATCTACTTCACCGAACTTGGGTTAAACTATAACATTGACAAGCATTTTGGACTTGGCCTAAACGGACGGTTTATTCGTGACAATGATGACGTTGGTAAAGTTCAAGGCTACGAAAATCACTTTCGTTGGAACATAGATGGGCGTTACAAACACAAAATAGACCGGTTTGATCTCAAATATCGGCTTCGTTTCCAATCCAAAAACGAGCTTGGATTAGCAGCTAGTCAAACAGAACCTGCGTCTAATACGGTTCGCTTTAAATTCGGTACTGATTATAATTTCAAAAGCTGGAAACTAGACCCAGAATTCTCTACTGAGATATTCAAAGGTATGGATTCGGACGACCCATTAGACAAAATTCGGTTTACCCTAGGAACTACATACCAAACAAAGTCATATGGTGATTTTGGTGCGTTCTTTAGATTGGAAAAAGAACTAAAAAGCAGTTATCCCAAAACCACCAATATTGTTGGATTTAAATACCGATATACCCTAAAGCGAAAGAAAAATGACAAATAAAACGATACTAATTCTCGGTACTTTGATAAGCGCATTTACCCTTTCTGCATGCAAAAAGGTGGTCTTTGTGCCTAGCGAAACTTCTGGTAGTGGAATTGCAAGTCATGACAACGGCTTTGACGCCAATTATGATGTTGTTTTCGATGACTCCAAGGTACATCGAATTGATTTTGTTTTATCGGCAGACGAATGGTCGGATATGCAAGCAGATCTTGCAGATAAGACGAGCGGTGGTGGTGGCCCTGGAGGAACGTTCTCGAGCGAAAATCCGGACTATTTCCCCTGCGATGTACATTTCAATGATTTAGAATGGAAGAACGTTGGTATCCGATATAAAGGCAATTCTTCGTTGCGAGCGAGAAGTGGGAAACTCCCTTTGCGCTTAGACTTTGATCAATTTGAAGACGACTACCCTGAAATTTTAAATCAACGTTTCTACGGTTTCAAAGAACTTTCGATGAGCAGCAATTACAATGATGCTTCTTTGATGCGCGAGAAATCTGCAGACGACTTGTTTCGCGACTTTGGTGTACCAGCTGTGCATACGGCATTCTACGAAGTATACATCGATAATGGTAACGGAAATGGCCCAGAATACTATGGGGTTTATACCATGTGTGAAGTCATTTTTGACACCTATTTAAAATCAGAGTTTGGCAGCAAATCTGGAAATTGCTACAAACCAGAAAATGATGGTGCTCAGTTTGACCAGAGTGGTTTTAACCTTGAAGATTTCGCCTTAAAAACGAATGAAGAAATTGGCGACAAGTCAGACATCCAACAAATGTTTGATTACCTCCATGCGTCTACACGAACTAGCGACGTTACCAAATGGAAAAACGATTTAGAGTCTGTTTTTGATGTAGATGGATTCTTAAAGTATTTAGCAGTCAACAATACGATTCAAAACTGGGACACATACGGGCGCATGTCGCACAATTATTACCTGTACAACGACCCTGCCGATAACTTAATCAAGTGGATCGTATGGGACAACAATGAGGCCTTTGAAGAAGGCAAAATGGGTGGCGCTGTGTCATTTGGCATGTCAGAAATTGGAATAGATTGGCCTTTGATAAACTACATTATTGCTGATGCAGGTTACCTAGCAACCTACAAAGCATATATCAAATCTTTTATTGAAACATCGTTTGAGACATCACGAATGAGTGTTATTTACAGCAACCAAGAAACCTTACTGAATGCATCTGCAAATGCGGAACGTTCTGGATATTCTTACGTCAACGGGCAATTTAGCTCAGCCGTGTCTACACTTAAGTCGCACAATGTGACGCGGGTTGCGGCAGCGCAGGATTTTATTGATTGATTTTATTGCTGGTTCGTTTACGACGAAGGCACATCATTCCAGTCGGACTGGATTTGCCAATTTTATCTTTTTCATCTTCGCTTAGGCTTAACAGCCTATAACCGTTCCATCTTTTTGAGCGCAAAAAGGTGTCAAAAACGCTTTACATAAATATGGTTCAACCCGCTCTTTCGAATACCAAGAAAATCTAATAAAAGGGAGTCAGCCTGCAGCAGGCAAATGCAAGCACTTTTATTGATTATCTATGGCATCCTCAATTCACCCTATCGCTGGCTCGCATTTCTGTTGGACCTTCGCTCTTAAATTAATGCATGATTTAAAATGACCTTTGAAGTTTTTTGTAGAAATCAAGAAAGGCTTTTGTGTGAAGGCCATGCGCTAAGCAGACAGGAAAGCGCAGCGGCTATGGCTGCGGGGATGTAAAGTCTTTCGTAGAGTTCCAAGAAAAATTCAGAAGTCTTGATTTTTTTGTTTCGTTTTTTCATCAAGGAAAAAATGAAAATCGGTTATAGAGCCTGTCCGCCAGCCGGCGGACTGATAAGCCTAAGCGAAGAAGGTTAGAAGGCTGGCAAGCCCTAAGCGAAGAAAAATAATACAAGGCCTGCTGGCATAAAAAACTAAACCGCTACCGCACCTTTAATCAAAGGATGTGGATCGTACCCCACTAAATCGAAGTCTTCAAAATCAAAATCAAAAAGGTCTTTTATCTCTTTGTTCATGTTCATTGTTGGGTACTGTCGAGCGTCACGACTTAATTGAAGTTCCACTTGCTCAAAGTGATTGGTATAGATGTGTGCATCTCCAAAAGTGTGTACATATTCGCCCAATTCTAGCCCTGTAACTTGCGCAAGCATCATGGTCAATAAGGCATAAGAAGCAATATTAAACGGAACGCCCAAAAACAAATCGGCACTACGTTGGTACAACTGACAACTCAATTTTCCATCAGCGACGTAAAACTGAAACATGCAGTGACAAGGGCTTAAAGCCATCTTTGACAAGTCACCAACATTCCAAGCATTAACAATAATACGTCTACTATCAGGGTTGGTTTTAAGTAAATCCAAAACTTGCTTTATCTGGTCTATGACTTGTCCATCAGGAGTCTCCCAACTGCGCCATTGTTTGCCATATACAGGCCCAAGATCACCTTTTTCGTCTGCCCACTCATTCCAGATGCGCACACCATTATCTGTCAGGTACTTGATATTGGTATCGCCTTTAAGAAACCACAGTAATTCATAGATGATTGACTTAAGGTGAACCTTTTTGGTCGTTATCATCGGGAATCCTTCGTTTAGGTCGAAACGCAATTGTCCACCAAACACACTGCGGGTGCCTGTTCCCGTGCGATCACTTTTATCAGTTCCGTTCTCGAATACGTGTCTTAAAAAATCCTCATATTGTGTCATAGGCAATGTGTTTAAACACCTGAACATTCGGGTGTTTTGATTGTTCAAATTAAGTGAACATAAGGCGGTTGTTTTCAACAATATTTAAACCTTATATATTAGTTTTGCACTTTGTAAAAAAAGAATATGGCTGTAGCAATTAAGTTACCTAAGATGAGTGACACCATGGAAGAGGGTGTAATCGTATCGTGGCAAGTGAAAGTTGGCGACGAAATTAAGTCTGGGGATATCCTTGCAGAAGTGGAAACTGACAAGGCTACCATGGACTTAGACAACTACGAAAAAGGTACTGTTCTGCATTTAAATGCAGAAGAAGGTCAAACCATTGCCGTGGATAGTGTTATTGCTATAGTTGGAGCAAAAGGCGAGGATTACGCCGATTTACTTACAGCTGCTCCAGCCAAAAAAGAAGAAGCTCCTGCAGAAGAAAGTACAGCACCTGAAGCAACAGTTGCTGAACCAACTGCTCCTGTTTCAACTCCAACAGCAAGCAACGGACGCGTTTTAGCATCGCCTCTAGCCAAAAAAATGGCTGCTGACAAAGGGTTAGATATTAATCAAATTAATGGCTCTGGTGAAGGTGGCAGAATTGTCAAAAAAGATATTGAAAACTACACACCAAGTGTTGGATCAACGGTAACAGGTGTTGAATCATTCACCACAGTTCCCGTGTCGCAAATGCGTAAAACCATTGCACGCCGACTTAGTGAAAGTAAGTTTACGGCTCCTCATTTCTATCTAACAATGGAAATCCGAATGGATAATGCCATTGCAGCTAGAAAACAAATGAATGAATACTCAGAGGTTAAGATCTCTATGAATGACGTGATTGTTAAGGCAGCATCGATTGCTTTACAGCGTCATCCAAAAATAAACGCAGCTTGGATGGGTGATCATATCAGAATGAATAACCACATCCACGTAGGCGTTGCCATGGCTGTAGATGAAGGGCTTTTAGTTCCTGTAGTTCGCTTTGCTGATTCAAAATCGTTATCTCAAATTTCAACTGAGGTAAAAGCGTACTCGGTTAAAGCAAAAGACAAAAAACTACAACCAAACGATTGGGAAGGAAATACATTCACAATTTCTAACTTAGGTATGTTTGGCATTGAAGAATTCACCGCTATCATTAACTCTCCAGATGCATGTATCATGGCTGTAGGTGCCGCCAAAGAAACAGTTGTTGTTGACAATGGAGAAATGAAAGTGGGTAACGTAATGAAGGTTACTTTATCATGCGACCACCGTGTTGTCGATGGTGTTGTGGGCTCACAATTCTTGCAGACGTTCAAAGAGTTGATGGAGAATCCGGTCAAACTACTTGTGTAGTTAGGCAGTTCATTTACTTAGAAAAGAGAATATAGAACAGAGAATATAGACTGTCTATTACTTCAATCCTTCAGACATTCAGACATTACCTACCCTCCCTGAGCTAACTTAAAAATATCCGCCATGCTTTTGTCTTGCATGAAGTTGAAATTCAATTTAAACGTTATACGTTGACCTAAGTCGTTTATACCTTGAAGTTTCTGTGCTTCTTTGATCATATTTGAACTAAAAAAAGGCACGTAAATTTCGATAAAATCAGGTATCACTTTTACGGCTAATCCTCCGTTATAGATAAAAGGTTCTCCCTTTTCAACATTTGCCAAATCCTTCATGTCGTTAAAGGTAAAAGCATCGAAGTAAACACCAAGCGGCAGCTTTAGAGGTAAGTCAGATTTCAGGTTAACGGCCAATGTCCATTGGCTGATATTGGCAAACGTACCAGGCTCTTTCAAAAACACATCGTTTTCAATGACTTGTTGGCTAAATAATCCGTCAGACGCGCCTCTTCCCATCAATATTTGATCGTAAGTATAGTCCCACTTCCCAGCGCCAGATTCCATGCGGTAATGGTACAAACCGTTTTCGGCTTCATCCAAGAATGTTCCACCAAAAACCCTGATATCCAAACCTTTACCTTTCAATTTGTACGTAATACGCTTTTTATATTCAAGATTTAACTTGACGTAATTATCCCCAACCGTTGACGAAGACAACATATTGGATGACGTATCAACAACATGAATAGCGTTAGATGGCATACCCATCTCTAACCGAACTGTCCATTGGGATGGATTAATGGCTTTGGCATTTTTAAATCGATACTCGGCTTGTATGAATTTATCCGCTAATTGCTCGATAACGGTTCGACGACCATAGGCGGTTCCCGAATCCTGTAATAGACTATTTATGGATGCGTCTTGATCAAAATTAGGCGTAAAGGATAATAATGTCGAACGCAGCGTAAGACGAGAAGAAATCGGGCTTCGTTTGTCGGGATGTCTAAAGTCCAGTTTCACATACGGCACGATACGATTGTAACTATAATTGGCGTCATCGAAAGCAAATCGTGAACCTTTTACCCCAATTTCGAAAGCACTTAAAGCTTTGTTTTGCGCTTTCATATAATGAACGTTCGCATAACCGTTCACATCACCTGTGTTAGGGCTATATAACGGACTTGCCGAAAACCCAAAGTTGCGCCTTGGTGTTACCATATTGTTTAACCATAAGCCAAACATCATTTTGTTGTGTATGTTGTATCCTACAAGCGGGAGCACATTCAATGAAGTGCGGTTGGGCTCGTGAATAACAGACATAAATTTCACCTCTAATGGCTCTACTTTCTTAAGAAGTCCACTGGTTCGAATGGTATTATTTTGACGATTCACCTCTGGCAATACCGCATAGGGGTCTATTTTGACAACATCAAAATCACCTTCAGGCATTTTGGCAAACAATTCTCCCTCGCCGCCTTGAAACCAGATACTCTCAACCATTTCTCCGTCTTTAAAAAACCCAACCTCAAATGGTGCAGCAACGCCGCCTTTGTTTTGGACAAAAACCTTACCGTCTTCGATTCTACTCATGGCATAATCGATATGACTCTCCGAGCCAATCATCCCCTTAAAAAACCAATCTAGTTTTTCGCCACTTGTTTCCTCAAAAACGTCTTGGATATCGCCAGGCAATGGGTGATTAAACTTCCATTTGTTAAACAGGGCTTTAAAACATGCGTCGATTCCATCTTGACTTAAATAATCTCGTAAATAGGCAAAGGCATCGGAACCTTTACCGTAAACGATTAGACCGTAATTCATATTGGTTAGCGCAACGCTCTTCTCTCCTATGGCTTGGTGCAACTCAGATGATTCTATTTGACGGTAACCAATGGACATGGCCGAACTGTTAAAACCGCCTTCATTGAATTTTCGATTTTTAAGCTGAGGTCCTGGCTTTTCTTTACCTCCATGAATGGCTTCATGTTCGAAATAAGAGTTTATTGATTCATCCATCCACGGATATAAGCGCTCATTGTTTGCCAAAATTCCATAAAACCAGTTATGGCCAACTTCATGCACAATCACTTCTTTACCAAGACTAGCAACAACTGTAATCATTGGGTATTCCATTCCTCCACCAGCTTTAAGTGCGCCTTTTACCACGGTGCAGTGGCTGTAAGGGTAATAACCACAATGATCTGAATAGTAATTCAAAGCGGTTTTAATATCATCTGTATAGTTCAAATTGGTTTGGTCGGCAAACACATATGCTTTCACTACCTGACCATTCGAAAGTGTCACATCTTCCTGTTTCACATTAAATCTTTTATCGGCAAACCATGCAAAATCATGGACATTGTCTTGAACGAAGGTTATTGTCTTCTTCTCATCGGCAGATGGCAACTGTTTTTTGCCCCGAAGTGGGTTATTAGTCCGATCTAACAAAAAGTCATGCTCCTCTTGTTCTTGCAATTCTCCTGTAGCGGCGACTACGTAATTATCTGGTACCGTTATCTTCACTTCAAATTTTCCAAACTCAGAATAAAACTCCCCTTGATTTAGGTAGGGCATTGGATTCCATCCATTCACATCATACACCGCCGGCTTTGGATACCATTGTGTTATTTGATAGCTCTGGCCGACATGCCCGAATCGACTAAAACTCCCCGGTATTTTAACAAAAAATGGCGTTGTAATTTCAATAGATTCTCCTGGCTTTAGGTCTCTGTTTAAGGTGATTACAGCGATATCAATTTGGTTATTGTAATACGACCAAGTCGCCTTTTTCCCATTTACTTTAAAGTCCAGCCTGTCTATATAACCACGGAGTGAATCATCAGCGAAATGAAACTTGGTTGATCCATTGGCTAACTGCTGTTTGGCAAAATCTGTTAAGTCATCCTTATAGGCATTTGGCCAGATGTGAAAATACATGTGGGTTAATGTATTTGGGCTGTTATTCGTGTATACAAATCGAGCGTCACCGGTTAAGGTATGCGACTCATCGTCTAGGCTCACGTTGATGAAATAATCACAACTCTGTTGCCAATCTGCTTGTCGAATCTTAGGTTGTGCAGAAACAAAAACTGTTGAACAAATTAAAAGGGCGCTAATAAATGCAAATCTCATCGCTAAAAATTTTGTGGGAAAATTAAAGATAAAAGCGGTCAATTGTTCTGCATGTTTTGCACGTTTTGTCTAGCTTTGTACAAACACGACCAGCATGGACGGAGAGGAAATAACGGACGGGGAGTTAAAAGACCTCATCAAGCGGTTTGAAATGAATTATTCGGAGGGTGAGTACGACTATTACACACCGGAGAACCTGAATCACATTATCGATTACTATATCGACAAACCAAATTACAAAACCGCGTTAAAAGTTGCTCAAGTTGGTATAGACCAACACCCTTTCGACGCTTCTTTTTACTCCAAAAAAGCTTTCATCAACACCATTACAGACAATACCGATTTGGCATTACAGCTAATTGACGTTGCCTTAGATCTTGATCCGAACAATCCTGATTACTTAGCTCAAAAAGGGAGTATTTTAGAGTTAATGAACAGACCGCTAGAAGCGCTGGAACAATTTGACCTTGCACTTGAGCACGGGGCAGAGCATAATGATGTATTGGTCTTAAAGATGTTTGTTTATTTCAACATTGGCAACCCATCGTTAGCAATCAACATGATTGAGCAAATCTTTAGCCGCAAGGTTGAAGAAGATCGATTGATCTTAGAATCACATTTTTGCCTACAATTAATGGATGCCTATGAAGAAGGTATCCGCATATTTGAATCTTATCTAGATAATGACCCATACCATGAAGTGGTTTGGTTAACCTTAGGACAAATGTATGTTGCTGTTGACGCTTACGACAAAGCACTCAGCGCATTCGAATTTGCCATCGCCATTGACGATGAATATGCAGAAGCACATTTTGAAAAGGGTCAATGTCTTATTGAGATTGACGATTACGTTGAAGCATCAAAAAGCTTTGACGAATATATCAAGTTAGAAGGTCCTGATCAGTTTGCTTACGTCAATTTAGGTGACTGTTATAAAGCGATGCACCGAATCTCTAAAAGTCGGATGTATTACAAGTTGGCTTTAAAAATTGACCCAAAGTTTGGACATGCATGGCACGGATTAGGGCAAACCTATGTGATGGAAGACAACCATCGCGAAGCACTTACCTTTCTAAAAAAGGCGAATAATATTTTGCCCGACGATGAGTACATCTTATTAGAGATGGTTAAAACACAAATCACCATTGGCCAAATTGACGAAGCTAAAAAAACACTTGAAGACATGCGCACGACGATACCTTACAGAGAGTCTGTTTGGTTACTGCTTGCAAGCCTTCATGAGCAATATGGTCAAACCAACGACGCAATAGAAACACTGTACGAAGGATTAAAAATCATCACACAGAGCGCTAAAATCATGTACAAGTTAGCCGCTTACTGTTTTATTGCTGAACGCGGTGAAGAGGCGTATGATCGCCTAACCGATGCACTTTTGCTAGACTACAGTGCACACGAATTATTATTTGTCGATGCGCCACATCTTGAAAACAACCAAGCCGTGCTAGACGTGATTGATTTATATAGAAACGACAACGATTAAACATCAAAAATGAATAAAACATACAATTACCAACTTCCACAATTACCCGAGAGAACTGTTAAACCTCGTGAGAAAGGGATGACCATGGTAATGGATAAAGGCTTAAGCCTGCGACAAGCAGAAGATTTTCTTTCTATGACCGACCAATATGTCGATATCATAAAATTAGGTTTTGGGACTTCTATCGTATCACCAAATTTGAAAGAAAAAATTGCTCTTTACAAAGAAGCTGGAATCCCGGTTTATTTTGGCGGAACACTTTTCGAAGCCTTTTTGGTAAGAGACAGGTTGGATGACTATCTCAAATATCTCGATAAATATGACATCCAACATGTTGAGGTAAGTGACGGTAGTATCGAAATATCTCAAGATGAAAAATGTGAATACATCACGAGATTATCAAAAAACTATACGGTATTATCAGAAGTAGGCTCAAAGGATGCTGAAAAAATCATCCCTCCATACAAATGGATTGCCATGATGAAAGCAGAACTTGAAGCTGGTGCTTGGAAAGTTATTGCAGAAGCGCGAGAAAGTGGTACTGTTGGTATTTTCAGAAAGTCTGGCGAGGTAAGATCTGGTCTTGTAGAAGAGATTTTAACACAAATTCCACAGGAAAAAATCCTTTGGGAAGCGCCTCAAAAAGTGCAGCAACTGTGGTTTATCAAGTTATATGGTAGCAATGTAAGCTTAGGTAACATTGCCCCTAATGAGGTAATTCCTTTGGAAACTTTGAGAATTGGTTTACGTGGCGACACGTTCGACTTTTTCTTATAACAGCTGACGTGTATTCCGTTGGCATCTTAAGTTAAGGTGAAGCAATTTGTAGTTCATATCTGCGGACTACAAGAACTGCGTGCACGTATTAACCTCTGCCTGTTGACGTACACATGCTAGAATGCGTTGGGTATAACTGGTATAGTTTATGCGTTATAGCTAACAGTCCAGTAGAAAGACTGCAATATGAAAACAAAAGTACTTTTAACATCTCTGTTGATTTTAGGCGGAATGAGCGTTTCAGCTCAATGGCAATTGGGTTTTGGTGGGGTTGGCCTAGGTCCTGTAGATCGATTTGATAGTTCAGTATACAAGCCTGGTGCAGGTTTTTTCATGAACGTGACGTCAGGGTCGATACTACCTAAAGAATCCCCATACGAGATACGTTTTGGAATATACCTTGACCACATGTGGTCTGGCTCAAAGAAATTTGATGTTGATTTAGCTGATCCAATAACAGAACAAGGGCAAACCTCGTTTGCAAATAACAGTGTAGGCAACCATTTCATTACCCGTTTTGGGTACAAAGCAAGTCCGCAAATCACCTTGTTCACCGATGCCATTATTGGTCAACGTAAGTTTTATTCGCAAACCACTACAGGCGTTAAAGGTGGTTCTGAAGAATACGAGGACGACATCGATCGCGTGTACACGTCACGCACGTTTAGATACGGCGTGGGCGTTGGAACACGTTTCAACCTTGGCAAATCTTTTGGTATTGAGTTACGTGCAGACTATACACGAGGCAACGAAGCTACGTACTTCAATTTAGATGAAATCAAAGAAACAGCCACATCATTTGAGTATGCAGATGAGACTTGGGCGCATTCAGATCTTTTTGTTTATGGTATTGCACTAAACTGGAAGTTGTTTCGCATTCAAAGCTCCGGAAGCTACAACAACACAAACGACGTTCCGAATAGCTACACCCCTGCATCACCCACTTATCGCAGAACTTATCCAAGACGGCGCACAACTAGAACTACAACACCCAAAAAGAAGGTGACTCCTAAAAAGGATATTAAGAAGAAGGAGAAAGAGGTACCAATAACGTGGTAGTTTTATCCTAGGTTATACACCAACCCAACGCTAAACCACCTATTAAACATTCCTATTCGATTAAAGATACGTCGTGGGTTCGCGGGCAATTTGCTACTTATTTTATTCAACGAATAAGCATGCCGTACTCTAAACCCAAGCTGATCGCTGAAGTCGTACGTTGACCCGAGTAAAAACCCTATTTCCAAAGGATTAAACCCTGCATCAGTTGCTGTTATGCCGTCGTCTATCGTACCACCAAGATATGCATCAACAGACAATCCTGTATGAAAAGTTAGTTGCTCTACACTCGGCAATCTTTTGGTATACACCAATGGAAAATCAATGTAGCTCGACTTAATGATATAGATGGGTTGTAAGGCTGCATCTGGATCATTTACGAGTTTACTCCCTTTTTGTGCGTACAATATTTCAAACCCTAATGATGATGTTTCATCTAGGTCGTGGCGTATACCTATTCCTGCATTTAAACCCAATTTATTGTACCCAGCAATGTGGTCTCCATCAACCTGAGCAAAATTTGCAGTTCCTATAACACTTGCTTTAAAAAACTGCGCACTGCATTGCTGTACAACGAAAATCATACAAATGCTAAAAACGATTCTAATTGGTTTGATGTTATATTGGCAGAAATTCATTGAAATGTTGTTTCGATTTGAATCAAAAATAAATAAACTTGTATGTAAATGATGCACAATGACTAAAGCTCAATTTAACAAAGACATAACAGGGTACTTAATTTTATCAATCCTTGCCGAAGCCGATGGAGACTTTGACGCTCGTGAAGGGTCGGTAATCGTGGATTATATCAACAAAAACTTTCCGTTAGGCGGAAACTTGGAATTGGCGGCAGAAGAGTTAAGCTCTTTGAATTCTGACGATTACGAAAACAAAATAGTTTCTCTTGCACAAGATTTCTACGCTGAAAGCAACCCTGAAGAACGTACAGATTTTTTACGTTTTGCCATGAAACTTGTTCGTGCTGATGATCAAATAGCTGACGAAGAAAATGTACTCATTACGAAGTTATTTGAAGCCTGGGATATTTAAGTTTTAGGAGAAAGTTCTAAAATTGTTGCCGCTTTAGCGCAGCATATTTTCTCAGCATTCTTTTTGGAGTAATTTTCTGCTGTGCAGATTTCCTCTCCGTCAACTTCTAGCCCAATTTTAAACTTGCCATTTTTTGAGTCACCCTTATCCTTGATTACGTTAAATACGAGCTTCTTTTTGTGCTTTTGCGCCCACTGGTTCACCAAACTTTTGTAGTTGATGTATTGATTTTGGATCTCGTCTAAATCGATATGCGGCTTGAGTAACTTTTTATATACAAAGGATTTCGTCTTGCCGTAACCTCTATCAAGGTAAATGGCTCCAACTAATGCTTCTAACGCATTACCTGCAAGCGAACCCATGACGTGTCGGTTTTTATGTAATACATCCTCCACTTCTATAAATGAAGGAATACCAATTTTAATGGCCATAAAACTTAACTGCTTACGACTCACTATCTTACTTCTAACCTCTGTAAGAAAGCCTTCGCCTTTGAAGGGGAACTTTTTAAAAATGATTTCAGCAATGACCATATCAAGCACCGCATCACCCAAGTATTCTAATCTTTCGTTGCTGTTTTTTTGGCTTGTAAACTGAATATTTTCAGACGCCGAAAGATGCCTAAATGCTTTTTTGTAAAGTTTAAGATTTTTGGGTTTAAACCCAATCAGCTGCTTAATACTTGCCCTAGTTTGTTTATCCTTTTTATTTTGGAAAAGCGTCAAAGGCATTTACGGATTAAGCCTTGAACTTCTTCATAATGAGCGAAACATTATGACCACCAAAACCAAATGTGTTGCTTAATGCCGCATTAACCTCTCGTTTTTCAGCTTTGTTAAACGTGAAGTTAAGTTTTGGATCAAGTTGCTCATCGTCGGTAAAATGATTTATCGTTGGAGGAACAATTCCTTTGGTTATTGCCATTATACAAGCAACTGCTTCAACTGCACCAGCTGCACCTAATAAGTGCCCTGTCATGGATTTTGTTGAACTGATATTCAGATTATAAGCATGATCACCAAATACACTTTGTATTGCTTTTGTTTCAGCAATATCGCCAAGTGGTGTTGAGGTACCGTGAACATTCACGTAATCAATTTCTGAAATATCCATATCAGCATCTGCAAGTGCATAGCGCATTGCGTTGCTAGCACCTAATCCTTCTGGATGTGGAGCTGTAATGTGATGTGCGTCAGCAGATAAACCACCACCACCTATTTCACAATAAATGTGGGCTCCTCTCGCTTGAGCGTGCTCTAAAGTTTCTAAAACAAGACCTGCAGCACCTTCGCCCAACACAAAACCATCTCTGTCATTGTCAAAAGGTCTACTTGCTGTTTTAGGGTCGTCGTTACGACCACTTAATGCTTTCATGGAATTAAATCCACCCATGGCTAATTCATTCACACAAGCTTCTGATCCACCTGTAATCATGACGTCAGCCTTTCCCGTTCTCAGATAAGTAAAGGCGTCCATTATGGCATTGTTTGAAGAAGCACACGCACTTACTGTAGTAAAGTTTGGGCCTCTAAAATTATATTTCATCGAGATATAACCACTGGCTATATCCGATATCATCATTGGAATAAAAAACGGGCTAAGCCTTGGCGTTCCATCCCCTTCGATAAATTTTCGTGTTTCAGTAAGTAAGGTGTGAAGTCCACCAACACCAGAACCCCAGATTACGCCAGACCGGTCGGGGTCAATCGCTCCTTCACCAGTTAGCTTCGCATCTTCCATCGCTTCCTTTGCAACAATCATTGCATAGTGCGTGTAAGGATCCATACGTCGTAGTTCACGGCGATCCAAGTGATCTTCGATATTAAGACCTTTTACCTCACAGGCAAATTTTGTCTTAAACTTTTCTGGGTCAAAACGGGTAATAAGATCGGCACCACTAACACCCGCTTCAAGATTCTTCCAATATTCATCTTTGGAATTCCCGATAGGTGTTAGTGCCCCGATACCAGTTACAACAACTCTTTTGAATTGCATGCAACTAATTACTTTGTGTTTTCTTCGATGTAAGAAACAGCTTGTCCAACTGTTCCAATTTTTTCTGCCTGCTCATCAGGAATGGCGATATTGAATTCTTTTTCGAATTCCATAATCAATTCCACTGTATCCAATGAATCAGCGCCTAAATCATTTGTAAAACTAGCTTCTAATGTAACTTCTGAGCTTTCAACACCGAGCTTGTCTACGATGATGTCTGTTACTTTTGATGCAATTTCTGACATTGTTTTTACTTTTTAAGTCGTTAAGGGTGCAAAGAACATTTTTTTCATTAAAAAACACAAGTAAAATATTATCCAGCTTAATTTTGGCAATTCTTTAACAATCAATGAAACGCCACGTTTTAAAGGACACACAGGAGCATCCGAATCGGATTTATGGTTTGGTATGTGCAAAACCTTTTACACAAATGGTATGGAATCTATGCGAAATGCTGGATATCCCGTTTGAAAGAGACATAGATATCACACTTAAAAACAAAACCGAAACAAAGCATTGGCCACGATTTACATTCTTTGATGAAGACATGGAAACCACATATTCGATTGTAAAAAATAAAGGAGTGGACAATATACTAGCTCCTGAATTACGAAACGTGGATGCTTTTCTCATCGAAACAAATCATTCCTTAACGTTTCAGTTAAGTTTGGACAAAGTTTCGCAAACAAGTTTTATAGACTTTTGTTTTGAAGTAACACCTAAAATGATAAATGAAGAGACTGACTTATTACTTTATATAGATTAAGGTCAGCACACATTATGACAACTGATTTAACATACAACAAGACCAAAATAATAGCGACAATTGGTCCTGCAACCTCAGACAAAGATACATTACGCAAATTGATCGAATCTGGGATGGACGTAGTCCGGATAAACTTTTCTCATGGCACCCTTGAGCAACACTTAAAAGTAGTGACCAATGTGAAGCAACTAAACCTTGAAATGAATCGTAGTATTTCTATACTCGGTGATTTACAAGGACCTAAGCTTCGAATAGGTGAAGTCAAAAAAGGCACGTTCTTAATTGAAGGACATGAACTTACGGTTACTACCACAGAATGCATCGGAGATCGTGACACCCTCTATGTGAACTATCCTGACTTGCCAACCGACATTAGAATTGGCGACCCAATACTTATAGACGATGGAAACATATCTGTAGAGGTCATTGAGAAAGTAGACGATAAAAACTTTAGAGTTAAGGTTATTTATGGTGGACCTATTTCTTCTAAAAAAGGCTTTAACCTGCCCAATACCGACATTAGCTTACCTAGCTTAACACCTAAAGATATCATTGATTTAGAATTTGCTGTAGAACATTACTTCGACTGGATAGGTTTGTCGTTTGTGCGCAAAGGCGGTGATGTAACTGATTTAAGGAAAAGAATCAGTGACCTTAACGGAACGGCAAGAATTATTGCAAAAATTGAAAAGCCCCAGGCCATTAGATATATCAAGTCAATTGTAAAAAAAGCGGATGCGATTATGGTGGCACGTGGTGACCTAGGGGTTGAAATGCCTTTGGAACAAGTGCCAATGCTCCAGAAAAAAATTGTTGATCGTTGTCTTAATTTCTCTAAGCCGGTAATTATTGCTACCCAAATGATGGAAAGCATGATTAACAATGCACGTCCTACTCGAGCAGAAGCAAGTGATGTTGCAAATGCCGTAATGGATGGTGCTGATGCAGTGATGTTAAGTGCCGAAACATCTGTAGGCAAATATCCACTCGAGGCAGTTCAAGCGGTACAGAAGATTGTAAAAACTACTGAAGAAGGTTGGGACGACATCTACCACAAAGGCAAAAAGCCTTCAAAATCATCTCCGACGTTTTTGTCGGATCAAATTTGCTTCTCGGCTGTACAAATCAGCGAGCAAATTCATGCGTCTGCCATAATTAGTATGACACAATCTGGCTACACTGCATTCAAAATTGCAAGCTACCGGCCAAAATGCCACATATTCATCTTTACTAGTAACAAGTATATTTTTAGACTGCTTAACTTGGTTTGGAACGTACGTGTTTTCTATTACGACAGAATGGAAAGTACCGATCAAACAATGAACGACGTACTTGATATATTAAAGACCGAGCAATTAGTCTCTGCTGGTGATTTAGTAATTCATACAGCTAGTATGCCTATCTTAAGCAAATCAAAAACGAACGCTTTAAAAATTAGCAGAGTAGATTAATGGATGAAATTGTAAATAAAGTTGCCAATAGTCCGCTGATTACTTTTAATCTGGAGGATTATTACGATCAATCAGAGACCGTCGCTTTCGACATGAAGGAACACCTTTTCCAAGGTTTAATCCTTAGAGAAAAAGATTTTCGAGGATTTATCAAATCCCACGATTGGTCAAGTTATGAGAACAAGAATGTAGCTCTTTTTTGCTCGGCAGATGCTATTGTACCTACCTGGGCGTATATGCTCGTTGCTAATAAACTATCAGGCATTGCGTCTTATGTGTATTATGGCTCTGAATCTGACATGCAGCAGGCCATCATTCTCAATAAACTGTCTTCATTAGATATCGAGTCTTTTAGAGACAAAATGATTGTAGTAAAAGGGTGCAGCACATTTGAAGTTCCTATTGGAGCATACGTGGCAATTACCGAGATGCTAACTCCTGTAGCCAAGTCCATTATGTTTGGCGAACCTTGCTCTACGGTACCGATTTACAAAAAGAAGCGTGCCTAAGTATCCACAACGTTTTTTAGTTATTGGATCTATCCTTGGCGCATTAAGTGTAGGGATTGGTGCTTTTGGGGCTCATGGATTACATGATTTTTTAGAAGAAGCTGGCAGAATAACCACGTTTAAAACAGCTGTGAATTATTTGTGGTATCACACCTTTGCCATACTCCTTGTTGGTTTACTATCTACACACAAACCTTCAAAACTCATCCGTGTTGCTGGTTACCTCTTCCTTATTGGCATCGTCTTGTTTTCTGGTTCTTTGTTTTTACTGATTAAAACAAACAACCCTAGCCTTGGCGCTGTCACCCCATTTGGTGGCTTACTGTTTATTGCAGGATGGGTGTTATTAGCGATTGGTGTTACCCGTAAACCGAGTTGATAGCTGCTGCTAATCAACAGATTGCTTGATAAGTTTTATATTCGAATTGAATAAAAGTAAATTTCCACTGTAAAAAATATCGTCATGAAGATTAAGTTCACGTTTTGCCTGCTTATTTCAATTGGTTAAATTGCCTGCAACGTTGAGGAAGTACCAAATATAGATCCGGTTACAGGAGAATTTGTATCAGATTCGGAACTCATTATACTGGGTATTAATTCCGACACCATACTGAGCAACAAGGCAAAAGCAGAGCGCTTCGAACAACCCGATCGCTTTTTAGCATATGCCAACAAAGGCGCTTCACGATGGGAAGTTTTTGCTTTAACGCGCAAGGGTAAATTTTCTGCAGACGATAGAAACTCGTTTACGTACATTCCTGACACAAGTGATCTCTCTGTGTTATACTCTGTATCAGCTGATCGCGCTGAGATAGAAATATATGATATCAACTCTGACACCACTTCATTATCCGTAACTATAAAAGGAACTGCGCATAACTCAAAAACGGATTCAGTGAATTTTGTTAGCAGATTTTGGGATATTCCAGTTACCGAACGTTAAAACGTTTGATTTGTGAGGCAAAACCTTAATTCGAATCAACTATTTGATTTTTTATTACGGAATCGTATCCGATCAAACTGCTTCCTAAAATAAAACCCAACTCCTGTTGTGGTCACATTGGTTACATCACCTAAAGTAGGGTCACTGGCTCTTTTGTGGTAAGCCTTAAGCTTTAGCGTACCATCCTTTTTTACTTTATACACCAAATCTAGGTTATACGGATCTTTGGCAGCGCTTGAATTGGCATTATACTCAACGGCTAGTTCTATTCGCTCGTTCATCAACTTTCTTCGAGCCGACACAATAAGCTCTGCACGCTCTTGCTCTGAGATGCCGCTTCGTGTTTTGTAATCAACCCCCAATTCTAGGTTTTTGTCATACTCGCTGATCCAATTATTCACTTGATTTGAAAGAAATGTACCCACACTGGCACTAACAATATCTCTATAATCATTAGACGACGACAAGCCAATTCCAAAATTTGACGCTGGAGAAAAAGAACCAAATGTAATTAGTGAGAACACCTGCCTATTCATTTCATCCGGATCTGCCTCAATTTTTTTCACTAAAGAGTTGAACTCCGTAAATGTGTTTGAGGTGATATCTGGGAATTCCCAATCAAATGAGATGTCTGGATTAAACAATTCTCCTTTAAGTTTTAACAAGACATTCATTTTTATTTGTGTATTGTAAGCCTCTTCGTTGCCATCAACCAACCCTATCATTAAATCTAGCGGGTTTGCTCTGTTTCGCGCTACTGCAGCGGCAAGATCAATCTTTGCGTTGTATGGATCCCCGTTCCAAACCACCTGGCCACCTGGCCTAATATCAAACTTCTCACTCACTAAGGTTGGTGATGAAAAAGGATAAATCCCTTTAGTAATTTCAAAAACCCCGTACATAAACAAATCTTCTCCTGAAGCATATTGAATTTTGACATTGCCAAATCCACTTCCTGAAATTTTATCGTCTAATACTTCATCAAACAGTAAAACGAATTCAGCCTCTTCCGTTAAATCTATTTCTAACTGCATGCTGATTTTTTGATCGCTTTCAATTTCTTGCTCCGCCGTAATTTCTGAGGAATCATCCTCGTGCTTCTTAAAGGTTATGTAATCCTCATAGGCGTTATCCGAATCATCGTAAATAGGAATGGTCAGTTTTGAACCTCGATTCGTTTTTGCTTTAATATTAATCACTAAGTCTTCCACTGGCCCCTTAAACTCTGCTGTTCCAGTGGCAAATCCTGTCCCATAAAAAATCTCATTCTGGGCTTTAGTGGTATTCAACACCATGATATTATTTGCTTCTGTTACCGCAACATTCATCACCATATCAGCGAAAAAATCGTGTTTGATTTGTCCGCGCACTTTTGCCGTATTGCCAAGTTCATCTCGAATGACCAACCCTCTAAAATCTATTGACGTATTTGACAATCCAATTTTATCATCAACAAAATATCGGGTATTCAAGTAGTCAACAACAATATTGACGTCTTGCGTTTCAACCACACCTTTAAATTGAGGATTTTCAAACGTCCCTAACAACCGTATGTTCCCAGATGCGGTTCCATTAAAATCAGAAGCAAGGTCTTTAAACAGAGGTTCAAGCGGTTTGATTGCTGCATCATTGGCTGTTACAATCATATCTAGTCGACCGTCTTCTTTTGACAAATCTAATGTCCCTTTTGCACTAACATCTTTCAGCAGCCCTTCTTTAACCGTTGCTTCAACGTGCATTTTCAATGGGTTCTCTTTTGAACTTGTTTTTATATCAAAATTACCCAGCGTATCTCCGTTAACGGCAAGATTTTCAATTTCGATATTACCCTGAATAACAGGTCTGCTCATTGCTTGATAAACACTTATGGAATCGTCCGATAGGCCTCCAAGTTGCAGGTTCATCTGTTTCAACAACGGATTAAAATTGCTTAAATCAAGACGTTTTGTATTGATAACAACATGATGATTGGGTTTGTCGTCAATAATTCCATTGACATACAGTTTCTGGTCTCCATGCGTTAAAGACAAGTTGGTTAGATGAAGTCCATTCTGCGAATACATGGCGTGGTTATCGTTATTAAATCGCCAAGGCTTCTGATCCAAATACAGTTTCGACTCTTCCAATTGAAGCATGATGGTATCGTTCTGAAAGGTCAAATTTCCAAACGATCGCAACGCAAGCACATCCGATGTGTCCGCAAAGTCTAATAAGAATTCAAGGTAATTCGGCAAAATACTCATATTCAATACGAGGTTATCGGTTACCGTGTCTGCTCCATTTTGAAGTAACGTCTGTACATCAGAACTTAAGTTTAACAATTGGTGTGGGCGTTTGCGTACTACCAAATCATTTCCCACCAATCGATATGTATCATATTCTAAATAATCAAAGAGGGCCCTCGACTCTAAACTCTCTTCAATGGTATTGTAACTAATGGTCAACTTCCCGTTTCCTAATTTCATTGGGTACGGCGTCCAATAGTCTATCAACTCATTGGCTTTAATCTGAAATGCCCCGTTCGCTATAATTTTATCTTTTAACTCTACCGAATCATAAAAATCAGGAAATAAGGTGTGTAAGAAATCGTTGTAGACCACGTCAATGTTCTTCAAACTAAACACACCTGACACTTCACCATTCAGGTAATCTGAAACCACCTTCAAACTCCTAGAGGAAGGACCTATTGCACTTTGCACTTCGAGATTTTTTAAATGCAATTCTTGATTATCGCGTTGCACGTGGATGTTCTGCAGATTGGCATATCCTTGCAAATTATCGGCATCATTCCCACGCAACTGAATATCCATCTGCGCTGCAATCTTCGTATCAATGGTATCCAACCCAAGCGCTTTTAAGTCTATGTTCCCAATATCGGCGGTAAAATCAAAACGTGGGAGTGCACTTTTAAAATCAATTTTACCATTAAACACAAAATCCAATTTCTCATCATTCAGCCATGCTTTCCCATCAAACTTCTGATCCGTGTATAGTCCATTTGCTTTAATATCAGATATGCGTTTTCCATTATACTCCACAAAACTAATTTGACTTTTAAAACGCGTTTTGAGATTATCAAAGGTGAGGCCATAGCCTTCTTCTAAATCAAAATTAAAGCTTGTTAAACCTAGCTGTTCGTCTCCCAAAAATGCACCAACGTCGAAATTGGACGCCTTTAGATTGCCTGAATATCGTGCAGCATCGTCCTGCAATAGCTTAAAGTTAATGCGGGAGTCAAGCTTCCCTAAACTTGACATTAGAGTGCCATCGGCAGCAAAATCCGAGTAAAACCCGGTTAAATGTCCAGCGAAACTAAATTCATTAAACCGTTTCACTTTTTCTTGTAAGTCAAGTTTCAGGATTTGCTCCACTTCGTTAGCCGTAGAGCTCAGTCGGTTCAACTTCAGTTTGATAAATGAACTGCGCCAGTCAGGCAACCCTTTTAAATCTACGTTGCCTGTCAATCTAGTTTTGTTGCCCAATCCAATATCAAAATTGTCCACTTTAAAATTTCTGATGGTTCCGTCAGCCTCACCAGTTATGGTGGCAATGTTGTGCGCATAGGGCTTAAGGTTGAAAGAAAAATAAGTCAGGTCTTCTATATGTATCTCCGCTTTGTCTAGTTGAGACTTGATGTTTACGTCGTCAATAAATCTTTTAAAATCCCTAAAACTCGAATAGTCAAAGGCAATAAAGTTTTGGACAGTGGATTTATTTGTTTTGAATTGTAGGCCGCTGTACTCCATTCCGCGAGAATGAATCTTCGCCTTACATACCATTCGCTTTACCGCTAGCCCGTGCTTCTCTACAGTTGACAACGACTTAATCTTAAAATCTAAGGAATCTCCTATTAAATAGAAATCTTTGAACGATCCGTTAATTTGATTAAATGCAAAATCACTCTCATCAAACTTTCGGTCGGCTGGGGGTGCATATCCTTCAAGTTTGTATCTGAACGACCCATCTTCCATGTTCAAGGCCTTAAACAATATATTCCAAACCTTCCCCGTAGGTGTTTGCTTGCGACTCAAATCCACCAAAAACTGATAGTTCATATCTGTTTCGCCACGCCGTTGAATAAAATTTACTATCGGCCGTTTCAGTAGTACATCACCAAACTTCATTTGCTGTGTAGATCTACTAAACTGATGAACCTTGAACCGTACCTGCTCTATGAAGAACATCGAATCCGCCTGTTTATCGCGGACCAACACATCATTTAACACTACTTGGCCATTCCAACTGATGTTTACCGATTTAATTTTCACCTCCGTTTCAATAGATTTTGAAACGGAATAACTAACCTCGTTCACTATGGCCGTTTGAATTGCTGGAATACTTACTAAAACAGATACAACAAGACCTAACAAGACGAGTATTATCAACGTCCGCAGTCCAAATTTTGCTATTTTTGAAAAAACCTTTTTCAACATTTCGAAATTAGTCAAACTCCCGTCAAATCGAGTATTAATCAACCCGTAGTGCCTGATAAAAAAGACATAATTATTCTTGCGATTGAATCGTCATGTGACGATACTGGAGCCTCTATCATATATAATGGCAAAATCCAGTCCAATATTGTTGCGAGTCAACAAGTTCATGAACAATACGGCGGAGTCGTTCCTGAATTGGCCTCAAGAGCACACCAACAACATATACTTCCTGTTGTTGATACTGCTTTGAAGGAAGCAAATGTACATGGCTCACAACTGAATGCCATTGCATTTACACAAGGCCCAGGGTTGCTTGGTTCACTTATGGTAGGATCAAGTTTCGCAAAATCGATGGCGCTTGGACTCGGCATTCCAATTATTGGTATCAATCACTTGGACGCACACGTTTTGGCTCACTTTATTGACGCCGATGACGTTCATTTCCCATTTTTGTGTTTACTCGTAAGTGGTGGTCATACACAAATAGTTAAGGTGACCAGTCCTCAAAACATAGAAGTTTTAGGAAAAACCAGAGACGATGCTGCTGGAGAAGCATTTGACAAAACCAGTAAAATGCTTGGCTTACCCTATCCAGGAGGCCCAATACTTGACAAACTTGCGCAGGAAGGGGACCCGCATAAATTTAAATTCCCTGACTCTAGAGTTGATGCGCTTGACTTTAGTTTTTCAGGCTTAAAAACAGCAGTGAAGTACTTCATAAGAGATGCTTCAGAAGACAACCCAAATTTTGTGGAACAAAATTTGAATGATATCTGTGCATCTATTCAGCACACTATTGTGTCTTATTTGATGAGGAAATTGATTAAAGCTGTGAAGGAAACAGGGATAAACGAAATTGCCATTGCAGGTGGCGTTTCAGCCAATAGTCTCTTGCGAAGCGCTGTTAAAGCGAAAGCTACGGAGCTTGGTTGGCAAGTACACATCCCGGCCTTAGAATACTGCACAGACAATGCGGCCATGATTGCGCAGGCTGCTCATTTCCAGTATCTGGCAAACAACTTTGTAGGCCAAGATGCAGTACCATATGCGCGATTAGGAAAATAAAATGAGAAAACTTTTAGGAACAATTGTCATACTTTGCTTCTCGATTCTTTCAATCGGACAAGTCCACGACACCACAATGTATCGCCAAAACAAGGTGAAATCTGTAAGCACTTGGGTGCATATGATTGCCTTTGAAAAATCTAACGACACGTGCTTAACTACGGTCAAAGAAATAAATCGGCAAGGAAGCCCGACATATGTTAAGATGGATTATCACTGTCAGGGTTGGGATGTGATAAATGAACTCAAATACACCTACGACGAAAACTACTTCATGAGTGGCTTAACGACCTTACAAAATGATCAGATCATTAGTGAGTTGGTTGTTACCGTCGATAGTTTTGGGCGTATCCTAACAGAAAAGAACAAGTTTTACGAACCGTTTACCGAAGTAGAAGTCAGGAACATGTACTTCGGGGAAGGGAAAGATGCTGACTCAATGTATGCCGCAGAAGTAAGTGGCACTGACACCACCTATTTTATGACCAAATATACCTATGGCAACAGCAAGCTTCTCAAGTCTAATACAACAAACGCGACAACCAATAAACCTGTAAACATGCTTACCAACAGGTATGATCAAAAAGGGAGATTAATCCGTTCAGAATTCATATACTTTTTGGGTTATGACAATGACAACATAACAAAGTATGAATACAACAACAAAGATCAAATCATAAAAACGAAAAGTGAATTAACCGATTTGGTAGCCGAATTTTACTATACGAAAGACAGTTTACCTACAAAAACATTTTATTACAATAAATTTGGGGCTCTAGAACGCGAAGTATGGTACAAATACACCTATTATGAATAGCATGACGGTTTTGTGGGTAGGATTAGGTGGCGGCTTAGGCGCAATATTTCGTTACGGACTATCGGTCTTAGTTAATACGAAATCAGAAAATACCTTTCCTTGGTCCACATTAACTGTCAATTTACTAGGCTGTTTTTTAATCGGCATCTTATGGCAATACTTGAGTAAAAGCACCAACCTAAATGCCTTTTGGTTGATTGGTTTTTTAGGGGGATTTACCACATTTTCAAGTTTTGGCTTAGACGGGCTAAAACTATTTAATGCGGGCGCATTTACCCAATTGATTACATATGTATTGATAAGTAATATAGTTGGCTTATTACTCGTTTTTATTGGGACTAAAGTAGCTGACTTAACATTGGCATAAAAACATGAAGAAACTCCTTTCCATCATATTGTTCGTATTCATTGGCATCGCAGCTCAGGCTGAATATTTACTTATTCCGATGGATGATTCTCAAAAAGACCACCTCAAAGCATACGGAATCGCATATTCAGTTTTAGAATTTGACAAAGAAGTTGAATGGTTGCTAAATTATAAAGGTGGGGCTTTTATGACGGCATATTATGAAGATTTTGAGAAGCTTTGCCTCCTGCGAGGAGTTGGTTATAAAAAGATTTCGAACAGCCAAGCACAGACCATAAGAGACGAAATTGAAAACCCAGTTGTTAATGCTAGCATTGTTAAACTACTTACCGCTCCTAAAATAGCCGTATACACACCAACATCCGCACAACCTTGGGACGATGCTGTAACCATGGTGTTAGAATATGCCGAAATACCATACGAGAAGGTATTTGACGACGAAGTACTCACCGGCGATTTGCCCCTGTACGATTGGTTACACCTTCACCATGAAGACTTCACTGGTCAATATGGCAAGTTCTACGCACACTATCGTAATGCCCCTTGGTATAAAGCACAAGTAAAAGAAGCTGAAGAAATGGCTGCCAAACACGGTTATGAAAAAGTTTCGGAACTCAAACGTGCCGTTGCCAAAAAAATAAGAGACTTTACCCTTGGCGGTGGGTTCTTATTCGCGATGTGTTCTGCAACAGATAGCTACGACATAGCGCTAGCTGCAGATGACGTTGACATTTGCTCTGATATGTATGACGGTGATGCGGCAGACCCACAAGCACAATCTAAACTTGACTTTAGCAAGACGTTTGCCTTCGAAAAAATCCAATTGGAACGCAACCCGTATGTGTACGAATATTCAAATATTGATGTTAATCCAGCGACCAGAAATGTGACTGAGGCCAACGATGTATTTGTCTTAAATGAATTCTCTGCGAAGTGGGATGTTGTTCCAACCATTCTAACTCAAAACCACGAAAAAGTGATAAAAGGGTTTATGGGGCAAACTACTGCGTTTAAAAAAGAAGTGGTAAAGAGTAGCACCATTATCATGGGTGAAAACAAGGCGCTTAACGAGGTGCGCTATTTACATGGAACTATGGGCAAAGGAACTTGGACATTTTATGGTGGGCACGATCCAGAGGATTATAGACACTTGGTTGATGAGCCACCAACCGACCTTTCTTTGCATCCAAATTCTCCGGGTTACCGTTTAATATTAAACAATTTATTGTTTCCTTCGGCTAAGAAAGAAAAGCAGAAAACGTAAGAATTATTAGTTTTTAATTCTTACTGTTTAATTGAATAGTGAGAATCGATAATCCTAATCATCAATCTTCACAAACTTGGTCACATACACTTCATTGTCAATTGTAAAAACAACTGAATAAATTCCACTTGAAAGATTTGAGCAATCAACGTAGTTCTCATCTGTCATAAAATTCGACACTTCGCTTCCAATCGAACTGTACAACCTAATGTCGTTAATCGAACCTTCTTTTTTCATCAGTATAGAAAAACCACTGTTAACCGGATTTGGGTATAAAACAATTTCATGTAAATCAACCGCTTTGATTGAGCCATTCTTCAAATTGATGACCTTGTCGGTATAACAATTATCACCTCCTTTATTGTGCGTTTGTAAGTGGACATTGATTAGCGTATCTGAAATCGCAGCAACGTTAAAAGTGGAAACAACGTCAAACTTTGTAGAGTCCTTAACTGTCCATTGGTATGAAGCTAAAGAATCAATGGTAGGCGTCAGTTTTAATGTTTTCGCAGACAAGTCTACATCCATGTTAAAGTCAATACATGGTGTACGGTGAACAAGGATGCCAATTTCATTGGTTGACGCAGGACACGCATTACCTGACTCATCTGAGGCTCCTTTAACTCTTAGTTTGGTCGTAACCTCCTTATCTGTTGTATACCTGTAACGGGTTGTCAACGCTGAGTCGTTATCTAGAGACCCTCCGTCTAAGGCTTCCCACTTTACCCCTCTACCAAACTTTGGTGCAGCCAACACCCATTGCACCATGTTGTCGCTATACCAGCTAAGTGCTGTGTCTTGTGGACTAACATTTAACTTGTCGTTAAGCTTATTAACAACAACTTGAACGGTATCACCACCCTGGCAACCGTAAATATCAGCATATAGGTAGGAGATTTCGAAAACGTTATCTAGGCTTGCAGACTCTGATGGTTTAAAAATAGACCTATCCAAAGCAGTCGGTTGTTGGCTATAATAAAACCCTCCATTGTAATTAGCGCTTAGCTGAATATCTGCATCGTCCTTACAGAAAGTAAATGGTTCAGCACTTGAATGTTTTGACAAAAGCTTACGATCTATCTTAGGTTCTGGCAATCCGCGAATAGCAAGCGTAGTATCACGAAATGTTTCACAACCAGACCGATCGTGATAATACCGCATGAGGTATCTTTCGCTGCTTCCTTCCACAGGACGTGGCGTAAGTAAGGTGTTTAAAGTATCAACGTTCAAAGTGTCGCCACTAAGCGCTGAATTAATACCAGTAGCCGATGCAAAACCTGATGAATCTATTGCCTTCCATATACCGTCGATAGGAGTAACGCGTGACAACGATTTAAGGTCAACGATTCCTTCATCCCAGCATAAATCCTGGAATCCTTGGAAAGATATTTTTAACGCTGGGTGCGTCAATAAAAAGTTTGTTGTATCTGCACATCCTAGACTATCTGTAGTGATGACTTGATAAGCTGTAGCCTTTCGAATCGTGAAAGTCGTATCTAAAACTCCTGATTTTCCCTGTTCAATAAGGATAAATTTTAAACGTGACCCTTGTTCAAAAATTGTTGTGTCTTTGTCTCTTGGGTCGTTCCAAAACGCAAGGTTTCCAGTTGGTTTAATCTTGATTGAATTGCCAACACATATTTCTTGATTAGATATTGGATCGATCACTGGACGAGGTCTATTTATGACTTGAACCTGATCCGAAGCTTTGCAACCTGTAGCATCAGATACCACAATGGATAGCGTATCAAGCTGCACCGAATCTGGGAGCACATAGCTAATCGTTTGCGTCGAATCTGCAGTAGACCAGGCATAACGCACCTTACCTGATTCATTTTTCAACCGCGCTTCCAGAGTTTTGGAAGTACCTTGACAAACAAACGTATCCATTTGGTCAGAGATCAAAACTTCAAGAAGGTCGCCGATTACAAGCGTATCATACGATTCGGTAGGACATTTTTCTCTATTATCGATGATATGTCGGATAATATAAGTTCCCTTCGTTTTGAACTGAATTGTATCCCTATTTTTTATTGATAAAATAGACTGCGACGATCCAAATGTTGGTGCTTTCCTGTTTGTAAGCAAATTCCCCTGTGTATCCAATAACGCCCATTGGTATGTTGGGATTTTTGTTGTTGCAGAATCAATTATGCTTTCTACCGCATATTGACCACAACCTAACGAATCTACAGTTACGATAGCCTTTGCACGTGGCTTTACTAGGATTTGTATGGCATAATAGGAAATAGCATTTACAGGGCAATTGTTGTCTTTGATTTTAATGTCAAATTGGTATGGTAAACTACGTGCAGCACCCTCCTTTGGCGCCCAACAAAACCTTCCAATTTGGTTGAGTGCCGTATCATTGATGATACTAAATGTTCCATCCGGTATTCCTCGATTCCAAGAAATTTTTGTGGTGTCTGGATCTGGTTTTGGTTGAGGAGGAGGTGGTACCTTTACTTGGTCCTGTGTTGTAAAGTTTACACAAAGCGATGCCCCTTCACATACCGAATAATTTCTTGCACTTGTAAGTACGGGTGGATTATTTCTTTTCCCCAATACTACGGAATACATCATATCTCTGCGCACCAGACCTATGTTTTGATACTTTCCGTTAGCGTCCTTCCTCCATTCACGGATTTCAAAAACCATAGTCGTGTGTTCGTCACATTTGGTTGGGGTAAAAATGAGTTGACCTGTTTCGTTATTAAAATGAAAACCAATTGGTGGAATTGAGTTTGGGTTATTATATGGATATTTAAGTGTTCCTGGGTAGTAACTTGTAAATGGAGGAACCGACGTTGTTATCGTGCTGTTAATGGCACTTTTTGGCTGAATAATTGCATATGACAGAGAGTCCCCATCAAGCGTATCGATTGTGCCAACGGAGTAAAATACCGGTTGATTACAAAGGAAGTTTGGTATCGGTGGAAGTGCAAACTCAGGCGACGAATTTCTCCCTCCGTCTTTTAAACTTAGCACGGCATAATTAAACAGGTTTTTGTTTGCTGCCCCGGTTGTTTGTGAAGAGTTCCGGCAACAAAGACCCACCTCGAACCTAATATCATTGCACCCAGATTTAATCAGATTGGCGTATTTAGCCATTCTAAAGTCAACGGTATCTCTATACACTTGCACCTCTACCCCATCGCCACTGCGTGTTTTATTTTTCCCAGAACAATTAGGCCCTAAGGTGTCACATAACGTTTGCAACTCTTTTATAGAAACAAGCTTCAAAGACATATTGACCTTGCTTCCTGACGTCTGACAAACGGCAAAGGCAGCCGAAGTTGGATTATTAAACGTAACCCCAGCACAGGAGCGATAGAACACAAAATCCACTTCATAAGTCAGCGTATCAATCCACCGATATGTAATTTCATTTGAAGAAACATGACCTGCGTTTGCTATTAAGCCAGTGGATAAGAACAATCCAATGGTCAACGCTAATGACGCAATACGTGAAAATCTTGACATATATCTTTTCTTGGTTACACTTATTTGACACAAATAAATCAAATTTCGTTGCACTACACTCTTACAAATTTACTTTGGCACTGACCAACACCTGTACGAATCAAAATGGCTTATAAACCAAGAAAGCAACAGCAAGAATTTGCTTTAAATGGGTCATAGTTCAAGTTAGATTAAATAAACGAAATACCCGAAAGCCAACCGAATGGGTATAGCATTAAGACACAAGTTTTACGAAAAGGTTGCCCGAACTCTAATTATCCGAATTCTCGTAATCTAATACACGTCTGCGTCGCCGACCATATCCTCAGGCTTCACCCAGGCGTCGAATTGCGCTTCAGTTAGCAACTCTAAAGCAAGTGCTGCGGCTTTTAATGTGGTATTATCGGCGTGAGCCTTCTTTGCAATTTTCGCCGCATTGTCGTATCCGATATGCATATTTAATGCCGTTACAAGCATTAATGAATTCTCTAGTTTGTTCTTGATTTCAGTATAATTAGGCTCAATCCCTTGCACACAATTGTCGTTAAAACTCAAACATGCTTGTCCTAAAATACGTGCTGATTGTAACAAGTTGGCTGCGATTAATGGTTTAAACACATTCAATTCGAAATGCCCATTACTACCGCCAACGGTAACGGCTACATCGTTACCCATAACTTGAGCACAAACCATTGTTAATGCTTCGCATTGTGTTGGATTAACCTTACCAGGCATAATACTTGAACCAGGCTCGTTAGCTGGGATTATTATCTCACCAATGCCACTACGTGGCCCACTGCTAAGCATTCTGATGTCGTTTCCGATCTTCATCAAGCTCACAGCAGCTCTCTTTAATGAACCATGTAATTCTACCATTGCGTCGTGAGCCGCCAATGCTTCAAACTTGTTCACGGCAGTTATCAATGGTAATTCTGTTTCTTTAGCGATTTTAGTTGCCACCAATTCGGCATAGCCTTTTGGTGTATTCAAACCAGTACCTACAGCCGTTCCACCTAATGCCAATTCTGAGGCGGTTTCCATCCCCTTTTCTATGGCTTCAATACTTAAAACCAATTGACGGTGGTAGGCAGAGAACTCTTGTCCAAGCGTAAGCGGAGTTGCATCCATAAAATGCGTCCGACCAATTTTTACAACTTCTCTAAAATCTCTGGCTTTCTTTTTAAACGTATCTTTTAATACCTGTAAACCGGGTATAGCAAAATCAACCATTTGCTGATAAACAGCAATGGTCATAGCCGTTGGAAACGTATCGTTGCTACTTTGAGATTTATTTACGTCGTCATTTGGGTGAAGCACTTTGTCTTTATCAGACAATTTACCTCCAGCCAACACATGTGCTCTATTGGCAATCACCTCATTAACATTCATGTTAGATTGAGTACCTGAGCCTGTTTGCCATATCACTAGTGGAAATTGGTCATTCAATTGACCTGCAGAAATTTCGTCACAAACGGCCGCAATTAAGTCTGCTTTTTCTTGTGGAAGAACGCCAAGGTCGGCATTTGTCTGAGCAGCGCATTTTTTCAACACAGCGAATGCCTTTATTATTTCGATTGGCATTTTTTGGTTGCCAATTTTAAAGTTTTCTAACGATCGTTGCGTTTGAGCACCCCAATATTTGTCGGCTGCGACTTGCACCTCTCCAATGCTGTCTTTCTCAATTCTGAATTCCATAATTATACCCTTTTTAGACGGCGCAAATTTAACCCTATTGCATGGATTCTGCGAATGTGTTGGTACAATTTTCGGCTTTAGGAACAACCAACCAACTCCCATCGTTTTCTAAAAAAGTGTGCAGAATTCTGGAGGGATTTTCACGGTGTTTAATAACAATTCACGCTCAAAGTTCATAAACATAGATTTCCTCAATAATATTGCGCATCTACACACAACACCCCACATGAATCTGATCAAAATATTTGCAGTTTTAGTTCTTTCGATTTTCACCATAAATAGTGCTCTAGCACAGAAATTATCTAAAGCGGAAAAAAAGAGACTCAAAAAAGAACTCAAGCAATACAAGAAAAATCCGATTACTTACAAAAAGTCTAAAGAAAAAACAAAGCTTGAAATCGACAATCGCGATCAAATCATTATTGAGTTAACAGAGCAGCTAGATCAGCAAAATGCAAAGCTGAAAAGAATGCAAGACACGCTAAACGTGATAAACAAGAAATACCGTAATCTACTTGCTGCTGGCTCAACGAAAGTGCCTGACGGAACGGTGTACGCAGTTCAAATTGGTTATTTCGAATTGTTGCAATTAGAAGAATTTAATAGCCGAATTCGCACGGTACGTGCAGAAAAGCAGGATGGCGGAAAACGTTATGTCATAGGTTATTTCAAGAATTTAAACCAAGCCATCAAATTTGGTGATGAGATTAAAACGATAGGAATCGATGATGCCTTTGTTTCTCAGTATATCAACGGGAAGCGCAATATGGCTTTTGACGCCCAAGACCCTGACTAAATAGCACCAACCTAACCTGCGCTAGGAGATTCAGTCTTGAGGGAAGGATATTCAGCCACAACCCTAACTTCGTCGTCATAGTGCCTTTTAGCCAAAATGGCGGTTCTTAGTTGTAGAGCATTGTCAATGAATTAAGGCGTTTTTTTCATGACAAAATGTGTCAAAAATTAATGACCGAAATGATGCTGTTTTAATTTAAGGCAAGAATAGTCTGTTTATGCGAATACACTATCTTTGCCCGTCGAATGAGCACGTTTCCTTTCAAAAAGAATTGGTGGAAATACCTTGGCGCTTTGCTGGTTATTTACAGCATCGTTATTGGTACAATGACCAAGGTTGGTCCTGGTGTGGTACGTGTATCACCATCTCATGTTGATGGTCGTTACGATTTCGAAATCGACATAGAAGGATACAACACATCATTCACCAAACTTGACAAAGGCAAAAACCAGAAGAACGAATTAACCGTTTGGGTTAAACTCGGCAATACATTTAACAGAGCCAATCTTGCCGACATAATTGACGACAATCATATCCGTTGTTATTTCCGCCCGATCGACTTAATAGTTGACAGTGCATACTCTCAAACAGGAAGTGTTGTCATTGAAGACAAACACCACGGAATTTTCTTAGGCCCCGACATGATACATGTCGATTTTAGGCCAGACAAAGACAATGGATTACGTCAGTTGGTTAACCAAGGAGAACCACCGTATAAAATGCAGTTGTCCTATTTCTCTTTCCCATACCGATATATACTCAACGAAACGATACGCAACCTTAACTTTCATGTACCTATGTGGTTTGCTATGATGGCGATGTTACTTGTATCATTCATATTCTCCATCAAGTACCTTAGAACCAGAAGTGTCTCTGACGACATTTGGGCAAATGGCTTTGCTAAAGTTGGGTTACTCTTTGGCATCATGGGCATAGCAACGGGTATGTTTTGGGCAAATTACACATGGGGCACACCATGGACAAACGACCCTAAACTTAATGGGGCTGCAGTGGCAGTATTGATGTATATCGCATACCAAATTTTAAGGAGCTCCTTAGAAGATGAAAACTTAGTAGGCAGAATTTCTGCCGTATACAACATATTTGCCTTCCCAATATTTATTGTTTTGATTATTGTTTTGCCTAGAATGGCTGAGTTTTCATTACACCCTGGTGCTGGAGATAGTGTTGGATTTAACACCTATGATTTAGATAACAATTTGCGAAAAGTATTCTACCCTGCAGTGTTGGGATGGATTTTGGTTGGCACATGGATATCACAACTAACTGTTCGCGTAGATAAACTCATTAAACAAGACGAAGAATGGTACGGTTAAAACACATATTTACTTGTATTGCCTTCTTGTGTTTAAACATCACCGTGTTTGCACAGCAGCAAGAAGATCAAGATTTCTTTTTTAGATCTGGAAAGTATTACGTTGTTGCCGCCGTATTGGTTATCCTTTTTATCCTGTTGTTTATTTACCTGAGAAGAATGGATAAACGAGTAAAAAAATTAGAACGAAGAGCGTGAAAAGTAAACACATTGTTCTGTTGGTAATCATCGCTGTTGGCATTGCTGCCATTTTAGGCACTTATGGTGATGCGAGTACCACAGTCTCTTTTAAAGAAGCTGCAGAAAACCCAGATAAAAGTTTTCATGTCAAAACCTCCTTAGTAAAGGAAAAGGGCATTGAATACGACGCAGAAGTGGACCCAGAAAAATTCGTTTTTTACGGCAAAGATGACAACGGCGAGATACGCCGAGTTATTTGCCTCAAAGAAAAACCATTTGACTTCGAGCGCGCGGAAGAAATAAAGCTAATAGGACATGCTAAGGGTAGCGATGAGTTTGTCGCAACCGACTTCCAAACCAAATGTCCAAGTAAGTACGAAAACGAAATCCAAGACATTTAATGGAAACGACTACGTTTAATGGGGAACACCTAATACCTGGCAACCTAGGACACCTCTTTGTTGTATTAAGTTTTATAACCGCTTTGTTCGGTGCTTTTGCTTTCGCACTGCATGTAAGGTCTAACAACCCGATGCATAAGCTAATAGCTAAAACTACATTTCATGTGCACTTTATCAGTGTAATGGGCATCATTGCTTCGCTCTTTTACATTATTTATAACCACTATTTCGAATACCAATACGCTTGGCAACATTCGTCGTTGGAGCTTCCAACACATTATATGATTAGTTGTTTTTGGGAGGGACAAGAAGGAAGTTTCTTGCTTTGGTTATTCTGGGAAGCCGTGTTAGGCATGGCCATAATGTTAAAGCCGAGTCAGTGGCAAAGCCCTGTTGTGGCAATCATTCTGTTGTCTCAAGCCGTATTGAGTTCTATGCTTTTAGGTATAGAAATACCTTTTATCGCTGACTATAAATTTGGCAGCAGTCCATTCATTCTGCTTCGTGAAGCCGACCCATCAGTATTGCAACTTCCAGTATTGGCCATGCAAGGCATAGCGAAAGCAGATTACATGCAAGTGGTACTGAATGGAACCGGATTAAACCCGTTGCTACAGAACTACTGGATGGTGATTCACCCGCCAACATTGTTCTTCGGTTTTGCAACCACGATTATTCCATTTGCTTATGCCGTAGCTGGATTATGGACACGTAAATACAAGGAATGGATGAAGCCAGCCTTACCATGGGCACTCATATCAGTAATGGTTCTTGGTGCCGGCATTATCATGGGTGGTGTTTGGGCTTACGAATCATTAAGCTTTGGCGGTTATTGGGCATGGGATCCGGTAGAAAACGCTTCCTTAATACCTTGGGTAGTTTTAATTGCAGGCGTACATGTAATGTTAATCAATCGCATCACTGGCTCTTCATTAATTCTGTCTTACCTTTTAATATTAGGCACATTCATTTTGGTGCTATATGCCACGTTCCTCACCAGAAGTGGTGTACTTGGCGATACCTCTGTGCATTCGTTTACCGACTTAGGGCTGTCGCGGCAATTACTCGTTTTCTTAATGATGTTTGTTTTGTTACCTGTGATGGTATCGTTTAAATACGATCGTGCAAGGTGGCTTTACCTAGCAACCATGGTTGTTCTTTTTATTATCAATGTGGCGTTTGGCAGGTTCATTGTTTGGCTGAATCTAATCTTCATTATTGGTTCTGCTGTTGCCTTCGTACAGAATTTCAATATGCACCTTCCGCTCAACAAAAAGGAAGAGAGTACCTATAGCCGCGAGTTTTGGATGTTTGTGGGTTCACTAGTACTGTTACTATCAGCTATACAAGTTTTCAGCACTACGAGTATCCCCGTATTTAACAAAATCACGTCGGCACTTAGCTTTTTGTTCGAACCCTTGTACAACTTGACCAATGCAGAGGTTTTTAAAAACATGGCAGACGGAAATGTTGCTCAGCCAATTGAAATTATACGACACTACAATACATGGCAACTACCGATTGCGGTAATTATAGCGTTACTAACCGGTATAACTCAATTTTTTGCATACAGGAAGACAAGTAAAAAAGCCATTGGCCGTAACTTATTAATAATAACAGGGGCATCTCTTGTGTTATCGTTTGCGTTAATGCCTGTATTTAAATTGACCTTCTCGGATGGCTTTTTATTAATCCTGTTTTTGTTTGCTTCTACCTTTGCAGTAACTGGAAATGCATGGTTTATCTACAAAGCTTTACGGTTTAAGTGGAAATTGTCTGGTGCCTCTTTGGCACATATTGGCTTTGGTTTAATGATGATTGGTGTACTTGTCAGCTCGGCTAAAAAACAAGTCATCTCTGAGAATCGGCTATACTCCTACGGAGAAAACTTTAGCGATGCAGAGAACCGCGAAAACATCTTGTTATACAAAGACAAGCCTTTTAAAATGTCGCAATATGTGGTAACCTACAAAGGCGATACGACCATTGGCCCGAATACGTTTTATGAAGTGCACTACTTTGACACTGCACGAAACGAAGAGTTCTCACTATATCCAAACGCGCAATACAATGAAAATCAGGGCTTAATGCCTAATCCTGATACACGACATTACCTCACCCGTGATATCTATACCCACGTTTCTCTCGTACCTAAATCAGGCGAAGGTGAGTGGGAAGAAGACGGCAAACATGCCATGGCAATTGGAGACACTATGGTTATTAATAAATCTCTCGTTATTTTAGAGGGAGTTGACCGAACACTTGGTGACACCATTAGTCAACAATTGGCAGGACACGATTTGCATATTGCCCGGGTTAAAGTAATCACTGGAGACAGTTCAGTAATTGCCAGACCTGTTTTTGGGGTAAAAGATGGACAGAGTTACTATAATATCTTCTCTATTGCAGAGTTGGCTCGAATTCGATTCAACTATTCACCAAAAGAGGTAGACGGTGTATTGACACATGAATTAGAAACAGACATCCAACCACAACGTTACATCGTGATGAAAGCGATAGCCTTTCCTTACATCAACTTGCTTTGGACAGGTACAATAATTATGTTGCTTGGGTTCTTTATGGCCATAAGACGTCGACTGAAGGAAAATAGGAAATGAAATTAAAAATAGGGTTTATTGGTTCGGGGAATGTGGCAACACATCTGTCGCATGCCATGAACACTATTGGGCACGACATTGTCCAAATAATTAGCAAAAATGTCGACAATGCTAAAGCTTTAGCACAAGCGTTTTCATGTGATTACACTGACGATATTAAGTTGATGGACCAAACTGTTGACGTGTGCATCATTTGCGTTTCAGACAATCAAATTGAACCTATAGCGAAGCAACTTCCACCATCCGACTGTGTGGTTGTGCATACTTGTGGATCGGTAGGCTTAAACGCATTATCATCGATTGGACCAAACACAGGCGTATTCTATCCGTTACAATCCTTCTCAAAAGAACGGCATCTTGATGTTCAAGGTATCCCGTTTTTATTGGAAGCCTCTAATCCAGAAACGTTAATCATACTGCATACACTTGCAAAGAGTTTATCTTATTATGTGTTAACAGCCGATTCGGAAACACGACTCAAGTATCACCTTTCTGCTGTTTTAGCTAATAACTTTGTAAATTACTTATACACTGAATCTGCCCGGCTACTTGAAGACAGTGGTCTTGATTTTAATGTGCTTAAACCCATCATTAAAGAAACTGCCCTAAAAATTCAGAACCTTCCTCCTGCCGAAGCTCAAACGGGTCCAGCAAAACGCGGTGACCAGCCTACCATCGAGAAACATTTGGCCTTAATAAAGACCGACAAAGAACTGTCTAAACTATACATACAGCTAACTGACGCAATAGCAAATCGCAATTCATAGAGCACTCGCTTTGTTTAAAGAATAAGACAACTAAGACTACTTTTTTAAGCAAAACAACACCCCTAAGTAACAAAAGTCAAGGAACCGGACAACGGAACAACGTTTGTATTAACTGGGTTGACCCAACAATCCAATTATGAAGTATTATGTAACGTTCCTTATACTGGTGGTATTTAGCTTGAATGCACAAAGTCAAATCGTAGACCAAATAAAAGACGCTTCCGACCGACACACCGACACAAAAAACAGCAGCAACTCAGGTAGTGACGATTCTTACTATGACGACTCAGATGACGACGATTCGTATTACAACGATGATAATAATTATGATGACTATAGCTATTACGCTGAGCTTTGGTCTAATGCCGACCCGATACTCTGGTTAGAAAAAAAACGTGCTGATTCAAATTATAAGTTCGCAGCAATAAATTTATTATACCGACAAACAACTTCAAGCGGACAAGTCTCTTTTTTCGTACCAGAAGTACAAATAAAACTGGCTGCTTTTTATAGCTCTATTCGAGTAACTTCATTGATTGAAGAAGGAGTAACCAAAGAAGATCAATATCAAACAGTAGACCTTCAGCTGTTTGGCTTTCAAACAAATCCTAAGGGTACATTGGTGTACAACATGAGTGCTGGGTTGGTGGGAGAACAGTATTCGGGTAAAACATTTGTTGAAGGCGTTATTGGTTTCAGGTTACAACCAACAAAACGACTTGCACTGGCGTGGGAAGGAAGATTAGCCGGCGATGAATTTGTGCGTATGCAGTCCGAAAACAACTTTATTGCTTCTTATGCCGTACTTAAAAATAACGATCTAGCAATCGAAGCCAGTGTATTTGGGACTAACGCAACCTATTACGAAGAGGTTCGTGTAAAAGGATTCGGATTTTGCCTAGGACTTAGATTCTAGTCGTTTAGTCTTTCCCATTCTCCACATAGTCCATTTTGCAGGTAGGGCAAATACCCGTTGTATCTGACCCGCTTCCCTCACAATGCATCGGGCAAATGTATTTTGCCGTATACTCAGGACCTGAATGATTAATTTGACGATTTAAATGGTCGTGTTCAGTACGTGCCTTTTTTTGATGCGCACTTTCGCCACATGAAGTTAATATAAAGGCTGCGCCCAAAGCAATAAATAGTACTCGAAATTTCATTGCACAAATTTATATCCCATTTTAATGAAATAAAATATTTCTCGTTGAATGCCAATGATATAGCTCATATTGTGCGAAATGACATGGTTTGAGTGAATATGTTTTGTAAGTTTACGCTATGGAGAAAAAGATGGAAAACCAAAATGAAGCTTTTGCATCTAGTAAGCATACGACTGTTGGTTACGATTACTTTACGATATGTCATTCGTTCGTTAGCCAAATGAAAAAGTTTAATGAATTGAGAAAGCTCAAAACAATTAAGCCGATTTAACGTATTATTTCTATATGCACATTTTCTCAAAATTAGGTTTACTCGTATGCCTTATCACACTATCCTTTGGTGCACACGCTCAAGGTGTTGAGATTAACCCTGCCGTTAAATGGAAGTTTGTTATTAGCCATGACCTCACTTTTAAGTCAGGCAATTTTATCATGTACGAATTCCCGGCAGAAAAAAACTACGACTACATTTTCAACATTACGCATAATCAAGACAGCCTTCATGCCGTGATTATGGTTTATGATTTGCAAGATGGATTACAAGACAAGATGATTTTGGACAATAACCAACTGTCTATCGACTTACCTTTCGATGTCTCACAATCGGGCACTTACAAAGTAATTATTGGACTTACAGACCCGCAAGGTTCCAAAGGTTTGCCCATCGATTCGCGTTTCACATTAATCCGAAGACCAAAAGTTTAAATAAACTTTCATTTCCCGTTTACCATTTCATTTCAGTTTGTATATACGTCTGAAATGAAAAATGAAATGAAATATATTGTAACCCTTCTCACCCTACTCACCTCTTTTTTTTCTCTATCTCATGCTGCAGATACCGAGAAAGTAATTAAATCAAAAATTTCTAAAGTCACCGTGTTTATGCAAGGTGCTCAAGTAACACGTAAAGGCTCTACTTACATTCCGAAAGGTACATCCACCATAGTTATCGAAGGTGTTTCGCCATACATCAACCAACAAAGCATCAAGGCTTCTGGCAAAGGCAAGTTCACCATTCTTGACGTCCAATACCGATACATATATCCTGAGCCAGTTGAGCAAAACACAAAGGCCATAAGCGCAATTGATAAGAAAATTAAACGGGTACAAGATTCGATAAATACGCACAGTTATTATTTAGCCAATGTGCGGGCAAAGAAGAAAGCAATTGACACAGAGCGTGGATTGTTGCTTAATCACCCACTTATGCGCGGGAAAGCGAAACCAGATTCATTGGACCTACTTAAAGGCACGATGGCTTTTATTGAAAACAAGCTGATTGACCTCGCAAATCGCTACTTAAAAATCAGTCTCAAAGAAGCTGAGATGATGAAAAAAAGTACAGAAATGAACCAACGCATTTACGAATTGCGTTTGTTTAAGTCGAACCTACCACAACCGCCACCAAACCAACCTAAGCACCAAGTATTGGTGGCAGTTACAGCAACTGCAGCAACTTCAGGTTCAGTGGAAGTATCTTATAAAGTTAATCAAGCAGGCTGGTCTCCGTGGTATGATATTACTGCAAAAGACGCAGGCGACGACATTGAGTTGGTTTACAAAGCTGCGGTCTACCAAAACACAGGTGAAGATTGGAGCAATGTACGTTTGCGTATCTCTAATGCCAACCCGAACCGAAGCAATATCAAACCAACTTTACCGCGTTGGTACATTGACTACTTCCGGCACCGGAAAGCAGAGGTTAAAAAAGCCACTCGTTATTTTAAAGAAAAAGATGTTAGAACCACAAGTGATATAAATATGGCAGAAAGCCTGGATGAGGTTGCAGACAAGGCATTACCAACTGCAGGAATGGCGTATGATTACAGTCAAAAAATGCAAAACTTCTCTAGTATAGAGTTCGACATTGATCTGCCTTACTACATTAAGTCTGATGAAAAAACACACTTTGTTACTGTTCAAAAACACAACTTAAAAGCTTCGTTTAAACACTACTTGGTCCCAAAACTCGACAAAGATGCCTTTGTTGTTGCAAGAATCATCGATTGGGAAAACTTGGACTTGTTAGTTGGTAATGCCAACATATACTTTGGCAACACTTTCGTTGGACGAACAGTAATCGACCCTTCAATCGTATCAGACACCTTAGAAGTATCAATGGGTCGTTACAGATCATTGGCTGTAAAACGAACTAAGCTTAAGTCCAACACCAAGAAGCAAATTATCGGAAGTCACAAACTATACACCGCAACCTATAAAATAGAATTGCGCAACAATAGCGGTAACGAAATTGACCTAGTATTGGAAGATCAAATTCCACTCGCACGTAGAGCAGAGATAGAAGTTGAAGTAACGAAACTTGATGGTGGAACGGTGAATGAACACACTGGGCTCACCACCTGGGACATCAATCTAGCTCCGTATAAAAAGAAAGTCATCACGTTCACATATACAGTAAAATATCCCAAGGAAGAAAAAATAACGGGATTGTAAGGATGAATGGCCTCACCCAAGTGGGGCTTTTTTTTGTAACTTACAGGCGACTAAACCGTAATACCAATATGAGTTTTGGCGTATATACCCGGGTAGATAAAACGAACAGGAACTTGCTTCGTAACAAATCTCGGTATGCAAAAACAAAACAGAATGCCTATGACATTCAACGAAAGCTTAAGCTTGAGTACCCAACTTATTCTCCAGAAGAGTTACGTAAAATCAGAAAGAAGATATGGGCAGATATTCGAAAAGACCAAAAACGACGTAGACTGATAATTTACATCAGCATCGCATGCGGGCTTGCAGTGGCTACATGGTTCATCTATACATTTCAATATAAATTACTATAACCCAACTATACTTCCTTATAACACGTCAAGTACTAAATGAAAAGATGGTTTTTCTTGTTGGCTGTTTGTCTGACTTGGCTTGCGTCTATATGCCAGGTCAACCTGCATCGTTCGTACGTTTTTAACAGAGGTAATGTAACCAAGCTTGCACAAAACATAAACAAAAATGCCACATCAGATAGCCAGCGCGTTTCGAACATTCACTTTTGGATTACCCACCATATCAAATACGACGCAAAGCGATTTGTTAGATGGCAGACGAAAAATCAAGAGACCACAGATGTCTTAAGGAGGCGCAAAACGTTGTGCTCGGGCTATGCGAATCTTTTCCAAGACTTATGTCTTCAAAGCGGCGTAAATGCTATCGTGATTGATGGCTATACGAAGAACAGCTTTGTAGATATATGCGACACAACTTACCTACCAGATCATGCATGGAATAAAGTTGAGATTAATGGCAATTGGCATAACGTAGATGACACCTGGGATGCTGGTGCAATGGCCTATTACAAAACCACCATCATCCGAATGTTCGCCTCTCGCATCACACGAGGCATCGTGAAGCCTTTCATTTACAAACCACATTTTGTTAAAATGCCACAGAGTTACTATTTCCTAGCTCCTGAAAATAACTTCACGGTAACCCACTTCCCGGAAAATAGTCAGCTTAACTCATTTGCCACTGCATTTAACGCAACACATTTTAGCGCGGATAGTGCCTTTTACTATTTTGAAGACACACTCCAAAACGTTCAATCTACAACTTCCAATAGCTTTTATAATACATACGCTTCGCTTGACGAAATTGAACGCGACAAGAATAATGGAGAAAACGCTCAACTGGTCAATCAAAAAAATTACTTCGGACTAAGCCGATTTCACTATCACAACCTTTTTGAAGAATGGGAGAAATACGTTGATAACCCGAAGGCCATGAAAGAAGATAGTTTGTATTTAAAACGTATCATCACCTTAAGTGACTCCGTATTAAGCAACACCTATAAAAACGATAGTTTGATTTGGGAAGAATATAGAGACCTATCGGGTAAGTATCGCGCCAAAAGACACATTCAACGTGACTATACCGCGTCTTATATGCGCTATCTAAAACGAAAAGAAAGACATCGAAATCGACACCTCAGAAAAATTCGCAGCAAAAAGAATCGTACAAAAACGCGTAAGTCTAATAACAATAGACGGTACGGCAGACTGCTTTGGCGGCATTATACCAATCCCGGCAGTTGGGCCAAAATCCCAAAGCAAGAGAAAGCCGATTCGCTGTTAGTCGTTTTTAAGTCTTACAATGACAGCATTAGCCAAATTGCTGATAAGGTCAAAAGCCTCCAAACACAACTCGCTGTTCATATTGATAGTCTGAACGCTGGGATAGGTCAGCAAAAGACATACATAAGTAAGGTTACGGGACATTTTTACGGTATGATATTTACACGAATGGCTGCGGTTGATGACTATGACCTCATTCTTCTGGAACGAAAAGCGGCGTTTACTCCACATGGTGTTAGTGATTCTATAATTGGTCTGGAAGCTCGATATCGAAAGGTTTATAAGGCAATGGACTCACTGTATCGCATTGGAAGAAAATATTACACGTATACCAGTCGGCAACGTAGTGTCCTTAAAAGAATAAAACGGAGCACAGGAAACAAAGTCCAGTATTACTCAACCAGCGACGTATTCAGGAAGAACTTAAATGTGAATAAAAATGCAGTAGCTCGGATTCAAGCTAGTACCAAGCGCCAGTTGAAGCGTTTGAAAAAAACCACTCAAACCGCTGCACCAATTGATTTTGCCATAAGCTATTGTAAAACAGAAAGAGAGATCGCGCTACCATTAGAAATCTATAAAAACAAGCGCCGTAAGCATGCGCGTGATAATAAGGTGCTTGCTAAGTTTGCTAAGAGAACGCGAACAAAAGCATCAAGTCGGTTGGAAGTTTTGAGGGCTGGGGATTAGGAGTTAGCCAATAGCCAATAGCCAATAGCCAATAGCCAATAGCCAATAGCCAATAGCCAATTTAAGCTCGTTTTCTCCGCATTTTGCGAATCAACCAAACCAGAAACATAAGACTGAGAACCACTGCCAAAACCTGTGCCCAGGCTGCAATGCGGGTTGATTTATTTAATATCTTATTGTGTCGATTGTTGTCTATTTCAATGTCGCTATATTTCGCTACATGGCTTAACAAATCAACAGCGATGCTTTGATCTGGAACAGTTTGATGGCAACTCATGCACACACCCCTCCTATCCAACTTCATCAACTCTTCTTTATTTAAGGGTCGGGAACCAGAAAAATGATGCCCAACAGTTTGCAGCTGATTGCCGTCTTCATCAATTATAGCCGACCAATCATGTTCTAAATTTTCGATTCGGTTAAACTGTGTATCAACTTGACGTGCCATAACACGACCATCCGCAGCGGTCAAATCCATTACAATGTTAGAATCTGGCCGGAAGTACAAACTCCCATTTTCAATACCATATCCCATGGCCTTCGGATTGGTATGGCAGCTCTCGCAACTCCGTGCTTTCTTTTGAATGGTGTGTGGCTGCACAGGGCTCATATCAATCGCATTGATGCCTTCTTCGCCAGCACCCTCGGCATTTTTGATTTTAAAGATGTGGTTTTTTAACAGCAATTCTCCGTCTTCCCCTTTTACCGTAACTGTGGTCTGGCAACCAGGTATGGCCGGAGATATACGGTGATCGCCATTCACTACCAAAGGAGGATCTTCCCATCTCAAATAGCTTCGCTCCTCTTTTACCTCTCCATTGATTAGATACTCTTCTATACTATTTTTCTCGCGCTGACTAATCACTTCGCCAGTCTCGCCATTTATGTTTTGCGTTTTAGCCGCAGCAACCCAATCCAGTTTCTGTTTTCCTGTGCTGTAGTCCACATTGATGTGGCAGCCATAACATTGTGGTGCCCACGTGGCATGACACGCATAACACTCCATCTTCTCCATGTGCAAACCTGTTTGCACCATGGCGACCTTACCTTCTTTAGAAAGGCCGTCTTCCTTCACTAATTTTTTCAGCGGACTAAACTCAATGTTTTTACCGCTCGCAGAGAACAACACAATTTTATCACCCTGTTTCACCACATGCGGCATTGGGTTCCCTCTTGCACTTAACAGATAGCCATCAAGCTTGTCGTTTACCGAACCATAAGTCAAATAGGTAGGCAACTCATCTGCGACGCCTCGGGCATCGCCTTGTTGAGGTACTTCTCCAGCAATCTCATCTCCATAGCCAATTGGCAATTCCCATGGATATTGGTTGGGCGTACCATGGCAATCTTGGCATTCAATCTCTACCGCACCTTGAATGGCGCCCGACAAATCCCCAAGACTATGAATATCTCCAGAGGTGTGGCAATCTTGGCAAAACATGCCTTTTTTTAAATGCACGTCGCTTTGTAGATGGATGTAATTCTTCTTATGAATCTTCTCTTGGTCTCCGCCTGTACCCATATATGGCGAATGATAGCCAGATTCCATCAACCCTTCATAGCTTACGCCAATACGTCTTCCTCGGTTGTGACATGCTGTGCATGTTTTGGTTGGAACACCACTATACTCTTGGTCGTGCACCTTCACTTTGGCATCGCGACTTGCTTGAAAACTATGCACCAACATATGACCCGCTTCTGTTTTGTCGATTGTGGGATCGTCGCCTTCATACAAGCCATTGTTGGAATATGGTGAATGGCAACTGCTGCAACCAATCCCCCGATAATCGCCTTTCGCGTTATGACCTTTTACACCTGTATGGCATCGTTGACAATCTTGGCGGAGGTAGGTATAAACAGACAGTTTTGGATTTTCCTTGACCTGCTCGGCAGTTGGCGCCTCTGGTAACGCAGTCATTTTACCGGGAAAAACCTGTGGCTCGGCTTTCTTAAGCTCGGCCATATATTCTTTGTAAATATCTGAACCCAATCGGTCATGCACTTCTAGCTCATCTACTTCCTGATTGGCGACGTTGTGGTCGTAACCTTGAAGTCCGCCAAAGCCCCAAGTGGTGCCTTGGATTTTACCTGCTTCTGTAAACATAAGGCTTGTAAACTGCGTACTTACCTGTTCTTGATGGCACATACCGCAGGTATTTTGGTTGATGTACGGACTGCCTGGATCAGGATAAAAAGCCTTTGGGCCTTCTTTCGCTAAAAAGAAATCAATTGACCCTTCGTGTGCTAAACTTGCTGTTGTAGCCTCAGGGTTACCCCCATGACAAACGATACAACTATTGTCCTTGTAACCAGCCAATTCTGCTTTTTCAAATATCTCGTGCATCATCTCCGATTTTAATGACCGGATGTGCTCGATCCCATCGTGACAGGTCAGGCAGTTGTTGTTCGCTTTGTCAAATACGACTTCGTCTAAATCGGACTCATAGCTTTTGGGGCAAACATCAGGATCGGCATGAACGACTTCTTCAGATGGCTTGGCGCAGTTCCAATTGCTCATAATGCTTAAGGCCAAGGCACTCACAACAAACACAGCAACTGCTAGTTTTTTAGTAGAAAAAAGTGCTCGTCCTAACCCCATGCTTCAAGGTTAAGGAAGATGTCGGGAATAAAAAAACGAAATAGCTGTTTACAACAACTTAAACTCTACCTTGGGGTAGCCACGTTCTCCAGACGTATTGTAGAAATCAACAAAATGAAATTTATAATAGAAACCGAGCGCTGTGCGAATGATGAAGTTCTTATCCGGATAAACAACATAAACACCTTCGTCGATATTGAATTCTTTCCAATCATAACCAATAACATCTTGCTGCTCACTAAATGAATAGCTTAACGTATCATCTATAGTAATGTCGGCAAAGTCTTTATCACTAATGGCCATGACATCCGTATTAGTGGGATTGGATAACGCCCCAACAACGCTGTACGGTAAATCTTCAACCTCGAAATAATAAATGTACTGACGGAAAATTAAATCATACGCCGTCTTTACCGGCTCAATATCCACTTTTGAATCTGATGAAAAAGAGAAATAAACCCGGTTGTAAAAGTTGTCTTTACCGAGTATTGCCGACCGTTCAAATCGCTGACCGATCATGCCATAAGTAATCAAAAGACTATCGTTTTGCACACTGAACTTGACTTTTGCATACCCACGGTGTTGATTATCGATGGTATAACCCAAATCAAGTACTGCCACTTTTCCATGATTTTCCCAATCATACAAAACCGTACTATCGTCTTTACCATTGCTCCAATCCCATTTAAACGTTAACCCTGAAGTGTCATTTACTTCAGATATCATGTTTTTATCTGTAATAGCCCCATACATGCTATTGCCTGTGTTCATGTATACCGTATTGTTGCCGGCCTCGCATGAAAATGCCAAATCCCATGCATCACGGTCATTGCTTTTCACCACTTGGTTTTGGGCAAAACTGTAGTACAGCTGATGTGTATATTTTGGTCCCACTTCCAACGAAATACCTTCCACCTCACCTCTTGGAAATGGTTGAATCGGTTCATCTTTTTCAAAACAACCGGTCAGAAGTATTATTCCAAGAAAAGCTGCTAATACTACTCTCATTTTGTTAGTCTGATGATGGATTTAATAAAATAACTTCTGCCAGTTCCAACGGCTAAATCAGCAGGTGCAGATGTATGTACACTGCCCGTTTGTAACTCGTTGTTGACGTTTTGAACATTAAATACATTCTTAACCCCAACATTTAACTGAACACGTTTTTTAGCCAAGCTCCGTCCCATTTGGAAATCGCTTAATACGTAATGATTGATACGACTCTCTGTGACTTCTCCATTTTCTAAATTAATGTTAAACACGGTTCTAGGGCCGTTATATTTCACGAAGTAATTGAACGTATAGTGCCCTACAGTTCTTGATATGTTGCCATTAAACTCACTATACGAAAATGAGCTCTCTCGCCCATCGCTGCTATTAGAATAGGACGTCACAAAGGTTGTTGAATAACCCATGTTCACTTTAGTTTTGTTTCCAGCTATACCCAGTCGCACATTCCCTCCCGTACTTCTAAATTTATCGAGATTCACATAGGTATATTCTATTCCTTGGATCCCAGCCAACGTAATTTTATCCGTTATATCATTATAAAAAACCGAGGCTGAAGGTCTTATGAGCAATCCTTTCAGTTTATGAAATCCTGTTGCAGAGGCTTGAAAGTTGTGCGACCTTTCGGCTTGCAAATCTTTATTGCCAATCACATTGTGGTTCACATCAACAAACGACAAATACAACTCTTTTAAATCAGGGGCTCTAAATCCACGACCATAACTTACGCGATACACGTAGTCTTTGTGTTTATATCGTGCCGAAAGTGTTGGAGCGATGGGTGCATCGTAACTCGTATTGTACGCCAACCGCACACCTGGCTTAAGTGTTATTTTCTTCTTTATCGTAATTTCAGAGGTCATAAAAACCGCAAAGTCCGATATCGTCTGAGTGCCCGTTTCTATGCGTGAGCCAATCCCTGTTTGGCTGATCACATCATAACCAAGTTGGAAGCTAAACGGCTTTTTAGGAGCAAAGTAATTGTAAGTACCTCGAGCCATGATGGCATTAAATGCTGTTGTGTCGTCACCTCCATCTGTCAATACCTGGCGAGACTGAAGCGTAACCAAGTCTTTAAAAAACTTGTTTCTTACCCTACTGTAATGGTTGTATGCCAAATAACCAGAAAAGGTCCGATTACTGTCCAATTGACGCGTAAGTTGAATTTTTTGATCAAACCTTTTGGTATAAAACTCCTCATCAAATGCCGTTTCAAAGTAAGATGGTAATGGACGGCCTTTATTCAATAACAGTTCCGTAAAAAACTCCGACTTAATCAATAGTTGTGTTTTTGTCCCATTACGGCTGATCTGAAATCTGCCATTGTATTGCTCTTTTGGTTTCCACAAATCATATCGCCCCCCATCTGTCGGATTCCATCCACCGAAAAAGTTACGACTACCACCAACTCTTAGGTTGTACTTCTTTATCTGTTTTCCGGCCACCAAGGAGATATTGTCTTGACCGTTCGTCTCGTGGTAACCATCGAGTGTAAGCTCTCCACTGGTAGAGGTCTTTTTCTTTGTGATAACGTTAATAACACCTGCCAAGGCATTACTTCCGTAAGCGGTAGAAACAGGTCCTTCAATCACTTCAATACGCTCAATGTCGTTGATGTTGATTTGCGACAAGTCAATGTTACCATCAAGACGACCAATTACAGGTACGCCATCAATTAATATTTTTACATTCTGCCCAGAAACACCCATTAAACTCACCGAACTTCCAGTTGAGTTGTCGTTGCTTATTTGGACATTCATTTGCTGCGTAAGCGCATCCTTTAAATTAAAGACCGACCGACTGTCAAGCTCCTTTTTGGACAACACCAATACTTTCTCTACCGACTTTGTAGAAGATTGAGGTCGCGATTGAACAGTCACAACAGTTTGCCCCAACATCTCGTCTGTTGGTTCAATAAAGAGAGGATAGGTTGAAGAAGCATTAACCCTGATTTCTTGAATCAGATCTTGGTATCCAACAGCTACCACTTTTGCATAGAACAGTCCATTTTGTAAGGTCAAATTGGCTATGCCAAATTCATTGGCAGCTGCATATGTAATAACATCGTTGGGTGTAAATGATTTTGTTTTTGACACGAGCACTTCTGCATACGCACCAACTTCTTTATCTCTAGACGAAGAAATCTCCAAACGCAACTGATTCTGTGCCACAGTAACCGTGCACAGAACCAGTTGAAAGAAAATGAAAATTGCGAACCGCAATGATCTATTTGATTATAAGTCTTTTCACAGCAGAACCCTGAACCGTTTCGATAGCGACAAAGTACATTCCTGCTTGTAAGTTAGCTGTATTGATAGTTGCATCACTTTGTGACTGCACCAACTGCATGGTTTGATTGAATACGCTAACGTGTTTCAATGTGTTGCCGGCTGTTAACTCAATAGTAACCGTTTGATTTGCACTTGGATTTGGGTAAACCGAAATAGAAGAAGCAACCAAGTTTTCAACGCTTGCACCTGTCTCAATTTTTTCTAGCGTATAGTAGAAATTCCCTGCTGGGCCACCCTCGTACTTGGTGAAGTATATTTTCCAAACAGATCCACCATCAAGCTTAACAAAATACGTTCTGTCTTTCTCATACTCATATTTCATTTCCGCTCTGTTGAATCTTTTCCAATCCGAACCTATCTCGGTGATATTCATGTTCCAGTTTAAACCTGTTGTGTCGTCACTCGTAACCGCTATACCATCACGTTGTGCAACCTCAACACCTTTATTTATTTTAATTCCAGTAACAGGGTAGTTTTGAAATGTTCCAGGACCTGTAGGAATAGGGGTAACAAATTCAGTAAAGACTAAATCCCAATCCGTTGTTGCAGGCTCTCTTGTAACCACTTTCTCATCAACTATGGAATAATAACCGAAGTTTTGATCACCCATGTCGTTTTTGGTAACCTCCTTTTTCATTTCACTCGTGCCATCGATGTTGGCATACGTAAAAGTATAGGTACCGGCATTAAGGTCGTTTACATAAATCTTTTTGTACGAACCGTCTTCTAGTTGCAGTAAGAAAACACTGTCACCGGTGATGATGTGGTTTTGCACGTTATATTTTCCCCATCCAAGATCAAAATCATTGCCTTGCTCAAGCTGTTGGTTAAATGCTCCGTTCGACCAAGAAGAAGTTGAGTTTAAATACTCAACCCAAGTGGCCATTCCCGCAGTATCAAATGTTGCCCAATCAGCGATTAGATAAGGTGATGTAAAAAGCCTCATGCCTTTTTGACCATTGATTAAAACAGAAGCTGTTGTTCCTGATGTCTCAAATGCCAAATCCCAATTGTCTCTTTCGACACTTGTTTTAGTCATCGAATTTAAATGTAGATAAACATCTTGTGAGTTTCCATTGGTCATGGCTGTATCTGTATACTCTTGAGCTGAGACTAAGCCAAAGCCCATTAATGTAATAAGTGCTGCTGCGTAAATGCGTTTCATCTGTTTACTATAATTTGAATTTGTGGTGCAAATGTGCCCGCATTAAATAGTTATTTTTGTCGCCGAATGGAAAAATAATATCGCTAAAAGTTGAAATAAATACGATTTAACAATTACCGTTTACGTTAGTGTTATCAAGGGATGACAAAAAACAGATTCAAATATGACAAACAACAATATCGATAAAAGTGGCATCGTAGAAAGGTTGAATTCCTCACACGCAAAAATGATTTCGTTTGATTGTAATCAGAAACCTTTGAATTACGAAACCAAACTTGGGAATCATCACGTTCATTTGTTTTTCTGCAAACAAGGGAACCCCATTTTTCAGTTTTCCGAACATTATCAACGACCATTACCAGAAGGGTCATACTTTACGATATACGACCAAAGCAAAACACTTGATTTGATTATTCATGCGCAATCGTGCAAACTAGTTTATGTTTCTTTACCACCACAAGATGTGCATCAAATATTGATTGATGATCGCAAGAGTCTGGTACAATTGGGTTTTGAAGGATTTGGTGTTCGTGAGTATTCCGTAAAGGATATCAATTTTGCCACCGATTTGGTATTGGATAGCATCTTAAATCCAAGCCTCGAACCAAATCTATTAAAATCGGTTTTTTACAGGTCTAAGGTGCTTGAATTATTGAGCTTCACATACGATGTTGAAGAAAGTCAGTTGTATGAGGCCTGTCCTTTTTTAAAGGAAAAAGACAATGTCGAAAGAATTAAGAATGCGCGTAACATACTTATTGACAACCTGGATAGCCCCCCGAGTCTTCCTGAACTTGCCAAACAAATTGGCATGAACGAATACAACTTAAAAGTTGGTTTCAAAAATGTATATGGCCTACCCCCCTTTAAATACCTTCAAGAATATCGATTAAACTTATCAAAGAAATTATTGGCCGAAGGTCAGTGGCAGGTTGCTGAAATTGCAGATAAGATTGGCTACACCAGCTCAAGTCATTTTATTGAAGCGTTTCGAAAAAAATTCGGCAACACGCCTAAGAAGTTTATGCTTGCTAATACCTGACCTTATTTATTATTAGCCTGTTTAAACGCTTCATTCAATTGTTTGAAATCGAGTTTACCGCTTACTTCTTTAAGGTAATCAACAACGACCATGGCCTTCTTTATTCGAATCTCACTTGATTTAGGCTTTCCAACTAAATGTAACAAAGTGCGCTGCTTACCTGGTGTTAATGCATGGAAAACGGCGTTGCCCGCATGATCTAAATCAAAAATGGCTTGTAACTCTTCAGGCATGGGTAATCCATATTTACTATCGTCTGGCACAATCGTAACATGCACTTCATCTCCCACTGCTAAACGTAGTTTTTTCTGTAATTGAGCATTTACATTGATAAAATATCTATCGTCGCCCGCAGGCATCAAAGCACATTGATATGTTTCTTGATTATTCAAAGTACAAACCACTCTTTTATCGCCTGAGCCCTTGTATTTCATGGAAACTTCCATGGGCACTTCCACACCCACGCTCCACACATCGCCACTCTTTGAAAATAAACTTGACACAAAGCTGTCCTGTTTTCTCTCTTTCATTTCTCAGACAAATTTGCTATATCTGAAAGACTACTACAAGCGAAACCCGATTTCGCCAATTTTTGGATAATTATTAACATGCTACTACTACTCACACTTTACCTCACTCGTAAATACAAATTGCGTCAAGCTTAAATAGCCTGCACCTCACGTTTGCCATATTACAATTAACGACTTAGTTGTGCTTTTTGCTATGTCTGCTTTTCTTACTGCTACAAACAGGTGAGTTCATCACTTACCCGCTAGTCTTCTTTCACGTATACGCGGTAAATCATATAGACTATACCAGGAACGATGATCACCTCCAATCTAAATAGGTTGCGTGTAGAAAGACCTTGATTCATATTAATCAGTATCAGAAGAATAGCGACAAATACGAAAAGAATCGTCAACAATTTGGCCATTCTCGTTTTATAAAAACTCGGCTTTTGGACTAAATATGGTTCAGGGGTCTTTACCTCTTCCGTTCCAATCCGTTTTGCGCCAGGCACTTTAGACGGGGAGGCATCTCTTGAGCTGCGCTCTATTGCCACAAGCTGCAAAAAGGTATCTCTAAAGGTTTCAAAACCCGACTTATCCCGTTGATTTATTATCCATATTTGCCCTGGAGATTTTTTAAGAAACAACTTGATGTATTCATACTCTTGGCCCGTTCTAGTTTTATCAAAATCGTGTTTAAACGATTTCACCTCTTTCCAAACAAAAGACTTACGTCCTTCCTTTTTACTAATCCAATAAGGTATAAAACGTCGAGTTAATAGCGTTATCCCATCGGAATAAAGCATGTAAGTTACCTTGCCAACCTTATACCCATACACCAAACAGATACCACCAATTAATCCTACCATTGAAACAAAAATTGGCGCACCAATCATGATGGTAACAAACATTAATGCCATCCCTCCTACTGTTGCCATGGCAATTGAAGATTGAGGATTTTCAATAAAACCATTGGTCCTAAACTCAACTATTGGCTTTTCGTTCTTAGCCAGAGATGTATCCATGTCAGTTCCCACTTTGTTAAAGCTTTTGTATCTTCGAAAATACTTCAAAGAAAATTGACAAACGCATTACGTACACTACCAGCGATATTGAGAGTATCTCTGTTCTCTCTTGTGATGATGATATGTAACTATTCATCTGCACAACTGCACGTTATACAGGCAGACAACAGTATTTCCTTTCATACAACCGACCTTAACCAACATAGGATTAAGGAAAAAGGCATTAACGCCTATCTGTTAAATTCATTCGACCTCAACCAACAACACGGTTTTGTTTTGCGTAGTACGATTACCGACTTACTCGGAGAAACCCACATCCGCTATATTCACACATTGAACGGCCATAAAATTATTGGCAGCGACGTGGTTTGCCACTTTAAAAACGACATACTTCAAAGCCTTAATGGCCGATTAAGAGTTCCATTATCCTCACCGTCAATACTTATTGAAAAATCAACGGCATTACAAGCCGCAAAACAAGTTAGTGGCGCTTCTTCGTTCAAATGGGAATTCCCGTCGGAGGAAAACATGTTGAAGATCTGGAAGGAAGATTCTACGGCAACCTATTATCCTAAAGGAGCATTGGTGTATGTGCCAAAAAACTTGGATTTCAATAACGAAATGGCGTTGTGTTACCAATTTGAAATCAACTCGGAAGAGCCTTTGATGAGGAAAAATATTTTCATTAATGCAGAAACCGGAAGTGTATGGGCCGACGAAGACCTCTTGCATATTGTAGACGTTAAAGGATCTGCAAATACAAAATATCGTGGTGTTAAACCCATTACAACCGACAGTACTGCACCAGGAAATTATCGACTACGTGAAACAGGTCGAGGTGGAGGTATTGAAACGTACGACATGAACAAAGGCACCAACTACAGTCTTGCTGTAGACTTTACAGACACCGATAATTATTGGAATAATTATAATGCCAATTTCGACGAAATAGGTGGAGATGCACACTTTGGTGCGGAAAAGACTTACGACTACTTCAAGCAAAACTTCAATCGAAATAGTTTTGATGGAAACGGAGCCAAAATTAGAGGCTATGTGCACTATAGAAGCAATTATGTAAACGCTTTTTGGAATGGTAGCGTAATGACCTACGGTGATGGAAATGGCACTTCATATACACCATTAACCAGCATAGATATCTGCGGTCATGAAATCGCTCATGCCGTAACGAGCAACAGTGCAGGACTAATCTACAGAAATGAAAGTGG
>JAIBDD010000004.1 GCA_024679565.1 Bacteroidota bacterium | reverse complement strand
TAGAAACCTACACTTTGAAAGTGACTTATGGGATTTTCATGCTGCATTTGATTTGAATTTAAACACGTTTGAATTTGGTCAGAAAAGAGGCGTGGTTCCTTACATATTTGGTGGAATTTCTGTTTTTAAATTCAATCCGCAAGCGCAGTTTTTCTATGAGCCCAACTCTTGGCAAAACTTGTCGAACGATCAAAGCTATGAAACATTAGAAGGTCGCCATGAAGACTGGATAGAGCTACAGTCTTTAGGCACAGAGGGTCAAGAGACAACAGAATACAATGATATCAAACGTTATTCTCTTACTCAATTCGCTGTTCCGGTTGGTATTGGCGTAAAATTCAAATTGAACCCAAATTGGACATTTGGTTTGGAATATTCAACACGTATCACATTCACAGATTATTTGGACGATGTAAGTGGAGACTACGCCGAATTGGTTTTCCTTGAGGCACAATACGGAGCAATGAGTAAGGCAATGGCCGACAGAAGTCCTAATGAGAATGCAGCTGGTGTCGCTCGTGGCGATGAATCTAAACGTGATTTGTACAACATCTTCGGAATCACTTTAACCTATAGAATTCTTAAATCTGGCGAGGTTTGTCCGGCTTTTCGGTAATCTCAAACTGTTGTCATTTTTATACACCTAATCGCCAACACTGAAAATTGTATTAATATCTTTGCGTTGTTGTAACAAAACAACGTGAAGCACGTTTTAATTCTAAATGGTGAAAACCCAAAAATATACAATCCTCTTTAGCCTTTTGATCTGTGCTTCATTGCATGCTCAAGCTCAAAACTGGGAAGGTGGTATTATGATTGGCGGAAGCAATTATCACGGGGATTTAGCGTATAACATAGTTCCGAACGAAACCCACTTTGCTCAAGGCGTTCACGTGAGGTATAATTTCACTCCTTATTGGTCGTATAGACCCTCTGTAGTGCATGCTAAAATAAGTGGCTCAGATGCGAATTTTGAAGATTTTAGACTCCGCAACTTGAGTTTCGAATCCGAAATTTGGGAAGTAAACAACGTCTTGGAGTTTAATTTCCTTCCTTTTGGCTCTAGAATATTAAGTAAAGATTTTTCGTCATATGCGACCTTAGGGCTTACCGTTTTTCGGCACAACCCCAAAGCCGTGTTTAATGACAAAACAATAGCGTTGCGTGATTTGAGCACTGAAGGTCAAACAAGTAAACAGCAGTATGGCTTACTCCAACTAGCAATTCCTTTTGGCGGTGGGGTCAAATACAACATCAACAAAAACCTGGTAATTGGGCTTGAAGTAGCTTGGAGAAAAACATTTACAGACTACCTAGATGACGTAAGCACGGTATACCCAGATCTTCAGATTCAGCGTGACAATTACGGCGACTTAAGCGCAAACATGTCCGACAGAAGTTATGAAGTGGACGGTGTTGGCGAACCATTAAGTATTGCCGGAGATGAACGCGGAGACCCATCAATGAAAGATTTCTATTTCATTTCGGCATTTACGGTGACTTACAGACTTACACCTATTACGTGTTGGCCTAAACACAAAAGACAAATTATCTGGAAATAAGATGTCTACAGAAATAGCGCTCGACAAAAATAGGATTCCGAAGCACATTGCCGTCATTATGGACGGAAACGGCCGTTGGGCAAAAAACCAAGGCAAGTTTCGCATATTCGGACACCAACATGGTGTTCAATCCGTAAAAGACATCACGGAAGGTGCAGCTGAGTTAGGTGTAGAATATTTGACTTTGTATGCCTTTTCCACAGAGAACTGGAACAGACCAAAAATTGAGGTCAATGCGTTGATGACTTTGCTTGTCAAAACAATAAAAAAAGAAACGGCGACATTGATGAAAAATCAAATTCGCTTGACAACTATAGGTCAAATCGACACGTTGCCACTAGACTGCCAAGAAGAGTTAAGGCAGGCCATTGAAACAACGAAGAACAACACACGAATGACACTAATCTTAGCACTTAGCTATAGTGCTAAATGGGACATTGTTAATTCAGTGAAAAAAATTGCAGTACAGTGTAAAGCTGGCGAAATATCCATTGACGACATCAATGAAGATTTAATCAGTGGTTCACTTTCGACCAAAAAAATCCCTGACCCTGATCTAATGATTAGAACCAGTGGAGAGCATCGTATTAGTAACTATTTGTTATGGGAAATGGCCTACAGCGAATTTTATTTTACAGATGTCTTATGGCCTGATTTCAGGAAAGCACATTTGCATGAAGCCATTGCAAATTACCAAAATAGAGAGAGAAGATTTGGAAAAACAGGAGAACAAATTAGTGAAGTTAAATAACCACACAGTCGTATTGAAATCGTTGTTCGTAGTTAGCATGTTGTTTCTTACAACAAGTACACTTTTCGCTCAATTAGAAAAGACCGACCCTATTGACATTGATTACGCAAGCCCGAAAGAATACGTCATTGGAGGAACTCAAGTTCGTGGCGCTGTAACCTTAGACCCAAATATCGTTGCGCATATCTCTGGTTTATCAAGAAACAAGCGTATTAAAATACCTGGGGACGATATTAGCCGGGCAATTGAATCTATTTGGCGTCAACAGGTATACTCAAATGTTGAGGTTCTAACTACAGGCGTTCGCGCAGACACCATTTATCTATTGATTAAACTTCAAGAACGCGCTAAACTTTCCAAGTACTCTATTCGAGGTTTAAACAAAACAGAAACAAAAAACATTCGTGATGAAATATCCTTAAAAAGAGGCCAAATCATTACAGAAAACTTGATTGACAAAACACGTAAAGAAATTGAAGCGTATTACTTTGAAAAAGGCTTTTACAATGCCAATGTGAACATCGCTGCAGCTGAAGACACAAGTATCTTCAATTCTAAAATGCTGCGCATTCATGTAAAAAAAGGTCGTCGGGTAAAGGTCCAAGAAATATTTGTTTCGGGTAACGATAGTGTTAAAGACATTCGCATAAAGCAAGTCATTAAGCCTAAGCAAAAGAAAGGTAAGATTAACCCTTTTGCCTCGTCTAAGCTTATTCAGAGTGAATACGATTTAGAAAAGAAAAATATTCAAAGCCTATACCTGGCACTTGGTTATCGAGATGCAGAACTGGTTAAAGATAGTGTGGCGCGTGTAAGTGCAAACCGTGTTAACCTGCATTTACATGTTAAAGAAGGGAAAAAGTATTATTTCCGAAAAATTGAATGGTCGGGCAACACAAAACACTCTTCAGGCAAGCTTGATACCATTCTTAATATCAAAAAGGGTGACGTTTTTAATCAAGCGAAATTGGAAACACGTTTGTTTATGAACCCTTCAGGCTTGGATATTTCAAGTATTTATATGGATGATGGCTACTTGTTTTTTAACATAAGTCCTGTAGAAACAAATGTTGAAAACGACAGCATCGATTTAGAGATTAGAATCTACGAAGGCAAGCAAGCGACCATCAATAAAGTTATCATAACTGGTAACGACAAAACTAGTGACTTCGTAATATTACGAGCTTTAAGAACAAAACCTGGTCAAAAATTTAGCAGAACCGATATCCAACGTTCGATGCGTGAATTGGCTGCCTTAACCTACTTTGATCCTGAGCAATTGGATGTAAACCCAATACCAAACCCAGCGAACGGTACTGTTGACATTGAATATAAAGTTGTCGAGAAACCTTCTGATCAAATTGAAGCCAGTGGTGGTTTTGGTGGTGGTTTCGGATTTGTAGGAACTGTTGGATTAAGTTTAAACAACTTCTCGACGCGTAAAATGTTAAAAGGAGATTGGAACCCTATACCTACTGGCGACGGTCAGCGATTGACTGTGCGTGCGCAGTCTAACGGTTTACCGTATCAGTCTTACAACTTCTCTTTTACCGAACCTTGGTTAGGAGGTAGAAAACCGAACTCTTTAACGGCTAGTGTTTTCTACTCACGACAAACGAGTCAAGCCAACTTCACGGTTAAAAATGACCCAAATCGCCAACGATTGCACACAACTGGAGCGTCTATGGTGTATGGCAAGTTATTAAAATGGCCTGACGATTTCTTCACTTGGAGTCATTCATTGAGTTATCAGAAATATAAACTTGAAAACTGGCAAGCATTTGGTTCATCTGAGATTGGCTATACCGATGGTATATCAAATAGTTTCTCGTACAACACCATTCTATCTAGAAACTCTACCTCTGCTCCAATATATCCGCAGAGTGGATCACAGTTCTCGCTTTCGTTGCAAGCGACCTTACCGCACTCGAAACTTGGCCCTAAAAAGGACTATACGACCATTGCAGCACAAGAAAAATACAAATGGGTCGAATACCATAAGTGGAAATTTAATGCGAGCTGGTACATGCGCGCAGTAGACAAGTTGGTATTCGTTCCTCACTTCGAAACTGGGATTATTGGCCTGTACAATAAAGACGTAGGCTATTCGCCGTTTGAACAATTTAGAGTAGGTGGTTCTGGATTTGGTTCTTGGGCAGTTTACGGTACCGAAATCATTCCACAAAAAGGATATGGTGAAGGTGAAATCTCAAGTGATGGTGTTGGTGGAAGCGGAACTGATGATGCAGACCCATTATACGCCAAATACTCCATTGAAATGCGCTACCCTTTATCGTTAAACCCAAATGCGACGGTATATGGTTATACCTATTTTGAAGCCGGGAACACTTGGAACAAGGTACGTGAATACAATCCGTTTGAATTACGTCGTGCTGTAGGTGTTGGGGTAAGAATGTACCTACCAATGTTTGGTTTACTTGGATTCGACTATGGATTTGGTTTAGATAAAGCGACTCAAAATGGCAAGTTTGGAGAAAAGGGTCAATTCCTATTCTCAATCGGTCAAACCTTCTAAACCTGTTTAGGAAGATACGTTAAGTAGCTTAATTTACTTGGCGCGAGAACGTCGTTTGCAACTTCTTGCAATTGCTCACTCGTGATTGAATCAATCTTGTTTAAAACCTCCTGTAAAGAATCTACGTATCCAAGGTCTAAAAGACTTCTACCTATAACAAACATCAAGCTGCTGTTACTTTCTTCAGCCATTATTAGCTGTCCTCTAAATTGTGTTTTGTAATTCTTAAGCAAATTGGGTTTAATCAAATGCTTTCGAATGGATTCAAGCTCTCTAAGCACGGCCTTTCTGCTTCTATTTAGGTTTCGTTGATCGGTACCATAATAGATCGTCAAAAATCCAGAATCAGTCAAACTTTGTAAACTACAATCTACACCATAGGTGTAGGCGTGTTTCTCACGCAATTTGAGGTTCAAAATTGAATTTAACCCAGGTCCACCAAGTATGTTGGCAAGCAACATCAATGCTGGTCTATTTTCGTGATCTAAAGGGTAGGCTTCGCTGCCAATAAGTACATGGGCCTGAGAAAACCCATTATGTTTAACAACATCGAAAATTGGGCTCGCCTCAGGTTTACGCCTTTGTACAGTCCCACTTTTGATATCCAACCCATCTATGTGCTTTTGGCACACGCGAATAACCTTCTCGGCTTTGATAGGTGCTACAACAACCAAAACAATTTCATTGCTGAAGTAACGCTGATGTACGAATTCAGAGATATTATCAGAGTTAAACCCAGTCACTGTCTCTTTAGACCCCAGAATATTGTTGCCCAAGGGGTGACTCGCATAAAACATTTCTTGAAACTCGTCAAAAATTCGTTCCTCAGGAGCATCCAAGTACATATCTATTTCTTCGCAGACAACCTTCTTCTCCTTTTCGAGTGGTTTTTCTGGGAAACTCGAGTTAAAGGTAACATCCACCAATAGTTCAATGCACCTGTCAAAATGGTCTTTCACCACACTCGCATGCACTACCGTTTTGTCTTTTGTTGTAAATGCGTTTAAATCGCCACCAACCACTTCCAATCGATTCAGCACTTGATTGGTGTTTCGCTTCTTCGTTCCTTTAAAAAGCATATGCTCGAGTAAATGAGCTAACCCAACTTGGGACGGCAATTCGTCACGCGAACCGGCATTAATAAAAAACCCACTATGTGCGATTTGGGTGTTTTCCGTTTGTTTAAATGCTAGGCGTAAACCGTTTGAAAAAGTATGGAGTTTGTATTCCAATGTCGTGAAATAAGTTGCGAAGAAACAACAAAAATGTTAGAGTAAATGTTTGGCCGCTTGCGTAACTGTTGTGTTGTAGTCTAAAATAATCTCTGCTACAATATCCTGTACCGTTTCAGGCTTTGATATCATGCTGCTTACTTGCCCAATTTCTAGTTCCCCTTCGTCCATATCGCCGTTAAACATGCCTTGTTTGGCACGAGCACGTCCAAGCAATTCAATTTTCTCCTCTTTGGTTTTACAGGCGTTGTAAACTTCTTCTAGGTCATTGAAGAACTTATTTCTTAATAATCGTACAGGAACGATATCCTTTAACATCAGTTTTGTATCACCCTCTTGAGCATTGCGTATGGCTTGCTTGAAACTGTCGTGTGCGCTAGACTCTTCACATGCGGCAAAACGAGAACCAATTTGAACACCTTCTGCTCCAAGGGCCATAACTGCTGCCATTGACTTACCACTGGCAATTCCTCCAGCTGCTATAACAGGTATTTGCACTTTCGATGCGATTTCTGGTATTAAACAAAGTGTTGTCGTTTCTTCCTTTCCATTGTGCCCACCGGCCTCAAAGCCTTCGGCTATAATTGCATCAACTCCAGCAGATTCCGCTTTTAACGCAAATTTTGTATTCGCAATTACATGTAAAACCTTTATGCCTTCCTTCTTCAATTTTGGAGTCCATATAGCCGGATTACCAGCCGAAGTAATGACACATTTGACCTTGCTCTTAATAATAATATCCATTACATCTTCTATGTTGGGATATAACAACGGTACATTCACTGCAAACGATTTGTTTGTGGCTGACTGAAGCTTTGCAATATGGGACTTTAGTACGTCTGGATACATCGACCCTGCCCCTATCACACCTAAGATGTCGGCTTCACAAGCTGCATGTGCTAGCTTCCACCCACTACACCAAATCATCCCCGCTTGGATAATTGGATAACGCACGTTTAGTAACTCTGTTACTCTATTTATCATCTTCTATGTTTGTAATATAGGTTAATGCCATTTTGTAGCCCTCAAGGCCGAAACCAAATAAACATCCAACGCAATACTTCGCAAACAAATCAATATGTCTTACCTCTTCACGTTGGTAAATGTTGCTTACATGCACTCCAACAACTTGAGCTGGTATTGCTGCAACTGCGTCTGGTATCGCCACAGAAGTATGGGTATAGCCGGCAGCATTTAAAATGATATAGTCGGATTTGAATCCATGGGATTGAATCAATGACACGAGGTCTCCTTCAACATTCGTTTGAGCATATTTGATTTTCACTTGTGGAAATTCACGCTCCAACTCGCTCAAAAAATCTTCAAACGATCTACCACCATATATATCTGGCTGTCTGGTTCCCAACAGATTTAGGTTTGGCCCGTTCAATATGGATACATGTAGCATGGTTCAAAGTTAGTTTAATTGACGAAATGTTGGCTCAAACGCTCGTGATATCTAAGGACCCATCACGATTCACAAGCCTCCAATTCCGCTATTTCATCGTTTTCCACAAAGGAATAATTGTTGGGTGTTTGCGATACAATAATGTACTACATTTGTATGCTCAAACGTCACAATGAGCGACCCAATAAAGCACGAATGCGGTGTAGCATTTATCCGCCTTCTAAAACCTCTTGAGTTTTACAAGGACAAGTACGGCTCTCATCTCTATGGGCTAAAAAAACTGCAACTATTAATGGCTAAGCAATTAAACCGAGGGCAAGATGGCGCCGGTTTAGCAACCATTAAGTTAAATCCTGAGTTTGGTAAAAGATACGTCGCAAGGAAGCGAAGTAACAGCAAGAGTGCACTCTTAGACATCTTTGAAGAAATCATGTCGGCCTATGCAGCGTTGGATCAATCGAAAGTTAACGACACCAAATGGTTTAAGAAGAATTTCCCCTATGCAGGAGAGCTTCTGTTAGGGCATTTACGTTATGGGACACATGGCAAAAACAGTATAGAAGACATTCATCCGTTTTTTAGACAAAACAACTGGATGAGCCGTTCTTTAGTACTCGCTGGTAATTACAACCTTACCAATGTTGACGAACTATATGAATTGTTAATCAACCTCGGTCAGCATCCAAAGGAGATTTCGGACAACGTAACGGTTCTTGAAAAAATAGGTCACTTTTTAGACGAGGAAAACGAAAGATTATTCCATCAATACAGAGATGAAAATATTGATGGCATTGAAATAGCAGCCAAAATAAAGTCGAACCTAGATCTTGGGAATGTACTGAGAAGTGCCTTTAGAAATCTTGATGGAGGCTACAATATGGTTGGCATGGTTGGCGATGGAAACACCTTCGTATTGCGTGACAATCTAGGAATCAGGCCGTCATTTTATTACCAAGATGATGAAGTATTTGTTGTTGCCTCAGAACGGCCAGCAATCATGACCGCATTCAATTGCAAATTCGAACAAATAAAAGAACTGACACCTGGTTGTGCGTTGATCATCGACCGCCAAGGCAATATTCGTGAAGAAGAGATTATTGCACCAGCGCCTGAATTGAAAAAATGTTCGTTCGAACGTATTTACTTCTCAAGAGGAAGTGATAAAGACATTTACAATGAGCGCCAGGAGCTTGGAAGACGTCTATCTCGGGTAATTCTTGACAAGCTTGACAGTGATGTTAGACCTGTGGTATTTAGTTATATACCCAATACGGCGGCAACTAGTTTCTATGGTGTTATTGACGGCGTATACAAATACATCGATCGATATAAGCGAGAAGCCATTTTGAAGTTAGGAGAAAATCCAACGGCAGAAGAGCTCGACAAGATATTAAGCATCAAAATCCGTCGTGAAAAAATTCTGGTTAAGGATGCTAAGATGCGAACGTTTATTACGCAAGACAAAGATCGAGACTCCATGGTGGGTGACGGGTACGATGTCACTTATGGCGTTGTAGATACAAAGCGAGACACTTTGGTTGTTGTTGACGACTCTATTGTTCGTGGTACAACTTTAAAGAAGTCAATTCTACGTATTTTAGATAGATTAGGCCCACGTAAGATTGTTGTTGCCAGCAGTGCACCAATCATCAAATATCCTGATTGTTACGGCATCGACATGAGCCGCATGAACGAGTTTATCGCTTTCAAGGCTGTGCTTAAGTTACTCGAAAGAAGTAACCAAATGCACAAGTTGGATGAAGTCTATAAAACCTGTAAGAATCAGTTAAAACTGCCTGCAGCCGAACAACGTAATGCGGTTAAGGACTTATACGCTTTGTTTACAGACCAAGAGCTAACAGAAGAAATAGCGAGATTGGTAACACCAAGTGATATGAAGGCTGAAGTGCACATCGTGTACCAAAAAGTTGAAGATTTACATAAGGCCTGCCCTAACCATAAAGGCGATTGGTATTTCACTGGAGATTATCCAACCCCAGGAGGAATTAAGGTGGTTAACAAATCGTTTGTATATTACATGGAAGGCAACGATCAAAGAGCTTACTAAGCATTTTGGCTACCGTTTTCTCGAGGTAAACTTCTCTTAATTACGTGTTCATCCCTTTAAGCAGCATTTAGCGGATTTGGAGTATGCCTATATTTAAACAGCTGTTTGCCTTTGCTAATCAGCATCTTAAATTCAGAGCGCTATGAAGAACATCCTACTCATTTTACTTTTAGCTGTTGCCATTTACATGGGATACTTAGGTTTTAAAGCAGACATGCATCCTCCCATATGGACCGGAATTGGGTTTATAATAATTGCTGTCTTGTTTTATAGAAACAGCAAATAGCATTCTTACTGCGACACCATTATAGGGGAGCGGTCTACCCTTTACAAACCTTAATGTTTTTCTGGTTCTTGAGCATCGTTAGACCCCTTCCAGTTTTCGTTAAAGACCTAAGGCAAAACAGCTATTTTTGAAACGCTATGGCATACGATACATACTTCGGTGAGCGTATCACAAACATATTGACAGAAAGAAAGGTAGATTTTTTCTCAAAAAACATGATGGGTGGTCTTCTTTTTATGGTAGACAATAAGATGTTATGTGGCATCCACATCGACAAGCGGTATGGTGATTCTTTATTAATGGCTCGCATTGGTGAAGAGGCATACCAACAGGAGCTAAAAAAGGAGGTTTGTTTGCCGATGGACTTTACTGGGAGACCCATGCGTGGCTACATCTTCGTTACTCCAGAAGGCTGGGATAAAGAGGAAGACTTAACCTATTGGATTGACCTATGCTTGGCCTTTAATCCTTTAGCAAAGGCAAGTAAATCCAAAAAGAAAAAAGCATAAAGATGGATTTCAAGATAGAAACATGGCCAAAAACCTTGGTGATTGGTAAGTCTCTAACGATGTCTGTTGCTCAGAATAAGACAAAAGAATTATGGCAGTCGTGTCTTCCAGGAATATTGCACACAAAACATAGAACATCTGCCGATATGATATCTCTTCAGGTATACCCTGCAGACTATTCTTTTATACAATTTAACCCCAATACTGCGTTTACAAAATGGGCTTGTGTTTCAGTCTCCCAAATACAAGATTTACCTCCTGGGTACGACTTTTTCACCATCCCAAGTGGCCTGTACGTGGTATTTTCCCATAAAGGTCTTGCCTCTAGTGCAGGTAAAACTTTTGGCTATATTTACGGAGAATGGCTACCCAATTCGATGTATGCCATAGATAATAGACCACATTTTGAAGTGCTTGGCAGTAAATATAAAAACAATTCAATCGACTCTGAAGAAGATATATGGATTCCAATAAAACCAAGAAAATAATCATCACTGGAGTCTCAGGTATGATTGGAGGAAATATTTTAAGCCGTGCCCTTGAACACCCTGATGTGAATGAAGTAGTCAGCTTAGCTAGACGACCATCAGGAATCAACCATCCAAAACTGAACGAAGTCATCCTTTCCGACTTTAGTCAAATGAACTCAGATGCTACATATTGGAAAAATATTGACGTTGCTTTTTACTGTGTAGGAGTCTATACAGGTTCTGTTGCGAGAGATACATTCAGACAAATTACAGTCGACACACCAATTGCATTTGGCCAAACCCTTGTTGATCAAAACCCAGACGTTCGTTTTGTTTTGCTCAGTGGACAAGGTGCAGACCGGTCCGAAAAAAGCAGAATGATGTTCGCCCAAGATAAAGGTGCAGTAGAAAAGGCATTAAGTCAGACTTTCCAGCACAACTTTCACACTTTTCGCCCGGGTTATATCTACCCGGTAACGAAGCGAAAAGAGCCCAATTGGAGCTACCGATTAATGCGTAGACTTTATCCTGTTCTAAAGCATTTCGGAACCAACTTTAGCGTCACATCCGAACGCTTGGCCGATGTAATGCTCGCAGTGGGACTCACAATGGGGGACAAAAGAAATATTCGAGAACAAAGACATAATAAGCCATCATGAGTAAAGTATTAAAAATAATTGGCCTAGTCGTATTGGGTGTTTTACTGTTTATGGGGAGTTTCAAGCTATTAGTCCGTCACATTTTTAATAGACAAGATTGCGAAAGATTCAACATTGATAACATTGAATTACGCACTGGAATTAACGTACCCCCGATCTCAGATTGTGATTGCCGGGTAACGGACAACACCAAATTATCAACGTTTAAACTTGACACATCGGTTGTAGACATTGCCTCCTATGCTGAAATAAATGGCTTTGATAAGTCAGGTGAATTGTACGAGAAATCTAACGAAACAAAAAACACGAGCTGGCATGCCACATTGAATGATGATAGTGCTGAACTTAGTTTTCTAATCACCTATAAATAATCACTCCCAGTCTAATGCCTCAAGTTGGAAAAGGTCACCAACTTCTACATTAAATATTGAAGCCAAACGAAGCGCCAAAACGGTAGAAGGGACATACTTACCCAACTCCATTGCATTGATTGTTTGACGACTAACCTTCGCACTTTTTGCCAAAGCAGCTTGCGTAATGTTCATTTTCGCCCTTTCTACTTTGATGCTATTCTTCATGCTTTGCGTTTAATTTTTGAAGTTGCCAATTAAATCGGATAATAAAAAACAATAGAATGGTAAACATATTAAAGATCATCACCCACAAAAATCCCATGTCATAAACAAACACAAAAGCCAGTAACAAGACTATGTAGTTTATATACGTGGCCCACACCAGTGATTCTAGTCTAATTTTCGTTATAAATTCATCTTCATTTTTAACTTTTGAAAATGCCACCAAAATGCCACCAACAATAATGAGTATGCCAAAGATCTCATTGAGTACATTGTTATCAACCATACCAAAATATGTCGTTTCACCCAATATTTCGTTTTTATAAAGAGCTGGCACCATCCAATTGAAAAAGGCAGGCTGCCACTCAACAAATAAATCAATTAAGCCCAACACTGCCGAAGGAATAAGAATCACCCAACCCCATATTTTTAGTCTTGCAGGGAATAAATATTTCACGTCCATAAGTTTGAATTTTTCTCAAATGTACGACATACAATACATAATGACAAGTATGTTTTACATTTTATAAAACCAACATGACCCAATTTGATCATTATTAAACCAATATCTTTGACGCTTTATGACCAACAACGACATCTTAAAAAAGCTCCGGTACGCTTTCGACTTTAGTGATTCAGAAATGATAGAAATCTTTGGATTAGCAGACTATACAGTTGATCGATCAAAAGTGAGTAATTGGCTCAAACCTGAAGACAATGAAGAATACAACAACCTGCCCGACAAGCAATTGGCTTTGTTTTTAAACGGGTTGATTTACAAGAATAGAGGTAAACAAGAAGGAAGGCCGCCGATGCCCGTAGAAACCAACCTAGACAACAACATCATTCTTAAAAAGATCAAAATCGCTCTAAGTTTAACTACAGACGACATCATCGACCTCTTTGATCTGGTTGATTTGGAAGTTAGTCCGCACGAGCTTAGTGCATTTCTGAGAAACCCCAAACAGCCTCAATTTAGAAAATGCAAAGACCAGTATTTGCGCAATTTATTATACGGAATTCAAGAAAAACACCGTCCGAGTTAATTATTCAAACGACCTTTGCTGAAGGTAACTGACTTGTGTTGCCGCTATGATATGTCAGCTAGTAAATCACAAATTTCAACAAAACAAAAAGGTGGGACTGAAAAGGTAAAGCCTAGGTTACACCCAAGAAATAAACACCGTACTAGGTATGATTTCGACAAACTTACTGAAGCATGTCCGGCATTAAAACCATTTATCTCCGTCAATAAATACGGAGACGAATCTATTGACTTCTTTGACCCCGAAGCGGTAAAGTGGCTTAATACAGCATTACTTAAGAGTGGATACGACATCAAAGAATGGTCGATTCCAGAAGACTATTTATGCCCTCCTATACCTGGGAGAGCGGATTATGTGCATCATATAGCTGATGTAATAAGTTCGGTAAACCTTACCACAGACACCAGAAGCATCCCAACTGGAGCAAGTGTAAAGTGCATGGATATAGGTGTGGGCGCCAATTGTATCTACCCCATAATTGGTCAATCGGAATACGGTTGGTCGTTTGTTGGAACTGAAATAGATCCAACAGCTGCATCAGCGGCGAATGATATCGTTCAAGCCAATGAAAATTTAAAAGACCAAGTTAAGATTAGAGTGCAGAAAAAATCAAAAGATATTTTCTACGGTGCTATAAAAAAAGGAGAACGTTTTGATCTAACTATCTGCAATCCCCCATTTCACGCTTCGATGGAAGAGGCTAAAAAAGGGAGTATTCGCAAATTGAGTAATTTGAAGGGTAAACGCGTTAAAACACCAGTGTTAAATTTTGGTGGTCAAACAACCGAGTTATGGACCGAAGGTGGTGAAGAGCGCTTCATTAGAGACATGATTATTCAGAGCAAGCAATTTGCAGAATCGGTGTATTGCTTTTCTACTTTAGTTTCTAAGAAATCCCACTTAAAAAGTGTGTTTGCTTCGTTAAAGAAAATACGCGCAGTAAAAGTAAAAACGATTCCGATGGGACAAGGAAACAAGTCAAGTAGGCTTGTGACATGGACCTTCCTTACCAAAAAACAGCAAGAGTTGTGGCGATCAACGCATTGGAAAGAAATGCGAGAATTCCCTCTGGAGGACTAATCCAAAAACGGCATTTTAACCACTTTTGCTTTTACCGATTTCCCCCGTATCTCGACAAAGATTTCGGTTTCTCGTTTACCATAGCCTCTAGCCACGTAACCCATACCAATGGCTTTGCCTAAAGAAGGACTCTGCGTTCCACTGGTTACCTCACCGATAGTGTTGCCATCAGCATCCAAAATTGGATAATGCTGACGTGGAATTCCTCTGTCAATCATTTCGAAACCAACCAATCGTTTAGATGGTTTGTCTTCCTTTATTTTTAGGTGATATTCCCAGTTTACAAAAGGCTTGTCGAATTTCGTTATCCAGCCCAAACCGGCCTCGATGGGTGAAGTAGTGTCGTTGATGTCATTGCCATATAAGCAATAGCCTTTTTCCATACGGAGGGTGTCTCTACAACCCAAACCGCAAGGTAAGATGTCATATTCTTTCCCAGCTTCCATTATCGCATTCCAAAGGGCTTCGGCATCTTTGTTCCAAACATATAATTCGAATCCTCCAGAGCCTGTGTAACCTGTGTTTGAAATAATGATATCGTCAATTCCGGCAACAGCACCTGCGCCAAAATGGTAAAATTCTATAACACTTAAATCAACGTCTGTTAAACCTTGAATTAATTTTTGCGCATTTGGACCTTGAACGGCTAACAACGACAAATCATCCGACATGTCTTTTAGCTCTGCGCCAAATCCTTTTTCTTCATTCTGCGCCACAATCCAGTTCCAATCTTTCTCAATGTTACTGGCATTTATAACGAGGTTATACTCAGTATCGTTCCATTTGTAAACAATCAAATCGTCGACAATTCCACCGTCGTTGTTTGGGAAGCAGTTATACTGCGCCTGCATGTCAACAAGCTTACCAACGTCGTTGGAAGTAACCCATTCGATCAATGCTGTAGCACCTTCTCCTTTAACCAAAAATTCACCCATATGTGAAACGTCAAACATTCCAACTGAATTACGGACAGCCATGTGTTCTTCTTTCAAATTCGAATATTGTACTGGCATGTTAAATCCTGCAAACGGCACCATTTTGCCTCCTAAGGATTCGTGAACATGTGTAAGTGATGTATTCTTTAATTGTTCTGTGCTTGACATACGTATATACTGTTATGAATTAATATTAAAGGGTGTCAAAAGTATTGTAAAAAATGGAAATGAAGAAGTTGGTTTCTTAGACCTAGTATTTACTCAAATGTTTGTATCGCTCCCTTACTGGAGTTGGAATTGGGGTAGGATCTCCGCCTTCGTCAATACGAACAAAAGTGACCTTTGTTGTCAAAACCAAATCTTGTTCTTGACTGTAAACACTTTCCTTTCGTGCTTCAATGGTCATGGTTATAGACGACTTTCCGATTTGAGCCACTTCGCCATATATTTTGATTAAAAATCCTTCTTTAACCTTCTTTTGAAACACAAGTTCATCAATCTTAACCGTTACCATGTTTGGCGAATGGCAAGTTTGGCAAGCCAAAACTGAAGCCGCTTCATCAATCCACGCCATCATGATTCCTCCAAATAAGTTTCCATGAACCCCCATGTCTTTCGTCATGGCGATATGTGTTGTAATTAATTCCATCTAATGTGCGTTTGCTTTAAGGTCATTCATATTTATTCGGCCATGGCTAGCGTGATAGGTTGCCTGACCATTACTCAAAACTATGACTTGAGGACTTTCGTGTCTCACTCCGTATTTATCAGCAATAGTATTGCTTACATCACGATATGCTAAAAGATCCAAGTAGTAGATTTCAGGTGAATTAACATCCGTGTCCCCTTCTAACCTAGATTTAGCCATCGAACTTATGCTACACGAAGTGCTATGTTTAAACAGCACTACAGGCTTATTATACGACGTTTGATCTGCTACTTCTAATTCCTGAATGGATTCCATTTGTTTCCATGATTCAGGGAGTTTTGGTTGATTTCCGAATAGTCCGAACATACTTTGTTTTGATTGATACAAAGGTAACATCTGAGGTGCATAAAGTGTTTACTTCGAGATAGAAATCCCGTTACCAAAAAGTAGAGATAATCACATCTACATCGTACACATCAAATTCTCTAAAATCAGTTGAGAATATAAAACTATCTTGTGGTCGTAAATCAACAGTAAATGATTGGAAAACAGATTTCGTGTATTGACCAAATTCGTCATACAAGGCGATTTCTACTTCTACAAATTCAATGTATGTGTTACCATCATTAAAAATTTCGCCGTCAACTTCCACATTTCTCGCCCCGGCCCAAAAATCAAATACAACGCTAGCACGTGGATTGTTCCCTTGGACTTCAATATTATCAGAACATCCATTAAAAGAGAAAAGTATAACTAGCACTGTCGCAATTCGTAAAAATATTTGTCTCATAATCTGTACGTTTATTTATCAATGATTTGTCAAACAGTAAGGAAACAGGCATTTCTGTGATTTCCGTAACTGTTTCACTTGTATAAGTTCAAAAACCAATCCATTACGTTCTGGAACAATTTCTGCTATTTTTGATATATGAAATTTATTGCGATTGTAACAAGCTTGATATGTTTAACCTCTTGCGGGCTATTTAAAAAAAATCAGAAAGATGACCCAACCAAAATTGTTGAAGAACCAGTAGCAGAGCAAGAACCAACTCAACCAATCCAAAATATCGAAGTACAGCAAACCCCACCTCAGGGTATAAAAATGACTTATGGTGAAGTGTGTGAGTCGTTTCTATCAGCACTGCAATCGGGCTCGGTAGATCAAATATCTCAATACTTCCTAGACGTAACTGTGGCTAGAGCAATTGCAGGTAAAGAAACAAATGGTAAAACAGATAAAGACGTACAGGTAATGATTGACGGGATGACCAGTCGTTTCATGGAAAATATTGAACATTTACGTACTGCAGCCGATGAAAACAATGTGAATTTAAATGGTCTTCGCGTTCGGAATTGCTTATACTTTGATTCAGAAGAACCAGGTTCAATGATAAACTTCTTAACCCCTGATTTAAGTGACGGCTCAAAAGACTATAAAACCACCTTGACAATCGCAAACTACAGTGGCAAAACATATGTAATGGAAATTGTCAAGACGACCAATGTTTTTAACAAACCATAGTCACCATACTTATTTCAAAAGCTTTAAAAATTTATTGAAAATTTCGGTGTTTTCATAAAACCCTTGAAACTCACTGGCTCCAGGACCATAGGCAAAAACAGGGATTAATGCGGCTGTATGACCGCCGGTATTAAATGACCCTTCTACAGCGTCATAGTCGTTATGAGAAATCCCATCAGCATCTTGATATGAAGCTGGTCTTAACGCCAAACCACCTGTTTCGTGATCAGCCGTAACAACCACTAAAGTATTACCATCTTTTTCTGCATAGTCTAAAACAGCACCCACAGTTTTGTCAAAGTCTTCCATTTCGGTAAACACATATTCATAATCATTGGCATGCCCACCCCAGTCGATTTGTGACCCTTCTATCATCATAAACGACTTTCTTTTGTCGAGGTAACGCAGTGAAGCATTCGTTGCATTGTAAAGAAAATCTCCACGACCATTAACCATGGTTGTCATTCCTTTTCCCGACAACAAATAGCCATATTTATGTTCAGGATTAAATGTAATTGACTCCCAATTTTGTGTGTTACTGGTATCGATATTCCAGTTATATAACTGCATTTCTGCATTCATCTCTCTTAAAAAATCACGTCCACCTCCAGCAAAAAAATCAACATCAGACAACAGAAGCTGTTTGGCTATATCAAATTCATTTCGTCGATGCTTGGTGTGCGCATAAAAACACGCAGGTGTTGCGTGGGTAATTGATGACGTAGCAATCAAACCCGTGACATAATCCTTTTCAGAAAACTTTTCAATTAAATTGACGCTGGCGTTTGTGTCAATGTCTACTCCTATGGCACCATTATAGGTCTTTTTGCCACAGGCGAATGCCGTAGCGCCGGCAGCTGAATCCGTAATTTTATGAGACCCTGAGCTTGTATTAATAAAGCCGATGGTTTTAAACCGTTTAAAATTATTGGTGTTGTCTTTCTGCAAAAACAATGTTGAGATTTGACTTAATCCCATTCCATCACCAATCAAAAAGATTATCCGCTTTGGCTTTTTACTAGTCGAACCAAGACTCTGTTTGGTTGAGTTACATGCCGTAAATTGAATGACAATAGATAAAACAAGGATTCGTATTAGAATTGGCGCTTTCATAGTTATAAAATAACAACAACAAAACTCTGTATTTTTCTTGACAACCCAGCCTTTTCAACACTTCTTAATTGTAAAGGAATTAACAGGCGGTAACAAAACAAAACCAACGTTCTTGTGCGGAATACAGCGTTTCGTGTGAGTTAGTCTTCCAAAACACCTGTCTGTTTGCCATTTAAACTTTGAATATTCTTTTCCCTATGGTAATTGTTCAACCCTTCTTCCCCTTTTTTATTCGCCCATAAGGTCAATTCTTTTCTCTCCTGTTTAAACTCCATAATTGGAACGCCAAACCCACAAGATGTTTGAACCATCTCTATGTCTACTTCAATGATTTGCCTTGCCCCTTTGGTGTAGATAAAATTTTCTATGTAAGCATCCCACCTTGGATGTCGTTTGTGAATAGCGTTTGCCTTGCCATAGATTCTTAAAATCATAGGACTCCCTTCAAATGCATTAAACATTATAGTCATACGTTAATCTTCGATTAGATGGGCCGCTGTTTCGTTTCCACTGCCGGTTAAGTTTAACCATATCACCGTTTTTTTGTCCATTATTTTAAATCCGCCCATGCCCTTTGGTGACAGATTAATAAACCCTTCTTTGGGTGCTGTTGCCACAAAAAACATTTTCTGAAGGTTAATAAAAGACTGATGATGCGACGATAAATAACTAGATGTTTTCCCCATAATTTACTTTTTGTATGCTGATACAACTAACGATTCTACTGGAAAGGTCACCCCACCATTGGTGAAATCGGGTTCACGATACGAAGAGACCTCAACAGTTGTAAAACCATTTTTTAGTAGCGCATTTCCCACCTCCTTAGCACTAAATAGCTAAAAACCGTGCTGCCCAAAAGGATAGTGCTGCATTAAATGTTTCGGACGTAGTCCAATAATTAGTTGTCAATTGTTCACGAGTACTCTGCCAAATTCTTGCAATACTTGATCTGCGTCATCCCAAAAATATATGGTATTCACGGTAAAGATTACGTCTTGTGTTTGAGAAACAAAAGGACGTTGCTGTGCCTCACAATGGTAGAAATGGACTTTATGTTTCTCCGGATTGCCTTCATTTAAACGCTTCGCGCTTTGAACCATATCCATAGAATAATCGCAACCGTGGTAAGAGGATAATGAAAACATTTCGAATAACTCAGGAATAAATTTCCCGTTCCCCATTCCAATCTCAATAATGTTTAAATCCCTTGTTAGCTTAATTTGTTGAATGGTATTCCTGGTTAATAACTCATTACCCGCATTCATAAATTCAGCTACTTCATCACCCATGACACCCTGAGGTTTGCGCAATTGTGCCGCCAATTGTTTGTAATTACCTGTACTCACTATTATCGATTAATATCTATGGATTACATCATACCTCCAAAATTACAACAGTTATTGAACCAAGTCTCCTTCAAACACCCTAACTGGATGTTTAGAGATGATTATCCCTTGCTCCTGTGCTGATATCATGTCAAAAGGTTTTCCAAACATCGCTTCTGCCTCCGCATTATGTAATTGGCGATAGGCCTGTTTTATTTCGTCGTAAACAGACACATAGGCTAAATAACTTGCCTGTTCGTGCGATTTTAAATTAACCCTTACATCGGTATTCATATCAACCATTATTATGGAGATTTCTGCTGACAAGCTTGTTAATAGAACGGATTTGCTTTCAAGCATTATGTGGTCTTCAGCGTTCAGCCATATTTCGATGTCTTTTGATTCCTGTTGGACCGACTTGGATTCAAGAGGTGGCAAAGTGGTCTTAATTCCATCTTCATTCGAAAATTGAGTTGTAATCAAAAAGAAAATGAGCAGCAGTAATGCGATATCCGCAAGTGCATTTTGTGGTGTTTCGTGTTTACGTTTCATCGGAGAATTATTTCTGAATAGACCTATAAACTTCAATTTTTGACATAATCTCACCTTCGGAATTGACAAACGGGTGGGTATAATTTAAAAACGGCAAGCATTATCCAAAAAATAAGTGCCTCTATTTCAAACACTTATCGCAGCGCGCCATTGTGATACCAAATATGACGGTCTTTTTGTTGTCAATGACCCTTCAAAAAGTATAATTTCGTGTCAAAATGATTTAAAAAAATAAGTAAAATGAAAAAAATTTTCCTCTTAGCATGCAGTATTGTTTTGTTTAGCTTTTCTGCATTAGCACAATGTACCACGCTGTACTTCTCTGAGTACATAGAAGGTTCAAGCAACAACAAAGCAATCGAAATCTACAATCCAACTAATGCATCAGTTGATTTGTCTGATTACGCTGTTGTAAGATTAAACGGTGGAAGTTCTACACCAGACACGTTTGGGATGAGCGGAATGTTAGCTGCCTATGATGTTTATGTAATTGCCAATTCTAGTGCCGATTCAGTGATTAAGGCTGCAGCAGACACTACCGGTTCTGCTACATACTACAATGGTGATGATGCGTTAACATTGGTTAAAATTAGCACAAAAACTATCCTTGATATTTTTGGCACTCCAGGTAACGACCCAGGATCGTCTTGGACTGTAGGAAGCGGTTCGACAAAAGAATATACTTTAGTCAGAAAAAAGACGATTAAAGCTGGACAAATGAATTGGACTGTTGGTGTTACTGAATGGGATGTATATCCACAAAACACCTTTAGCTATGTTGGATCTCATACATCTGACTGTTATGTACCTGCCAATCCAGAAATTGGTTTTGCAAAAACCAGTACTGCAGTAAGTGAAGCAGACGGTGCAATTACCCTTAATGTTTCTATCTCAAATCCATCAAGCACTACAGGCGCAACCGTTGAAGTGCATGTTACAGGTGGAACTGCTGCTAATGGAACCGATTACTCAGCAACTTCTCCATCGACATTAACATTTGCTATGGGAAGCTCTGACAACCAAAGCTTTAACATTACCCTTAACGACAACAATAAAGCCGAATTAGATAAGTCTATTGAGTTGACATTAAGAAATGTTAGCGGTGCGGACCTTGCTGATTCAACAATGACCATAAACATTGAGAATGATGATTACTGGAAAGCGACAATTAAAGAAGTAAGAGAAAACGATAACAACTGGACGCCTAAATTTGATAAATTAAAGGTTGAAGTTACAGGTGTTGTTTACGGCATAGATTTAGATGGTAACGCCGGGTTATCTTTCACAATAATCGATTCAACTGCAGGTATTAACATTTTCAACTTTAGAGATGTAAACGACTATGTAGTTAACGAAACAGATGAAATCACTGTTAGAGGTGAAATCACTTCTTACAACGGTCTTACTGAAGTTTTTGCAGACAGCATTGCAGTTACAGGATCAAGTACACTTAAAACACCTCGCGTAGTAACTAAACCATCAGAAGATACGGAGTCTGATTTTATTGAAATTCGCAAAGTATGGATTGCTGACACAACAACAGTTTGGCCAGATAATGAAAACGTATCAATCACCAATGGAACAGATACTTTCCTTTTACGTGTGGATAGAGACGTAACTGACATGGTTGGTGTTTCTATAGATAATGACACAATGGACATTCTAGGTATAGGTGGACAATTTGATGGATCTGCATTCCCACTAGATGCTGGTTATCAAATCTTCCCACGAGGAATTGCTGACATTATGCAATGGGACAAATCAAGTGTTAAAGATTTCTCTTTAATCTCTTCAATCTTCCCTAACCCTTCAACTGGGGTATTAAACGTAAGTGCCATTCAACCGATTTCGAATATTATGGTAATTGACGCTATGGGCAATGCCGTATTGATCCAAAAGGTTTCAAATAAGTTAGCAACTTCAATTGATTTATCGTCAGTTGCTGCTGGTGTTTATTTTGTAACTATTCAAGGTGAAAACGCTTCAAGTATTAAGCGCGTGGTTATCAAATAACCTAATCTAATAAAATATTAAGCCTTCTGTTGTTAAACAGAAGGCTTTTTTATGTCTGAAAAGTGCCTAATACCTCTTACAAAAAATTGATACACGATACTAAGCTTAAAATAACCGTGCAGGTGAGATATTGAATCTGGAATATCATTTTGCTTACGTTTAGACCAATAGTATCGGCACCGTGCAAAAAATGCCCAATGCGCTTTTACAACCATCCATGTAAATTTTGGCTTCCCGTCTAGAATAAACTTAACTCCTGATAATGCATCTAAAACCAAGCGAATACCGAGGGTTTTGATTGCCCGTTTAGCAGGCAAATTTTTAGCTAATAGCACCAAGTTGTTTCTAAAATTCAAGAATACTTTTTTTGCACTTTGTGCATTCAAGGTACCTCCACCAATATGGTAAACAACAGATTTGGGTTCAACCCAAACTTCAAAACCAGCGTTTTGCATGCGCCAGCAGAGGTCAATCTCTTCCATATGTGCGAAAAAGTCTTGGTCCAAACCACCCAAATCTGTATACACTTTTGCTCTAACCAACAAGGCCGCTCCACTCGCCCAAAAAACAGGCGCAGCGGAATCATATTGGCCAATATCCGTTTCAATTTCGTCGAAGATTCGTCCTATACAAAATGGATACCCAAATTGATCGATCAATCCTCCACAGGCACCAGCATACTCAAATTTTTGCCGGTTGTTAAAGTCCAATATTTTTGGTTGAACAGCGGCAATCTTGTCATCATTTAAAAGTATTTCCATCATCGGTTTCAACCAGCAAGAATCAACCTCAACGTCACTGTTTAACAGCACCCAAAAATCCGTGTCAAGCTGTTTTAGTGCTTCATTATATCCACCTGCATATCCTAAATTTGTAGTTAGCGAAATGCATTGAACATCTGGAAATTCAGATTGAATAAGCGACAAACTTCCATCAGAAGAAGCATTATCTGCTACCACAACCTCAAAAGCTGGATAATCCGTTTTAAGTGCAAACGGAATTAACTTTTGGAGTAATTCTTTGGTGTTAAAATTTAATATGACAATAGATACCTTCGGATATTGCATCGACGGCAAAAGTAATTGGTTTTTATGGTTCTGTTTATCCTATGAAATCCCTTAATTTGCTTAAAAATCTATTTACCTTAATGAATATCGTTGTTAAAAATCTCCCAGAATCTGTAAACGCTTATTATCTTGAAATTCTTTTCACAAAGTGTGGCGAGGTGGATTACACAAAAGTTGTATACGACAGAGTAACTGGTGAGCACAAAGGTGTTGGCTTTGTAGAAATGCCAGACGACAAGGAAGCTGAAAAAGCAATTGAGGAATTAAATGGAAAAGAAATCAATGGTCAAACCATTGAAGTCGAAAAAGCGCGACCAAGAAAAGTAAATATCTGGAGTTAGGCCTTTCGTCGTAACAACACTACGTTTTCCACATGGTGTGTATGTGGAAACATGTCTACGGGCTGAATTTTAGCCACTTCATACCCATCCCGCATTAAGTCCAAATCTCTGGCTTGAGTAGCTGGATTACAGCTAACATACACCACTTTTTCAGGAGCAAGTTTCAAAATTTGTTGCACAACGTCAGTATGCATTCCAGCACGAGGAGGATCAGTAACTATCACATCGGGCTTGCCATGTTTATCGGTAAACGCGTCGTTTAGTTCATCTTTCATATCGCCTACAACAAAGGTGCAATTGTCAATATTGTTGACTTCTGCGTTTTCATTGGCATCCTCAATGGCCTGCGGTACGCTCTCTACACCCACTACCTGTTTGCAGGCCTTTGCTAAGAAAAGAGATATCGTTCCTGTTCCACAGTATAAATCGTATACGTTTTCGTCACCAGTTAAATCTGCAAATTCTAATGCAGTACTGTAAAGCAGTTCCGCTTGTTTGGGATTGGTCTGAAAGAACGACTTTGGCCTAATCTTAAATGCCAAATCGTGTAGCACTTCCGTCAAATAAGGTTCACCGCTGTACAATTCAATGTTTAAGTCGTACAAGCTATCGTTGACTTTTTCGTTTACCGAATATAGCAGTGATTTTATTTTAGGGAAATTGGTTCGAAGGCCTTCCATCATGGGCTCTATCACCTCAGGTTGATTGTATCGAAAGGTTTGTAAAACCATCCAATCACCCTCTTTCGTATTGCGCAACATCAAATTTCGCAACATCCCTTCTTGTTTGCGGGCGTCGTAAAAACTAATGTCTTGCTCCTTTGCATATGCATAACACCAATTTCGAATTTCATTGGCATAATCATCTTGCAAATAGCACTTGTCAATATGTACAATCTTGTCATAACGTTTCGGCACATGAAACCCTAATCCTGATTCTTCAATAAACGCTGTCTCGGCCAACTGCTCGCGTGTTAACCAGCGACTATGACTATACGTATATTCCATTTTATTTCGATAGAGCTGAGTATGCACACTACCTAATGCCAATGGGACTTCATCATAATCAACTTTTCCGATACGATCGAACGCATCCTTCACCTGTTGCGTCTTGAAGGCAAGCTGGCCGGAATACTCCATCTGCTGCCATTTACATCCGCCACACGCACCAAAGTGTTCACAAAATGGTTCGACACGTTCTGGTCCAGACGTATGAAGCTTTACAATTTCGCCAAGTAGAAATTTTTTCTTTTTGCCGATGACCTTAAGATCACAGACATCTCCAGGTACTGCATTCTTAACAAATACCACTTTCCCTTCCCACCTAGCAATACAATTGCCTTCGGCACCTGCTGATTCAATTGTAATATTTTCAAGCAGTTTGCCGTAAAACTTCCTAATCTTCAAGAAATATATTTTTTAATTTTCTGTTTCAGTACCGTTGTGTACTTGTGCCAACTTGTCTAACAATTCTCCGAATTTTTCTTCATTCATATAACCCGGATATTGAAACATTTTATTCTGTTTAGGCAAATAAAAGAAAGTTGTTGGGTAGCCGCTGCTTTTACCACTATTCAGTGCTGCAAGCAATGTACGTCCATCATAACTCGTATCTCCTACGGTATATTTTCCTGCTAATTCAGGATTGAACTTAATTGGAATAAAGTTCGCATTTATTTTATCTACTATGCTTTGCTTGGCATAGGTATCTCTATCCATTTTTTTACACCAACCACACCAATCTGTATAGGTGTCAATCAATGCGATTTTGTTTTCGGTCTTTGCTTTTGCGAAACCATCGTTCCAATGTTGCCATACTAACTTCTCTTCGTCAGTCGTAAATGCGAGTAGGGTTAGTACTGTTAAAAACCCAAATGCTAAGAATCCTTTTTTCATTTTCGTATCTTGTTCGTGTGTTTATCGTACTTCAACAATCATACCGTATTGTACGAAAGTAGTACTAAAATTACCATAGTTTGTAATTAAATCCTCATAATTGTATGGGACTAATTACGCGAAAGTTGAGCGCTCAATCTTCAAAAAAAAATACAAAATTTGCGATAGATGGCGACATTCAATCACCAAAAGAGTCGTCCTATTTAAAAGAACTTGACACGCTAAACGCAAAGCGATTTAAGCGCCTTGCATCCTTTGTTAGTATTGGTTTGCTAGTGGGTATAGGGTTCATCGTATTTCAACAGCTAAAGATGAAGCAATTAAGATCCGAGCACAATACCCTTTTAACCAACCAATCAACTGTTTCACTAAAAGAATCTTTAGAAAGCCTAACACATGAAAACGACAGTTTAGCCCTGCTACTGGCCAAAGTTGAATTATCCAACGAGTTGCTAAAGGAAAACTTCGATGCCTCTGACGGCATATTCTTTGAGGTTCAAATGGACTTCGAAGGCGATTTTGATTTACAACAGTATAAAAAAGAACTCAGCAGACTAATCTCCAGTGAATATGACAACCGAGATAAGCTTTTACTTGGTCGGTTTAAGTCATTTAAAAAAGCACTTCTGTTTGAGAATGATTTGAAGAAAATGGGGTTAAAGAACTTGTATCTTTTGGGTCGAGTAGATGGCAAAATTATGACATTTAAGGAGGCCTTAGCTGTAGCCCAGTCCCAAAATAATTAGCTACATTTACCGTTACTCTTTTCAAGGTACTAACTATAGTGAAAAACGCGTCAAACATCCTTATCCAAAAACTAGATGCTTTCATTCGAAAGTATTACAAAAACAGACTACTCAGAGGTTCACTTTGGGTTGTGGGTGGTATTGTAACAGGTTTGTTGGTAGCTACTTTGCTTGAGTATTTTGGTCACTTTAGTATTCAAACACGCACCGCATTATTTTTAAGTCTTAGCGGTTTCTGCTTGTTTATACTTATTCGTTTTGTTGTGATGCCTTTGTTAAAGTTGTACAAATTGGGCGACCGACTTGGCTATAATGAAGCAGCTAATATTGTAGGCGTTCACTTTCCGGAGATTAAAGACAAATTGCTCAACACCTTGCAACTTGGAGAAAATGCTTCAAGCAATGCTCTACTAAAAGCGGCCATAGAACAAAAAACGGAAGAATTAAAACCGATTCCTTTTCAAAACGCGGTTGACTTTAGGACGAACCGTAAATATGTTAAATACGCGGTTATCCCATTATTAATTTTCGGGATACTTGTTGCTGTAAATCAAGGATTTACAGATAGTACAAAAAGGCTCGTTCGCTACAATACACATTTTGTAGAACAAGCTCCATTCGAATTCAAATTGGCAATGGACGGTCTGGATGTATTACAAAACTCCCCAGTGGAAATAAGTATGAACACCGTTGGCGATGTAATTCCCGACGACGCATATATCACTTTAGGTGGTAACGAGTTTAAAATGAAAAAAAACGAACAAGGTTCGTTTTCGTACTTCCTCAAACGTATAACTGAAACTACAGAGTTCAACTTTAGAGCTGGTGGGTTCGAAAGCCAAGCTTTTAGACTCAACGCTATACCCAAACCGACCTTACTCAATTTTGAGACCTATTTAAATTACCCTGGTTATACAGGTCTCAAAGACGAATGGGTAAAAAATACAGCAGAGTTTACTGTGCCAGCTGGCACAGAAGTATCATGGAAACTTCACACCAAAAGCGCGCTTAAAGCTGTATTTAAAACAGACGAAAAAGACGCTGAGTCAGCAAAAAGTGGCTATATTTTTAAGTGGGCAGATCGAATACTTAAATCAACCAAAGTTTTTGTTACTACCTCAAATGCAGAAGTAGAGTCTGGTGATTCAATGGAGTTTAACATTCAGATAATTTCGGATAACTATCCTGAAATTAAAATGGAGGAAAAACCCGACTCCAATAGCACTAAAACCATTTACATGGTTGGCCAGATTAACGACGATTATGGATTTAACAAATTGATGTTTCATTACAAATTTGTTAACTCTGAAAATGAACAAAAGAAAGGTACTGGGGAATCCGTAGTTATACCACTTGACCGTAAAAGGAAGAAACAAGGTTTTTATCATTTTTGGGATCTCAATAAACTTGATATTCAACCAGAAGACAAACTTGAATACTATTTTGAAATATGGGATAACGATGGTGTTTATGGAAGTAAATCAACAAAAACAACCCCACAAGTATTTGCAGCTCCTAGCCTCGATCAAATAAACGAATCGGTAGAAAAGACAACTGAAAAAATAAAAGACAACCTATCGGAACGCAAGAATGATGTTGAATCATTGGAGAAAGACCTTTCTGAACTTGAACGTAAACTTACAGAGAAAAAGGAACTTACTTGGGAGGATAAAAAGAAGATCAAGTCATTATTAGAGAATCACAAAGCGCTCGAAAAACAACTTGAAAAAGTAGTCAAGGAAAACACAGATAACAACAATTCAGAAAAAGAATTTAAAAAGCTTGATCAAGACATTCTAGACAAACAAGAACAAATTGAAGACTTGTTTGACGAAGTTATGGATGAAAAAATGCGGGAGCTCATGGAGAAAATTGAGGCCCTCATGGAGCAAAATCAGAAGGACAAACTGATGGAGCAACTTGACGAACTAAAAATGAATGACAAGGATGTAAAGAAGCAATTAGATAGAATGCTTGAGCAACTGAAGCAGCTGCAACTCGAAAAAAAGGTGCAAGAAACCGTAGACAAGCTTGACGAATTAGCAAAAGATCAAGACAAGCTTTCTAAAGAGTCTGAAAAAGAAAATAAGTCAGCCGAAGACATCAAGAAAGAACAAGAAAAGCTTTCAAAAAAGTTTGAAGACATCAAGAAGGATCTGGAAGATATTGATAAGAAAAATAAGGACCTTGAGAAGTCTCTCAAAATTGATCCAAAAAAACTGGATGAGGAAAAAGAGAAGGTAGATAAGGAGCAGAAAGAAAGTGAAAAAAACCTAGGCAAAGGACAGAAATCGAAAGCAGGTCAGAATCAGAAAAAAGCGGCTGAAGAATTAAAAAAAATGGCTCAAGCGTTAAATATGCAAATGGAGGCTGCCATGAAGCAGCAAGAAATGGAAGATTATAACACCTTAAGAGGCATTCTAGACAATCTTGTGCAAGTGAGCAAGGACCAAGAAGCACTCATGGGAGAATTCAAAAAAACGCGTGTTTATAATCCAAAATATGTTGAATTGGGCCAGCAGCAGAAGAAGATTAAAGACGATACTAAAATCATCGAAGACTCATTATTTGCCTTAAGTAAGCGTGTTAAACAAGTCGAACATTTCATCAACAAAGAAATTGGCCTGGTAAACAACAATCTTGAGAAAACGATTTATCAGTTAGGTGAGCGCAATACTTACTTGGTTATTAACCACCAACAGTATGTGATGACCAGCATGAATAATTTGGCCTTGATGTTAGAAAACTCATTGGACCAAATGCAACAGCAGATGAAAAGCAAACCAGGAAGTGGTTCGTGTTCGAAACCCGGGCAAAATAAGAAACCTGGTGGAGCAAAGTCTATGCGCGAGATGCAAGAGTCTCTAAAAAAACAACTTGAGCAGATGGGCAAGCAGCAAAAAGAAGGAGGAAAACCTTCAAGCATGCAATTTGCAAAAGCAGCAGCTCAACAGGCGGCCATTAGAAAAAAATTAAAGGAACTAAAGAAGCAGCTTGATAAAGAGGGTAACGGTCAAAAACTAGGTAACCTAGGTAAAACTGAAAAAATGATGGATGACCTCGAAAAAGACCTTTACAATAAACGCCTCAACCCAAATATTTTAAAGAAACAACAGGACATTTTAACTCGCTTACTAGAGCACGAAAAAGCCGAGAGAAAGCAAGAGCAGGACAACAAAAGAAAGTCGAACGAGGGCCAGGATGAACAGCGAAAACTCCCTCCAAGTATTGAAGAATATTTAAAACAAAAAGACAAGGAGCAAGAATTGCTCAAAACCCTACCTCCTGATTTAGCTCCTTATTATAAAAATAAAGTACGTGAGTATTTTGAGACTATTGAGGAATAGTTAAAAGAGATAAGCCAGGCCAATTTTAAGTTTACCAATTTGGTACAATTGGAGCATCTCTAAAAGTCCGGAGTCAAAACCTGACTCTTCTGGAATTTCATTCTCATAGTAATTTGATCCAGAAAACACCCATCCTACGGAAAACCCCACATCTAAAAGCAAATAATCCGTCAAGGCGCTAGTAGCTCCAAACGAGCCACTTAGCTCTACCAGGTTATAGGAAAATTCACCATAATTCATTTGTGTGGCAATGATCTGGTCCAAATTATAATCTCTAATTTGAGCGGTAATATTATTCAAATGAACCGTGTAGGTATGAAAATTCAGTCCAAGTCCGTAGTAAACTCCTATTGGCGCCAACGCCCCTTTTTTCCTTCTATAAAACTTCGTATTAATACCTCCATACACATCGGTAATCTTTGGGTATCCAAAATAATTGAAGTATTCAGATCTAAATCCTGAAGGAAAAGAGTAACTAAAGGCGGAACTCATATTGTTCAGGTCGATGGACGTTGTATTCAGACCCGCAATACCTTCAACAATAAATCGATTCGAAAAAATGTGTCCATAAACCATTTCAAACTCTGATTTGAAATCAACACCCGTAAAATAGTCTGAAGATACTTCAGTGTTCTTTTTCCACTTTTCAGGATGTTCGACCCTTAGCCCAGTATTAAATTTAACCATTCCATAATTGGTTTTACCCAGGTAACCCGACACTATTGGTTTCTGCGATTGCACAGTCATTGACAGCATAGCCACCAACCCAAGCATTAATGCAATTCTCATCTTTCTCTATTAAGTTGGTTGAATGAATTATACATATGAGAGTTTATCACATCTCTTTTGTACTTAGCTGGAAACGTTTTAAGGTCATAAAACCCAACGTCTCCTTTTTTTAGGTCGAATACTACAAAAACATAATCCAGGTTATGTAATGGCCTAATTTGCCAATTCAAATAGAAGGGTATCCCATACAATGACATAACGGATAAAAAGAAGTAGGTACCATTAAACTGATTCTTTTCTGTGTAATGAGACACATAGTTTAACCCCAAATAATCCGTATCGTACTTCTGTCTTATTCCATCCAAATAATTTGATGCATAACTATAAAAACCTACTCCCTCGTACAAGGCTTCTTCTCGGAGCCAATCTCGAATTAACACAAAATCATTAAATGCATCCGTAGTTTTATCCGCTGCCGAAGGTTTATCTAATGAAATTAAATCTACACCCGCCAGGGCCGATAAATGATTACTTCTTTCGTTCAGATCAGTTGCCTGCTTATCTGAAGCAATCAATCGTTTATCCAACTCTTTTCTTAGGTCAATCCGATAAAATTTTGGACTTAAAAACAGCAGTTTGTTCACGTCCGACAAGCCATAGTATGAAGATACACCTGGCACATAACTATCAGAAAGCTGATTACTACCGGTAGTGTATTCCTCTTCTTCCGTTTCCCTTTCGGCCTCCACTTCTTTGTAAGCCTTATGGTATGCTGCATTAAAAATTGAATCTTTAAATAGTTCGACAAAGGCAATTTTTAAAAAATCTAATTTCTTAGGTTTTCGTTTCTTTTTAACATTTGAACTAAACTTATATGTGTAGCTCTCGACAAGAAAATCTTTCTTTACTGCATTGGCCAAGTGGGTTAAACTTTGTCGTCGTAATGTGGTTACAAAACTGTCTTTAGCCATGGTATGTGTACTTTCCCAAATGTACTTTGTAGCTAAAATATTTATACCTCGTTTAGGCATTTTTGAGGCAAAATAGTAGACGGCCTGTTGCTCCCCTTCAACTTTACGGTACCCAGTGCTGTACAACGTTTTTTGTAGATTCGATGACATCTTCTGCATACCATACCAACTCATTAGTTCCATTCTTTTAAGGAAGAAGTGATCTGGGAATCGCCTTTGTAACACTTGAATATGATACAACGCTGAAACGTAGTTGCCTGACCGAATAAAGGTATTGACCATCTCGAAATGAACTTGATCTTGCAATGCTTGAAATTCTAAACGGCCCTTAACAACAAACTGTAAATTTTCTGAAGACGAATCCCTAATCTTGAGCTCTGCAGTTACAGCTTCCTTCCTTTTATGGATGTTTGGGTGTGTTAACAATTCATCATCCACTGCATCATTGTCTTTTATTGATGCAACAGAGTCGATAAGGTAGTAAGATGAAATTTTCAAACTATCGTTTTCCAAATATTGCCAAGAATATTTCTGTTCTGCAATTGGGAGGTAGCCATGCAATAAAACATCAAAACCCGTATAAATATCACCCGACGAATAACCTGCCTCTAAGTAATAATCCAACGCTTCCTTATCCGCTTCAAACTCAGATTCTCTGCTATATTTATAAGTGCTAAGTCGCCTCTCTTCAACATTTAAATCTCTATAACTTCCGCCCCTTGACCATACTTCTTTTTGATTTTCAAAAGCGTGTAACACGTGTTGATTGGTATAATGGCTGATTTCGTGTGCAAGCACATACGCCAACTGTGCCTCTGTTTTCACTTTGCCAACCAAGCCAAGTGTTATATAAATAATTCCTTGGTTACTTGAATATGCATTGACATGGTTTGATTTAATGGTATATACCCTGAGCTTTTCACGCAACTGAGGTTTTTGGGCAAGAAGTTTATCTAGTAGTTCATTGGCATATACAGACACAATATCCCCGTAAAGTGCACTTCCCCCCGTCAACAAATTGTGATTGTGGTAGTTGGTTAAAACAGCAAATTCTTGAACTTCTTTTTTTCTTAATTCTGTTTCATTTTGATTTGCCTTAACGTCTTGTTTGTACTTTTCACTAAAGGCCGTTCTGAAGTCTTCTGGCATTTCTCCAGCGCACGTAATGCGGGTAAAATTGTCAGGCACCTGGGCCGATGTCGATGCAAAAAAATAAAGCAATAGACATAGTAAGAATGGTTTCATAGAGCAAATAAATACAATTTAGGACGACAATTTAAGAATAATCTAAAATCCAAAACGCTAAGTTTGCAGCTCATTCAGAATTAAATGGATTATCAATTTGTCCTTTTGTGTTGTATCGCTTTAGGAATTATCTGGTTTGTATTGTCAGTCGCTTACAGACGCCGTACTAAACTACGTCGTAATTTGGTGTTACTTGGAATCGTATTTGGATTGTTCCCTGTGCTGCTTTACACCGCTACTTCGTTATTTCATTTCATTAAAGAACGCCCTTATGTAGGCAATTACGAAGGCGACACTCAGGTGCAAGGAATGGCCAGTTTGGATTTGTTTGACGACAATACCTTCATACTAAAAAGTGATTCTTGTGAAAGTGGTTTTGTTCAGGGAACTTGGTCGTACAACTTAGCTGATAAGAGTCTTCAGTTTACCTCTACAAGTCAACGTATGGGTCAAACTGTAGTAATGGGTCAAGACACCTTGGTGTTTACCAACATTCCGGTTTGTATTAAGTTGGTTCGTCAAATGAGACTAATTAGAAGCGGGAAACCACTCGAAGTCCCGATGGAGGAAATGCAATTTTAACCTGCAAACTGTTGTAGGAAGTCTCCTTTTCTTCTTACAGCGATTTCTAGTTCTTCTCCGTTACTTAGTTCGGCGTATCCACCTTTACCGCGTTTATACCCCTTCACATGTTCCATATTGAGGAGGTAACTTTTATGAATCCTAAAAAACCCAGATTCTGATAGGACTTCTTCAAAATGTTTTAAGGTTTTACATATCGTTTTTTTTCTGCCATCCGCAAATATGAAATCCGTAAGGTTGTCATTCGCTTTGCAGTACACAATGTCTTTTAATTGCGCAACTTCAAACCCCTCCATTTCGGGTAATACAATGCGTTTCAACCGATGTGCGTCAACTTGTAAGTTGTTTTTCAAAATTTGAGCGGATCGAATATGTCCTTTTTGCTCAATGCTCTGACACACTTTATCAACTGCTGTTATCAATTCATCGATGTCTATTGGCTTCAATAAATAATATGAAGCACTCATATTCAACGCTTTCAAAGCATAATTACTAAACGCGGTAACAAATATGAGTTCAAAATCGATTGAGTCAAGCTGTTCCAAAAGGTCAAAACCATTTCCATATGGCATTTCAACATCTAAGAAAACGATGTCCGGATTATGCTTTGCGATTAGCTCTTGTCCAATGGCAATGTTTTCCGCCATACCAACGACTGATACGCTTTCGCAGTACTTAGACAAATAATTGGCGAGCGTCTCTCTACTCGCTTCTTCATCTTCAATTATTAAGGCTTTTAACTCACTCAATTTCAACTAATTTTTTATCGTCAACATCAATATATGGCAGTTCAATTTCAACAATTGTTCCCGTCCCATCACTTTTCAAATCGCTGATTTTACAAGAAATTTCGACCTTGTGCACTTCATTCAATAGTTGTAGTCGTGACGCTGTATTCTTCAAACCGGTTGATTTACCTTGCTTCTGATTCTTGGTTTTTATCCGCTTGCTTTCCGTCCTTCCGATTCCATCGTCTTGAACCGTTATTTTAAGGGATTCATTACCGGTAGGCATAAACGTGACCACAAGGTTGCCCTTCTCTTTGTTGTATCTCAATCCATGCCATATTGCATTTTCAATGTATGGCTGAACAAGCATAGGCGGAATGACGATACGATTAGTGTCAACTGCGTCATCAACCGTAAAGGTATAGTCAAACTGATCTTTGAATCGGATATGCTCTAAACTCAAATATCTTTCAAGCACTTCTATTTCAGCGGAAAGCACAACAAAATCTTGTTTACTGTGTTCTAGAACTGTCCTCATCAATCGAGCAAATTCCGACAAATATTTGTTCGCACTTCGCTCATCACTTTTTGATATAAAGCTGTTAACCGAATTCAACGAATTGAAAATGAAGTGCGGGTTCATTTGACTTCGTAAAGAGCGAATGGATAAAAGCTTATTGGCAAGCTGCTTTTGTCTTGAACTTCTATAAAAGAAACCCAATCCAACCAGTAATAAGGCCATAAGGCCAATCAGAATGTAGTTTATTCTTTTCTGAGCATTGGCTTTTTCTGTCTCTAGTTGTTGTTTGCTTTGAAGTAGGTCAATTTTTTCACTGTCCAACTCTTTGTCCCGTATTAAAAACTCAATCTGTTTTTCTTTATCTGTAAATCCTTGATTTTCTGCCTCTAGTGCACCCAGCGCCTTTTCTCTGTCCGACAATAGTTGTTCTTGGACCTCTACATAGGTATCAAAACTCTTTTTCGCCGCATCAATCTTACCCATTTGCGCATACGCGTCTGAAAGCGCTTTATAGGTCTCCCCTGTACTTTTTAATTCCCCTACTCCGGCAGACAAGTCAATGTTTTCTTTCAGAAACGGTATGGCTTCATCTGCGCGATTCATAAAAATATAATCGTTGGCAATATTGGTATTGTTAGACAGCACGCCTTTATAATCGTTACGGCTCTTGTTAATTTTTTTGGCCTTTTTTTCGTATTCCACACTTTTATCGTATTCGCCAATAGAGTTATACGAGCGCCCTACGCTTTGCCACGAAAGCAACTGTGCATCATCAGAGGTATATGAATCGCCAAGTGTACCTGCAAGTTCGAAATACTTTAATGCGTTGGTAGTGTCTTGTAAGCCGGCATAACACTTACCCATGTTGTCGTAAGTCTCACTGATCTTCTCTGTTACATTAGCCGTTCTATAGGCTACAAGAAGTTGCTGATAGAATGCATTCGACAAACCAAACTGCTTATTGTTGAAGTATACCCGCCCAAGTGACTCTTTGGCAAATAACTCGCCTTCTGAATTCCCTTTTGCCTGAGCCATTTTTAGATATCGTTTATATGTAAGTATTGCCTCGGCATATTGATTGTTGGCCTCAAACGACTGGCACAAAAATCTTAACGAATTGTATAATGCGTTTTGATCATGTAAGCTTTCAAATAAACCATAGGCCTTCTGGAAATAAGTTATCGCCTCTTTGTAATTACGCTTTCGGTATTGAATGCTACCTAAGGTGTGGTAACTAAAAGCCTCCCCTCTGTCATTGTCTATTTCAAAGCTAATTTCTAGTGCCTTTTGAATCTTGGTCAAAGCACTGTTCATATTGGAGTCTTTCAATAAGCGATTTGACTCATTAACTAAACGGTACATGTCTGTTTCTTGAGCATGCAGTTCCTCTATCGCTTGAATGGTTTGGTTTTGAGATTGACCAAAGCTATTGAAGCAAACAACAACCAAAAGATATATGGCCGCACAGTACTTACCCATTTGTTAGAAACATCATTACAAATGTAATGGAATGAACACCACTTCGGGTGTCACATACTCAACGCTTACTTGCGTTAACTAAGTATTGGCACAACGTTCAACAAAGAAATATAATCGATGTCTAAGTCATACACGTCGCACACTAATTGGAGCACAAATGGCTGGATTACAGCCTTACCTTAGAACAAAAAAATGAAAAAAATCATTCTTACATTCTGCTGCGCTTCTTTGATACAAGTAAGTACTTGTGGCAACCAAAAAATCATTTCCTCTAGCTACAGTAGAGGTGGAAAAACCACAGTAATCGACAAATTATGTGCTGATTATATAAACGAACATGAAAATATTGAACACATGTTTGATGCGTATCAAAAGTTGGGTGATGATCGATCAGAATCGCATGAGGCATGGACAAAATATGATCGATTTTCGAAGAAATTTTGGTCAGAAGCCCTATACTACTCCAATGGATTTGATAGCAGTACTAAAAAGCTTTTAGTTGATTTCTTTAATAAGGAAGAAAAGAAATATGAGCAGCGCGTAGACCCATTTCGTCAAGTAGAATCCTCTACTACCAAGGAATTAGCACTAATGGATGACCATATGCGTATGATGAAATTACTTGCAAGCCACAAACAATTTACTCAATACCTCACCAGCGCTATGCCAGACATAAAAGACCTTGAAAAGTATAATGAAAAGTTGGAAAAATTCAATCGACAAGCAAAAGACATAAACCAAACCTTGACGAATACACCAGAGATCGTTAAATCTCTAAAGTAATTGAAGAGTATACCTGTCGAGGTAAAATCGGCTTGAAATTATTGGCTTCTATCGGTTGAATTGTAGCTCCGGTATTGAGCACGTTATTTACACCGAGTCGAATAATCGTTGAACGCAACCGTATTGGCTTTAAGGAGTTACGGTAATAGGATTGATTTCTACCAATTCTTAATTTTAAATGACTATCTGCAAACGCGCCTCCTTTGTGAATAGCTTGAACGCCATTATGGTTAAAAGGCAATCTATGTTGTGACATATACATCGACTTTAGATCAACAGAAAAGTCGTACTGCCTGTATCTCTTAAAAACTCGCTTTGATTGATTAAATATCCGATATTCTACGTCCCCTGATATAAGATGTTGCGCAAAAATGTTAGCCGAGTTAGTTTCAGGAGTTATGTTTCGATATAACAGCATAAACCTTGATCGCCTATTATAACCCCTAAACATTTTTAAGTAAAAAGCACTGTATTTAATTTTTTGTTGACTTAGCGTATTCGACAGCGGGTTATACAGCCATTTATTATTGGATGACGTCTGGATATATTTAAAAACCAAAAACGTGTTACTCAAAAACTCAAATTTTGACGATGCAAAAATCTTTGTCGTTTTCTCTTGCCTAGCTGTTACATTACTGGCCATTTTATCATTATAAAATGTACCAAACTCTGTAACCAAAGACGGTGTTCTAGAAAATTGTCTTAACCCAATGTCAAACTTCAACCTATGTAAGTTTTTAATAAACTTCAGTCCAGGATTAAAGACCATCCCACTTGCACTGTGATAGCCCAAATTATGTGTATAGCTCACACCCAAGGTGTTGGGCTTAACAAAATGGGTCACCTGGGTTTGCCACATTCCAATGGTATAGTTTGCATTACCTATAGTCGTTAATCGACTTGTTATGGATTGCCGGTTGTCGGCTAAGACCATTTTGTTAACGTATTTATTTTTACGCCGTTTTATTTCATCCCAAATTTGAAATCTGGATTTCGTGACGTTCAACATCATATCGCCTGTTAACGCACGCATTTGCATAGCATTTAAAGTAAACTTTTCACTCACCGCCTCAGAAGTCAAAGTATGATTCAACGAAAATTTGCGATGCCATTTCAACTTAACCATTAACAAGTCTCCATCCATCTGAGAATTGTCCGTTTGTTGGATCTCTAGGCGTTCGGACACTGACCCTCTGTTTCGAATCCAAAGACCTTCAATACTCATTCTATTTTTCGAATTGTAATTATACGTTGACAGATTAGCATACGCGTTTGTATTTCTATCTGTACGTTTCCAAGCGCTATTGCCCCGATCGTCTTTGTACGTTTGGTTGCCACTAATTACATAGCCATTTAGTCTTAATTTGGGCGACTTCTTTATCAATATTCGGGTATTTAAGGTCAAGAACCCCTGATGTCTTTCTTTATTCGTTCGCTCCAATCCCAGTGAAATGCCCGATGACATTTTGGGGCTATTCATAGATATAGACTCCCCAGAGGATTCTGCTGCACCTAATTCGACAAGTGGTTTAAACGCTGACCCTAAGGCAAATGCGTTTGTCGACGCATGCTTAAGGAAGAAGTTTTTAGATGCAGAATTTGTTAGGTCAAAACCTTGAAATTGCACATCCACGGCATTTTGATTAGCCGTTAGACCGTATTTCAACAGGCTAGAATTCCCAAAGTTTTGTGCTTCAACACTCCAACTACATAGGAGTAATAAACCGGTATATAAAACGCTTACTCTCATTGCTTAATGTCGGGTCTAATTCGAACTGGTTTGGCCAATACGGTACTTCTTATTTCTGGAGTGTAGTATTGGTAAGCATAGCTTTCGGCTGGAGCAAATCGGCCGTTAATTGAAGGCTTTAAGTTGAGTTGAATGGTTTTTGTGGTATCGGCCTTTAATCCAAGAAAGTAAAATACCAGCTCGTCCTTGCTAGATTCAAAATAATCGTAGACCCCTTCTTTTTTTAAGTACCGCAACTCCTCCATACTAAAAGACAATCCAGATGGGATCTTTATCACGGCAACCGTTTGTGGTTTATCAATTTTCGTTTTATTGGTTAGGGAAATCGATGCCAAAATATCGTCTGATTGAGTAACGTCAGTTTTGCTGAACGTGTAGTCCAAAACCAGTTCTGGGTGCTCCACTTTATCTACTTGCTCGAGCCACTGAAGTTCACAAGCGTAAGGCAGTTGTTTTGCCAAGCCACACTCCACTCGAATGGTATGACTACCTGATTTCAATAACGCTTCATCTAGTGTTAAAGATTTGTGTCGAAGTTTCGTATCCGAGGAAGCGAGTTCTAATACCTTTTTCCCGTCTAACCACACAGTGTAGAATTGATTTTTATCCTTCGATTGGAAATAGCCCACATAATTGCTCAGCGCCTCTAGGGCCAAAGCCGTAGCTTGTGTATTACCAAAACCGTAACCGTTTTGTGACTCCACAATCTGACTGATTAACTTGTTTTCAAATCCTCCTGGTTTGTTGTTCACCTGATGTGCTGCCAACAAAGCAATGGACATTACTTCTACATCTAAAGACCGTCCTCCAGAATACATAATGGAGCCCGCTGTTTTAAATCCAGCATACTCATGTTGAATAAAATGTGATTCAAGCTGGTTTAATATTTTATTAGCATCTTCCTTGTTGCCTAGATTGGCGTAGATACCAGCCAGAAGTGCTAACTTATAGGCATCAAATTCTTTATCAATATCTCGAACAATCGCATCAATTTCTCTAGATATATTATTCGTTTGCAATCGAGAAAGCACCCAAGTAATGTAGGCGTTGTTGGTTTGATAATTTGAGCCAGAAAACCCATATTTCCCTTTGTGAAATAAGAAACCACCGTTACCGTCTTTTCTAGCAAGCAACCACTTTAAGTTTCTATCAAACATTTTTTCATCTATCTGAAGACCTAAATCTCTGGTTAAGCTAAACTGTAACAATCCATAGGCAGATAAAGTGGTGTGAGGAGGGTTTCTTCCGTACCACTCAAATCCGTTGCTAGGTGTTTCGTATGCAGCTAATTTTCCATATCCTGATTGAATTTTCTGGATGAGACCTGAGGTTACATAACCCGCATTTTGTTGAAGAACTTTTAACGCTAGTAGATTGGGGTAGTTCGAAGATGACACTTGTTCGAAGCACCCACCGGGCTGTCTGATCATCCTTTTTGAAGTAACTTCTAACATATCAACAAAGTCATTGAGAACAGAGAGATTTAACTGTGCTGTGCCTGGGATAACGTCGTTAACATGTAAGTCGATTGTTTTACTTGTTTCGGTTCCACCTAACACCTGTTCACGATGATGTCCTTTTGGTAAAACCGGGATAATGTGCTTTGCAGAATTCCGTTGAATATTCTCAAATTGATAGGTGTACTGAAATTGAATCTGTTTAATCGTTGGGCCTGTTGTCAAGTTTACTATTACATTTTTCGATGACCCACCAGCCAGTTGAAGTGAATTACTTTCCTTTTTATTATTTAGGTATGTAGTATAACTTACTATCTGAGGTTGCTTCCCGTGGTTTATAAACTCCAGATTCACATCTGCAAAATCTCCAGCTGTTAGATTGGCTGGGACATTTGAAAACACTTCAATTTCATCTTGCACTTTTATTGATTTCGAACAAACGAACATCTTTCCAGAAGCAGTAACTCCTTCACAAAAAATAATGACACCGTCATTCTTCATAGGAGCAAAGAACCTTTGTGACGTCTCACCATCTGCCCCTGACTCTGCTTCGCCATACCAATACGTTGTGTTATTACTTAATCGGATGGGCCCCGGATATGATTTAAAGTTGGGGTTGGCGTATTTGTAGGTTAATGAAACGCCAAATGGTTCGGTGTAACCCCAGGTTTGATCATGAACAAGTGTGTAATTACCATCCAAAACACCAAAATCCCATCGGTATACTAATATTTGACTCATTTTAGCACTTAAAGGTGAAATGCTCATGGCATCTACGGCATAAGCAGAAGACGTTCTGGCACTTCCGATATATGATTTATCAACCATACCAGGAACGTACCTTCGTTCCATCAACTTGTATTTCAAGATGGTTTTGATCTTGTCTGGAATTATCAATTTTTCTAAGACATTACCTGAATTGCCCTGTGCCGAAACATGTATAGATTCCGAAAATCCATGGTTGTAGTAGTTATATCCACTGCTTACAGGGTACTCCATTCGTTCCGTTCCTTTTGACACAATGAGCACTGGAGAACTTGCAATAATGTCTCCGGGTAACCCAACAAATTCAAACCGTCCCAAACTGTCTGTCTCGACCACAAAACTTGTGTTTTTAATTCTAACTTTGACTCCCTTTAAGTTTTGGATCTGTGGATAGTAATTGTAAACCGTCCCAGCCAAATACCCAGCGCGTCGTTTGTAGTTTGCCCCCTTTTTTCGGTTAACTTTTCCTGTTTGATAATCTCGTTTCCAAGCATTTCGTTTTATGACACCTAACACATCTAGTGCTTTTGAAGAATAAACTTCGTTTTCGTCAAAATAGAAAGTGGGCTCATCAATTTCTGACAGTATTTCAGACCCCATATACATCCATGATACAATGCTGTGCGAACGGTCTTTCATTTGTTTGTACACTTGCTCACTTATCGCACGTATAGCGAATGATGCTTTTTCTTTGTTTGTATTAATCTTAACAGTAACCTCCTGGCCAAGGCTCACCTGCTCCTTATTTGTCTTGATCGTGACATCCAACGTATTCGGTCTGTTAACGAATAACCGACGGCCGAGTAATTCTCCCGTCTTACTTTTAAATTGAATTCCATAAACACCCGCAGGTAACGAACTCAAGCTCATTTGAACCTTGCTTGTTAATTGGTTGGGTTGAGGTGTAATTGTTTTGTCTAAAAACACCTTTTCGTTTCCACAAACTAGGACTTGAACAACGTGTGCTTGCTTACTTGTGGACTCCATCATTAAATTCCCAGATTTCGCATAAACCCTTAGATAAGGTTTATTCAATTGCACAGTTGGTAAAATTACTTTCTCTGCAGCTGATTTTGAAACGACCACATATCGTGTGTTTATTTTGGGTATAAAAATGATTTCAGCCATACCCTTATGGAAGCTTTCAAACCGTGTTATTCGCGTTCCCTCTTCAGTTTCAATAAACCCCGAGATGTCCTTTGGGTTTCCTTTAGCATCAAACGATTCAACTATCAATCGGTTTTTTACGCCGGCCACGAGGTAATCTGACCCCGACTCCATATGCGCAATCATCTGAATTGTGCTTGTTTGTATGGGAACACGAGACGCTATGTATTCTGTATTTCCTTGATAGTTTGAACTAATCTTAATGTATGCTGACTGAAACTTATGATGCGGCAAAACCATAGTCACTATACCCTTCCCATCGTTTTTTGCAACGTCATAGATGGTAGACGCAGGCTGCCCGTCTATCAGCAACGTAGCCCTATAATTTGCCCCTGCAATTGGTTCGTTACCCCTTTTCGTAAAAACGATTCGACTAGATACCGAATCGCCCACCTGATAATTTGTTTTGGTGAAAGTCTGATTTATGAAAAACTTCTTTTGAAGCACTTGTTGAACAAATATTTCTTTCTGGAATTGTCGTGGTTTAAGTTCATTGAGCTGCCATCTTGTTGATGCCTTTATGCGATACATGCCACCGTTTTGTGGTAGCATAAAGAAATATGAAAACCTACCGTTTACCACATGTGCTACAACGGAATCTATCGCTTGATCTTTGCCGTCTGCCAGTAATACTTTAACCATAGATGATTCTTTTTGCACTCGGTGCATTCCATCAACGATAAAGACTGAAAATGAAAGACGCTCTCCTGGTGTGTAGACATGTCTATCTGTTGTAACAAATACCTTTTCCGATTCAACGAATTTCTGAGCAAATGCCGGTGTGGCGTCACTTAACAGAATCATGGTGAGCATGATTATGATTTTTGTACTGTTTGGTAGCTTCATATATTAAGGTGCAATGTAACCACCATAACGTTGTATGAACACCGTAATTGACCAACACATTGCTTTAGTTTACCAATGGCATTTGCAAATATTCTAGGGAACACATATTTTTGCCTAACGAATGTTCGTTATGACAGAAAGAAAACTTGCCATTCTTCAAATTGCCCAAGGTCTTTTTATGGAGAAAGGCTACACGGCCACAAGTGTCAGAGACATCGCTAAATCTGCAGGTGTAGAACCAGCGTCTTTATATAGCCACATCAATGGCAAAGAAGAGTTGTTGGATCGAACATGTTTTGAGATGGCGGAAAAATTTTTGACTGGCATTGAAGAAGTTAATGATATCTACTTTGACGCAGCCCAAAAACTTAAAATGGCTGTTGACACCCATGTCAACATATTAACCAACCATATTGATGCTGCAGTGGTGTTTCAACGCGACTGGAGACACCTTAATGAAGTAAGACGATCTGAATTCATAGAATTACGAAATGCGTACGAAGACGGATTTCGTGTGATTGTTCAAAATGGTATAGATGAAGGACTTTTTAGCGAAGTAGACGTCAAGTTTGCTGCGCTTACAATTTTGTCAAGCCTCAATTGGATTGTAGAGTGGTACGATCCGAAAGGAAAACTGACAGCAAGTGAAATTGCTGCCAACTTGTTTAATTTTACTTTTACTGGATTAAAGAAATAATACATATATGTACGGAAACGCATACATCGACCCGAATGAAAGACCTGATTTTTTGAAGGATGAAGATCCAATCAAATTAGCAGAATTTGAAGCTAGAATCAACGCGGGTGAAAAAATTGAGCCGCAAGACTGGATGCCCAAAATGTACCGCAAACAGTTAATTCGGATGATTGAGCAACATGCGCATTCAGAAATAATTGGTGCTTTACCAGAAGGCACGTGGATAACCAGAGCTCCAGGATTTAGAAGGAAATTGGCTTTAATGGCTAAGGTTCAAGACGAAGTTGGTCATGCTCAACTACTTTATTCGGCTGCCGAAACACTTGGCAAACCGAGAGAGGAAATGATTAATGATTTAATCACAGGAAAATCTAAATATTCTAACGTTTTTAACTACCCAGCACTCACTTGGGCTGATTCAGCAGTTATCGCGTGGTTAATTGATGCCGGAGCCATTGTCAATCAATTGGCAAACTCTAAAGGCAGTTATGGCCCGTACTGTAGAGCTTTAGAACGTATTTGCTACGAAGAATCATTCCATTTAAAATATGGACACGACAACGTGGTTCACTTAGCCACTGGAACCCCAAAACAACGTCAAATGGTGCAGGAAGCATTAACGCGTTGGTGGCCTCCAATTATGCACTTCTTTGGCCCAAGCGATAAAATTTCTGTTCACTCCGAGATTCTTATGAATTGGAAGGTTAAAATGGCATCAAATGACCACATGCGTCAAACATTTTTAGACATGTATGTGCCAAAAATTTGGGACCTTGATTTGGTTTTACCAGATCCAAATTTGAAGAAAAATGAGGAAACCAAATTATGGGAGTACACAGAGCCGGATTGGGAAGAATTTAAACGTGTTATCAACGGCGACGGTCCTTGTAACGCTGAACGACTTGCTGTACGCAGAATGGCTGAAGAAAAAGGCCGATGGGTAAGAAAAGCCATATTAGGGCAAGGTGCTTCATATGTAAGGCCCTTTGCTTAATTCATATGACCGCAAATTGTTAAATTTGGTGAAACTGTCTTTCAATCATATGATAAAAATGTTCAACTTGATGTTGGCGCTGCTAGTTGTCACTTTTGCTTTCGGGCAACAAAATATTCCTAACGGAAATTTTGAAGATTGGGGTGTTCACCAAACACAAGTACTCGACAATTGGGACGTTAGCGGTAATGTCTCTTCTAGTACAGATGCCATAAAGGGCTCTAAAGCATTACGTTTGGAGAATATTGCTTCTAGCAAAACACGTGGTTTTATCACCACAGGTCCGTTTATTGGAAACAAACTAACTGGTGTTCCATACGACGAACAACCTTTAAGTCTGCGATTCAAAGCTAAATTTAACTTGGCTCTAGGAGATCGGGCTCAAATAGCCTGTCTTTTCACCCTTAAAGGCAACACTATTGCCTATGCAGGTCTTGATATCGAAGGTACAAGCAAAGACACTTTTGCCTATTTTTCGACTCCAATTACATGGAATCTAAGCACAAAACCCGACACGGTAGCGCTTGTATTAAGCTCACTAAATCTTGAAACACAACAATTTAACGGTGATGGTTATATTATAATCGATGATGTACACTTTGCTTCCATTTCAACACGAAACAAAGAACTGCCTAACGGCGATTTTGAGAATTGGACAACCGACTCTAGAGATGATTTAACGGGATGGTACACGACTGACGACTATTTAATCGATATACCAGGTTACGAATTCGCAACACCTGCAGTTGCTCAGTCTAACAAAGGCCGCTCAGGTACAAAGGCTGTTGAACTAACAACAAAAGAATTGAACGGAGACTTATTTCCTGGGATGATATTGGTTGGGAATAGTCTACAAGGTTTTGAACGTGCCTCATTCCCCATTGCCAATCGATGGAAATTTTTTGAAGGATATTATCAGTACACCCCAGTAAATGGAGATAGTGCATTTTTTGCAGCATTCTTATACAAATCGGGCATACCCATCGGGATGGCGCAATTTGTGACGGATAAGAAAGCTTCCTCATACTCCTATTTTGCAGAAGAAATTGAATATATAGTGCCTGGGTTGACACCTGACAGTGCTTCGATTTTCGTTGCTTCTTCCAACCCCGACGAATCACGTGGCAATGGCACTTGGTTGCTAGTCGATGATCTAAAGTTTTCTGATAAAAACTCAAGCGTTTTTGACCTTAACCTTAACAAACTTACCGTATACCCTAACCCTTGCTCAAGTACGATTCATTTGTCTGGAATCGATCAAATGTTGGGTGCAGAATATAGCATCGTCAATGTACTTGGAAAGCCAATAGTAAATGGAATCCTCGAACGGAATATAACTATCAACCTGACGGATGAACTGCCAGGAATATACGTCTTGCACATTTCAGGAAAACACGTTAAAACGACCAAAATATTAATTAAAGAATGATAAAGTCTTTAGACCCCCGAATTGACCGAGCGAAACTTACGCACGACCCAATTGAACCTTTGAAAGAAATGGATCAATTCCAGACGTATGAAGTTTTTCACCAAACCAAACGCGGACAGCAACACCTGCACGTAGGCATCGTGCATGCACCAAATGCTGATATGGCAATCCTGTATGCAAAAGAACAGTATGCAAGAAGAGGTGAAACCGCCAACATCTGGGTTGTGGCTTCTGAGCATGTTTCTGCGACAGATTATTTTGATCAAGATATTTTTGAAACAACACCAGAGAAATTTCATCGTGATCCAGCATCTTACAAGGTAATGGACCGCATAAAAGCATATAAGGAACGAGTAAAAGGATAACATGGATTTTTTTAACGACAAACACGTTGAGGCAGCCAAAGACTTAATATATAAGATGGCTGACGATCAATTGATAATTGGTCATAGAAATAGTGAATGGACAGGCTTAGGGCCAATTCTTGAAGAAGATATCGCTTTCAGTAGTATGGCTCAAGACAAACTCGGTCAAAGCGAACATTTGTATAATTTGTTACATGAGCTGGGTGAAGCAGACGCAGACACAGTTGCGTTTACCAGAAACGAAAACCAGTTCCACAGTTGCCATTTGGTAGAATTACCTATTGGTGAATATGACTTTAGCTTAATAAGACACTTTTTATTCGACATGGCTGAGGCCATTAGATTTGAAATGTTGGTAGATTCGAGTTACGAAAATCTGGCTCAATTGGCTAGAAAATTTAAAGGTGAGATTAAATACCATACCATGCATGCCAATACTTGGCTTCAACAACTGGCCACAGGCAATGAAGAAAGCAAGGCAAGAATGCAAAATGCGCTAAATGAAGCTTGGCCTTTGGCTCTCGGCATTTTCGAACCTGGTGCGGCTGAAGACGTCTTAAAAGAAGTAAATATTTTTGAAGGAGAAGCAGCTTTAGAGGCCAAATGGTTGCAAGAAGTAACTGCACTTTTGGATAAAGCTGGTTTGTCAATCCCTGATGGCGTTTCTCCTGTTTATGGTGGTCGCAAAGGACAGCACACTGCACATTTACAACCACTATTAGACGAAATGACCGAAGTGTATTCGATTGACCCAACTGCCGATTGGTAATGGATAACGTCGACATTCAATATAGCGAAGTAGATATTAGAAATTTCCTTAAGGAAGTTAAAGACCCTGAAATACCCCCTATTTCTATCGTAGATTTAGGCATTGTTACCAAAATTTCGATTACTGAGTCCAACGACGTTCATGTGACGCTAACGCCTACTTTTGCAGGTTGTCCGGCACTAAAAATAATGGAAGATTTAGTGAAAGAACGCCTGAACAAGGTGGATGGAATTGGCTCCGTATCTGTTAATACGAGTTTCGAAACGACATGGACAACAGACATGATTTCTGAAGAAGGCCGAGAAGCCCTGCTAAAACATGGTTTAGCTCCTCCTAAACAAAATGTGGGCTACATGGAATTAGATGTATTGTCAGACACGCCTTGCCCTTATTGCTCTAGCAGAAACACCATGTTAAAAAGCCCATTTGGTCCTACGTTATGCAGAAGTTTGCATTACTGCAACAACTGCAAGCAAGCTTTTGAAGGGTTCAAACCTGTGTAAGTCTTATTGTAGATTATATAACTTTGTTTAGTGCAATACGCCGTTGTTGATATAGAAACTACTGGTCAATCAAATAAAGTTACTGAGGTAGCCATTTATGTTTACGATGACGAACAGAAAAAGATTGTAGAATCTTACGCATCATTGGTCAATCCAGAATGTTCGATTCCCCCTTTTATAACTAAGCTCACCGGAATTGACAACGACATGGTGGCCAGTGCCCCACGTTTTTTTGAAATTGCTAAAGAAGTCCATAAAATAACAGAAAATCGCGTTTTTGTAGCCCATAATGTTGCCTTCGATTATAACATTATTCGAAGTGAGTTTAAAGAACTTGGCGCAGATTTTAGGCGCAAAAAAGCCTGCACGGTACGCCTGAGTCGTAAAATATTTCCAGGTTTAAAATCTTATAGCTTAGGCAAACTCTGTGTGTCGTTAAACATACCTATTCACGATAGACACAGAGCCACAGGAGATGCCAAAGCGACTACAATTCTGCTGGAGATGTTGCTAAATAAAGGCAAGTCTAAGGTAGAAATGGCCACCAAAGGAAAAAACAAAGAAGGCAGTTTACCCCCACATTTATCACGAGAAACCTTTGAGAACCTGCCCGACCAAGCTGGGGTATATTACATGCACAATGCAGAAGGGAAGGTCATTTATGTAGGCAAATCAAAGGAGATTAGAACGCGTATTAGTGGTCATTTCGCTGACAATAGCATGCGCAAGCTGACCTTTAAAAACCAAATTCACGACATCACCTACCAGATTACAGGATCAGAATTCTTAGCGTTATTGGTTGAAGCTGCGGAGATTAAAAATCATTTCCCAGAGTTTAACAGAGCTCAGAAGTATTCAGGCACCGGATATGCATTGTATCAATATCGCGACCAAAAAGGTGTCCTTAGGATGGACGTAGTTAAAAATCGAAAATTTTTAGACAAACCAATTGCTTCGTTTTCCAATACTACACGCGCTAAAACATTTTTGAGAGAACTTGTTGAATCGTTCAACCTATGCTCTAAAATGACTGGCCTTCAAACCACCAAAGAAGCCTGTTTCGATCATCAACTAGGCCGTTGTTATGGCATTTGTGTAGGAAAAGAAGATGTTAAAACCTACAACAAACGTGTTGAATCTGCTATTGAAAGCTTTACCCTGCAGTGTGGCACCTACCTTGTTTGGTTAAAAGGGAGAGTCAGAGAGGAAAAAGCATTTATCTATGTCGAAAATGGCATTTACAAAGGGTATGGTTTTGTGGACCCACTTAACCAATCAAATACCATTGAGGATATTTTAGAAACCATAATTCCTCAAAAACACAATGCCGAAATACAGCATATTCTCAACGCACAATTACAGGCAGTCCCAACAGAAAATATAGTGCATTTTGCAACATCCTAAAATGGAATCAATTTGGATTATGCATTGTCTAAGTTTTAATAGCGTGTAATCTATTGGCAAATCCAAACCATAGCGACAAGGAACTTATTTACCGAATACTAAACGGTGAACAAGAATTGTTTGCTCATATTGTAAATCGGTACCAAGATAGAGTCGCGGCCATTTGTTTTAAAATGGTGAAAGACAAAAACACAGCAGAAGAGGTTGGCCAAGAGACATTTATCAGGTTATTTAAGTCCCTTGAACAATACAACTTTAACAGCACGCTCTCAACTTATATCACCCGAATAGCCATTAATTTATCGCTGAATAAACTTGTTTCGATTAAGAGACGCCGAAACCGCTTTTACGAACAAGAGGATCATCATAACGCGTTCGAATCCCAGGAAACTTCAGTAAGCAAAAAAATGGAAATCAACGAATTGGTTCAAATTGCCCTACAACACCTCAAACCAGAGTCGAGAAGTGTTGTTGTGCTGCGCATGATTGAAGGATACTCGGTTAAAGAAACTTCGTCAATGTTGGGAATAGCAGAGGGAACCGTTATGTCTAAACTAAACAGGGCGATGAAAAAAATGAAAGAAACCCTAAACAAATACACATTGAAAGATGATTGATTTAGAAAAAATGTTACACGCACAAAAACAACATTCGGAAGTTTTCAGTGAAAATTTCACGGAAGGTGTGATGGCAAAAATTAGAGCCCTTGGCAATCAAGAATTTAGAATTATTAGTTTATGGCAGCATCGTGTATGGAAAGTTGCTGCAGCTTGTTTTGTTGGCTGTTTGATTTCGCTTTACGCATTAGACGGGACCTTATCTGTTGATTCAGTATTAGGTCTATCTGAGTACAGTGATATAGAAATTAGTCAATCGTACAACACATATAGTGCTTGGGACTTAGAATTAAATTAAGACGTATGAAAACAAATTTACGAATTCTCTTAATCGGTGTTATCTGCCTCACATTGGGTGTAGTTATCGGTTTTTTCGCGGCAGGCAGAATTACGAAGAAACGTATTCATCAAAAAGTCGAATTTCAAAAACCACCAAAATTCAAAGAACGGCTTGAGGAGAAATTGTCTTTAACACCAGAACAACAAGTTACATTTAACGACGTTTTTAATAAGCACATGAATAGAATGCGTGAAATGGATCAAACTATGTTTCAGAAACGTCGTGTTGAATTTGACACCCTCTTCAGTGAGTTAAAATTGGGTCTTGACGAGAAACAGGTAAAAAAAGTCGAGCGTTTTGAAAACCGTTTAAAAGAACGAAAACATCGACGAAGACCACCACATCCGCCACAAAGACGGGAATAATTTACTTGTACAAACTGTCAAACTAGTAAAAATAAGATAAATGAAAAAATTGAGAAACACCGCTTTGTTAATTGTCCTAGGGGCGAGCTTAGCGATTGCACAAGGACCAAGAGGACAGCATCATCCCGGCGAGATGATGAAAAAACACATCGAAAGATTGGATTCTATTGTCGACTTAACCGAAGAACAAGAAAGTCAAATAGAATCGCTTCAGGAGGCCATGAAAATTAAAATGAAGGATGCCAGGTTGAATAAAGACCGTGAGGCCATGAAATCACTGCGCAAACAACATAAAACCGACATTGAAGCCATACTCACTGATGAGCAGGTTGACATATTAAAAAAGTCTCGCGAAGCCCATCGCGCAGAAATCAAGGAAATGCATAAAGCATTAAAAGCGTATAAACATGAACAAATCAACCCTACGCTACAAACCAAGCGCACAGAGTTTGACAATAACCTATCTGAAGAAGAAAAGGCGACTATTACCACGTTACGAAAGGAAGTGAAAGCCATGCGCAAAGCACATAAAGAATCGGGAACTAAAGGAAAATTGAGTCAGGATGAACGCAAAGCCAAAAAAGAAAAAATGGCTGCGGTACTAGATCCAATAATTATTACCCACAAGGCTGAACTTGAAGCAATTGAGGAAGACTTAGCTCCTTTAAAAGCAACTTGGGAAGCAGACATAAAAGAAATAAAGGCTGAACACACCGATGGTTGTGAAGGTAAATGTGCAAGAAGAGGTATGAAACATAAAAAAGGGCGTAAAGCAGCGAATAACGTTGACAAAACGTCTTTTACATATTACCGATTTCTACTGATGAATATTGAATAAGTTGGCTTAAACTCGTTCAAAAGAAGGCGCTGTATTGTACAGTGCCTTCTTTATTTTTCAAGCCATTGCTCTACCACCTGAGGGCTTAAGGCACCTATGTCTAACTTGTTTTTCTTTCTATAGCCGTTTAACGTTTGAGAAAGCTTGCCGGCACTATCTTCTTTACGAAGAATATTTACGGTAATAAAACCAAGTTCTTTCAAGTGCTCAACCCATTCTTCAGGAACTCCAATTGCGGTAAACTTATCGGCCGAATCTGGCTGAGTCACTTTTTCCGGTCTCATTTGAGGGAAAAACAACACTTCCTGGATACTTTCATTATTTGTTAAAAGCATTACAAGCCTGTCTATTCCTATTCCTATGCCAGATGTAGGAGGCATACCATATTCTAATGCACGTAAAAAGTCTTGATCCAAAAACATTCCTTCGTCATCACCGCGTTCCAACAATTTGGCTTGTTCTTCGAACCGTTCGCGTTGATCGATCGGGTCGTTTAACTCACTATAGCAATTCGCCATTTCCTTCTTATTGATAATAAGCTCAAAACGCTCAGTAAGTGCTGGATTATCACGATGCTTTTTCGTTAATGGACTCATTTCGACTGGGTAATCCATTAAGAACGTTGGTTGAATTAAATGATGCTCACATTTCTCACCAAATATTTCATCAATCAACTTGCCTAAGCCCATTGTATCATCTACTGGCACATGTAACTCTTTGGCTATTTCACGAACTTCTTCTTCTGATTTCCCTGTTAGGTCATGCCCCGTATATTTCTTTATTCCTTCAAAAATCGGCAAACGTTCGAATGGCTTACCAAAATCGATAGTTGTATCACCAAAGGTGATTTTATCACTTCCAGTGACCTCAATACAAATAGCACGCAACATTTCCTCAGTTGTGTTCATCATCCACTTGTAATCCTTATAGGCCACATACAACTCCATTTGCGTAAATTCTGGATTATGGGTTTTGTCCATTCCTTCATTACGAAAATCCTTTGCGAATTCAAAAACACCTTCAAATCCTCCAACAATCAGCCGTTTTAGGTATAATTCATTGGCAATGCGCAAATACAATGGAATATCTAAGGCATTGTGATGCGTAATAAACGGACGTGCTGCTGCGCCACCAGGAATAGATTGAAGTATCGGCGTTTCCACCTCTAAGTAACCTTTGTTTTCCAAAAAGTTTCGCATCGAGCGGATTGCTTTCGAACGAGCGATAAAAGTCTTTTTAACTTGAGGGTTGACTAGTAAATCGACATAACGCATTCTATAGCGTGCTTCAGGGTCTGTAAATGCGTCAAACACCTTTCCGTCAACTTCCTTGGGCATTGGTAACGGATTCAACGATTTACATAATATTTTGTATTCGGTTACATGGATGGAGGTTTCTCCTGTTTGTGTTTGAAACATATGACCGGTTACCCCAATTATATCACCGATATCAAGGTGTCGTTTAAACACTTCGTTATACATCGACTTGTCGTCTCCAGGGCATATTTCATCTCTGTTAAAGTATGCTTGAATTCTTCCTGATTCGTCTTGCAGCTCAGCAAAACTTGCCTTCCCCATGATTCGACGCACCATTATTCGCCCAGCAAACGAAACTGAAAGTTGGTTTTCAGGGTTGGCTTCGAACTGTTTTTTTAGCTCAACAGACGACGCAGTTACTGGAAATTCTTCTGCTGGATATGGGTCGATTCCCAAGTCGCGCAATTTAGCGAGTGACTCTCGCCGTTGAACCTGTTGTTCGTTTAAAGCCATGAATGTAAATTTTCCGCGAATATACTTGAATTGACAAAGGTTTTAAACCAAAGCAACGTATTGTAAATCAATAGAATCTTAACTTTGTTAACTAGGCGAATGAACTTAAGATTTCAGCTTTTTATTACAACCCTATTTTTTGTAACGATGTTTCAATCGGGTTATGGAGCTATTATGCACCAACCACAGTCTGTTGAACCATTTCTATTTGAAGAAAACAAGGGACAATTCCACGAGGCTGTTTTGTTTCGTTGTAAACTACCAAATGGTTATCTCTTCTTAGAAAAGACGGGATTCACATACCTGTTCGAGAATCAAGAAGACAAAGCGGAACTTATGGAACTGATGCATGAACACAGTTTTATGGGGCCTCCTCAACTGGTCACTCAACGATCCCATAGCATCAAAGTTTCTTTTATCGGAAGTAACTCTTCCGCACAAGTAATGGGGTTTGACACGATTGAATCGTACAACAATTACTTTCTTGGCTCTGACCCGAATAAATGGCAATCCCATGTTCGGTCGTATCATCACATTCTATATACGGGTTTATACGATAATATTATTTTGGACTTTTATACCGACGCCAATGGCTTCTTAAAATATGATTGGCGTGTTTTGGCGAATGGCAATCCTGCTGACATAAAACTAAGCATCAATGGCGCCGATTCGATTCATATTCAAAATGATAGCTTATACATCCATACAACTTGCGGTATACTGACAGAAACACCACCAGTCATAGACCCGCCTTCACATTCTGCTATCGCAGGGCAAGCTGAAAGTAATGCCCCCTCGTGCAGCTTTAGCCTTGACGATAATGTACTGTCCTATCATGTGTATGATTATCCTGATGACATGAACGCACCGACAGGTGGCTTTACCGTAGACCCGGCTTTAATATTTTCAACGTATTCAGGTTCTCGTGGCGACAACTTTGGGTTTACCGCAACATATGACTCCAAAAGCAATTTATATGCTGGAGGGATTACCGATGGGAATCAAGGAAACTATCCTGTCACCTCTGGGGCCATTCAAAAAGATTATGGCGGTGGTGGAGCAGGTGTGCCAGCAGCCGGCTTGCCTTGTGACATTACAATTAGCAAATATGACTCAGCGGGTACAAACTTATTATGGGCGACCTATGTAGGTGGTTTCCAAAACGAATATCCGCATAGCTTAGTGGTGAATCAAGACGATGATCTATACATCCTTGGAACATCTTTTTCTGAAGATTTCCCGACAACGATTACCGGTTACGACACTACCTATAACGGTGTTGGCGACATCATCGTTACAAAAATATCCGAAGATGGAACTACCCTACTTGGTTCAACCTATGTGGGAGGGACGGATGCTGATGGCTTAAATTCAAATAGTTCGTTACGTCATAATTATGCCGACGATTTTCGAGGAGATATTATTCCTGATGAAACACAAGACATCTTTATCGCAACGTGTACAAAATCCGAGGATTTCCCTCTTGTTGATGCCGTGGATACTTCAATTAAGTTTCAAGAAGGATGTTTGCTTCAACTTAGTTCGGATTTATCGCAGCTAAAATGGTCGACCTTTTTAGGAGGTGGAGCACAAGATGCACTATTTAGTGTAAAGGTAGATCTAGACAGTGTTGTATATGTTGGTGGAGGAACTTCTAGTAATGACTTAAAAACAACAACAAACGCCATTCATAAAGACTATTTAGGAAAGGTGGATGGATATGTTGCCGCACTAGATCGCAAAAACCACGTGCTTAAAGAAATGACCTATTGGGGAACCCCACAATACGATCAGGTATATTTTATTGACCTTAACGATCAAGGAGATGTGTTCTTAACTGGGCAAACCAATGGAAACATAGCGCCTTCGTCATCAACTATATATGGCGCAGCCAATAAGGGTCAGTTCATCGCTAAATTAGATACAGGATTGAGCACTATAAAATGGCAGACATCCTTTGGCAATCGTTCCAACGAGATTGATATCTCCCCGAGTGCCTTTTTAGTTGATAACTGTGAACACATATATGTAAGTGGCTGGGGAAGTGATGTTGATCCAAACTTAAACCCAGGATCTACGGTTGACTTAGAAACATCAGGCAATGCTGTTCAAAAAAATACAGACGGAAATGATTTCTATCTATTGGTGCTGGATAAAGACGCTGAAGGCTTGTTATATGCCACATATTTTGGAGGTGATACTACCGACGACCATGTAGACGGCGGAACAAGTCGGTTTGACAAAAAAGGTGTTGTGTACCAATCTGTATGTTCAAGTTGCCCTGACCCTGGCAACCCCGGTCATCAAGATTTTCCTGTGACGCCAAACGCCGCATTTACAAAAAACCTTAGCCCTAGGTGCAGTAATGCCAGTTTCAAAATTGACTTACAAATTAAAACCGATGTTGACGCCTATTTTGTCCCCTCTCCTATAATAGGTTGCCAACCATTGCGTGTTGACTTTGACAATAGAAGTGACATCGCTCAAAAATTCTATTGGGATTTTGGCGACGGGTCAATAGACTCAACAACATTAGACCCGACGCATACCTATAATACGCCTGGGGTATATGAAATTGTTTTAACTGTCATTGATTCAAATACGTGTAACATCTCAGATGTTTTCAGAAGAAAAATTGAAGTACTTGGTCAATCTGAAGCTGATTTTACCTTTACGTTGGATCCATGCACTTTTGAAGCCTCATTTGAAATGACATCGGAAGATGCACTTACATTTATTTGGAAGTTGGATGATGGCACAACGGAATTAGAGAAGAAATTTAAACGAACTTATGAACCTGGCAGTGTCAATAATGTAACGTTAGTGGTCAATGAAGGTACCCTTTGTTCAGACTCTATCACGAAACAAATCTCAACGGCCAATGCTGCTCAACGCGACATATTCGTACCTAACGTATTTACACCAAATGGCGACCCCACAAATAACACGTATTGCATAGATGGTTATTTGGATGGTTGTGATGAGTTTAAACTTTGGATTTATAATCGTTGGGGCGAGTTGGTATTTAAAACAGAGGATATGAAACAGTGTTGGGATGGAACCGTTGACAATTCCTCGTCAGTTCATCCTGCAGGTACATATTTCTATATTCTTGAGGTGGTTGAAGGTAAATTTGGTCAAGACCAAACTGAACCGCTCAGGAAGGATAAAAGATCCGGTACTGTAACCCTGATTAGAGATTAGTTTGTTACATCTGTTTGACGATTTTCTTCACTTCAACTCTTTCTCCGTTCTTTAATATTGCCACAAAGTAAACGCCTCCTGAAAGTTTGGTAACATCTATATGCTGCGTTCCATCTTTCAACTTCAATTGTTCATAAACCAGCTTTCCGTCAATATCGTATATCTTAAAATCATAAATATTTGGCGTCCAAGGATCAATTGTAATGTTAAGAACTCCATTAAATGGGTTAGGTCCAATTGTTACATCCTTTATCATAGTATTTGAATTGAAACAAATGACATTAGATAGTTCAAATGCCCCGTCATAGTCAATTTGCTTTAACCTGTAACACAACGTTTTGGTTGTATGTACAACCTGGTCACTGTCGACAAATACATAATTACTGCGTGTTGTTGAATTACCAGCACCCATAACCTCACCTATATTGACAAAATCAAGTCCACCGAAACTCCTCTGCACGATAAATTTATGATTGTTTACTTCAGAAGCAGTTGACCACTCAAGTTGCACCCTGTCTGTTTCTCGTTTCCCATCAAAGTGAAGGAATGTTACAGGTAGAGGGCCACCTCCACTTCCAGCTCCACCTCCACCTCCAACACCAGAAAACCCGTTTGAAAATGTTCCAATGATGCATAAATCATCCCCATTGAATAACGTATCAGTGGCAGTTACACTTGGCAAACTCCCTTGCGCTACCGAACTGCTAGCTATAGCATTTGTGGTTTTAAACAACTGCAGGTCTTTACCAAACTCCCCTGTTCCACTTTTCCAGCCCAAATACTCTGCGTTGGTATAATACATTGCTATTTTCACCGATGCGGATGTATTATTGGTAGTTGGTGTAATCTTAATGGTTTTGGCAAAAATTTTGTTCTCAGCTTGTGTATTGGTATCAAAGTCTTGAGTGCCCGTTCCGGTGCCATCTATTTCTACCGTTGTTGCTCCAAAATCGTGAGAACTCAAATTCCAAATTGATGCCATCAACTTCCCATTTGGCGAGTAATAATGCGCAGAATCGTTGCCAGGCAAATCAAGTATTTTTGTAAACGCATTTGATTCAATGCCGCCACCAATAATCTTATCATTCGAAGGCCCACTTATTGCAAAGTCATCCACTAAAAATCCATCACGATTATATCCACCACTCCATCCAGCATCAAGCGAAATTAAAACTCTAAAACATACGTTTTCGTTTCCGGATAGAAACGAAACATCGTGTGAAGTTGTACTTTTCGTGTAACTGCCGGTCCACCCTATGCTATCTCCAAAAACGCTACTGCTAATCTGAGAAGAACTGTTAGGGCCCCGGTTGTACCAATTGGTGCCAGCCGTAGTTGATGTATCAGAGCCCAACCGCGTCCAATTCTTCCCCTTATCAGTAGAATAGTGGACTTGAACTGCAAATGGAGCATTAGAATATCGATAATGCATGCTTTTGATAAAGCTCAATGTATAAGTTCCAGAACTTGAGAAGTTGAAGTTTGGGCTAAGAAGTTCAGACTTAACATTTGCTTCATACAAATCTCCATCTAACACAGTCACCCATGCGTTTGACCCATTGTGGTATCTTGACGTAAACGTATTTGAGCTGGGCCCTCCTCTTTCCCACAATTGACTTCCTCCTTCCAAAATTCGACCTCCAAAATGCCATGCGTTAGATTCCATGTCACCTCCGTCAGATGTTGAATATGGAACACCTAGGTTTGGGAGAATTTGGACCGTTTTAGTAGAGGAAGTAGTCCCATTGATTGTCAACTTCACAGTATACAAACCGCCTTTGCCGAATGTGTAGGTTGGATTTTGAGATGTAGACTCGACATTGCCGTCATTCTCGAAATCCCAACTCCAACTTGTCGCACCATATGAGTTGTCATAAAAGCTGATCTCTTCACCAACGTATGCAATATTTTTACATCCTATTTGCGAAACAATCCTTTCTGAAAAATATGATGTGGTAAAAACCCCTCGACCATGTGTCGCTGCCATTATCAGAGAATCTGATGCTCGATATTGTAGCATATCTACTCGACAATTTGCCAATCCTGTATTAGATACGGCCCAATTAGTTGTTCCACCAGAGTTTAAGTTTGTGGTACTCCAAACACCAAGTTCCGTGGCTAATAACGCACTGTCACCGCCCCATGGACTGAATATTGCCCAGCGTATGGGTATGTCTGGTAGGTTTCCTTCGACAGAGGCCCATGACCCCCCGGTATCGGTAGACTCCCAAACACTTGTGGTACCATAATTTGAATATGTTACTAGCAAGTGTCCCGGATCAAATGGATCTTCAGCGATACAACTTACTGTAACACTGCTTGGCAAACCAGTGGAAATATTTATACCTGTATGGCTTCCGTTGGCATCTGTTATGCGCACTACTCTTCCAGCCTCTGTTCCAACATAAACCGTTGTGGGGTCATTCGGTGAAACAAGAATGGCTGAAGCCTGGCTGCTATTCATTGCAGAGACAGACAAGTTGCTGGTGCTTAGTGTACCACCAACGTTAGACCAACGATACATTGTACCTGAATTACTACTAGAGTACAATATTTTGTTATCGCTATCATAATCAGATGCATTAATGAAGTTTCCTACACTGCTACTGTATGACGTATATGTGTTAAAACCGTTTGTAGAAATCCTAATATTATTATATGTATAGGCCGTAATTTGGGTTTCTGGGTCTTCCTGGTCTATATGACAATATCCACCATCACCTCCAGTCACCTCATCCGTAGAGTTGATTCCCCCATATTGGAAACGTTGTGACCCGTTATCTTGTGACCCTGTCAGAAAATAAGAACTAAGTGCTGTTGGATGAATTGCGCCGGCGTAGAATTGGGTGACATTGAACCCATTGTTTATCATTTCCCATGTTGGAGGAGACGCCTGGCTGTTAGTCGTAATATATACACCACCGTCGTTTCCATTAATCAAAGTATCTGAACTACCAGGTGCAAATATGAGAACGTGATGATCTGAATGTACTTCAGAATAGCCACCACATCCTACCCATGACGACAGCTGTGACCATGACGTTCCAGCGTTGGTAGTCCTAAACAAATTTATCCCACCGACGTATAATATATCTTCATCATCTGGATCTACAACAGATGCTAAATTGTACCATGCTTGATTTCTAGTAAAATCTGTTGAAGCACTTGAGCATTGATCATTCCATGAGATAGTCGTACACGAAGTCCATGAGCTTCCTCCATCTGTAGATTTCATTATTTTCTTAATACTGCTTCCAGAACCTTGAACAAGAGCATAAATATAACTCGAGTTGGAAGGAGCGCAGACGAGGTCTATTCTTTGTTCACTTTCAGAATCCGCGTCATAAACCATTGTCCATGTTTTTGCAGAATCTGTGGATTTAAAAATCCCATCTGTAGTGCCTAATCCCATAGCAGCATAGAATGTTTTGCCATCTGCAGCTAATTCCACATCGGCACATCTGTCCCATTCTGATGTACTGGTTGCTGTGTATCTCTCTAAAACTTCTGTAAACGATGTACCTCCATCAGTCGATCTGTAAACACCCCCATTATTTATGTAATACCCCTTCGTTCCAGCAATCAAGTTTCCAGATCCATCGACTATCAGTTTATTAACATATGAAAAGTTGTCTCCAGTTGTAGCCGTGAGTTGTGTCCATGTTGAGCCAGTGTCCGTACTTTTCCATATACCATCTCCTTTAACAGCATCAGAGTTTGAATATCCTTCTCCTGTCCCGAAATACATTATGGCCGGGTTTGTGGGGTCTTGAGCTAAAGAAGTTACGGCCATATTGCTAAAAAAGTCGTTAACCGGAATCCACTCTACCTGACTTGCGTAAATATTTGTTGTCTTCCATAACCCTCCAGCCACAGAGCCAACAAAAACTGTTTTGTTAGTAACATCAGACGCATCAAACATGATTACTCGATTACGCCCACCTACATTGTTTGGCCCACGTTCAGACCATGTAATTCCGCTAATTGCAGCTTTACCTTGTTTGGCTTCTTGTTCTCTTATTACCTCATAAGCATCTAGGAGGCGTTCTCGTGGAACTCTGTTAATCAGCGGATCCTTGGTTCGATCAAATTCCTGTTGAAACGCCAAATCGATCCTTTCTTTTAAATCCTTTCTTTTAAACTCGACTGATGGCATTACATCAACCTCATTTACTTGTGTATTTAATCCAAAAAAGACCCACCCAGCAACGAAAATTGTCAGTATAATACCAATTACAATCTTTTGAATTGACGCATTCATAACATTAGATATTCGTAAATTTTAGTTTTGGATAGTAGCTTGTTACGAATATAAATCAAAAAAATAGATAAGGTTTAAGCTGTTTATGGTTAAATCAGAAATATAAAAAAAGCCCAACTGGTGAGAGTTGGGCCGTATAATATTTTCTAAATATTTTCTAGCTAAGCACTTCAGCCATTTTTATGCCGATATGAGCAGGTGAGTCTACCACATGAATACCACAATCTCTCATGATCGCTTTTTTAGCTGCAGCAGTATCATCTTTACCTCCAACAATCGCACCGGCATGGCCCATTCTACGTCCTTTAGGCGCTGTTTCACCAGCAATAAACCCAACCACAGGCTTTGTACCATTTTCTTTAATCCAACGCGCTGCATCAGCTTCCATACTTCCACCAATCTCACCAATCATAATGATGCCATCAGTTTCGGGGTCGTTCATTAATAATTCAACCGCTTCTTTAGTGGATGTTCCAATAATTGGATCACCACCAATTCCAATTGCAGTAGACTGACCAAGACCCGCTTTTGTAATCTGGTCAACGGCCTCATATGTTAGTGTACCTGACTTTGATACAATACCTATTCGTCCTGGTTCAAATATGAACCCCGGCATTATACCAACCTTTGCCTCTCCTGCAGTCATCACTCCAGGGCAATTAGGGCCAACCATTCTACAGTCCTTATCGCTTAAATACGCTTTAACTGTAATCATGTCTTTTGTTGGGATTCCTTCGGTAATACAAACGATTACTTTGATACCAGCATCTGCCGCTTCCATTATGGCATCAGCCGCAAAAGCTGGTGGAACAAAGATTATACTTACATCAGCATTTGTTGCATTTACAGCATCGGCAACCGTGTTAAATACTGGTTTGTCAAGATGTGTTTGACCACCTTTACCTGGTGTAACACCACCTACAACTTGAGTACCATATTCAATCATCTGGCCAGCGTGGAAAGTACCTTCGCTACCAGTAAAACCTTGAACAATAATCTTTGAGTCTTTGTTGACTAAAACGCTCATATTTTGCTATCCGTTTGAGCGGGCAAAGTTATATAAAACGATGAAAGAAACTACGTCTAATCAGAAACACTTATCGCACTACAGTAAGCACACCGTTGATAGTTTCCCAACGGTCTGTTTCGATGTTTCTATACCGTACAATGTAAACATACGTACCGGTATGGGTCTCTTTTCCATTTACAGTTCCATCCCACTTTTCAATAGGGTTGTCAGAGTAAAATACTTGTTCTCCCCAAGTATTGAATATCTCCATCGTATACCCCTGTACTTCTGCCACCATACCATCAATACCAAACAAGTCGTTGATTAAGTCACCATTTGGTGAGAATGCTGTTGGTGCATGTAAGAAGAAGTCCAGTTTCACATGAATGTTTTGTTCAGCTGTATCACTACATCCGTTAGCCGCAATCGCCACAAGAGTTGCCACGTAATCACCTGGCTCCAAGGTATGATCTACAATTGGTCCTGAGTGCGTCGTTCCGTCTGTTATAAACCAGTTGAATGTTACCGCATCTGGCGACGAGGTGTTTACAAACTGTATTGCTGGCTCTAATAAACTTGGCTCTTCAGGTGTAAAAGTGAAAGACGCCACCGGTTTTGGCAACACGTCTATTGGGTTTGCTAATGTTAATGTATCTCTACAACCAGCTGCACTAAGCGCATCAATCACAACGACAAATGATCCAGGCGTTTGATAAACATGACTTGGACTAATCGTGGTTGACGAGTTTCCATCACCAAAATCAAAGTTAAAGTCGGTGATTGTGCCTGTACCAATTGATGAATTATTTGTAAAGTTCACCAATAATGGCTGGCAACCTGAAATAGGGTCAGCAACAATATCAACCATTGGTAAAGGTGCAATAGAGAAACTTCGTGAAATGGAGTCTTTACAACCAAAACCAGAAGTGGCCACTAACTTTAAAGAATACTCTGCCGGAGCATTTAAGAACCTAGATACAACCGAACCTGATGTTACTGTGCCATCATCGTATGTCCAGTCTTCACTTGTTATACTGCCACTTGAAACAGTAGAACCAGATGTAAACGTCGTATTATCGCCAAAACACGTGTCTCTATATGTAAAGCTAGGCACTGGTTTAGGATATACCTCTACATCCACGATTTTTGATCCCGGACATCCTGTAGAGCTTGTCACATTCAAACGTAATGAGTTTGTTCCAACAGTGGTTGTTGGGATTGACGGGTTTTGAACTGTAGACATAGATACATTGTCTAAATACCAATTAAAACCAGTAATTGACTCTCCTGCTTCTATAGAACTTGTGTTCACCGGTATCAAATCTTCGCCAATACATACAGGGTCAACTGTGAAATCAGCAACTGGTGTTGCATAGATATTAAACGAATCCAAATGACTGATTTTACAATTAAACTTGGTAACAATGTCTAACGTCACTTCATATCGGCCTGTATTCGCTTTGTTAATCTTAACTGTATCTGTTGTATAAGTCGTGCCCTCAGCTGTCCAATCCCAAGTCTTCACGGAGTCCCCATCCAAATCTAGGATAGCGGCAATTTCCGCATCTGTATTTTGACAAATGTTAGGGATATTAAATCCAATTATGGTCGGATCATATATCATAATAGACAAGGTAGCCGTATCTCTACAACCCTGGTCGGTAACTGCAATTAACTCAATATCTTTAGACCCTTTTGAAGCGTATTTCACTTTAGCTGTATCTTGTGTTGACGTTAATCCATCATCAAAATCCCAATACGATTCAGCCATTACACCACCCGACATAGTCGACGTATTCGTAAACGTAATCGTATCGACTAAGCAACTTGAAGTAAGTCCAAAGTCGGCAGAAATATTAGGATCAACTGTAATCGTGTGCATTACTGAGTCACGACAAACAGTATCCAAACTACCTACCAACCATACATCATAATTACCTGGGGTAGCATATTTGTACGCCGTGTCTTTTGAGGTAGCTATAGTTCCATCGTGGAATTTCCACTTCCAGTTTTGCAAAGATCCACCCTGACTTGCTGAGATATTGACTAAATCAACAGTCAAACCTGCACACGTATCGGCATAAGCAAAATCAATAGAATATTGCTCATACTTAATAATAGTATCAAAGGCTGAAGCTGTACAGCCACTATCGCTTACAATATCTAATTGGATAGCATAAGTACCTGAATCTTGGTAGAAGTGTTTAGGTGAGCCTACAGTGCTTGAATCACCATCACCAAAATACCATTTATAAGAGGCTAATCCACCAATTTTTACAGAACTTGTATTTGTAAATTCTGAGGTATCTAAACTACATGCATTGTCAATGTTAAATGACGCGACCGGTGTTGGACTGATAAATATGGAATCAATAAATGTATCTCGACATTGGTTTTCGGTACCTGCTATTAACCGTATGTAATATTTGTCTGAACTGTCGTACGTTCTATTTGCAAATTTGGCATATACACTTTTGTTGTCATGGAATGTAAATTGACTAAACAACTGGGTTTCACCGAAAGGCACAATGGTGGAATCTTCGAAACGTATTGACATGTCTTCACACAATACATCATAGTGGATTCGTGCAGTGGGAGGAGCATTAACTCTAACTTCCAAAACAGAAGAATCATAAATAGAGCACCCGTCATCCGCCGGTTTATACACCTTTAGTTTTACCTCATACAATCCAGTGTCTGCGTAGGTATGCTTCGGGCTTTGAGTGGTAGAGGTATCACCATCACCAAAGTCCCAATGCCAACTTTTTGCAGAATATTCTGCACTCCCTTTAAACGAAGCTTCTTGGCCTAGGCAAAGTGTAATTTCATCAGTTTTTGCAGAATTTTCTAACTCGGCAACTGCTGTCAAATCTTTTACGTTTGCGCCAGCAGAATACCCATAGCTTTCATATCTACCGAAACCATATGCAACGGCGTTAAAACCAACATCTGAACTCATCGCATGGTTACCTTTGGTCACTGAAATTTGTGCGAATGAATAGGTTTGATACTTGGCAACTTTGGTAAAACTGGCAGTCTTACCGTCAATCCTAAAACTCCCAACGCCTGCAGAAGGGATTATGACATTGATGTAATGTGAATTTATATCTTCATATTCTGAAGAATACACAGTGATATTGTTTAGTGTTTGCTCAATCGGATTGAGAATCGTCATGGATGGGTCACCTGTATTATTACTGTTACATCGTTGTGACTGCTGGTATTGCGCAACCATGATTGGCTTGTCACAGATAATATACTTTTCTTCTTTAACGTCTTCTAAACTATAGTGCTCTCCTTTATCCAAATAATAATTGTTTGGAGCACCTGTTTTGTTAATTACCGTTACAGTTGAATTGTCTTCAGATGCTAAAATTCTAATATCGTCACCATTCATTCCTTTAAACGGAACGGTTATAAAACGCTGGCCCCACGACTTAGTTGGATACATTTGTTGGTATAAGTTGTCACGTGAATTTTGCCATCTGTTATTACATCCTAAATGGGTTCCAGAACTACCAGAAAAAACGGCAACTGTTCGACAATTTGCTGTAGACCCTGTATCGATTACTTCAATCAATGTTCCAGAAACATCTTCGTTAGACCCTGATGAGTTTGCACGTCCTTGGTAACATTCTCCTGCGTCTAAAGTAACTTCAAATGGTGTACCTGGAGCATGTGTTCCACCTGTCGCTTTTCTTAAAGCTACTGAAGGAGTAATCTTAACTTTCGTATCATCTTTAGCAGCGATAACCATAAACTGCGAACGTTCTGAAGTCCATAGCTGCTCGTAAGACATGCAATAATATTTCTTTCCTAAGGTTCTTGTTGGTAGTACAAGTGTAGCATCTGACCTGTACTGTCTATAAATGTGTGAATACACAACCACTTTTTTGTTCGTTGACACTTTTATACCCTTGTCTTCAATACAATCCGAGCAACTCATGTAAGCAACACTTGAAGGAACAGCGACCAATGTCATGCTGTTGGCGGTGACACTGAAAGTAGACGACCAACTTTGTCCTGGCACAGAAACAGTACCCGTAGAATTAGAGTCACCGGTGATATACAGATATAACCCAGCCTGAGTGCCTTCTGCATGATTCGGAAATCCAATCCAAAACTCAGTTCCTTTGTTGGAACTTTGTGCGTGACTTAGGTTTCCTGTTTGCATAAATATTCCTAAGAATACCAACACAAACATTTTGAAAACATTTCTCATATTGGTCTTTCGACGAGAGAAAAAATGATTTTGGTAATATGCCTTTTCCATAATACTAATACTTTCAACTAAACTTGCTACTACACCTGAAAACGCGCAGTTTCCGAGGTTATCAAAAATAACAAATTAAACATGAAAATGTTGGCCATGACCATATGCTGACAGTAATGCTACATATTGAGTGTGAATCTCTAAATATCAAGGCATTCACGATTGACTAATTGGCATTTTTGCCCTTGCAGAGAGGATATTACTACAAAATGCAGCTTTGGCCCTAACTGGAAGACCGCTCAAACACGCCATTGTTTGAATCAAAACGATCCAAAGCGTACTGGTTTAGTTGTCAGAAAATGCAGGAATCAACTGGCAATTTACTTACAAGAAAGTAAAGGGCGCAAACTTTGTATTGTGCAACATCCCTCTCTTCTACGTGTCAGATTACTTAACAAAAAGTTTTTTATGTAAGCCGTTAAAAACAACAAAATAAAGCCCAGGTTTTTCATCCAACATGTCAAATGAATAACTGTTCGCCCCCATTTTTACTTGCCCTGATTTAACGACCTGCCCCATGTTGTTCAGTACCAAAATATCGGTAGTTTCATCCATGACTTTATCAAAAGAAACGGTCACATATGATCTCGCCGGATTCGGGTATACCCCAAATCGTATGTCCCTTACTTCCAACAAACTAGCTGTACTAGGATTATCAATTCTTGAGATACCACTGCTTGTTCCAACCCACAGATTGCCCCTGCCATCTAATGCGATTTTACGAATTGTAGGTCCGACGAGACCGTCTGAAGCGTCGATTGTAGTCCAGTTCCCATTGTCTAAGTAAGCAACACCTCCTACCGTTACTAAATAGTCTACATAGATTCCAACCCAAACAGTACCAAACTTGTCGATTGCAACATCTTCAACAGGATTTAAGGTATCTGGCTTAGGAATTTCCAGCATTTGTGTGTGATTGGTTACCCATTGATTAGATGAATTAAGGACAGTAACTCCTTTTGCTGTGCCTATCCACTTATTTCCTTGAGCGTCTATAGCTAAAGACGTTGTGTTTTTACTCACTAAACCTTCAGCAGTTGAGTATGCCGTAAAATTTGTACCGTCAAACGTTACAAGACCGCCTAAGCCCGTACACATCAAAATATCTCCATTGTTGTCTTCAGCTATTTTTACAACCCCACCAAATGGAAGACCATCAGAGTTGCTATACGCTTTGAAAGTAATACCATCATATTTCGTGGCTCCATTAAATTCAGAAAACCAAATGTCTCCATTCGACATTGTTGCGATATGATTTATACGATTGCTACCAAGTCCATCAGTAGTAGTAAATGCTTTCCATTCACTCCCATCATACACCGCAGCTCCTGCATCTGTTCCAATCCAAATATCACTGTTATTCCCTATCGCAATAGCCGTAATGGCATCTTGTGGTATGGCTGAGTCAGACTCTGTCGTATAGGTAACCCAATTAACCCCATCAAACGCTGCTACTCCCTTTTGTGTGCCAAACCACATTGTTCCATTTCCATCATGTACCAAACACGTTACGTCATTATCTGGTAGTCCATCAACCGTTGTATAATTTGTAATGGATTGACTCATGGCCAATGACTGAATAAGCACAAATGCGAGTACATAAATAGATTTAATCATGATTTTCAATTTATTATGAATTTTTTGGTTAGCACCGTGCCATCTGTTGTAACGGTTAAAAAATATATCCCTTTCACCATTTCAGAAACATCATAGTTCCATGTCCAGGCATTAGCAATATTCGCTTGCCTGTTCACCTGGCTTCCGTTCACATTACGTATGTCAATTTTTCCAGACGTTTTGTGGCTAAACAGCAAGCGCACTGCGTTTTCAGAAGGGTTGGGATACAACACGTAGTTTAGGGTATTTTGAGCGTTTGCAGATGAGATATTTTCCTCGTTTGGGGTTGGTGTATTCTCCACAAAACCTCCAATGCCATTGGCTATACGTCCATAACTTTTATCGGTAGTTTGCGGTCCAAAAGTTACTTCATCAATAATTTCACCTTGTGTATTTGAGAGATACAACGATTCTCCTGAAGCGGATAGTTTGAAGTTAGCATGCATACTGCCCTCTTCCACTTCATCGTCTAACCAACAAAGTGCATACCCCGACGGATCAATGCGTATTGATGGTAACGGCCACTTACTGAGATTGGCAAAATCATCAGATAGGTAAAAACCAGTAAGATCGATAGTGCCTCCACTTGTATTATACAGTTCTACCCAATCGTCAAAATCGCCATTTTCATCTGCTATTATAGACCCATTACTGGCACAAATTTCGTTGATCACCAATGCCATATCTGAAGAAACCGAAAAGTAATTATGTGCGGCCCTCTTTGGCAGAAATGCCCCGGATGAATCATTCTCGGCATAAAAATAATAGTCCTTTATTTCTGAGCTGGATATTCTTACGCCATAAACATTGTCGTTGTTACTGCCGTCGTTGTGTAGCCCATCATCAAACATGTTTGCCAATACAAATTTGTTATTCTTGTTGCTCCTATAGTACAGAAACACGCGGGTGCTTAAATCTACCTCTACGGTAATATCTATGCTGTCGGGCACTACCTCTATGAGCGCCTCATTATCTAACAATGGATGTCCGGCTACCCCAGGATACGTTTGTAAATACATCTGCCTTCCAGACATGAGGTCTTTAATCCCTGGATATTCAACTAAATCTTTGACCGTAACCTCCAAATTATTGGTAAAATCAGCATTGGTGTAAAATTTGTTTTCGTCCAGAAATACATAGTTTTGAATTAGTTGTTGGATTGCGGTTGCCCGTTCGTAATACAAATCATTTGACATGTATTCTTCCACCATGGTACGAATGTGTGCCAAATACATCCTTTTATACTTATCGTTTGAAAGCAGTTGGCGAAGGAGTGGTCGCGGGTGAACAGAAAAGCTATTCAGATGCGTCAAAGGATCAACCGTTTGAGCTTCATTAACCGAAAATCCTCTAAAAAATGTGGATGCGTCTGTCAGTCTAAAACTACCGAACGACTGGTTTAGATCCCAGAGTATAGGATAAAACTGGCCATTATCGTTTTGGTATAGATAATAGTTTTGGGCATACCCTATGTAACTATCATAATTCACGAAGGTATAGTTGAAGGCATGCATCCAAAGCGTCTGATCCATGTTTAATATATCTTCCAATAACTCAACCGAATCATTTAAAACAGACATAAGCGTCATTAAATTACCCCAGCCTGCATCTGATTTTAAGTCATAGAGATGGTAATATCTCGAAGAATCTAACCCATACAAGTTGTTTAAGTTACTGTTTTCGCCATTGAGGTCTAAATCCTCCGGGTTTCCTTTGAACAAGGCATTTTCTTTAGATGAAAACCTATCGGCCAAAAATTGCTTATTCACCGCCTCCACATTGGTATATACACCCCAAAACGTATCATTTATAAAAACATTGGCAAAATTTGCCTTGGAAGCCTCCATATAATTCCTAGCGATTTCATAGGAGAGTGCTTCTCGAACAAACGAAGGGTCTTGAATAACATTACTCAGCTTAATTTTTTCATAGCCTTGATACGATTGATTCTTGACGTAATCTAATTTTATGTTGAACGGGTTTTTCTTACGCTCTGTACTTACAGAACTAAACCCCTTGTAGCGCACACCAACGCTGTCAAACCGTACCCCGTCAACAACTACTGAAGCATGTATGCGTTCTTCCTTTCCGTCAACGTATAAACTGTCTAGTAAGGCGTCCCAGTTGGGTTGTTGAAAATAGAGCCGCACATTTCTTATTTCATTGATATCATAAAAATCACTCTGAGCATGAGCCATATGACCCAATGTCGTAAGTAAAAATGATACAAGAACTAAGAATCTCATTGAAGTCTTAATTCAGAATTACTTTTTTAGCGAACGTCTGTCCGTCGTTAAGATTTACGATGATGAAGTATTGTCCTTTGGCAAAACCAGACAAATCCAATTGGCTGTTTGACATAGCAACATTTATGCTTCGCCCTACATTATCTGTAACCAAAACCGAGTACCCCGATTCGTCTTCCAATCCAGTTATCGTATACATGCCTGTTGAAGGATTTGGAAACACAGTAACGGCGTTTGCCTTCATATTCTTAATCGATGCTGTACCGCAGCCATTTGACCCAAGTAGAGCCCAAACCGCTGGATGTGCACATTCATATCTAAAAGCCTTTGCCGGGCTAGCATTGTATTGCCAAATTACCTTACCGGTAGAATCAGCTTCATACATGTATTCACGTGAAAGTGCGACGAATATATTTCCATTAGTCATTCTATCACTTGCAGATTGCCCGTCGGCATAATCAGCACATTCATGTCGCCAGTCCTTTTCACTTGGTTCATTCTTGGTACCATCCCAGCTATAATTATATCCATCACGTTTAGGGTTTATCGCATCGACAGCTGACGATTTTGAGCCTGCGCCTTGGTTGTTAAAAAATTGAATATAGCCAGCGTTGGGTCGTCCATCCTTTATCCATCGAGGGTCGTGCACTGGGCCTGGAATTTGCTGATTGTCCGAAGATCCGTAGTTCGCTGGATTCCCCCATCGATACAAGAAATCGCCTCCTTTACCCGAGTTGCCCCCTGAATGAGACGCAGCTTCTGTCGTTGTTGTGCTGTGATCAATGATAAAGATCTCACTTGCAAATCGAGAAGAAAAAACGATTTGGTCTAAATCCGCATTGTAGTCAATCCCATTTACATGAAACCAATCACCACCTCTGCGGCTTACCGTCACGGCATTAACATCCATAAGTTCTGGATGATCTGCAACAACACCAAAGTTGTTTTTGTCTTTGTCGAAATCCTGAATAAAATGATCCCATATATGCCACTCCCATACAATTTTACCTCCCGAACCATCTTGTTCTACTTCGATAATATGTGTTGGCCATCCACTTGCACTGCCATTATAGCCAGCAGCAGTAAGTTCTGCAGCGGTTTTTACTTCCCATGCCGTCATTAACACATTACCATTTGGCATTAAGCAAAAATCGTGGTGAGACACCTGGCTGTCGTTAGAATACACAAACTCCCAAACTAAATTGGCGTCTTTATCGTACTCTTGAATCATACCACCAATGGCAGCACCATTTAGCTTGTTGCTTCCATATACGCCGCCTCTCACAAGATTACCCTCGTCTGTTAGCGCAACTGCATAATTACAGTTGACATTGCAATCCCAAGAATGTGCAATATTGCCATCCTTGTCAATCATATACGTTGTTTTGTTGTTTTGAAGGTTATACAGCGCATACCCATCGAAAGATTGGCCAAAAAGGCTAATACTACAAACACAAATAGCGACGGCAATTGTGACTCTTAAATTCAATAATTTCATAATTCACTTAGGTTTTTACTTTGACTTAGTTGTTTAGACAGTTCTTAACTGCAACACATTCCAAAGAAAGAAAAATAATTTACAAATTTGGACGAAGCCATTTTCGCATTTCATTCACTGGCAGGTTTTTCCGATTAGCCAGATTTTTTAATTGATCTTCTCCGATTTGACCTACTGCGAAATATTTACTCTTTGGGTTGGCGAAATAAACACCCGAAACAGAAGCGGCAGGATGCATGGCATAGTTTTCCGTTAAGCTAGCTCCAGTATTCTCATTCACGTCTAACACATCCCAAATGATTTGTTTCTCTGTATGATCAGGACATGCCGGATATCCAGGTGCAGGCCTAATGCCTTGATACTTTTCACGTATTAATAAGTCATTAGTGAGCGATTCACTTTGTGCATATCCCCAATCACTTACACGAATTTCTCGGTGCAAATATTCTGCGAAAGCTTCAACCAATCTATCGGCCAATACTTTAACCAAGATGGCATGATAATCGTCGTGATCAGCCTCATATTCAGTTGCCATTTCCACAGCACCGTGGACACTTACTGCAAAACAGCCCATATGGTCATTATAGCCTGTAGGAGCAACGAAATCTGCCAGACTTAGATTTGGAATTCCATCCCCCATCTTTCTTTGTTGTCTAAGGAACTCAAATGGGTACTGCTTTCCCTTTTCGTCGGTTACCAATACTGTTTCACCATTGGATTCAGCTGCAAATATTCCAGAGACCCCTTTTGCTTCAAGCAATTGATTATTGGTTATCGATGCCAGCATCTTTTGTGCGTCGGCAAATAATTTCTTTGCTTCGTCTCCTACTACCTTATCTTCCAATATGTTTGGATATTTACCGGCAAGCTCCCACGCTCTAAAAAATGGCGTCCAATCAATATATGGGATAAGTGTTTCAATCGTTGGTGTCCAATTTCTTATTGACTTGTTTTGGGGAGCCACAATATGCTCTTCATCCCAATTGATCTGCAATCGATTCTGAACCACTTGATCATACGTCAGTATCGTTTTTGCAGCTTTCCTTTTTTGGTGATCCTCAGCCAACTTAGTATACTCAGATTTGTACCTTGCCATAGTTGCTTCCGCATCTTTCGACAATAAGGACCCGACAACAGGTACACTTTTGGACGCATCCAATACATGAATAACTGCATTTGAATACGTCGGTGCAATTTTGACAGCCGTATGTATGCGCGATGTAGTTGCTCCTCCAATAAGTAATGGTGTCTTCAAGTTACGACGTTGCATTTCTTCCGCTACGTCGACCATTTCATCTAAGCTCGGTGTAATCAATCCACTTAAACCAATCACATCTACCTCTTTTTCTGCTGCAGTTTGTAAAATTTTATCTAAAGGCACCATCACACCTAAATCAATAATCTCATAATTATTACACGCCAAAACAACACCTACAATATTCTTCCCAATGTCGTGTACGTCACCTTTTACTGTTGCCAATAATATCTTTCCCCGGGTACTGCCCGCTGCCTTTTCTTCCTCTAAATAAGGCAATAGGTAGGCAACGGATTTTTTCATTACCCGTGCACTTTTAACAACTTGCGGTAAAAACATCTTTCCGGACCCAAATAGATCACCAACAACATTCATCCCGTCCATCAACGGTCCTTCAATTACACTTAGTGGAGAGTCATAATTCTGACGTGCTTCTTCTGTATCCTCATCGATATAATCCGTTATTCCTTTAACCAAGGCGTGCTTTAGCCGCTCTGTAACGTCTGTTTGTCTCCAGGAATCATCCTTGACAATTACCTTCCCTTTTTGTTTAACCGTTTCAGCAAAATCAACCAATCGTTCTGTGGCATCCTCCCGTCTGTTAAACAGTACGTCTTCTACGCGTTCCAGCAAATCAGGCTCTATCTCATCATAGACTTCGATCATACCTGCGTTGACAATACCCATATCCATACCGACTTTGATGGCATGGTATAGAAATGCCGCGTGCATGGCTTCACGAACCGCATTATTACCTCGAAAGGAAAAAGAGATGTTACTTACTCCTCCACTGACAAGGGCATAAGGCAAATTGTTTTTAATCCATTCTGTAGCCTTTATAAAATCTACCGCATAGTTATTATGTTCTTCTATGCCAGTAGCAATAGCGAGTATGTTAGGGTCAAAAATGATATCTTCAGGTGGAAAAGAAATTTCCTCAACTAGTATATCATAACTCTTTTTACAAATTTCAATGCGGCGCTCATAGGTGTCTGCTTGACCCGTTTCGTCAAATGCCATCACTACGGCTGCAGCACCAAATCTTTTTATAATTTTTGCACGACGTAAAAATTCTTCCTTTCCGTCTTTTAGACTTATTGAATTAACAATTCCCTTCCCTTGCAAACATTTCAATCCGGCTTCTAAAATTTCCCATTTAGAAGAATCCAGCATAACAGGAACTTTTGATATATCTGGTTCAGCCGCAATCAGGTTAAGAAATTTAACCATTGCCTCTTTTCCGTCCAACATGCCATCGTCCATGTTGACGTCTATAACTTGTGCCCCGTTTTCTACTTGTTGCCGTGCAACAGACAGTGCTTCGTCGTACTGGTTATTTAAAATAAGCCGTGCAAACTTTTTTGAACCGGTAACATTTGTTCTTTCCCCTACATTTAGAAAGTTGATATTGTCGGTAACGTTTAGAGGTTCTAACCCGCTTAACCGTAAGATTACATCTTGTTTCTTGCTCATAACTATTTTGCATCAAGAAACCGTTTTGTGAATGGTATCTTTTCAGTCGTCTGACTGATAGGATGTAGCACCTTGTTTACAAACAGGTTGCCAAGACTTCACAGGACCTATTCCCTCCATCTTTCTTGATAACGCGATCAAAAATAGCGATTTAAATTATCGAAAAAAAAGGCCCCAACATTTGATGTTGGGGCCTTTAAGTCATTCAATTAGTGTTTTATCGAATCAGGGTAACTGTACCGCTAACTGGTTCTCCTACTTCACCATTTTCTGGTCTGTTTTTCAACTTGTAGTTGATTACATAGAAGTACGTTCCTGCAGGACATTTCGTCCCTTTGTTCATAATTGTGCCATCCCAATTAATGATCGGTGCATTGTTCTCCGCTGATGTTTTAAAGACAAGCTCACCCCATCTGTTGTAGATGTCGATTTGGAATTCTTCATATCCCTCAATATCGACAACAAACTGATTGTTTAATGCATCCTCTTCGTCTGGAGTAAATACGTTGTAAGGGATAAACTTAATAAAGAAGTCGTTCTCTATCGTTTTACAAATTGTATCCTTACAACCTGCCTCATTCGTAGCGATTAAACAGATGGCAAACGTACCCACTGTTTCTCCCCAGTTGTAGCAAATTTGCTCGTTGATATCACTTGTGTATTCGTATGTAGTATCACGTGTTTCCGTCTCAATTTGCCACTCGTATGTTTTCGCTCCGGTTGACGTATTGGTGAAACAGAAATCTGGTTTGTCTACATCGATTATATCGAAATCAGCTGTTGGTTTAATTACCGTTACATAACCCGTATCAACATCTTGACAACGCGGCCCGAAATCACCAGGAGGGAGATCGTAATTAGGTATTAATTCAACCGTGTATCTACCAGGAGCCTTATAGCTATGACTTACAACATTAACTGGGTCGTTTCGTGTTGCCGTATCGCCATCGCCAAATGACCATTGGTAATACTTATAGATGGTATCCGAGTTGCTTGTAAATACAACTTCTTGGTAAGGACAAACCGTATCTGGTGCAATTTCCAATTTAGCAGGGGCAACTGGTTTTACAATTACCTTAATCTTTCTTGGAATCTTACCGTCCTTCGTACTTGAATCTGGGAATACTCTGAAACATCTGTTGGCAGATCCTTCTATGGTATCTTCCATATACATTAATAGATAGTATACACCTGAATCGTTGTATTGGTGAGATAATATCTTGTTCGGGTCAGTAGTTGATGAAGTAGAGTTTAAAGAATCACCCCAAGATAGAACCCAATTTGGGTTATACATCGGATCGATACTCGTGTTGGCCAGATGGACCGAATCTCCCACACATATTATGATGGAATCTTCTCCCCAAACGCTACCTCCGTCAAACTCGAACCTTGGTTGAGGTCCTTCAATGAATATTTGCTTCTCAACTGAATCTTCACAACCTAATAAGGTGTAGATTTTTAATTTGATCGTAAACCATCCACTAGAGGTATAATCATGCGATGGGTTTTTCAGTACACTTCGTGTTGAACCATCTCCAAAGTCCCACTCGTACCATACAACACTATCACATGGTTCGTAAACACCGTTTGGACAAGTATCTCTTCCACGACATGGATCAAATACTATCGATGAGTCAAAGAAGTTAATGATACCATCACAAGGATCTCCACCTACCGCTTGGTTGGTTTCGAAATTCGCAAGTGCTCCTGTAACAAAAGCCGTTACAAAGGCCGTATCGGTACATCCGATTGAATCTCTAGTAGCGATTGCTACAACATATTCTCCTGCACTATCATATTGGTTGAAGAAAGTAATCGATCTATTGAAGTCATCAACACCATCACCATAATTCCAATCAATTGATTTGATTTCCAACTTACCATTCGCATATCGTACTGGATCTTCCCAGAACTTACGTGGATCAATTGGATAATCATTCGGGAACATATCATCCCCATATTGCCAGTATCGAATACTGTCGTACAATTCGTGTACTTGGTTTTTACATACCGCTTGGTTTAACAACTCAAATTTATTGAGGTAACCAACATTCAACAGTTTCGCGCCACTCTTCTCACAACCTACTCGGTTATTCAAGAATATACCTGGAACCATTGGTCCGTTAGAATTCACCCAGAACGTATCCTTCTTCGTTGGATCACAGAAATTCAACCGAACTTCTGGATGACGATAAGTAAACTTGTATACATCAGGTATAACCGCTCCACGTTTGTACACTGTATCTGTAGCAACTAAATCGTAAGGGGCAACCAAGGTGTCGAAACCTTGAATCGACGAATCCCTGAAGTGGAATACCTCTTCAATAATTACAGAATCGGTCATTCCTGAATTTGTATACTGATACTTGTACTGATCATGGAAAACAACGTTTTCGTCAATACCTTTCTTTCCAATGATGAAGTATTCGCTAATGCCAGTTGTATCAATACAACCTACTGTTCCATCTCCTAACATCAATGCAAAATCCTCATCAGGAATATCTCTAATATCAAGATTCAACTGCTTCAATATATCTACTAGGATTTTATCCGCTTGATACGTATTCACTTCGTAGTCCCAATCGCGATAAATTCTTGTTACAATAGTATCAATGGTTTCGTCACCTAACAAATCATCTAGATTGTGACGCACCACATAGTTATATAGCCAAACATCTTTCCCTTGATTCCAAGTCGTCCCTTCATCGTTACGTCCTTTAACTGGACCTTTGTATTCTTGGAAATATTGGAATTCTTCATAGTAACCTGATAAACGATCTGGATAACCCCAGTTCCATCTCAAGGCAGCAATACTATCTTGAACAGGATTTAACATTCTGAAGTAAGCAGTTCCTCCGGCACAAAGTGCTAATGGATCATTTTGAGGTAATAAGATGTCGAACTGAGCATCTAAGTATTGGTAACGGAACATGTCACTATACCAAGCTGTATCTGTACACTCTGGTGCAATTGGGTTTCCGTCTTTATCTGTTTGTGGTGGTCCGTTAGCAACAACTAAACCAATGGTAAACGAACCATTTGGACGCTTGCTTGGATCACTTCCTATTTCTCCAGAAGAGTATCCTTTTACAAATTGCGTTCCCCACTGACCAATTATATCATATGGCAAAACGAATGGAATAGGCAAACCTGGAGGCGGTGGGGCTAATACGCCACCACTTTTGTAACTAATCCAGTTATCAGGACCGGTAAGTGAATCATAATTCACTTCAAACCATTGTTGTGTACAACCTGGCTTCGTTTCGTCCATATTGAACGTTAGGTAATAATTCAACTTATTTCCGTCTAATGGACAAGGAATACCTGACTCCCATCGCAAGCCTCTTGCACTTGGCGGGATAAGCGCCAACGAAATATTATTTGAGCTTTCACACTTAAATGGATGAACAGTGTCTTTATGGAATAAAGTAACTGAATTACAAGATGCGGTATTGTTATAGAAATAGTTTCTATGATATATAGAATCAACCAGCACAACAGAACGTTGAACCGTAGTTTCAACTCCATTAATAATGGTATCAATTAAAATATTACTTGCTCCAGCAATGACAACCCGCTCTGGGTTAATAATCATTTCTGGAAGTGATACGATAGAATCCCCTTCATCAACTTCAAACTGAAAGTCTTTTTCAAGAGTATGGGTCTTAGGACCTGTTACAGTGGTAACCGTGCCATTTTGAAGATTTTTAAGTCGTATGGTGACACCAGCTGGAATGTAATAATCATGGTCTTCCCAAATTATTGTACTGATCACCTTACCTTTATAGACAGCCTCTGGCTTCCAAATTTTTAGGCGGTAATTATTTCTTTGTTGGAACTCTGGATATTTCTTCCATCCCAAAATTTCAATAGTGTCAGTTCTTGCAACACCCATTGAATCAGTGTACGGTATGTAGAATGTTTTTGTTGTGTCTTTAGGCACAAATAAAACAACCTCTTGTGGCACTATTGCCGTATCAGCTGGATAAACCTGAACTTGGTAACATTGTCGTGCATGACGGCTAAACAATGTTCGAGGTGCAGGGTTGGTATAAAACTGACCATTGTTCCGGTATCTATAAATGTCATCCCAAGGTGTATACCAGTGCACTGGTAATGAGTCTAAGGTGAAATTACAGTTTAGGTTAACGTTTTTATTTGCTTTCGTGTCTGTAGTACATGGAGGAGCAAAATTGTCTCCTAATGTCCAAAGACGATAGACGTGGTCTTTTCTTCGAATTGCTGGGTCTACAGGAATTGCGGTTTGATCACCGGCTCTTGTATCCTCGTTGAAGTTAAATACATAACGACGTTTTGAATAAAGGCCTCCCATATCTCGACCAAATTTAGTCGTGTCATTTCCACCAGTAGAATTACCTATCACAACAACAAACGAATCGAGATTGGTATCAAAGTAAATCTTAGCACCATCTTGATACAGAATCTCAGTAACAGCATATTTCGCTTTAAATGTATCTGTGTTTGTTTTTACATTACTATAGGTATAAATACTATCTACACCTGTAACTCTGTGTTTAACAATTCTGAATGATTTTGGGTAGAAATAAAAGAATGAATCTTCATCCCAATAATTTGGATCATCATGATAAAAACTTGAGTTGTTTACAAAATGAACACTGTCTCTAATTTCACATTGGTACTTCTCTTTTTCAAGAACACGTACAAATGGAACTTCTATGGTAGATGAAGGACCAACTTTAGTAATTGTATCAAAAATCATGATATCACAAGGACCTGAAACGATTCGTAACGAAATCATCCAAGGACCACCACCATAAGAGTGGCATGGTGTCCATGTTTTATCATCGAAGTTCAAGTTACCTGACGGAGGATCACCAAATGTCCATAAGAACTGTGCTCCTGGGATTGGCCCCGTAGACACACTGAAACATGTTTCAGGATCACTCGTACAAGCCGAATCTTTATCCGCAATAATTTGAGGTCTTAGTTTAATATTGGTTGCAGCACCTTTATAGGTAAAAGTCTCAGAACAGCCAAAACGTGACGTTACCGAAAGAGTTGCATTAAAAGTACCATGTGTTCTATACCAGTGTTCGGTAATACCATCAAAAGCTTCCCCTGTCCAGTATTTGGTGTTTGTAACAGAATCACCAATAACTACTTTAGGATCTCCACCACCGAAATCAAAAACAAATTGAGCGATGTCTTTCAACCCGATAGTCGTCTCATTGTTATTTTTCCAATCGTTATATGTAAGGTTTGTGATGGTTGCTTTTGTAGAATCACACTTTGTTGGTGAGTTAGTACTCAAGCGAACATTTAGTCTAGGGAATACTTGAATGAAATCATTAAAATATGCTTCAGTAACACATCCGTTTTTATCTTCAAGCTCCATCTTCATGTTAAACCAACCACCTTTAGGATCGATGATTGTGTGACAGATAGTGTCTCCATATGTTGGATTGACTTTATCGTAACGCTGACCATCCGAGAACAGGACTGTTCTACGCACAATTTGGCTACCTGGTGCTGGCGTACTGCTATCAATTAAGCAGAACATATTCCCTTTAAAACACTGCCGATTCGGCGTGATTAAAAACGGAATTGCCTTTGGACTAGGCTTAATTACAATCTCAAAAGATTCGGTACAATTACCAGCAACTCCTGAAGCTTTCAGGGTGATAACGTAAGTACCAGCTTTAGGAAACGGGAAAGAAGGGTCTCGATCTGACGAGCTCCCAATTACAGTTCCTGAACCTTTTTCTTTGTATTCCCAATCGTAGGTTGAGAATCCCGGCGCATTAGCTTTAAAGTTAATGGCTACATTTTCACACTCATTACCAGCTGTATAGCTAGGCTTACATTGAGCGTTAGCTGCATTTACCTGTCCCAAAAGCAATAGCATCGGGAAAAACAAATACATCAAAAACTTAGTTCTGTTCTTTGTCATTTTCATAAAATTCAATATCGGGTTATGTAAACGCAAGCCCGACAAATTCGAGCTTGCTATATTATCGTTATTTATTGGGTTTTTCAAATTAATTTTTTGCATCTGAAACCATTACTCTGTCCTGTTTTGTGGTAGTTTTTCCGTTACAGTTATATACCAATCGATAAATGTAGTAACCAACAGGAACCATTGCTCCTATATTGTCGTACTTACCATTCCAGTTTTCTTTCTGGCTTTCTGTATCAAAGACGACCTTACCGTCCTTTAAGTTGTATACTGTTAACCTATATCCTTTAACTTGTGGCATGTCGATGACAAAGTCATCGTTAAATCCATCTTGATGGTACGGTGTAAATATATTTGGCACTTTCAAGTCTCCAGCACAGTTCGCCACCTTAACAACCTCTTGCTTTGCGGTATCACTGCAACCATTTAGGTTGGTTGCCACATGTACAATTGTGTTTTTTTCTGATTCAGACTCAAATGAAGTTGAATTCTGATTTTCCTTTACGAGTACTTGATTGACATACCACTGGTTGGCCTTAACTGGCTTCAATGATGTCAAGTAAATCACCCCCTCTTTTTGGCTGACTTTAAACGAAGCATCTGCCTCAACAACCTTAATATTTTTTGTAGTGGTTAAATTCTCTCCAATTGAATTTATAGCATTCAGTTCAATGGAATGGCCTCCTGCTTTATCAAACAAAAAGCTCATATACTTTCTGTTCGAAACCACTGGTTTGCCATCTACTAACCAAGAAATGTCTTTCAATGTATTCCCATCAAGTACCGAAACATCTACTTTTTGACCCAAACATACTGACTCAGAAGATACGGACAATTCCAGTACTCCAGTTGATTTTGTTGGTTCACTATTTCCTGAATTATGTGCAGTCGACTTTGAAACATCTTTAAATGCATTACTTGGCTGTCCTATACCATCCGTTTTTATATCGGATACAACCTGAGTGTTCGATATTGTTATCTCACCATCCGCTTTAGCTAAATCGACCGTGTTATTTTGATTCGTCTCACTTACAGACTCGTCAATTGACGTAATCTCATTTGCAGATTTATCCAAATCCGTTTCGGATTCAACCACTATTTCAGTTTGCGTATTTGGCGTTATTTCTTCGGGTTGAGGGTTTGACTCCTTCGTTAGTAAAACAGTAGAAGTAACAATTAGGGCTACCGACCCTAAAATGGCTGCGCCTTTAAGACCGAACAGTTTCGACAATACGGACACACTTGAAGCACCTGCCGCGCCTGCAGTAGCAGAAGAAACCCCCTCCCAAACACCTGGAGGCACATTCGAACTTGCCCCCTCAAACGTTTGTTTGAACAGTGAATCAAATTGCGATATGTTATTTTCTTTACTCAATCGTTTCTAGTACTTTTTTCTGCAAAGCCAATCTGGCTTTATACAATTGTGTTTTACTTGTGCTTTCTGTAACGCCTAACATTTCGCCAATTTCTCTATGGCTAAAACCATCAATCACATACAGGTTAAACACACTGCGATATCCATCTGGAAGTGCACGAACAAGTTTCATCAAGTCATCATATTTTAACTTCTCAAAACTTTTAGGATCCACAGGCAAATCAGGAAGCACCTCAGTAGAATTTTCCTTCATTCTACCTTTTTTACGCAATGCTTCTATTGCTGTATTTGTAACAATCCTTCTGCACCAGCCCTCAAATGAGCCGTTAAATTTAAATTGCTTTAAATTTTTATAAATCCGGATAAACGCTTCTTGCAATACATCTTGTGCGTCCTGATCTTGGTGCGTGTATCTTAAACTTACGGCGTACATTTTAGGTGATAATGACTTATACAACAGCTCGAAAGCAGAATGGTCTCCTTGCAAAGATTGCTTTACCAATTTCCATTCTGTATCTCGTTTGTCCGCTGCCATTTAAAGACATCATTCTTCTCGCTTTTCTTCTTAGATGAGAAGTTTCCGCGTTTGGTTGCCTTAAACCTTAATTTTTTTCAATTTTTTTCAGATTGTATTTTTTTGAAAGATAGTTTGATAAATTTTCTGCATAAAATCCTATGCTCTCTATCGGCTCTATCATCTCAACACGATTGGCTCCTTCAAGCAATCTCTTATATCCAATGGCCGCCATTGACTCTTCCATGTTAACCGTAAAGCTACCATAAAACATATGGTGGTTAATGTAGAGTACTTCTTCCATAAATTTGGCTTTATCTGCTTCATTATCTGGCAAATAACACACTGGCGCTACGACTTGAAAAATAGCAGTTGGCTCATCCTCCTTAAAATACTCCCATTGATTTGCTTCTTGTGGTTGCCAAATGTCAATGAAAATTTCAATTGGTTCTCTTGTAACAATCCACTGTCCTGGGTCTTCACATCGTGTTGTCTCTGGGTCTACACCCAACGTTTTAATTGCGTCTTCTGCAACATCATAAAACGGTTTTAAATCCATACAGCAAAAATACTCCGCACACTTGTATTATGACCACTATCATTTACCAATCCGCTCAGTTCCATATATATTTAATACATTTGGCTTAAGATCTCTAGAAATGGTTCTACTGAAGCAGTTATTTACATATTCTATAGTTGTACTCATCTTTATTTGTACGGCAAGCCAAAGCAGTGCGCAAAATTCTAAAAAAGCCAAGAAGTCTTACGACAAAGCACTAAAGCTAATTGAAAAGGGGAAATATGATGACGTTTTTTCGCTCTTGTTAGGAGCTGTAGTTGAAGAGAAAGAACTCGAAGAGGGGCAAGACAGGAAGTTTATCGGCGAAGTATTTGCCCTTTACGCAAGATTTTTCGTATCTGAGACGTACTATGGCGCAGCGTCACAGTACTTTTTTCTCGCTGCATTAAACTACCAAAGAGGGGGTCATATTGCCGAAGCGCAGGCTGCTATAAAACTAGTCTCGTTTTATGAAGATTCAGCAAGAAAGTATCAAAGTTTTTATGGCTTCGAAAGTTGGAATACAGAAAGAGAATATTCTCGATACCCTGTTTCTTCTATAGATAAAACTTCGGGAGATACGACCTGGTTCACGATGGATTTAGGGATACGTGACTCGATAAGAATAGACCAATCTGGATGGTTTGTAGCGATATACGATGCAAGTAAACCAGAACGGTATATTGAAGCTCTGGGCCAAACCACCGTTGTGTCGATAGATCAAGGTCGATCTCAATGGTACATGGTGATGAGCGATGACGGAAAAGCTAGTGGTTTTACACCTCAAATAGGTGATCTCAATTATATGGAAATTGGAGCCAATCCAGATGCTTATGATGGTTTAATCCAACAGCTAACCCGATTTCATATTCCATTTTTAGGCGACCAAAATTTACCTCTTTATAGCTATAAGGTTGCGCAATAAATATCTATAGAAACGAGTGAGGACGTACTGATTGAAATGATGCGCGACATTATTATCAATACAGCCAAAACCCTGTATGACCCGGACGAAAGTGACATGACGGAAAAAATAGACTCTGGCGCTTTTGCAGGTTTAAATATGTGGGAAGCAATGCTAATTTCAAAAACGACAGATGTTAAGGCCTTCTTGCGTTATGTAATAGACTACCCGCATAAATACATGGGCCGCAAGTTTAGAATTGACGAATCATATGCCACTTGGGTGATTAATTTTACACCTACCAATGAAGACGACGGCAATTTATTATCAAAGTTGTACAAAGAAATTGTCACTGATGCCGATTGGGAGAATTGGGAGTCGGCATACGGTCGATATTTAAAAGTGACAGCATTTGATTTCTCACAGGTTCAAACAAACATCTATGCAGTGGCTAATCAAGGTAATCTTGACAGTGCAATCAAGTTGGTTGACCAATGGTCCGCATTAACAACCAAATACAATTACAGACAAGAATACCGAGATTTTGAATTGATTCGAGCGTGGGTTTTCCAAACCAAAAAACAATATTCAGAATCCGAAAAAGTATATATCGATTTACTTAAGGAGGACTCCACAAACTATAATATCCATTGGCAATTGGGTTTGATGTACCTGACATCGGAAAACTTGATGAAAGCGCTACCTGAGTTTGCCTTTGTGAAAGACAACATGTCTGAATATGCTTTTGGCCATGGTATGTACGGTTGGACTTTAATAAAATTAGGCCGATTTAAAGCTTCAGAAGAACACACTGAAAAAGCCCATATGTTGATAGTAATGATGCCACTTACGCCATGAATTACGGTCACTCGTTAACATTACTAAGAAAGTACACAAAAGCCAGAAAATACTATTTGAAAGCGCTAGAAAATGCAGGTGCTACTTCTGTTTTCGATGAGGGTATTATTGCTGATTTCGACTTTTTTATCGAAAACGGCTGGGAGGTTGAACAAGTTAACCGCGAAAAAACACATTTAACCAGTCAATGGAACAAGCACTTTAAATACAAGGCTTTAGGAAATGAATACTTCACCAAAGGTCAAGGTTTAGAAAAACAAGAGCAATATTTACAGGCTGGCCTAGCGTTTGACACAGCTATCGGCCTTGAGCATAAAGGCAATTACGTTAGGTATGGCTTATTGAGAAACTACCACAGATGGAGTGCTTATAATTACTATAAACATGAGGACTATAATACCTCGTTACAACGGTATATGACTAGCTGGAACATTAACCTCAAACACATCAACGACCCTGAGCTAGAAATGGATGACTTAGAGATGATCAGTAATCTAAATGACTGGCTCGACAACGACGTGATGGAGGACATGTTTGACAAAATGAAATTGGCAGCACGAAGAAAAATCCAGAGTAAACAGCGAAGCAACGACCTTTATTTTATCAGTATTGGCACAAACGGTACCAACCCAAATGGTTATCGGCACGCTACAGAAGATGCCAAAATTATGGCTGAAATAGTTGGTGAGCGAGCCCAACGGATTTTTGATCAATCTCACATTTTTGTATTAAATCAGGATAAAAAAGATTCAGTTAAGTCTGCATTCGAAAACGTTATTGTGAATTCAAAACCGGGCGATTGTTTCATATTGTACTACACTGGATATACCAAAGATGACAAACTTTTAGTAGGAAACGACACCATCGATAATGAACAAATTTTGGCATGGCTCTCTTCGATGTCTGCTTCAAAAAAACTGTTGTTATTTGACGCCGTTAACTCGAGTCTCATTGACCAATATGCTGCTGATCAGCGCGAAAACGATCATGAATATGTTGCAGAAAGCATTGGGTTTTTAGTATCAGACGGAAGGGTCAAGATGCCCAAATCCGACATGAGTCTATTTACCTCGTACCTAACAGAAGGCATTTCTGGTAGCGCTGCTACCAATTGGCAAAACAGTTTTCATAAAGATACTACAGCGTCTTTGGCCTATGTAACCTCAAAAAGTTTAGAAGGGTATATGTATGGCAATATGTCTTCAGGAAATCTTCAATTTGACTTAAAAAGTTACTCCTCGGGGGTTGACTTTCCACTTACGTTTGTCAATGCAACGACGAACTTGACAGACACAACACCTCCAATGATATACATTCCAAACGTGATTAGTTCAGATGGAAAACGCGGGGGTAAAACAAAAGTAGTAACGATATCAAAGAATGTAGGAGGGCAAGCGCTTGATGAAAGCGGCATTGCTGAAATAATGGTGAATGGGGTAAGTGTTGCCTTTACACAAAACGGCAAATTCAACCTAGATCAAAATTTTACCAGCACATGGACCAAGTTGGTCATATCGGCCAAAGACAGGAATGGAAACATTGCTACAGATTCATTCATAATCAATAAAAGCAGTAAAAAACTAGCTGACCCTGTTAATGTTAATACCTCTCAAACCAACTACGCCCTTCTTTTCGCAACAAACGAATATGATTCGTGGGAACAACTTGCAAATCCGATTAAAGACGTTGAGAAAATTGGAAAATTACTACAGTCTGTATATGGTTTTAAGGTGGACATCAAGGTTAATCAAACGGTTGAACAAATGGATAGTATCATTGAGCATTATACAGAAAGTATCACTTATGCGCCAAAAGATCAGCTATTCGTGTTTTTCGCCGGACATGGTCACTACAAGCCGGGTAAAGGTGGCTTTATCGTCGCCAAAAATTCTGAACGCGATGGTAGCTTACGAAGCTATTTAAAATTCACAGATATCCGCGATTATTTCAATGCAACGTATTCCTGCAACCATATCATGCTGGTTTTCGACGTATGTTTCGGTGGCACCGCGTTTAACAAAACGGAAGTACGAAACTATTCTGAATCCGATTTGAATTTTATTCGTGAAAGTCCAGAGAAATTCATCGAAATGAAGTCAAAAATCAAATCTCGGTTGTTTATAACAAGCGGTGGTGAAGAGTACGTCCCTGACGAAAGTAAGTTTGCCATTAAGTTTATCGAAACTCTAAGTACAAAAGGTGCTAAAAAAGGCAATATTCTCACTTTTGACGATTTCACAGACAACTTGCAGTTAATGAGTATTGCCACCGATAGTAAAACACCAACAACCCCACGTTATGGCGGTTTTGGCGACCATGACGATGATGGAGATTTCATTTTCCTGCATAAACCTGCAAAAGCCCAAAAAGGATTTGAAAAAAGTGCACCTCCAATGCAATAGTGGTAGGCAAAACATATTTTTGCACCCCTAAATACATTCATTGAATACCCGCGAAATATTAGCCCACTATGTCCAAACCGAAAAGGTTAAGACTGTATTGCATTGGCTTGATCAACCAAAACGCCATGCACATATTTCCGGTATAGCTGGGTCGTTTAAATCCTTCTTAGTTTCGGCTGCATTAATTGAGCTTAAAAGGCCAATCGTTTATATTGCTTCGAACCCTGTAGATGCTAGATATGTCTTTCAAGACATCCACAATATTCTAGGCAAATCACTGGCTATGTATTTACCTAGCTCGTTTAGCAAATCATTTCAACCAGAAACGCCTTCAAACAACGCGATTCAGGAACGTTCAGAAATTTTGTTGCAGCTTAAAAAGCTTGACAAACCAATGGTACTAGTATCGTCTGTTGAAGCAATTGCAGAAAAAGTAATTGGGCAAGATAACCTAGACAAAAACCAATTTGAGATTAACGTCGGTGAAATATTGGACTTTGATTTCATGATGGAAATGCTCAATACATATGGCTTTATCCGAGAAGATTTTGTTTATGAGCCGGGTCAATATTCCATGCGTGGAGGGATTATTGATATTTTTAGTTACTCCCATGAACTTCCCATTCGTGTCGAATTAGACGGGAGGATGGTTGAGTCCATTAGGCAATTTGATGCCATCACTCAATTGTCTACTGCAGACCTAAAATTTTCTTCTATTGTCCCCAATATTCAAGACGACGAAATTGCTGGCGAACGCATTAGCATATTCGAATACTTCAATAACGAAACAATCTTTTTCGGTGATCAGCTAAATACCTGTTTTGCTACATTAAAGTCTCATGTTACCCCAGAAATAGAAGATCTTTTTGATACCGATGACTTCTTCAAAAAACAATTAACAAAAAGGAGCGGTGCTGAATTCGGCCAGATTCCTCATTTTCGAAACATCGAAAAACTCAGTTTCGACCAAACTCCACAAAAAACATTTGGTAAAAACTTTTCACTCTTAATAGACCACCTTCAAGACAATGCACGATTAGGGATTGGCCAGCATATTTTTTCGGAAACAGGTAAACAAATAGAGCGTCTTGAAACGATTTTTCAAGATATCGGCGCTTCCATAAAATTCAACCCAGTTTATCTCGGTTTGTCAAATGGTTTTCTCGACAAAGAACATCATCTAGCTATTTATACCGAACACGAAATATTTGGCCGCCATTATCAATTCAAAAACAAACACAAATACAGCAAAACACAGGCGTTAACTTTACGTGAATTAAGCAACCTAAAGCCTGGTGACTTTATCGTTCATATCGACCACGGTGTTGGAAAATTTGAAGGATTGCAAAAAATTGAAATGGGTGGCCGTTTACAGGAATCCGTCAGGATATCTTATAAAAACAACGATTTGCTCTATGTTAACATCGGAGCGTTACATAAAATAAGTAGGTATACGGGCAAAGAAGGCCATACGCCAAAAATCAATAAACTTGGTTCCGACACTTGGGTGAAGCTAAAAAGTAAAACCAAGAAACGGGTAAAAGACATTGCACGTGACTTGATTAAACTCTACGCAAAAAGAAAGGCCCAACCCGGATTCCAATTTGCGCCTGACAATTACTTACAAATTGAGCTTGAAGCAAGTTTCTTATACGAAGACACTCCAGATCAAAGTAAGGCAACTGAAGATGTAAAGAAGGATATGGAGTCACCACATCCAATGGATCGGTTGGTATGCGGAGATGTTGGCTTTGGCAAAACAGAGATCGCCATTCGCGCGGCATTTAAAGCGGTATGCGATAGCAAGCAAGTAGCTATTTTGGTACCAACTACCATTTTAGCCCAACAACATTATCATACTTTCAAAGAACGAATGGATGGTTTCCCGTGTCAGGTAGATTACGTAAATCGATTCCGTACCCAAAAACAACAAACTGCCTCGATTAAGAAATTAGCTGAAGGCAAAACGGATATTATCATTGGCACCCACAAATTGCTGAGTGACAAAATAAAATTCAAAGACATTGGCCTTTTAATCATTGATGAAGAGCAAAAGTTTGGGGTTTCAGCAAAAGAAAAAATCAAATCCCTAAGAGCCAACATTGACACCTTAACATTAACAGCGACCCCAATTCCAAGAACCCTACATTTTAGTTTGATGGGTGCTCGAGATTTAAGTGTAATTAACACACCTCCCCCAAATCGTCAACCGATTAAAACTCAACTGCACACTTTTGGGACAGAGATATTTGAACAAGCTGTCAACTACGAAATTGAACGCGGAGGGCAAGTTTTTGTGGTGCATAACCGGGTTCGTGACATTCAAGACATTGCAACCATGATTCGCTCCATATCCCCAAATGCACGTGTAGTCGTTGGTCACGGCCAAATGGCGGGTGATGAGTTAGAAAATGTGATGTTGCGCTTTATTGAGGGAGAATATGACGTGCTGGTCGCAACTACAATTATCGAGAGTGGATTGGACATTCCAAATGCGAATACCATTCTTGTAAACAATGCGCATTACTTTGGTTTAAGTGACTTACATCAAATGCGTGGTCGAGTAGGTAGAAGCAACAAAAAAGCCTTTTGCCATTTAATTACGCCGCCGCTCCATACCTTAACCGACGATGCAAGAAGAAGATTACAAGCCATCGAAGAGTTCTCAGATTTAGGCAGTGGTTTTAACGTTGCCATGCGTGATTTGGATATTCGAGGTGCTGGAAATCTATTAGGTGGCGAGCAAAGTGGATTCATTTCTGAAATTGGTTTTGATATGTATCACAAAATTTTGGATGAGGCGGTACAAGAATTAAGAAATGACGAGTTCAAGTCACTATTTGAAGACGACGAAAAACCTTCTGAAACGAGTACGGATTGTCAAGTAGATACCGACCTTGACATCATGATTCCTGACCACTATGTAAGCAATATCTCTGAACGGTTAAGCCTGTACACCGAGTTATCAAAAATTGACAATGATACAGATCTAATTAAGTTCCGAGATAATTTGAAAGACCGATTCGGTGATTTGCCGATGCCTGTAAAAGCGTTGTTGTATAGTGTTCGCTTAAAGCATCTTGGCATACGTTTAGGTTGGCACAAAATCAGAATAAAAAACGGTAAATTACTAGGCTACTTCCCTGACGAGAACAATACTCACTACTACAGTTCTGACTTATTTGGTAAAATAATGAGCCAAGTAAATACGCATCACAACTTGTTCAGTTTAAAACAAAAAGGCAATCAACTTTTACTGGTTACAGAACAGCAGATGGGACAAATAAAGGACTTCGTTACCTGCCTTAGGAATCTCCTATAAATGTAACTAAACCATAAATACCACAATGCTGTTGATTCATGACAATGGTTTACCTACCTTCATACTACTACTTTATTAACTATATGCGTCTGAGGAAACGATTTCCATTAGCCCACATGATATAACAGTTTGATTTCAGCGTGACACACGTATGCAATCATCATAACGCCTTATCACTTAGATAAGCATGGTTAGTAATTTTAGTTCCAAGAACCCGGCGTGAGCCGGGTTTTTAGGTTAATAGCTTTTTAGAATCTGTCCGAATCGATAAATATCCATAAATGAATTATACAATGGAACGGGTGCCATTCGAATTACATTAGGTTCTCTCCAATCTGCAATAACACCTTGTTTTGTGAGATGATCAAAGAGGTCTTTCCCATTCTCTCCGGTTAATACCGATAGTTGACAACCACGTTCTTCTGGTGTAATTACCTCGAAGCTTAAACCGTCATTGCTCTTTGCAGCATCTTCAACTACAAATTGCAAATATCTATTTAACGGCTCCGACTTTTCATTGAGTTGTTTCATCGACACTTGGTCAAAAATATCGAGAGAGGCACGGTGCACTGCCATAGACATTACCGGTGCATTACTCAGTTGCCATCCGGCCGCCCCGTATTCCGGAATAAACCCTTTCTTCATAAGGAAACGCTCTGCCTCTTGATGACCCCACCAACCAGCGAATCGAGGTAAGTCTGGGTTATTGGCGTGCTTTTCATGAGCAAAAGCTCCGGAAACTCCGCCAGGCCCACTATTCAAGTATTTATAAGAACACCATACCGCAAAATCTACTTCCCAATCGTGCAGTTGCAGTGCTAAGTTCCCAGCAGCATGGGCCAAGTCAAATCCCGCTAAGGCACCAACTTTATGTGCCTTCTCAGTAATTTTCTGCATATCGAAAGCTTGTCCGGTATAATATTGAACACCGCTAAACATAACTAAGGCAACACTATCGCCATGTTCCTCAATCACTTGTAGAATATCTTCTGTTCGTAGTGCATATTCTCCTGGTCTAGGATTCACTTCTATAACCGCATCCTCATAAGCAAAGCCATGAAATTTTGCCTGCGACTCCATTGCATATTGATCCGACGGGAAAGCGCCGCCTTCCATAATGATTTTATAACGCGTTGAAGTGGGTCTGTAAAACGACACCATCATTAAATGAAGATTCACCGTTAGATTATTCATGACTACTACCTCCTTCGGAGAAGCTCCCACAACTCTTGCCGTAGATTCAGAGAAAAACTTGTGATAGTGAAACCAAGGATTTTTTCCATCAAAATGACCTTCAACTCCATATTGAGCCCAGTCGTCTAGCTCTTGCTTTAGTTTGTCAATAACACTTCTAGGTTGAAGTCCTAAACTATTTCCTGTTAGATAAACAGAATCTTCTCCGTTGTGCTGCGGAATAAAAAATTGAGATCTGAAGCCTGCCAATGCATCATTTTGATCCATTTCTTGAGCAAATTCTCTGCTGTTTTCAAATTGCATGGCGCAAAGGTAACCAATGCAATCAATGGATTATAACAAACCTAAATACACTTTTTTATTAGCCAGGTACGCAACTCCATCTGCAGTAATCAAATCATAAACGAACGGATACTTCAGACGATCCGCCGTATCAATCACACCCCATTTATTTGCTTTTACAGCAATCACAAATTGGTCGGAAATCACTTTTGGTGCATAGTCAAATATGGGCACCATCAATTCAGAGCCGGAGGCATCAATCAGTGTCCAATTGGAATCCAACTGAACAGCAGCAAATCCATTTCCAAAAGGCTTGATACGGTTGTATTTCAAGTCACACACTTCACGTCCAACCTCATTAATAAATCCATATAAACCATCCTGTGTGTCACGGCTTACTGCTGCAAATCCATCAATAAATCTGTCGACGTCAGCGTAAACAAAATCTGTTATGGAAACACCGAGCGTATCAATGTACCCATAAAGATTCCCTTTATTAACCCAGGCCTTGCCCTCATAAAAATCGGATACTTCTGTAAATACATATGCGGTAACTAGATCGTTACCGACTTGAAGTGCATAAAAGTCACCAGCACGTTTAAAACTACTTTGGCCCCAGGCAAAATGACAAGACACAAGGAATAAACACAGTGTAATTGTCTTTAGCCTTAACCACATAGTACTACGAATGAAGTGCTCTATTATCAGTAGCTGCCAGGGCAGCCTCTTTAGTTACTTCTGAGGTTGTAGGGTGTGCATGACATGTTCTTGCGATGTCTTCCGCACTTGCTCTAAACTCCATGGCAACTGCAACTTCTGCAATCATATCTGCTGCTCGAGCACCAATCATATGAGCGCCTAAGACTTCATCAGTTTCAGCATCAGCTAATATTTTAACAAACCCATCTAAATCCATCCCTGCAACTGCTCGTCCGTTTGCTCTAAATGGAAATTGTCCTGCTTTATACGCTATTCCTGCCGCTTTTAACTCCTCTTCCGTTTTCCCAACCGAAGCAACTTCTGGCCATGTATATACAACACCTGGAATCAGGTTATAATCAATATGTGGTTTTTCTCCTGCAAGTTGCTCGGCAACTAATACTCCTTCTTCCTCTGCTTTATGGGCAAGCATGGCTCCCTTTACTACATCACCAATCGCGTAAATATTAGAGACATTGGTCTGAAGATGTTCATTGACTTCAACACGTCCACGATCATCCATTTTTACTCCGGCCTTTTCAAGACCTAAACCATCTGTATACGGTCGACGACCAACTGAAACCAAACAGTAGTCTCCTTCAAGAGCAACCTCTCCTTTTTTACCTTCTGCTTTTACTGTTACTACCTTTCCTTTACTTGTTACAGAGGTCACTTTATGCCCAAGGTAGAACTTCATCTTTTCCTTTTTCATGACCCGAGCCAGCTCTTTTCCAAGGCCAGCATCCATTGTCGGAATTATGCTCGGTGCATATTCAACAACTGACACCTCAGCACCAAGTCGTTTGTAGACAGAGCCTAATTCCATCCCGATTACTCCGCCACCAATCACAATTAAATGTTTAGGGATTTCCTTTAAACTAAGGGCTTCTGTAGACGAAATAATTCTTTTCTTATCAATCTCCATTCCTGGCAATGAGGCTGGTTTACTGCCGGTTGCAATAATGATGTTTGCCCCTTCAATTAACGTTTCTTTGTCACCAGTTACTTTAACTTTAGTCGCACTTTCGAAGCTACCTAAACCGGTAAAAACGTCGATCTTATTCTTCTTCATTAAGAAATCAACCCCTTTAGTCATTTGGTCCACTACGCCTTGCTTGCGCCCAATCATTTTGGTGAAATCAATTTTTGGCGTACCCACGTTGATACCATGTGCTTCAAATTTGTGCACGGCATCATGATATTGATGCGAACTATCCAACAACGCTTTTGACGGGATACATCCAACATTTAGGCATGTTCCTCCCAACGTACTGTACTTCTCGACAATAGCCGTTTTCATTCCGAGTTGAGCACATCGAATTGCACATACATAGCCTCCAGGGCCAGATCCAATAATGATTACATCGTATTTCATCTTCAAAAAATTTCTTTGCCTAAACTTACTTTTATTCCGTGGTCATGTATCCCTTCCAGCGATTCTTTCCGCATATGTGGAACTACTTTAACCTTGTACTTTCCAAATTGTTTTAATGCCAAATCAGGGAAGATTGGGAGTTCGTAACTATGTAAATCACCAAATCCGTTACCAAGCCATTTCCCGGATTTATCGGTGATATCAAAACTCTTTATTTCAGTCATATCAATCCCCTTTGGGCCAGAGAGCATTACTTTAAAATAGATATTGCTGTATGGGTATAACGAATTAAAACGGGCTAATACAAATATGTTATGATAATGTTGGCTATCAGAAACCTCAAAAGAAGCCATCAGCGTATCCGATTCTTTCCAAATTGTTCCTTCCAAAGAAGACGATTCGTTATAACACGTAGATTTATCGCAAGCACTTAAACTCAGCAGAAGTGCTGTAGCTATAACCAGACAAGCATTTTGAAAGTTCACTGTATAACCCACCCTATTTTGAGGTGACAAAGTTAATTTATTCCTTAGCGCTGTAATAGCAATCGAATAAAAACTTAATCAACTAATAATTTCTGAGACAACAACGTACCATTGACATTGGCAGTTACAGAATACAATCCGGCAGCGCCATCAAATTTTACTTGATTGGTGAAGCCTTCATGAGAAAACACCAACTGTCCGGCATAGTTTCTTACCTCGATATTGGAAACAGTTTTTGCAAAATTGATGTACCCATTGTGTACCGGGTTTGGGTATAAAAGCTTTGACTCATACACAACACTCTCGACTGACAAAGGATTGTAATTAAAGGTCGTTTTATAGGTGGATTCACACATATCTACAGTACGAACCAATAAGGTAAAATCGTAGTTCTTGCCATCTAAATACGGTTGAACATCGGCGTAAAGAAATATAGGCGTGATATCATTGCTTTTGACAACACCAGCTAAGTTCCATTGGTAGAAATTAGTTGTATCTGTGGTCGCTTGTGTAGTTATAACTACATCCTGTGTATTCCCTTTATTATCTACATCCCAGGTGAAACTAGCATCCGGGTTTGGATATATCGTTATGAATGAAGAAGTGCTATCCTTTTCTGACGGTATTGATTTTGACTGGATCACTAATTTTACTTCAAATCGCTCTTCTTCCCCTGGTTTCGTTTTAGTGAATGTATGTTTAGGGAATTGGTCTGTTGAAGTAGTTCCGTCGCCAAAAAACCAGAAGTAATTCGCTCCTCCAAATTTAACTGGCACTTTACTCGTATTTGTAAATACAGCTTCTACCCCATCACAAACATCAACAACACTAAACTTTGCTTGGAGTGTGTCTTGAGCAAATACTTGTAGACTAAATAAAAAACATACAATGGCTATGGCGATTTTTTTCATGTGCTTTGCTTTCAGTGCACCAAAAGTACGAATTTATTTGTCAGATTATTGGAGACCACACCATTCACTATGAATTGTTCTATCTTTGATTTTTGTTATGAAAATTCGGATAAAAGGAGACAGTATACGCCTGCGATTAAGTCAAAGTGAAGTTGCAGAAATCGGGGCAGGAAACAAAGTGTTTGAAAACACCCATTTTAGTGATTCCGTTTTGGGTTATGTGCTAAAATCACATACAGACCTAACTCCTGTTAAAGCATTTTTTCAGGACAATCAGATTGAAATATCCATTAATCATACTGTTGCCAACACTTGGGCAAATTCAGATCAAGTTGGAGTGACGTCCTCTGAAGAAGTAAAGCCCTCGATTTTAATAGAAAAAGACTTTCAGTGCTTAACCGTCAGGCCCGGTGAAGATGAATCAGACATGTTTCAAAATCCAAATACAGTTTGCTAAATGGCTTTAATAGATTCGCACGGAAGAACAATTAATTACGTACGCCTAGCCATCACTGATCGGTGTAACCTACGCTGCACATACTGTATGCCTCAATCTGGCATTGACTTCGTATCAAGAGATGATTTATTATCGTATGAAGAAATGCTTCGATTGCTTAAAATATTCAAATCACTTGAGGTAACTAAGCTGCGCATTACGGGTGGTGAACCACTGGTACGTAAAGGTATTATAGAATTTCTTGAGGAAATTAAAGCACAACAGATTATGGATGGCTTTTATTTAACAACAAATGCCACCACAACCTTGCCTCATATTCAAAGATTGGTAGATGCTGGGTTGCAAAGCGTCAATATCAGCCTTGACACACTCGACAAAAATAAGTTTTTAGACATCACAAAAAGAGATCAATTGGATAACGTATTGGCTTCCATGAATGCTTTTTACCAACTCGATGTGCCTTTAAAAGTCAATATGGTGGTTACCAAAGGTTCTAATGAAGCCGACATCATTCCAATGGCGCAGCTCGCAGAACACCGCAATATTCAAGTACGATTTTTGGAAGAAATGCCGTTTAATGGTGTGAACGAAGTAAAAACTCAGTTTATGACCCATCACGACATCTTACACAAGCTTAAAACTTCATTGCCAAACATGACGTCGAAACCGTTTCAATATGGTTCAACAAGTCAGAATTATAGTGTGGAAGGGTGGAAAGGCGACGTTGGGATTATTGCCTCCTACTCTAGAACATTTTGTGGAAGTTGCAATCGTTTGAGGGTAACACCTACCGGTCAATTGAAGACGTGCTTATATGGTAAAAATGATCTTAATCTTAGGAATCTACTGCGAAATGGTAGCTCCGATGCGGAAGTAAAACAAGCGATTATACATGCTGTCGCAAACAAGCCTGTAGATGGGATTTCAGCGGAAAGATCGCGATTTACAACAATTTCTGAAAGCATGGCAACGATTGGTGGGTAATGATATCTGTAGAAGAAGCGTCGAAGATTGTAAATGAAAGGTTGTTTCAACCGAAGATTGAAAAAGTAGGTCTTGACAACGTTCTTGGTAGAATTTGTGCGCAAGACATTTCAGCAGATAGAGACTTCCCTCCTTTTAATCGTGTTGCCATGGATGGCATTTGTATCCAGTTCGAAGATTTCGAAAACGGGCAACGCCAGTTTAAGATTGTTGGCACTCAGCCAGCTGGAGCGAAAGCAATGGAGAATCAATCTGGTTGTGCCATCGAAATCATGACAGGAGCCATGTTGGCAACACATGCAGATTCTGTTATTCGTTATGAAGACATGTCTATCGATAACGGTATAGCAACGGTCAAAATAGAAGATGTTCGTCAAAGTCAAAATGTCCATAACCAAGGTAGCGATCGCAAAAAAGGAGATGTGCTTATTTTCAATAACACTAAAATTACTGCCACAGAAATTGGCGTATTAGCGACTGTTGGAAAAGAGAAAGTCCCGGTATATAAAAACCCGAAAATTGCCATCATCAGTACCGGCGACGAACTGGTGGATGTTCATGTAACACCACTGCCATTTCAAATCAGAAAAAGCAACGTACATTCTTTAAAAGCTTTATTGAATCAACATGGAATTCAACCCGAGTTGGTTCATTTGGCCGACGACAAAAGCCAGATAAAAAACAAAATAGAAAGCCTTTTAACAGAAAAAGATGCCATACTCATAAGTGGGGCTGTGAGCAAAGGCAAGTTTGATTTCTTACCTGAAGTGTTGGCTAGCTTAGGTGTGGTCAAACATTTCCATAAAGTCGAACAACGACCCGGAAAGCCTTTTTGGTTTGGTTCTGCGCAAGGCACTCAAGTATTTGCATTCCCTGGGAATCCAGTTTCCACATTTGTGTGCGCTAAACGATTTTTTGAGCCTTGGCTCAAAAAATCGCTACACCAACAATCCGCCCAACTGCATGCGATTTTGGGTGAAGACGTTTCTTTTAGACCCGCACTTACCTTCTTTTTGCAGGTAACAGTGGAAAATGTAAATGGGACGTTGGTCGCAAAACCTGTTACAGGAAATGGTTCTGGAGATTTGGCAAACATGACTATTGCCAATGCGTTTATGGAGTTTCCATCCGACATGCAAAACTTTAGTTCTGGAGAGGTGCATCCGATTTGGATGTTTTAGCCTAACCTATCTTGCCGTTCATCAGTTATCTCCCTCCGTTCCTAAAAACTAAATAGGTTTCATCACTTACCTTTAGTGATCTTCACGTATTGATTCTATAAAGACTCAATATGACAGCAACATTTAACAAACATCGGTACAGAAATTTCTTTATAGGCTTTGCCATATCCTGTGGCCTCACACTTTTTGCCTTCAATTACAAAACGGACTACAACATTGGAGAAATTGTAGAGGTGATGCCAGATAATGACACCTATGGCGTACAAGTAGTCAGCGTCAAATTGACTAAAAAGCAAATCATAAAAGAAAAACCAAGACCAAATAAAACCCAGCCTTTTACGGTTAACGCTAAGTTGAAACTTGTTAAATACGACATCGTTGTCCCTATCGCATTAAAACCTGCTCAACCAGCTGCAATACCTGTTAGCACCCCACCTGTTGGGCCAGTTACTCAAACTACTTCAAAAGTAATTATGGGTGTAGATGTTAAGCCGTCTTTTCCAGGAGGAATGGAAGCGCTGAATAGATATTTACGCAACAACTTGAGGTATCCTGGAGACTGCGAAGAATTTGAAAAACAAGGGACCGTAAAAGTGATATTTATAGTTGATGAGAATGGGCGAATTACAGATATTAAAATTATAGGAAACGAATTATTACCTAGTGCTGGTGAAGAGTCAAAACGTGTAATAAAAGGAATGCCTATATGGACACCTGGAATGAAAGATGGTAGACCTGTGAAAACCTACTTCATACAGCCGATCCGATTCAGATTGTTTTAAATGTTTAATGTTGATTTATACTTAAGAAGAAGTGCCTTACGGGGCACTTTTCCCGTTTGTAAACGGATTTTTGCCGTTGGTTAACTCATTTCAAAAATCACCGCATCGTTTTTTATCTTTGCAAAAGAATTTTATGGTACGCATTATTTGTAAATATCTATTGGTTATCGGGGTTGTGCTTCTAGGCTTTCAGCACGACGCTTTTGCTGATGAAAAAGATAAAGACAAAAAAACGGATCAATCAAAGATTACTCAAACGGATACTATAAAAATCAAAGTGAATCTAGACATTCAAGCAGATGACACTTTGGTATTTGATGACTTTGATGAAGATGGAGATGATGATAAAGGTGACAATAGCAGTATTGCCCACAACCTATCAATTAGAATAATCTCTTGCCACTACCCAGAGCCTACCAATTTGGATATTCAAGAATTAATCACTGACCCGACGATAGTCGATGATCAGTCGAAAGAAGAAAGTGATTCAATTGCTCTTTCTGAGTCATTTACATTGACATCACGTATTTATCCAAATCCTGCAATGGCAAACAACCAAGGCATTTTTGTGGAACATAACCTAACAGGCATCGCTCGTATAACTGTTTACACCATTTCAGGCCAAATTGCTTTTACAACATCGACAATATCAAAAAAAGTGAAAATAGACAGCCTAACCACAGGATTGTATATTGTCAATATTAGTGGCGTTGGTAATTCCGACTCCAAGAAGTTGTTGGTTCAATAACCTACACTTCTGCCAAGAATTTAGAACCAACCTAACCAATCATTCACTACACTTGGTGTACCAAAACTTGACTTTTACCTCAAGGTTTGGTACACTGAATTGATTTGCTGAAATTGCATTTTTATGCCCAACGATAACCCACATATAACCAATAGTCTCCTTAATTCGTTTAAAGCATTTGTTGGGTCTCACTTTTTACTAAATATTATAAACGGAATACAATCTGATGTCATTCTTAAAGCACATAAATCGGCTTTTGACACCTTACAGTTATTCAACCGCGTCTACAAACTGGCTTTAAAACAAAGCAACGAGCAATTTACTAGATTGGAGGAAACACTTACTTTTTTAACGGTCTACGGTGCTTTAGAACAAATTCGCTTCCCAAACAGGAAATTTCCCACCATAAAAATTGACGGCATAAACCCCGAAAACTCCATTCCTACTTTCGTTCTCCAACCATTCGTTGAGAACGCATGGCTTTTATTTCTAGAAACCAAATTGCACTCATTTAATATCTCCATTTCTACAAAAGACAACACTTGTAGCCTTTTGATTGATTTAAAAACGAATGCTCAAACCCATGGAAAAACAAATGCCAAAATAGAATTAGCCTTCTTACGACTTGAGCTACTTCAAGATGCTGGACTACTTACTTATTCGGCAAATTGGCAGAAAAAATCATTCTTCTCTTTAACCATTCAAACCCTCTAATTACATGCCTATGCTCACCGCAATTATTATCGACGACGAACTTAAAAGCCGAGAAGGTCTTGAAGCCATGTTACATAACCTGATTGAAGGAGTATCGGTTGTGGCCATGGCTGATTCCGTTACATCTGGAGTCAAAGCAATCGCTAAAAACAAGCCCGACATTGTGTTTCTAGACGTTGAAATGCCAAGACGAGATGGTTTTGAGTTGTTTGACGCTTTTGACAAAATAGATTTCGAAGTCGTTTTTACGACTGCACATGAGCAATATGCATCCAAGGCGTTTCGCACCACAGCAATTGACTATTTACTAAAACCGATCGACATTGACCTGCTAAAAGAAGCCATTGAACGTGCCCGAGAGAAACGTGACAAAGATAAAGTCAATAAAAATTTTGAAGTCTTTGTTAACAATTTGCAGACCAACAAAAGCAATCAACAAATTGCCATATCTAGTTCAGATGGACTGCTTTTTATAAAAATCGACAACATTGTATATTTAAGGGGTGATGGCGCCTATACCTATTTCTTTTTAAAAACGGGTGAACGCATTACCACATCAAAAAATTTAAAAGAATATGAAGACCTTTTGTCGGAGTATGATTTTTTTAGAGTACACAAATCATCGCTCATCCATTTGCACGAAATGAAAAAGTATGTCCGCGGAGAAGGAGGATATGTCGTAATGTCCAATGGTGATTCTGTGGATGTATCCAAACGACGAAAAGAGAATTTTTTAGCCGCTTTGAGTAAACTGTAACATGCAAAGACTCTTCTCAATTTGTCTTTTATTTTTTTTGAGTATTAGTGCTCAAGCACAAAAAGACATCATACATTTTGAGAATATAGGCAGAGTTGATGGACTTGCTCAAAGTACCATAACTGGCATTTTACAAGGAAGCGACGGGTTTATGTGGTTTGCCACTGCAGAAGGTCTGCATAGATATGATGGTTACAGTTTAAAAATATTTAAACATGAAATTAATGACTCCACCTCTTTAGCATCAAATCACATCACCTCTATTTACGAAGATCATAAAGGCTTCATCTGGATAGGAACTTTTGCAGGACAACTTGATCGGTTTAACAAAAAAACGAACCAGTTCAAACATTATTCATTTAAAGACTATACAGGCACTGCCAATCAGTATCAAATCAATTGTATTAAAGAAGATGGTGACCAGAATTTAATTATTGGTACCGATGGTGGAGGTATGGCCATACATAATCGTTCGCGTAATACCTGGATTACCTACACCGAAGAGAATAGCATCTTACCTAGCAACTACGTCAAGTCATTTTCAACTGAAGCTAATGGATTAGGCATATGGATTGGGACATTACAAGGGATTGTATTGTATTCACAGCAAAAATTTAAGACGTTTCGTTCTCTTAATGCGTTCTCCAATCAATCAGTTAATGACATATTACATCATGGCTCCAAGTTGTATATTGTTACCAATGGGCAAGGGTTACAAATCTGGGATACAAAAACAGACCAAGTAGTCCCAATCCCTTCACCCAGAATACGTGGAGCCAATTTCACCACATTTGTCATGCACGATGGGGTAGGCAACTTGTGGATTGGAACAGACGGCGCTGGGTTGTTAAAATTCAGCGGCGACAAGTATGTCACCTATCATCACAACCCATACAATTACAGAAGCATTATTGGTGATGACATCAATGTAGGTTTTCAAGACAGTGAGGGTGCCTTATGGTTTGGGGGACGTGTTGGCGTTAGTAAATTTGACCCTAGTCTTAAGCTGTTTAACTTGTTCAATCAATTTGAATTAGACGGAAAGCCTACTAACAATAACCTCTACTCCATATACGAAACCCGAGATAGTACCATATGGATTGGTACTCTAGGAGGTGGAATTGCCAAGTTTAACCCGCAAACCGAACAACTTGAGATTATTCCGTTGGTTAAAGACGGTGATATTGAGACCAAATCAATTAGGTCTTTTTATGAAGACTCGCAAAATACCCTTTGGGTGGGAACGAGAAAGGAAGGTCTTTTTTCTTACAATCGTGAAACAAAAAAGTTTAAACACCACCCTCCGCAGCGCCCGGAAATAAATGTGAACACCATTAGTCATATTATGGAAGACAGTGACGGCAGGTTGTGGTTGGGTACGAGATGGGGCCTAGCTAGTTACGACCGTGACAGCTTAAAATACACGGTCTATCAAACCGGTTATCTATCAAATAACCAGATATATCAAATCGTAGAAGACAAAAAACGGGAAGAACTTCTTCTGGTAACGTTTAGATCTGGGCTTCATATTTTTAATAAAAAGAACAGAAAATCAGAGTTGGTATTTCAGCATGATGAAAAGGATTCAACTAGTCCATCATCAAATTCCATGATGTGTATTGAGCCGATGAATGCCGATTCGTTTTTAATTGGCACCTACAGTGGGGGGTTAAACATTTTTGATAGAAAGAATCTGACTTTTTCCTCAATTACAAGTGAAGATGGATTACCTAATGACGTTATCTATGGTATTCTTAAAGCAAATGATGACACCTATTGGTTAAGTTCCAATAATGGATTAATCGAATACCAATGGAAAACTACAAAATTCACGTCATACAATTTGAGCCATTACCTTCAGGACTTAGAATTTAACGAAGGAGCTTATTTCAAAGCCCGTGATCAAACCATGTATTTTGGTGGTCAAAAGGGGTTTAACTACTTCAAATCCAATGACCTTAAGCGCAACTCATTTCCACCCAGAATTGCCTTTACTTCGTTTAAAATTGCAGACAAGAAAGTTGAACTAAAAACGGACATCAATTATCAGACAGAGTTAAAAATATCGCATGACGAAAATTTAATAAGCTTTGGCTTTAGTACCTTGTCATATAGCAATTCAAAAGACAATCGGTACCAATATAAGCTTGTTGGGTTTGACGATGATTGGATAGACGCTGGTGCGAGAAGAGAGGCCTTCTATACACACTTGTCTCCAGGGTCGTATACTTTCCGTGTCCGTGCTTCTAACCATATGGGGCAATGGAGCAAAATGGACAAAATGGTTAGGATTACCGTGGCTCCTCCGTATTGGCAAACATGGTGGTTTAGGTCTATTCTAGGTCTACTGGCTTTATCTATAATTGGGTTAATCATTTGGTTGCGCACAAGAAGTATAGCAACTTCATATAAACACAAATTGGTTGACCTAGAGTTAAAGGCACTTAGAAGTCAAATGAACCCTCATTTCATCTTCAATAGCTTAAACTCCATACAGTACTTTGTACTAAAAAACGAGCCCAAAGAAGCCTACAATTATTTAACAAAATTCTCTAGTCTCATGCGGATGATTCTTCAGAATTCTCGCGTAAAGTATATTTCACTTCAAGAAGAATATGATTGGCTATTCACCTACTTAGATTTGGAAAAACTACGAATGGAAAACGAGTTGGACTACAATATTGCAATTGAAGATTCACTTGACCCAAATCATCTATATGTGCCAAGCATGCTGGTTCAACCTTATGTAGAAAATGCCATTGTTCATGGACTTTTACCAAAAACGACAGGCAATAGAGAACTCCGCATCGGCTTTAACAAGCATAGAGATCAGTTACGTTGTACCATAGAAGACAATGGAATTGGACGAAAAAAGAGTGCAGAGTTGAATGAAAATAGGACGAAAAAACACAAATCTCAAGGCATAAAAGTCACGAGTGAAAGGCTCGAAGTGTTAACCCGAGACTTGGCCGAAACACCTGAATTTTTCATATTGGACTTGTACGATGAAGACGGGAATTCCATTGGCACCCGTGTAACCATTTTCTTACCTATAATTACTAAACTTAAAAATCCAGATGCTTAGATCCATTGTTGTTGATGACGAGTTGAAAAGCCGTGAAGTAATTAAAACTTTGGTTGAAAATTTTTGTCCTGAAGTTGAAATCGTAGGTATGGCAGAAGATATCGTAGGAGCAATCGCAGCCATAGAATCTCTACAACCAAACTTAGTGTTTCTTGACATCACATTAAAAGAGGGAGATTCCTTTCAAATACTACAGGCACTAGATGAAATAAATTTTGAAATCATTTTCGTTACAGCTTATGACGAATACTCGGTTAAAGCTATAAACTACTCTGGCATTACTTGTCTTTTTAAACCAATCGATATTGATGAATTGCAACAAGCCGTTAAACAAATAGCTAAAAGTAAAACAAACATGACCACGGCTTACCAAATGGTTAATGGCATTCTTAAAAGCAAGTTTACAAAGATTCCCGTCATCACTAAAGCGGGGTTGGTATTTACCTCAATAAAAAACATCACCTACATCACTGCTTCAGACACTGGGTCAACCATCCACTTTGTAGACAATGAAAAAGTGGAAAGTAAAAGAAATATTACGGAATTTGAAGATGTTATTCTTAGCAATAAGTTTCAACGGCTAGACAACAAAACTTTGATCAACTCTGCTCAACTAAAGCCAATCCAAGGTAAACGAAATCAACTTGAGTTTATGAATGGCGTAACTATTGCCGGAGATTCGAACATGGTTTCAAGAAACTCCAGCACCACATAAACTGGTTCATGCTGCGCAGTCTATTCGTTTTTAAAATCTTGTTGTAGATGTTACATTCGTACAATCAAAGCCAAGTCAGGTAAATGGTATTCAGCGGATTAACTTTTCTTTTCTACTTCTTTCCGCTATTCTTTATCATCTACTTCCTTTTACCAGACAGGTTTAAAAACTATGGCCTGCTTACAGGCAGTGTAGTGTTTTATGCCTGGGGCGCCCCAAAATTTGTTTTCATCTTACTTCTCTCAACAATCATTGATTATCATGTTGTCAATAGGCTTCATCGTGCAGAACAGCGGAATAAGAAGAAATGGTTAGCAACATCCATATCACTAAATGTTGGACTTTTAATCTTTTTTAAATACGCCAACTTCTTTGTCGATAATGCGAATGTTTTGCTCACTAGCCTTTCATTTGGCTCCATTCCATTACCCCAAATTCTTTTGCCTATAGGCATATCTTTTTACACATTTCAAACCCTCACCTATTCTATTGACATCTATCGCGGGGATAATAAGCCCTTAAAATCAGCAACAGACTATATGCTGTACATTATGATGTTTCCGCAACTGATTGCAGGCCCAATTGTCCGATTTGGTGAAATAGCCAGTCAAATTAGAAATCGTATTCATTCCAGCAAGCATATCGTTGAAGGCTTTATCCGTTTTTGTATAGGTCTATCTAAAAAAGTTTTGGTTGCCAATACCCTAGCCATAACTGCAGACAAAATATTTGATTTACCACCTAACGAATGGACTGCATCCATTGCATGGTTTGGTATCGTTCTATACACTTTTCAAATCTACTTTGACTTTGCTGGATATTCGGATATGGCAATAGGAATGGGGAAAATGTTGGGTTTCAAGTTTCCCGAGAATTTTAACAGCCCGTATACCAGTTTATCCATTACACAGTTTTGGCGTAAATGGCATATTACCCTTGGACGCTTTATGCGGGATTATTTATACAAACCACTAGGAGGTAGTTACTTTGACACCAACAAAACCTATCGAAATTTATTAATCGTCTTCCTACTTTCAGGATTGTGGCATGGTGCGAGTTGGAACTTTGTGCTATGGGGTGCCTTTCATGGGTTCTTTTTAATTATTGAGCGTCTTACTGGACTGGCGAACTCTTATAAATTCCCACTTATCCGAACAGGTGTAACTTTTCTAATCGTTGTACTTAGCTGGGTGGTTTTTAGACTAGAACATACGTCAGAAGCTCTGTCGTTTTACTCCGCACTGTTTAGTTTTGATGGTATCACTCCAATATATTACTACAACAATAAACTCTTGTTCGTTTTAGGGTTGGCCGTATTTTTCGGGTTCCAAAGCGTTACGAAACTTGGAAAAAAATGGCAAGACCATTTTTACAATCAGAATTATTCAAAAGCATCATTAGCCATGTACTTTAGTATTGCTTTGGTGTTGTTCACCTTAAGTGTTGCCAGTCTGTCAACAGGTTCTTACAATCCCTTCATTTATTTCAGATTTTGATATCTAAACGCACATATCGCATTTTAGTTGGGATAATTGGACTATTGTTCATTGCACCGTTGCTACAACGAAACCTTCATTTATGGACCTTCGATGCATTGAAAGGGGCTCGTACTGCACACAAAAAGCCGGCTATCACCCTAGAATCATGGTTGAACGGTCAATACCAAAAAGACGCAGATAAGTACTGTACAGATTCTTTTGGCTTTCAAAGTCCATTAGTTCGAAGTATCAATCAAATTGATTTCAGTTTATTTCGCCAAGCTAACGCGCAATACGTCGTGGTTGGCAAGGAACATTACCTTTACGAAACACCATATATTGAAGCCCATCTTGGTATGGATTTTCTTGGTGATTCAACAATCAGTGAAAAGGTAAAAATGTATAAACAAGTGCACGATACACTTTTTGCCTTAGGCACAAACCTGCGTATGATATTTGCACCCGGAAAAGGAAGTTACTTCCCAGAATACATTCCTGATTATTACCAAAAATATCGACGGTCCAAAACAAATTACCAAGGATTTAAAGCAGGTTTTGATAACGCTAACATGCCGTATCTGGACTTTAATGCTTGGTTTAGACAAGAAAAAGAAAGTGCTTTAGCACCCTTATTCCCACGTACGGGAATCCATTGGAGTAAATACGGCATGTTAATCGCGACAGATTCCATCCTGCGTTTTTGGAACAGCAACTACAATCAAGATCTCCCAACCTTGCATTACACAATGCCCGATTCAACAACGAAAATGACCTCAGGTTCGGATGCAGATGTGGAAGACGGCCTTAATATTTATCAAACGTTACCCCATTTCGATATGGTTTACCCGTCACATAAAATTGTTGAAAGGAATGATAAGATCACCAGTGCAGTTATTGCAGACAGCTATTATTGGGGATTGTTTGATATCGGGTTAAGCACAATAGCGTGCGATTCTGGAGAGTTTTGGTACTATTTCAAGCAAGTTTATCCTCAAAACTTTACCTCTGGATTAATGATTGACGACCTTGATTTAAAAAGCGCAATCGAATCTAAAAACGAAATACTTATTCTTCAAACCGATGCCACCTTAGATCGATTTGGATTCGGATTCATAGAAGCTGCGCACAACGTTTACTTTAAACCCTAGTTCATGAAATATAGCCCTTACATTCTAATAATCACCGGCATTCTGTTTTGCTTGACTTGCTCTTGTAGTAATCAATCAAACACGGATTCCTCCGAAAACAAAGAACCAATAACCACAATCTCTAAAGATACTCAATACCAAGGTGGAGGGAACGAGCCTGGTTGGCACGTCATTCTTGTGGAAGACAAATCCGGCGGATTGGAATATAGTCTTACCCTTGATTACGGAGAACGGGAATTATTTGGTATTGCTGAGTTACTTCCAGCTGCCGACCCGAATAAGGCTACCCATTATATTCTGCATGACGAAACCAAGCCTCTTATCTTAAACATTACCTATGACCAATGTTTTGATGATGGCGATCAACAATTCGAAACAAGCGTCTCGTTAACAGATAAAAACTTCATATTAAAAGGATGTGGCTCGTTTGAATAGTTAAACCATTGAAAACGGTTTTTTACATTTGAGGAAAATGAAAATCGCACTGCTCAAATCCAACCAGAAACGGGTGATATCAATGGGAAGATTTCGAGTCATTTGGAGTGGATTGACCAAGCGTGTAAGATAGAATGTGATGCTATATTTTTTCCAGAGCTGTCCCTCACCGGTTACGAACCAGTATTGGCCCATGAGATGGGCATAACATCCGATGATAGTCTTCTGATTCCTTTTCAGCAAAAAAGTAACTCCTTCAACATAACCATTGGCATTGGTGCCCCAACTATTGAAGGTGACAAAAGGCAGATAAGCATGCTCATTTTTCAGCCTTTTAAGAAACAAATAGTCTACTCAAAACAGCTGTTGCATGAAGATGAATTGGCGTATTTCGTTGCTGGCAATAAGCAAGAGCGCATAGGCGTCAAGGGTGTTTCGATTGTACTTGCCATTTGTTATGAAAGTATGCAAACAAGTCATTTCGAATTGGCTTACCTCGAACCATTCGACATCTATCTATCGTCTGTTGCTAAGCATGAAGTTGGCGTTTCTGCTGCTCACAAGCACTTTGGGTCGTTGGCACTTAAACATGACGTTACGGTATTAATGGTTAATGCGGTTGGAAACTGTGACAATTTTGTTGCTGGCGGACAATCTATAGCCATACAGCCTAACGGCAAAATCAAGACGCTGTTAGACTCAGAACAAGAAGCACTATTGGTATATGATCATAAAGTCGCCTAATGTTATTCGTCATTGAACTAAGTTTGACTCCGTGAACAAAGCTTTTGACATTGTCATTTTAGGGGCGGGTCCTGCTGGTACCACGTGTGTCCTGGCACTTAAGGACTCTGGATTATCCATCGCCCTAATCGACAAAGAATCATTTCCGCGAGATAAACCCTGTGGTGACGCGATACCTGGTCCTTGTATAAAAATCTTAAAAAAAGTCACAGAAAATGAACAAGACCTTTTTAACGGCTTAACAAAAAGTGCTGATATATCCAATAGTCATATATACCCCGCCAAGGGTAAAAAGATAAATATCGCATGGAAGGCTCAGGCATTTAATGCAACGCGGGCTGACTTCGACAACTATCTATTAAATCTTGTAAAGTCAACTACGAAAACCACCGTTATTGAAGATTTTCAAGTTAATAACGTGGCGGTTGAAGACAAGGTAATTGTAACAGAGCGAAGTGGCACAAAAGTGCTCACTTGTGATTTGCTAATTGCTGGCGATGGGACCAACTCTGTAGTTAAAAGAAAAATGTTCTCAGGCACGGCACACAAAGGTCTAAACGGCTATGCCATTAGGTCCTACTACGAAAATGTATCATGTAATGCCAACACAAATGAGTTTTATCTATTGGATGAATTCCCTGGTTATTTTTGGATCTTCCCACTCACAAAAAACATTTATAACGTTGGAGTTGGTCTTTTGAACCCAACTTCGGAACAAGCTAAATCCGTTAATATCAAAACGTCAATGCAAGACGTAATTGAAAATCATCCCTTTATCAGTGAAAAATTCAAAAATGCCAGTTCAATAGCCAAAATTCAGGGTTTTAAATTACCCCTTGGAGGGAAAGACACCTCCCTAACCGCAGACCATATCATGCTAACTGGCGATGCAGCCCACCTGATTGATCCGTTGCAAGGTCATGGCATTGACAAAGCGATGGAAAGTGGAGTGCTGGCAGCCAAGCAAGCTGAAATATGTTTTAAAAACAAGAGATTCGATTCCGCGTCTATGACAATTTATCAAAACGCAGTCGAAACGAATATTGTAAAGGAGCTGAGGCGGAATCTTTGGGTAATGAGATTCTTATTTAAATTTCCATTTATCTTGCGCATGGCCGCATGGCTCGCTCAACACAACCCGGCGACCGTGTTAGGAATTTTTTACAGAAAAAGAAAGAACCAAGTAGTATGAGTCAGTTTAAATTATTTATTGCCACCAGCATTGATGGCTATATAGCGAGAGAAGACGGAAGCATTGATTGGTTAGAAATCATCGACCACCCAAAAGATGTTGACTATGGATATTCGGCATTTATGTCGGGTGTTGATACAATCGTTATGGGTCGAAAAACATACGAAGACGTTGTAGGGTTTGATGTAGATTGGCCATATGCTGACTACAAATGTTATGTAGTTTCTAGTCGAAATGAGGTTGAGATTTCAACACCACAAACTGAAATTATTTCAGGCATTACGGATTCCGACTTGCAAAAAATGAAACAGCATGCAAAAAAAGATATTTGGATTGTTGGGGGTGGTGTTTTGATTGCTAATTTCTTGAACAAAGGTGTAATCGACTCCATGCTAATCAGTTTAATCCCCATTGTTTTAGGAAACGGCCGACCACTTTTTAAAGATGGTCAGGAAACAGTATTCAAGCTTTCAGGAACAGAATCATTCGAAAGTGGCGTAGTTAACCTGACGTATACAAAATGAAGCTCCAGAATTAGCCAAACAAATAGGTAGCTACTTCCATAATATTTTTCACACCTATCACTTTTATTGATTTTGCGGAATTGCCTTTAACGGAATTTGCACTGACGATAATTTCTTCAAATCCCAATTTTTCGGCTTCATCGATACGCTGGTCCATTCTACGTGAAGCACGTACCTCTCCAGACAATCCAATTTCACCTACGAACGCTGTAAGCGTAGGCAATGGTATGTTTTCATAAGAAGAGAGGATGGCCGAAGCAATCCCAAGATCGGTACCGGGGTCGTCTAATTTAAGCCCTCCAGCAATGTTTACAAACACATCTTGTGCCCCGAGTTTGAACCCACATCTTTTTTCCAGCACGGCAAGCAACATATTCAATCGCCTTAAATCGTATCCGTTTGAGTTTCTTTGAGGCGTTCCATAAACAGCCGTACTTACTAACGCTTGAGTTTCTATCATTAAAGGTCTAACACCTTCCACGGCAGCTGTAATCGATATGCCTGATAACAATTGATCTCTATTGGAAATTAACACTTCGGATGGGTTTGATACCTCCCGCAAGCCTTCCCCTGCCATTTCGTAAATACCCATTTCAGACGCCGAACCAAAACGATTCTTTACAGCTCTTAAAATTCTATACACATGATGACGGTCTCCTTCGAACTGTAAAACAGTATCAACCATGTGCTCTAACACCTTTGGCCCTGCAATTTGTCCATCCTTTGTTATGTGGCCAATCAGAAAAACTGGTGTATTTGTTTCTTTGGCAAACCTAAGTAGTTGACCGGTGCATTCTCGAATTTGAGATATACTTCCTGGGGTTGATTCAATTGAACGACTAAAAAGCGTTTGAACAGAATCAACAATTAAGAATCCTGGTTTAAGTTTTTTAACCTGTTTGAATATTTCCTGAATCTCGGTAGCTGATAATATATAACAGGCTTCATTTCTGATACCAATTCGATCCGCCCTCATTTTAAGTTGAGTTTCACTCTCTTCCCCACTCACATAAAGCACCTTCTGGTCGCTTTGCAAGGCCACTTGCAACATCAAAGTAGATTTTCCAATTCCTGGCTCTCCACCAATTAATACAAGGCTTCCAAACACAACACCTCCGCCCAATACGCGGTTCAATTCTGCATCCGTAGTTTCTATGCGTTGCTCAGGACCTGATTGTAAACTTGTAATTAGTTTGGGGCTACTTTTTTTGGTCTTTTCCTCTTGATTATCGACCCACGCGGGTACGCTTTGCGTACTGGTTTTTTCTACAACTTCTTCGACATAGGTGTTCCATTGCTTACATGAAGGACAGTTCCCTATCCACTTAGGCGATGACGCCCCGCAGTTTTGGCAGAAGAATACCGTTTTTGATTTAGCCATTTCCGTTTGTCAACTCAATCCGTTTATTCCTCAAACATAAAGCATAAATTGGCAATAAAAATGTAGCATTACCATTGTATTACCGGGAATAAGGATAAAAATAAATTGATTATTAATTGATAAGGTTAATATCAAAGTTTTTCTATTTTTGCCAGTAGTCACAATATCTTATAAAAGATCTGAAATAATGAAAAAAACGATTGTATTGATTTTAGCATTTGCGCTATTCGTAGGTATGAACCTATCCGCTTATGCTCAGGAAACAGCGACAGAGCCTGAAACAACTGAGGTTGAGAGTGCCGATGCGCCGGATGCCACTGAAGCAGCATCGGAAGAAATAGCAACAGAAGAAGCGGCTCCTGAAGAAGGTGAAGCAGTAGCTGAAGCTAGTGAAGAGGTTGAAGCAGATGACAAAAAATCTGAGAAAGGTGAAGGAATCGCGGTAATTCGTGATAAATTTATCGAAGGTGGTGCTGGTTTTATGGCCCTTCCTTTATTATGTTTAATTCTAGGTTTAGCGATCGTAATTGAAAGATTATTATCATTATTCAGTGTTAGTTCTAATTCTGACAAATTCATCAAAAAAGTGGAAGACGCTTTAATTTCTGGTGGAATTGAGTCTGCAAAAGACGTAGCAAGAAGCACCCCAGGTCCGGTGGCCAGCATTTTCTACCAAGGTTTAGACCGAGCAGATGAAGGCTTAGATCACGTTGAAAAATCTGTTGTATCCTATGGAGAAGTTCAGATGGGTCAATTGGAAAAAGGTCTTGTTTGGATATCACTATTTATTGCACTTGCCCCAATGTTGGGTTTCATGGGTACAGTAATTGGTATGATTAAAGCATTTGACGATATTCAGAACGCGGGTGATATTTCTCCAGCAATTGTTGCAAAAGGTATTAAAGTAGCCCTTTTAACAACAGTAGCGGGTCTTATTGTTGCGATCATTCTGCAAATATTTTACAACTTATTGGTATCAAAAATTGATTCCATCGTCAACAACATGGAGGATGCCTCTATTCGTTTGGTAGACATGTTGATCAAAAACAACGTTGTAAAAACAAGCTAATTAAAGCCTATGAATGCTAAAAGATTAATTACATACATATACTACGGCATCGTTGTGTTGCTGTTGCTTATATTTATGTACAGAACGTATACAATCCCTAGTGATAATGAGGTGTTGCAAAAAGGGCCAGCGTCGTTTGGCTTATGGCAATCATACATTTACATAGGGGTCGCTGTACTTGCAGCTCTTGTATTATCGCTATTAGGAATTATCCAAAAGCCTAAAGCATTGATATGGACAATTGCTGGTATCGTTGTGTTAGCCGTGTTATTTTTTATCGGCAAATCAATGGCTAGTGATGTTGTTCCTCAAGCAATGATTGATGACGGGGTTACCTTAAAAGATTTCCAATTTTCACATGCGGGAGTTTGGGTTGCCGGCATCATGATTGGCTTAACAATCGTATTAGCAGTAGCTTCTTCGGTTAAAACAATGTTTGATAAATAAGTATAACAATGGCAAGAAAAAGTAGAAAAATTCCTGAAATTAATGCCGGCTCAATGGCCGACATCGCCTTCTTGCTTTTGGTTTTCTTCTTGGTAACTACAACCATGGATCAACAAAAAGGATTGCGGGTACAACTTCCGCCTTACCCAGATCCAAATGTACCACCTCCAGTAGTGGAACAAAATGATAGAAACGTGCTTGAAGTGCTTGTAAATTCGGGAGATCAATTACTTGTGGAACGTAAACCACTTCGTATTAATCAACTAACTGAATTAACAAAACGTCACATTCAAAATGAAGGCCGTTTACCAAACTTTGCTGATTCATCACAGGCAGCGATTGTATCTCTTAAAAATGATAGGGGTACTTCGGTTCAACGTTATGTAGAAGTATATAATGAGTTGATTCGGGCTTATGTTGAAGCAAGGGACGAATACGCACTCAACAAATTTGGGAGGTCTTTTAAAGACTTACCTAAAAAGAGTGAACAAGCGCTAGAGGTGCAGAAGAAGTATCCAATGAAGATTTCGGAAGCAGAACCAGTAGAATACTCATCAAGCAACTAGTTATGTCAAAATTTAAAAAAAATAAAGGCAAAGAATTACCAGCGATTAATACCTCTGCATTGCCAGATATCGTATTTATGCTGTTGTTCTTCTTCATGGTAGCTACCAAGATGCGTGACCCTACGGTATTGGTTAAAACAGCGTTACCTATTGTTTCTGAAGTTGAGAAGATCGAAAAGAAATCTTGGGTAAATCACATATTAGTTGGACCTCCAATAAACACGTCTAAGAGTGGTACTGCGCCAAGAATTCAGTTTGACGATAAGTTTGGCATGGTGGAAGGAGCCAATGGCGTCCAAGCGTATATCACACTTAAAAAGAACGAACATCCAGAAGGTGTCCGTGATTACCTTACAACTGCAATTAAAGCTGATCGTTCAGTGAAGATGGGCTTAATTCAGGACATAAAACAAGAACTTAGAAAGATCAATTCGCTTAAACTTCTTTACTCTGCCTCAGAGGGTGAAGTGATCGAATAATCGACTTAAATAATCTTCAAAAGGGCTTTTAAACAAAGCCCTTTTTTTATTGTTTAATATTCATAAACCCCAATTACAAGTATATTGCAGCTCCTATTTTCTGATGGCGACAAGTCTTAAAGATATCCAACATCCAATTTCCGCGGAACTTGCTGAGTTCGAAAAGCGTTTCAGGAAAAACATGAAAAGTCGTGTTGCTTTACTCGACACAATCATGACCTACATCGTGAAACGTAAAGGGAAGCAAATGCGTCCGATGTTTGTATTGTTAAGCGCCAAATTATTTGGTGAGGTTAACGAACGAACATACCGAGGTGCATCGCTTGTAGAATTGTTACATACCGCTACCTTAGTGCACGACGACGTAGTTGACGATTCGGATAAGCGCCGTGGGTTTTTCTCTATTAATGCCTTATGGAAAAATAAAATCGCGGTCTTAGTAGGTGATTATCTCTTATCAAAAGGATTACTCCTTGCCCTAAAAAATAAGGACCACGACATGCTAGAGATTCTCTCTACTGCCGTTGAGGAGATGAGTGAGGGAGAGTTACTCCAGATGGAAAAAGCGCGTAAGCTAGACATCACGGAGGAAGTGTATTACGACATAATATCTAAAAAAACCGCATCCCTGATAGCCAGCTGTTGTGCCATTGGTGCCGCGTCAAACGTGCACGATCAAGAGGTATTAGACCAAATGTCTGAGTTTGGTTTATATACTGGTATAGCATTTCAGATCAAAGATGATCTTTTCGATTATGGGGATAGTGATATAGGCAAACCGACAGGCATCGATATCAAAGAAAAAAAGATGACTTTACCGCTAATCCATGCCTTGCAAGGAGCAGATAAGTCAACAAAAAAGTCCATCATCCGAATTATCAAATCAGATAAAAAAGACAAAGCGAGTGTTAAAAAAGTAATCCAGTTTGTTGTTGATCACGGTGGTATCGAATACGCCAAAACACATCTTAACAATTATCATCAAAAAGCGTTAGACGTTTTGAATAATATGAAGGGTGTAAATAATAAACAATCGCTTATTGACCTGTTGGATTTCGTAATTAATCGAAAAAAATAAGCTGTTTCGTTCTTCACCTTGAAATTGTTGTAATTTGCTATCATGATACTTACAACAACCGAAACCGTCCCTAATAAAGATATTGCTGAAATTCTTGGTGTTGCTAGAGGAAGCACTGTACGCGCTCGAAACATCGGCCGAGATATCTTTGCAGGTTTAAAGAATATTGTTGGTGGTGAAATTAACGAGTATACAAAACTACAAGCAGAAAGTAGAGAACAAGCCATCCAAAGAATGACTCAAGATGCACAGCGACTTGGTGCAGATGCGATTGTTAACGTAAGACTCACCACTGCCATGATTATGCAAGGAACTGCAGAGATACTTGCCTATGGTACGGCTGTAAAGTTTAAATAACTTGAATTTCACTTCAATAATTTTGTTTCTAGAATCACTGTTTTTTCTTATCGCTGCAATCCTCATTATCGGGTTGATTGTTGAACGCGTCAAGTCTAAGAGAAACGAAACTTTTGAGAAGCGAGATAACTAATGGGAAACGCAATTCTCTTTTTCCTCATTGCAATTCTATACGCTTCTGTAGGTTTTGGTGGTGGTTCAGGGTACATCGCGATCCTATCATTTACGGACCTCCCTCCTTCTCAATTAAGGTTTATTGCCCTTTGCTGTAATGTAGTTGTCGTTAGTGGTGGAACAGCTGTCTTTATAATACATAAGCTGTTAAATGTCAAGAAGGCACTTCCTTTGGTCATCACCAGTGTTCCATTGGCCTTTTTGGGAGGCAGCATTGAACTACCTCATCAGTCATTCTTCATTCTTTTAGCCAGTTGTTTACTTGTATCTGGATTATTGATGATTAAACAACCTCACAATACAAGTAACCCCAAATCATCCAGCGTAGCCCTTAATCTTGTAATAGGCGGCATCATTGGTTTCGTGTCTGGGTTGGTGGGAATAGGCGGTGGTATTTTTCTCGCCCCATTGTTGTATCTCATCAAATGGGATAGTGCCCGAGTAATTGCGGCCACTTCTAGTTTTTTCATCTTGGTAAACTCTCTTGCCGGATTAGCAGGACAATCTTATGCTGTCTCTATAACGATTGAATGGTCGGTATTGGTTCCGCTACTGTTGGCCGTTGGTGTAGGCGGACTAATTGGGTCAAGAGTGAACATTAATATCTTAACCCAAATACGTGTTAAAAGACTTACCGCGGTACTTGTTATCTTTGCTTCTCTACGAATATTTTATAGATTACTGATATAATGAAGGTACTGATATTTGGTGCGGCACGCGATATTATTGGCAAGAGGGAATTAGACTTTCCGTTACCCACAAATCCGTCTGTTAAATCTTTTCGAGAAAACATATTTAAAGAGTTCCCTGAACTTAAAAAACTAAATGCGCTGGCTTTCGCAGTAAACGAAGAATATGCGAACGATGATGACGTTCTAAAAAATCAAGATGTAGTGGCGTTAATTCCACCAGTTAGTGGAGGCTAATTTTAGCGTGCCGAAAAGTACTGACGTACCAAATAAATTAAGAATAATGTTATCACTTTTTATCTATATCAGTACAACTAACGTACCCAAATCTGTTTTGTTGTACGACACCAATAAAAAATGAAAAAAAATATTCATTTATCAGCCGAACCATTAGAAATAGGTACTTGTAGGGATTTTGCTTCAGGCAATAGTAACGGTGCAGAATGTATATTTATAGGAACAGTTCGCAACGCAACCGATGGTCGAACAGTACACCAATTACATTTTGAATGCTACGAATCTATGGCGATGAAAGAAATGGACAAGATTGCCGGCAAAGCACTAGAACAATTTGAAATTTCGGCCATAGCCATTCATCACAGAATTGGCACATTAGCCATTGGCGATATTCCCGTAATTATTGCCGTAGGCGCCGCTCATCGTGGTGCAGCATTCAGTGCATGTCAATTTGCTATAGATACATTAAAAGAATCTGTACCTATTTGGAAAAAGGAATTTTTCGAAGATGGAGAAGTGTGGGTGTCTGCTCATCCTTAAACAGTAACTTTGCATCATGAAATTTGAGGATTATCGTATATCTGACAAGTTAAAACACAACATTCTTGAAAAAGGGTTTAAACGCCCAACAGATATTCAGTTCAAATCTATCCCTGCCATTCTGCGTAGAGAAGATGTACTGGCGATTGCTCAAACTGGCACTGGCAAAACAGCTGCATTCGTTATCCCGGTTTTGCAGAACATCCTTAAACTTCCCAAAAAAGCTCAAACCGGTGGTGTTATCTGCGCTGTTATGGCTCCAACTCATGAGCTAGCTGAACAGATTACTCAAGTATTTTTGGACTTCACCAAAGATTTAGGTATTTCGGTTTTGTGCATCCACGGAGGGGTAAGTCAGGACGACCAAATTGAAAAACTCACTCAAGGCATTGACGTGGTTGTTGCTACACCTGGAAGGCTATTTGACTTACGCAGTCAAGGATATTTAAAACTCGAAGATTTGAAGATTTTAGTTTTAGACGAAGCTGACCATATGCTTGATTTGGGTTTTATAAAAGACATTCAAGACTTATTGCGTTTTATTCCTAAAAAACGCCAAACCTTGTTTTTCTCTGCCACAATCAATCCACGAATTAAAAAACTTGCCTATTCGATAGTGCAGAATCCGATCAGGATTCAGGTATCTCCCAAAAACCCAGTATCGAAAAATGTTACCCATTCTTTGGTTCACGTCGAAATGGACGACAAACGATTCTTTTTGGAACGTGTGATAAACGACTATTCTGAAAGCAAAACGCTGTGTTTTGTACGCACCAAGGTTCGTGCTGAGCGCGTTAAAAAAGCAATGGAACGCGTTGAAATAGAAGCACAAACGATTCACAGTGATAAATCGGACGAAGAACGCACCGCTACAATGCGCGATTTTAAAAGTGGGAAGGTAAAATTACTCATCGCTACAGATATTAGCGCACGAGGAATTGATATCCCAGGAGTTGATATTGTTATAAATTATGACTTACCTGAGTTAGCGGAAAACTATGTGCATAGAGTAGGTCGAACTGGGCGAGGCACAGCCAAGGGTTCTGCACTGTCATTCTGCAGCTCAGAAGAACAAACCTTATTAGAGGATATTGAATCTTTTTTAGGGGATCCGTTGCCTGTTCAAAAAATCGATTTAAAAACGTACACCGATACAATCGATTTCTCAAGAGACGTACACGCTGATTGGAAAAGTTTAATGAGCGACAATGACTTGTTGAAAAAGCCCAAAAAGCGAAAAAAGAAAAAGTAACTATTGTTCTAGTGTATCGATTATGGCTAATGACTCTTTACCCATTAGCTTCCTTGTCGTATCAGCCGCCTCTAATGCCCGCTTACCCGTAGCACAGAAAAATATTACTTGCTTACTCCAATCCAAACTCTTTACGTCATTAGCGACCTTAGATAGTGGCATGTGAGTGCTTTCAATGTGCTGTACTGCGCGTTCTTCCAACGAACGAACATCTACAAGTAAAGCGCCTTTGTAGTCTCTGTGATACGCCTTCCATGTTATTTGTGTAGTGCCTTCAATCTGAACATTCGAAGGAGATCTGCCTGGCTTGTATTTTAAACTATGATACACATTGGTTTCACCGTCAAATTGAACAAGTTGATTCACTAAAGGAGTCCCAATTTTTGTTGCCACCTTTATTACCTCCAATGCCATCATATTACCAATTACCCCAGTGGTGACGCCTAAAACTCCGGCTTCCTCACAGTTTTGGATTGTTCCTGGCTTTGGCATTTCAGGGAATATATCTCTCAGGTTTCCACTTTTGTTTACATTGAAAACGGCTACTTGCCCTTCCCACCCATTTGCTGCACCATAAACCAAAGGCTTATCCAGAAGGACGCAAGCATCATTAATTAAATATCGCGTTTCAAAGTTGTCGGTACAGTCGACTACAACGTCATACGTCGCACAAATTTCTTTATAGTTGACTTTCTGAAGTCTAGTTGGGTAAATGTCAATAGTCAAGCCTTTATCAGCCTCTAATAAAGCTGCCTTAGCCGCTTGTACTTTGAGGGCTCCCACATGTGCTTCACCATACAATACCTGGCGATGCAGGTTGGTAACATCTACTTTGTCTCCATCCACTAGCCCAAGATGCCGAATACCTCCTCTAGACAAATACATCGCCACAGGGCAGCCTAAACCTCCACAACCAACAATCAAAACTTTCGTTTTGGTGAGGGCTGCTTGGCCGTCGAGTCCAAAATGGGGTATCCTTATTTGCCTGAGATATCTCTCGTTCATTGCTCGAGTGCTTTAGCGGCTACTTTGAAATCCTCTGGTGTGTTTACATTGAATAGTTTTGTCGGATTATGTGGTTTTAGGAGTAACGTATCTGAATTTATTAAGACCTTTCGTGGACAGGAAAACCCAAGCGCTTCAAACTCCAACATACGCATATAACTCTTTGGCTCCCATATTGTAATTAAAGGCTCTGCAAATCCCGTTTCGTGATTGAAGAATGCGGTTGCTGTGTGTTTCTGTGATCGGCTACTTATTAATTGGTCAATAACGTCGGAATCTATCATTGGAAGATCACATGCCACAACCAACCAAGCTGCATTAGGATTTTCCCTAAACGCTGTTGTTATGGCGCCAAGCGGACCCATATCTTCCATTCGGTCGAATATTTTGGGTGCATCTACCTCTAAATTTTGCTCACGTCTACAACTTACATACACCTCCTCCACCTTAGCTTGTAATAAAGTCAATATTCTATCCACCTGCCTTTGATTGTCGTACTTCAACAAAGCCTTGTCTTGACCCATGCGCGAGCTCTTACCTCCGGCTAATATCAGTGCATTTAATTGCGGTTTTTGGTCTTCTAACCTCTTAGATATAAAATTGATTATCTCATACGTATCGGTATACCATAAAACCGGTAGTTCATTAATATGAGGAAGCGCTTTTAACAGGAAATCTGGTATTGCTAGATCCTCCACCTTTATTATAGCTATAACATTGGTTAACTGTGCTACACGTTTCTCAAGTGATTTTATTTTCACGGAGTCTAGCATCACAATTTGAGCTTCTCCTTGAAAATGATTTCCATTGACTAAGGCCAAATCACATTCGTTAAATGCAATTCTGGCATCAAATCCATTGCTTAATGATGGTCTCACCAATTGGATAGACTCTTGTTTATCAGACATAAACATAGACCCTCCTTGTTCAAGAAAATCTCCCTTTTCTGGAGTGTCAAACGAACCATGGTCAGCATCAATATAGGAAACCGCATAATCCTTGGATAATTCAGTGATTATGGAACGGGAAACATCCTGAACCTTAGTGCATGTTCCGCCAACAAAAACAATTTCTGTTGCCCCATATGTGCCAGAAACTCTGCGTGCCATTTTGTTGTGTTTGGTATGTTTATTTTCTACTGTCAAAATCGTTTTTACCTCCAGATTTTTGTATCAATTTCGTTTCCATTATATTGATAAAGGGTGTATTCCGTGGCATCGTCATCAGCCGACCAGAAAATTTCCACATT
>JAIBDD010000054.1 GCA_024679565.1 Bacteroidota bacterium | reverse complement strand
CGTAGGAGACTTCCAAAAATTGTGGAGAACTAGACGTTTTTAACATGACTGCGTTAAAAGTCTTTAGCTCACCGAAATGTGCCAAAGGCGGGGTATGATAGCAATCAGTCGGACACACAAAAAACCCCCAACCGGCTAGGAAGGGGGTGCGTGTTATAACCTTTAATTCATTAACTATTTTGGTTTAGATAGAGCGTCGTTCCCGAAGGTATGCGCATCGTATTCTAGAAATTATGTTATCGAACTAAACGTGTATATCAAATTTACATCACAGCCGTTTGCAATCCTATTTAATTGCAGGAATTGAAACGGGTAGTTATGAATTTTCAGGTTCGAACGTTTAGATGATCTAGATCTCTCGGTAGGCGGTTAGAGATTTCCCCATAATCTGCTCAAAGGCCAGGTAGAAGGGTGCTCTTGAGGAATAGCCCACGGTTTTAGCGAGCGTCTCTACACTTTGATTGTCCAGGTAACCTTCCTCCATGAGTCGAAGGGCACGGTGGATGCGCGCATACTTTTTAAAGAAACCGAAATTTGTGCTCGTCGCGGAAAAGAAACTTTCCCAGTCTGGGTTTTTGAATGGACTGTGCTTTATGAAATCGGACTTCTTCGAATGTTTATTGAAGGGGAATTCTTCATCGCCTTGAATGAGCCTTTCGATGTATAGAACTATTTCGGCATTGGTTACTTTCCCTGCATTTGGATAGGTTTCTTTGGGCGCCTCTTGAATTAACGCCTCCTGCCGCGCTGCCTCTTTTTTTGCCTCGTAGGCCTTGAGTTTTTCTTCTTCTTGTTTTTGCATTCGCGGGCGAATGTTCACGACATCCCAAAAAATAAGGAAGACAAGGCCAAACATCGCATACCTAAGAACCTGGTCATTGGCAAAAATTAAAAATTCACCAGTTAAAAAATGATAATTAATATCCAATAGCGGGATTAATGAAATACCCTGGACAATAGGTAAAACAAATAAAGGAAGCCGTGCTTTGGTCGCATTGAGCTTTCTTACACTAAACACAACATAAAGAAGTGTATGAAAGGGCTGTGCTAGAATAATCCATTTATCTGAGAATGGCCAAAAGACACTGGTGCTCTCCCACTTTAGGTCATGTGCAAGTTGTACAGTATTATAAAAGTAATCGTTGAAAAAACCGAGTTCAAGGATTAAAATGACGTAACCTAAGAAGACAGGTAGGTAATGAATAATATGCCACCGATCTTTCCGTTCCTCAACGGAACAGTATGACCCGTAAAGTCCAGGCCCAATCAAAAAGAATAATGGTATAAACCAAGGGTACATTACTTTGACGATGGTGTTGCCCGCAATGTCTGTTAAAAAGGTTGCGTTGAGCACTGTACAAGCCAAAAAGTAGAGGTAGGGGATGTTGTAGCGTCTGACCGTAATACCCCCAATGATGAGGGCAATTACTAATAGGGACATTGCTGTAATGATGTAATCCTGATACAAGGTGTTGACGTTTTGTGTTCAGTTTTTAAAGATAAGCCATTTGCGTAATAGTGAACGGTATAACGATATCAGAAAAGAGGGCACCACGATAAGTCTATGTTGATCACGATAAGTCTATGTTGATCACGATAAGTCTATGTCGATCACGATAAGTCTACGACATTTTTAGATGAATAATTTGTAATTTCCCAGATGCCAAAAGGCAGTTTAGACATTTGCCTAGACATTAATTGTTTTAGGGATAAAAATTAAACCATCAAGTTATGACTACTCGCCACGCTTTAATGCTCGCATTAACTGTATCAATCAACGCGTCAGCACAATCGGATTGTTGGACGAATTTAAATTCACAAAATAGCGGTATTCCATCTTCGGCATACAATGCTATTATTGAGCTTGATTCTAGTGAATATCTTATGGGAACCGAAAATGGCTTAGTTCTCTACAATGGCTCAACATTTAATTTCGTTAAATCCTCGGATTTTCCATTGGCTTCTCAAGAAGTTTTGACTATTGAAAAAACAATTTCAGGTATTTACGTAGGAACAACTTCGGGCTATACGTACATTAACTCACTTATGGAAGCCAGTCTGTTTACAGAACAGTTTACGGGTTTGGAGGGCGATTCTGTAAGAGCCATTGCTGAAGATGCTTCAGGAAGAGTTTGGGTAGGGACCGAATCTGGTGTTTCGATCAAGACTGGACTTAACTGGTCATATGTTCCTTCAAGCGTATTGCCAGCATCTTCGATTCAGGACTTAATAGTTTTATCAGACAGCTCGGTTGCCGTTGCTACAAAAGATGGTTTGGCAATAATTACAGATCAATCTGGAGTCTTCTCAGGCACAACATACACCAAACAAAATACATCCAATGGTCTGGCAAACAACGATGTGAGATCGCTTTACGAGGACTCGAATGGATCATTATGGATTGGAACGTTATTTGGAATTTCTGAATTTGATGGATCAAATTGGACAAAATATAACGTATCCAACACTATAGGATTAGTGTCAAATGACATCAGATCATTCGTTGAAGATCCGGCAGGTAATTTATTTATCTGTACCGCCTATGGCTTAACAACATTCAAAACCGACGGCACCGTTTCGCATTCTTACTCTATGAACGGGTTAGCAGAAAATCTACTTTCACAAGCCGTCTACTCAACTCATGACTCATCTGTTTATTTGGTCAGTAATAATCACGCAGCAGGAAATAACAACGGACTGCACATCTTAACCACGTCAGGAACCTATTCTAATTTTGAAAGAGAAAACACAGGGATGCCTTCGAATCAACCATTGCACCTCTCGGCAATGGGCTCGTCAATAGTATCTGGATACTCGAATGGTATATTCATGAAGGGTCCACAAGGTATAGCCCAATTAACGGATCAAAACTCTGCATTACCTGCAAACAGTATTCGTGACCTAAGTCAGGATGCTGACGGCAACCTATGGATTCTTACTATTCCTGGAATGTCAAAATGGGATGGCGCTTCAATGACAAACTACGGTTTTGCCCAGGGGTTGCCAACTTCATGTTTCTTGGGAGAGGCGCTCACCGATTCTTCATTTGTAGTGTCGAACGGATTCTCTAGTGGCGTGGTCTATTATGATGGCTCAACTGCTACTGCGTATAAATCATTTAATACAACCGGGATTTCCACAAACTATCATAATGATTTTGAAAGAATGCCAAACGGAGCAGTTGCCATTGCAACAACTTCCGGCTTATCAATTTTTAATGGAACCACATTCACGCAATACCAAACAAGCGCAGGGCTTCCCCATAACAATATTAAAAGTTTAAAATACGATTCAAATGACAATGTTCTTTGGTTAGGTCATCAGAATGGAACACATGGTCTTTCCTCGATGAACCCTGTAACAGGAACGATAACTAATTATTCTTCATCAGCCCCTTCGGCAGCAATAAGAGATATCGCAGTAGGTAATGACTCGGTTATTTATTACATCGCTGGTTCTAACTATTATAGGTTCGATGCGAAAAACGATTCTTTAGCAACATTTAATTCTTCTAACTCCCCTTTATCATCGTCAATATTAAATGATATAGAATACTTAAACAATCAACTTTGGATTGCAACAGGTACAAGATTACATGTTGTTGATGATTTTGAAAGATCAGCAATAGCGCTTACAGTAGGGGATCCAGCAACATGTGATCTCGATTCAGTGATTGTTAAGTCGCTTGGAAATTATTCTAGCGTCCAGTGGAACACCGGCGAGACCGGAGATTATGT
>JAIBDD010000024.1 GCA_024679565.1 Bacteroidota bacterium | reverse complement strand
TCCAAATTGAAACGGCGAAGAGCCACAAAATCCAGAACCCTAAAAGCAAGAAAAAAACAGTATCAAAATTTAAACCTAAATTAGCATGAACTCTCTCTTAACTTTTAGCCCAAAAAGTTCAACTTTCGCTGAAGACGTACAGTTTTGCAATGCCCACCCCAAATAGGAAAGTGATATTTATAAGGGTTAGGGGGGGTGTTAAAGCTGAATAATAATCTGACTTTTTTGGCTTTTTACTGACAGTTTTACTGACAGTTTTGTTAGTTTTGGGTAGGAAAACACAAGTCAGCTATAATATTAGGCATAAAAAAACCCCCAGTTACCTGAGGGTTGTTGTTGCGGGAATAGGACTCGAACCTATGACCTTCGGGTTATGAGCCCGACGAGCTACCACTGCTCCATCCCGCGATTTATTCTTTCTCGACTCACGTATTATAGTCGTTATTCTCGCGTTTTTTAGGGCTGCAAAGATAAGTCGTGATTTTAATAAATCCAGACCTTTTTTCTTTTTGTTTTAGGATTGTGATTTCTAGAACAAAAATTAAACGACCTTTGCACTTAATGTCAGACATCAAAAAAGCCGGCTTCATTAGTATAATAGGCAAACCTAACGCAGGTAAGTCTACGTTATTGAATGCCATTTTGGGTCAAAAATTAGCCATCACTAATTCGAAAGCCCAAACAACACGGCATCGCATTATTGGAATTCACAATCAGGATGATTGTCAAATGGTTTTCTCTGATACGCCAGGAATTATTAACCCGGCTTACAAGCTTCAGGAAGCCATGATGGTGGCCGTTAAAGAAAGCATCAACGACGCGGACGTTTTAGTTGTACTTATTGATATGACGAGTCCAAAGTTGCACGACGATGTTATCGAACAAATTAACAAAACGGATTGCCCTAAAATTTTGGCGCTTAATAAAATTGATGAGTCTGATCAAGACATGGTAAAAGAAGTGATGGACGAGTTTCAGGCGAAAATAAAGTCTGACGAAACCATCATTTTATCTGCGCTGCGTGGGTTCAATGTTCAAGGGTTACTTGGGATGCTATACGATTATTGTCCTGTACACCCGCCTTATTATCCAGAAGATCAGTTAACAGATCGTAATGAGCGATTCTTTTGCGCAGAAATGATTAGGGAAAAGCTGCTGACGCATTATCAACAAGAAATTCCTTATAGTATTGAGGTGGTTGTTGATGAGTTCAAACAAAAGAAAACGTTAATCAAAATTTCAGCGATAATCTATTGTGAACGAGATTCTCAAAAGGTCATCATTATTGGGAAACGCGGTTTAGGGTTAAAAAGAATTGGTACCGAAGCACGCAGAGATATGGAGAAATTTCTGGACCAAAAGGTGTTTTTAGAACTCTTCGTTAAGGTACGTGAAAAGTGGCGCGATAACGATACGCAGTTGCGGAGATTCGGGTACAAAAACAATTAAAATTACACAGTAGCGGTTTCGTTATTCTCGAAATACGCTGAACAACAAATACAAATATGTCTGGAATTGTAGCTATAGTAGGAAGACCAAACGTTGGCAAGTCAACAATTTTTAACCGCTTACAAGGTGAACGTAAAGCAATTGTTGATGATTCATCTGGTGTTACACGTGATCGTCATTATGGAACTACAGATTGGGGAAATCGTGAATTCACCATTATTGATACAGGTGGGTATGTCGTAAACTCGAACGACGTTTTCGAAAAGTCTATTCGAGATCAGGTTGAAATCGCTATTTCTGAAGCTGATGTGCTCATTTTTATGGTAGATGTTACCACTGACATTACCGATTTAGATGAAAGCTTTGCGCGTTTTTTACGGAAGACAAAAAAACCTGTTTTGTTGGCAGTGAACAAAGTTGACAATAACGAACGTTTGATAATGTCGAACGTATTTTACAGCCTTGGATATGAAAACATCTACCCACTTTCTTCCATATCAGGAAGCGGAACCGGTGAACTTATGGATGCTATCTTGGAGTTGTTACCACCTGAGATAGAGCAAGACGAAAATGAATTACCTCGTTTATCGCTTATTGGAAGACCAAACGTTGGGAAAAGTTCATTGTGTAACGTCTTATTGGGTGAAGAAAGAAATATTGTTACAGACATCGCTGGAACTACAAGAGACACCATTGACACACGTTATTCTGCATACGGCATGGATTTTACCTTGGTTGACACCGCGGGAGTGCGCAAGAAGGGTAAAACAATGGACAATGTTGAGTTTTATAGCGTTATGCGTAGTATTAAAGCTATTGAGTCTAGTGACGTTGTATTGCTGATTATCGATGCGACAATTGGGTTGGAATCTCAGGATGTGAACCTATTTAGCCTGGCAGCCAAGAACGGAAAAGGAATTGTGATTTTGGTTAATAAATGGGATTTGGTTGAGAAGGATCATAAGTCGACAAAATTCTATATTGAAGAAATCCATGAGAAGATTGCACCGTTTACAGATGTGCCAATCATCTTTGTTTCAGCATTAACCAAGCAACGTGTGTTTAAGGCTGTAGAGACCGCCATCACTGTATATAAGAACACACAAAAACACATTTCGACATCAAAACTTAATGATGTGATGCTTGAAATAATCAACGAAACACCGCCTCCATCGAAGAAAGGGAAATACATTAAAATAAAGTATGTGACGCAAATTAAAACGCGAAAAATGAGCTTCGCCTTTTTCTGTAATTTGCCTCAATATGTTGGAGATTCTTACAAGAGATTTATCGAGAATCAACTGCGTGAACACTTCGATTTTACTGGTGTTCCGATAAGTATCTTTTTTAGAAAAAAATAATTATGCAACTGTTTTAATTCGTTCATTTTTTTATATTTGTCTACTATTTTAAAAGTACCTAAAAATTCGAAAAATGAAAAAAGTATTATCTTTATTAGCAATCGTTACTCTTTTCACGTTTGTAGCTTGCAACAACGCAGCAACAACTGAAGAGGACAAATCAGCAGAAACAGAAGCAAGTGCTGAAGACCAAAGTGCAGCCGACAAAATGGAAGAAGCAGCTGGTGACATGAAGGACGCAGCAGAAGGAACAATGGAAGAAGCTGGAAAAGCAGCTGACGAAATGAAAGCTGAAGGAGAAGAAATGATCGAAGACGTTAAAGATGGCGTTGAAGACATGAAAGATGCTGCTGAAGGAGCAGGTCACTAATCCTAAAAGAATTAATTATTGAAAGGTGTAGTTTACTACACCTTTTTTTTGTGCAATTTCGGGAAATGAAAGTAAAGTATTTGTTATCGATGGTAGTTGCCAGTGCGTTGTATGTGGCATGCTCCTCAACACCTCAAAAAACCGAAGAGGAAGCTCAAACGGAAGTCTCAGCAGACAAAGAAATTAAAATGGAAGATGTGGACGACCAATTAAAAACGGATCAGGAACGCATGGATTCCGTAAAAAAAGAATTAGGGATTGAGTAGAACCGTTGGTTCGCGTAATTCTGTAACGGCGCGTAGTATGCTTTTATCTGTATATGCGTTTTGTGCGTAAGCTACTTCTATCCCATATAGTTGATACACTAGGCGGTGCTTAACGGTTTGATAGTAATGCGTTGAATCTTGAAGCGATTGTGATATTTGAGCACTTACTTCCTTACTTTCCGACCACGCTTCTGGGGTCAATTCCAACCAATTTTCGACATGACTGTCAATCAGTTGTGCCGCATATTCACTGGTTTTTATATAATTCTCATACGTTTCGATAGGCAGTGAAATATCAGGTGTAATACCGCCTTCGCTTTTTACAAACCGGCCATTTTTGGTTTCATACTGAATTCCGACTTTTTTTAACGCTTGAGAGTCAAGTTCTTGGTAACCTTCGTCGTCATACGGTTTTTGTATAGATCGTCCTGAAGGTATGTAATAACGCGAAACAGTGAGCCTTATCTGAGACCCATCCGTCAGCTGAAACGTCTCTTGGACAAGCCCTTTTCCATATGTTCGACTCCCTAAAACTACGCCACGATCCAGGTCTTGAATAGCTCCAGACACTATTTCACTTGCTGACGCGGATCGATTATTAACTAAACAAGCCAATTCCATATCTGCACAAAGACCTCCTTTGGTTGCTTTATATTCACGTCGTTTGCCTGATTTTGATTGGGTATAGGCCAACATATCATTGCCGTCAACAAACTCATTTAAAAGGCTAATGGCTGTTTGTAAGTATCCGCCAGGATTATTTCTTAAGTCAAGCACTACATATTTGATGTCTTTACCCTTTAGTAGCTTCTTAACTTGAGAGACAAATTCAGTATGGGTTTTTTCTGCAAAGTGCTCAATTTTAACATAGATGGTTTGCTCATCTATTAAACTGGCATAAACACTTGGCGTTTTGACCGTGCCACGTTCAATGGTTTGCTCAATCGTTTTTCCAGTAAATGGTCGAAATATGGTTCCAACAAATGACGTGTTTTTACGTCCCTTGATTGCGTCAATAATTTCTGAATTGGATAATCCGATTAACGACAGCGTATCAACTAAAAGAATTCGATCACCAGGTTGTATCCCAGCACTTTTTGCAGGACCGTCTTTCAGCACACGAACCACGTTAGGGGTGTCGTTATGCATGAAAAATTCTATCCCAATACCGTCAAACCCACCTTTGAGGTCTTGACTAGCCGTTTCGACGTATTGATAAGGTATATACACCGAGTGTGGATCAAAAGAAGAGAGCAGCTCACGAATGGCCTTCTCTTCAATTTCGGACTGCGAAACAGAATCGACATATTCACTTTCAACCAGCCCAATTACCTGCTCAATTTTGGTATCTGCATTGAGGGCGTCTTTATGCACCAACTTGTTCCAGAAAAGGCCAAAGACAATCCCTGTACAAATCAGAATGGCATAAACCAGAGGTTCGTATGATGCGTTTCTTTTCAATATGTCGGTTTAGGCAGTTGCCTCACCTTTCATCACGGTCATGATGCTAAGTTCAAGTGCCTTCGCACTAATACCTGTTGGCTTATTATTGAATTGATGAACCTTGATCATAGCTCTTTCAATAATTTCAGAGGCGTCTAATAGGATGTTTACATCTTTAACAATACAATCCCTAGTTTGTAGGTAGGCAAATACACGAGCCATCCCGCAATTCGCAATGAAATCAGGAATTACAGCAATGTTGTCATCTGCTAGTTTAGATATAGGACCCATAAAGATTTCCTTGTCGGCAAACGGAACATTCGCACCACAAGAAATTACCTCCATACCGCCGTCAATCATGTCTTGAACATTTTGCTCGGTCACCAATCGTGATCCAGCACCAGGAATAAATATTTCAGATTTAAGCTTCCAAATACGTTCGTTTACTTCTTCAAACGACAACATATTGTCGGCTTTCAATTTATTACCGTCGCGGTTAATAAAGAGGTCGGTGATTTCGTCAAGTGTAAATCCTTTTTCATTTATTAACCCGCCGTTTTTATCAATTATACCAACAACGGCAACACCGTTTTTAGCAAGGTAAAAAGCTGCAGCAGCCGCTACGTTACCCCATCCTTGAATAATCGCTCGTTTGTGGTTCATCATGCCACCCCAGATGCCATAATAATGTCTTACAGCTTCAGCTACGCCCCAACCAGTAGCTAGGTCACCAATGGTATATTTTTGTTCTAATGAAGGCGTAAAACGCTCGTCTTTCATTTCTAACAAAATACCGGTACGCAATCGTTCAACGGCTTGCAATTTTTCTTCAGCTGAATAGTCTTTGAAGTGACCATTTACAGTTCCTTGTTGTGGGTGAAGAATACCATGTTTGGCAAGGATTGGAATTACTTCGTGGTTTTGATCTACATTCATATCGCCCCCTGTACCATAATACGTTTTTAACAAAGGCGCTATAGCGGCGTACCAGCGTTCTAGCACACCCTGTTTGCGTGGATCAGTTGGGTCAAAATTAATTCCTGATTTTGCTCCTCCGATTGAAGGACCACTAACTGAAAATTTAATTTCCATCGTTTTGGCTAGTGATTCTACTTCGCGTTGGTCTAAGCCAATACGCATTCGAGTTCCTCCGCCTGCCGATCCATTCTTTAAAGAATTAATAACCAACCAACCTCTTGCGTCAGTAATATCATCATTCCATTCAAATATTATTTCCGGCTTTTTGTTCTCAAACTTCTTTAATAAATCTTCCATTATTGTAATTCAATTTTTTGATATAGATTCTCTTTGTTGCGTACATTTAGTATGTACAAACCCGGAGGGTATGATGGGAGCTTTATTGCGTTATTTTCTACAAACAATAAGTCAACCATTTTAAATTTTATGTCGTAAACCAGAACAGTTTCACCGTCTGGTAGTTTTGTTGTTGTTAGTGTATTTGCCTTTGAAAAGTCTGGGAAAAACATAAGTGTCTCACGCAAATTGGAATGGTTAAAAGGCCTTCCTTCATTTACGGTGAAACTTACGGTCGCTATACTGCTCCCTTTATTTTTTTCTGACACCTGAACACGTACTTTGTAGCTTCCGCTTTTGTTTTTGCGCAAGTTTCGTGCATTGTCTATGCGGATAACACCTGTAGATGCATCAATTTTGAATACATCTCCATCATTCCCAGAGATGATTCGATACCGCAAACGGCCTCTTTTGTTTTGACTTTTTGCATTAACCATACCAACCTCACGACCTTTTTGCCAAAAATTAAATATTGAAAAGGTACTCGATTCTACCTTTGGCGGCAGCAAAGGGTTGGATGCAAACAAGTAAGCATGATTGTTTTCTTTGGCTACATACGCCAGTGTTCCGTTAAGCTGGGTTACGTAATTCGGATGATCTATGTATCGTATTTCTTGCTTTACCAAACTGGCCCCATTGATTTGGTACAAATTGGACTCAAAACCATTTGCTATTGATAAGACCATTTGCTTTTTTAAGAGCGTCGAACCTGTAATGTCCATGCCTTCCGACAGATCTTCAATAAGGCGTGGTTTTTTACCAATTTTAATTTCCATTAGTGTTGTGGCATCGTCATTGTGAAGCACAAAATATGCCCCTAAAGCAGATTCATCGTTTGAAGGTTCGCAGTGCAGTTGGTTGCCTATTCGATTACCTGGATAATCATAGTCTAAAATCTTGCCATTGCGGTCTAGCGCACTTACATGAGGTGTCCCATCCTCATAACCTATGAAAACCAATCCACTTTTTATAGCACGAAGGCTCTGTATATGATTTAGGCTATAATCGCCATTTGAGACAGCATAAAAGTCTACACTTTGTTCCGAAACAACTACCTCTCCTAAAACACCATCAATCACACCGTAGTTTTTACCATTAGAAATGACAAGGTCTGAGCAGATGTTTATTTGATCTAGTTTATATCGTCTAACCTTCAGGTAATTGTCTATGATAATGTGGTGAAGCTGAAAACTATCACCAGCCGCAACCCTAACCTGTGTAGATAACGTTTTGCCCTGTAAATAGCCGTTAGACATTGATGTACAGTTGTATATCAACTTTGGTTTACCAAAGCTATACGAATACAAACCAGACTTAACGCCTTTACCTGCTGCAAAAAAGTAAAGCTGGTTGTTAAACCAAGCGTAATGCGATGTTTGCGCACCTTGAATAAGCTCTGGTTCTTCTTTTTTCTCCAGTTTTTGTTTAAAAGAACTAACTTGAATTAAGCGACCTCCTTTTAACTGATATAATTGGTATCCTTTGTTCGGATGAAGCGCATTGAAGAACACAGATTTATCCGCTTCAAATGGATGAAAACCATGCGGAAACGTCAAACCAGATGTTTGCCAAAGTCGCGTAGCAGATTGGCCAAAGGCCATCAGACCAATAATCAGAAAGGTGCTTAATAGTAAACTCTTTCTCATTATACTAAGTGTGAAAAATTACCGGCTAACTCACCCGAAACGGAGTCATTTTCAGCGCCTGTATAGCTCTTGAGGATGTTGGTTTTATTTTGAACCCGTAACACGGCCAATAAACCAAAAATCAATGCCTCTTTGTACTCTATGACCTGTGCATCTGGTACAATGATTTCAGCATCAGTGTGTGTACGCAAGTGATCTACAAGTGTTGGGTTGAATGCCCCACCGCCCGTTACATATACGCGAGCAGTACTAGAATCTTCGGCTAATTGTTCAATGTTTTCGCCAATTTGCTGACCGATGTGATCAACTAAGGTTTTCATTCTATCTTCTTTGCCTGCTTCACTTTGGCGGACACGATACCAAAAGTTTTCGTTTATCCATTCTCGTCCAAGAGACTTAGGGTAAGACTGACTGTAGTAGTCGATACTATTTAAATCAGAAAGAAGGTCGTAGTCGATACTACCATTATTTGCAATTTCGCCGCCTTCATCGTATTCCTTGCCAAATTCTCTTGAGATTCTATTTAATAAGATGTTACAAGGGCAAATGTCATAGGCTACCGGTGTTCCGTCAACAGTTGCAGAAAGGTTGGCAAAGCCACCTAAGTTTAGGCACATGTCAAATTCAGAAAATAGCAATTGATCACCTATGCCTGATATTGGAGCACCTTCACCATACTTTACAACATCCATAGCTCTAAAATTCCCAACTGTTGGAATGTCTGTTACAGCTGCTATAGCGCTAGGAGAACCAATTTGATAGGTAAGGTTGTTTTCAGGTTGATGAAAAATCGTATGACCATGAGAACCGATTAAGTCTACCTCAAGATTATTTTCACTAATAAATTCGTTGATTAATTCGCCTACATATTCACCGTAATACCGGTCAGTTTTGTACACATTTAACGCGTTTTGATTGCGTAATTTGGAAAGACGCAATCGCCACATGTCATTGTATTCATACGTTTTTGCTACAGTTATTTTGTAGCCCCATTTCCCGTTTTCGCCTTCCGTTAATTCACAATGGGCCAAGTCAATTCCGTCCATAGACGTTCCTGACATAACGCCAATCACTTTATATGTTCTCATTTAATCTCTATTGTATTTTACCTAACCCTGTCACCACCACTTTAAATCTTGCCTCAAAAAAATTAGATAGGCAAATTTATTAAGTAATGTCATTTAAACCTCATTTGCTTATCGGAAATTGAGTGGTTTCAGTCTATATGACAATTGAGAAAGATTCGTTCCTCGAGCGGTTCGAATAAAAAAATAGTTCAACTTTGCGCAAAACAAAATCACAATTTTTGACTAAGCGCATCAAAGTCTTACATATTAGTTCTCCTTTCACCTGGAGAGGCGGTGAGCAGCAGCTCATGTACTTGCATCAAGGCTTGCTTGCAGCCGGACATACGTCGTTGGTTTTTTGTCCTAATGACAGCGTATTAGCCACCAGGCTCGACATCAAAGAACGCGTTGTATATAACAAGCGTTCAGGATTTGATTTTTTTGCAGCGAAGCAACTTGCTGCATATTGTAAAGCAAATAAAGTAGACCTTGTTCACGCGCACGACGCGCATAGTCATACAACAGCGGTTCTTGGAGCTACATTATTCAGAAACCGATGTCCAATTATGCTGAGTCGACGCGTTGATTTCCCTATAGGGGGGTCTTGGTTTTCAAGGTATAAATACAACCACAGACAGGTTAAAACGATTCTTTGTGTTTCTGATTTGATACGGGAGATGGTGTCACCTAAAATTACAGCAAGTCACATTGAGGTTGCTACGGTTCATTCAGGTGTTGATTTGAGCAAATTTGTTGGGATAAAACCCTTAGATCTTCGTGATGAGTTGAATCTGTCAAACGACGCAAAATTGGTTGCAAATTTTAGTGCCCTTGCAGATCACAAGGATTACTTTACGTTTATCGACACGGCAAAAATCGTATGTAATGCACGGGATGACGTCTATTTTTTAATTTTCGGCAAAGGAGAGTTAGAAGATGAACTGCGTTCGTATGCAAATCAGTCTGGATACGCACAACGGATTGTGTTTGTTGGATTCAGAAACGATTTACCACAGGTGTATCCAAACATTGACGTGTTACTTTTTACGTCTAAAACAGAGGGGTTAGGTACAACGGTTTTGGATGCGTTTGCCTCCAAAGTTCCCGTTGTTGCAACACAGGCAGGAGGCATTCCAGAGATGGTTATCGATGGAGAAACGGGCTTGCTTGCTAAAATCGGTGATGCTAGCACATTGGCAATTAATGTGCAACGCGTGCTTGACGAACCAAATTTGCAGCATCGTCTCACTGAAGCAGCGCTTCAAAAATGCCAAACCTTTAGTAAAGATGTAATGGTTCGACAAACTGAAGAATCGTATAATAAAGTGCTGAATAATTAGTTTATTTGAATTCCGAATGAGGCATTAAATATGGCAGAAAAAATTATCATTTTAGGTTCTGAGGGACAGGTTGGAACTGACTTAGCTGCAACTTTACGTGGCGTATATGGAAAGAACAATGTGGTTTGTTCGGATATCAAACCTGGAACTGAAGAGAAATATGATTTAGGTCCTTATGAAGAACTAAACGTACTTGATAGAGACGCGATTGACCAAGTGTTTAAGAAATATAAACCTACTACAGTTTATCACTTGGCGGCCATGCTGAGCGCAACTGCAGAGAAATTCCCTAGAAAGGGATGGGACTTAAACATGGAAGGCATGTTTTCGGTATTTGATGTATGCGGAGACCACGGAGTAAAGCGTGTATTTTGGCCTAGCTCAATAGCTGTTTTTGGGCCAAACACTCCAAGGCTTAATACGCCTCAATTCTGCGTTATGGACCCTAACACCATTTATGGAATTTCAAAACTTGCCGGAGAGCGATTTTGTGAGTACTACTTTGAGAAGTATGGCTTAGACGTTCGGAGCATTCGTTACCCAGGGTTAATTGGCTGGAAGGCTAAACCTGGAGGTGGGACTACGGATTATGCCGTTGATATATTCCATCAAGCACTCATACAAAACCAATACACATGCTTTCTTAAGGAGGATACGGCTTTGCCGATGATGTATATGGACGATGCGATAAAAGCGACGATAAATGTTACTGAAGCCGATTCGAATTTGATAAAAGTTCGAAGTTCATACAATCTTTCGGGCATGAGCTTTGATCCTAAAACGCTGTCTGAAGAAATTGCTCGTCAACGACCAGGTTTCCTCATTGATTGTGATATTGACGGACGTCAACAAATTGCAGAAAGTTGGCCTCAAAGTATCGATGATTCTTCTGCACGTAATGATTGGGGATGGAGTCCAGATTTTAACTTGGAGACAATGGTTGCTGAAATGTTAAAGCAACTCTCTACTATGGGAGTAGGCTCAAATTAGAGCTCTAACAACTCTAATTCTTATTTGCCAACTGCCCGCAAGCAGCGTCTATGTCTTTGCCTCTACTGCGACGTACGTTGACAATCAATCTGCGTTTTTCCAGTTGTTTCGCAAATGCATCAATCCGATTACCTGACGAACCCAAATAATTAGCGTTTTCGATTGGGTTGTATTCAATTAAGTTAATCTTACACGTAATCTGTCGGGCGAATCTTGCCAGTTCTTCAGCGTCTTCTGGATGGTCATTCACTTCGTTGATGACACAGTATTCTAATGTAATTCTAGAACCAGTTTCGTCGTAGAAATAGTTTAAAGCCTCGACCAAGTCTTCTAAACTATTGCTATCGTTAATCGGCATGATTTTCGACCGCTTTTCATTAGTGGCGGCATGCAGAGAAAGCGCCAAATTAAAGCGGACACCATCATCTGCCATCTTCTTGATCATTTTGGTAATACCGGCAGTACTCAAGGTTATCCGACTAGGTGACATACCCATTTGATCTGGGTGTGTGATGTGGTTAATGCCGTCTAAAACCTCTTTATAGTTGAGTAGAGGTTCACCCATGCCCATAAAAACGATGTTGGACAACGGAATGTCAAACTGCTTTTGTGCAATTTCATCGATGATGGCGACTTGATCAAATACCTCGTAGTGTTTTAAGTTTCGCTGGCGTTTCAAATACCCAGTGGCACAAAAAGTACAACTTAAACTACAACCAACTTGGCTCGAAACACAGGCCGTCATACGTTTAGCTGTTGGGATTAAAACACCCTCAACCAAATTGCCGTCGTGTAGTCTAAAACCTATTTTGACCGTACCGTCGTTACTTTTTTGGACTACGTCGGGTTTGATGGTATTAAAGGTAAACGCATCAGAAAGCTTTTGTCTAAGCGACTGTGATAGGTTAGTCATTTCGTCAAAAGACCGAGCGCGTTTCTTCCATAACCATTCAAAAACTTGTTTTGCTCTAAAAGGTTTTTCGCCCCAAGAAACCATAGCTTCGGTGATTTGCTCTAAGGTCAAATCGCGAATATCTTTCTTTTTTATGGCGGTAGTTTCTGTCACGTTATTCGGAGAAGCTCCAATTTACGGTTTCGCTGTTGTGGGTTATTTCTAGCTCTTGGCCGTTGGTTGGTTCGCATCGTCCAACGATTTGCGCATCGATATTAAAGCTTTTGGCAATGGAAATGATTTGCTCCGCATTTGATTCCGCTGTATAGATTTCCATGCGGTGTCCCATGTTAAACACTTCCATCATTTCGCGCATATCGCTACCAGATTCTTGTTGTATGTATGTAAACAATGGTGGGATGTCCATAAGGTTGTCTTTAACCACCTTCGTGTCTTTAATAAAACGTAAAACCTTGGTTTGTGCACCACCAGAGCAATGGATAATCCCGTTTATCTCAGAACGCAGTTCTTCTAATACCTTATGAATAACAGGCGCGTAGGTTCTTGTCGGAGACAAAACGGCCTTCCCCATATCAACAGGCATATCGGTTACGGTATCGGTTAAACCATAGCTGCCAACATATACTAGATCAAGATCTATTTCTGGGTCAAAACTCTCTGGGTATTTTGTGATATAATCCTTTTTAAATATATCGTGACGTGCAGAGGTAAGACCATTACTACCCATGCCACCGTTGTAATAGTTTTCGTAGGTAGCCTGCCCGTGTGATGCGAGTCCGATAACAACGTCAGAAGACTTAATGTGGTTAGGAATAATATCACTTCGTTTGGCCCGAGCTGTTACCGTGCTGTCAACGATAATAGTTCTTACAAGATCGCCAACATCAGCTGTTTCACCACCTGTTTGAACGATGTCTACCCCATGGGCCTGCATTTCTTCAATAAACTCGTTGGTACCATTAATAATGGCAGAAATCACTTCCCCTGGTACTTTGTTTTTATTTCGGCCAATGGTTGAGCTCAACAAAAAATTGTCTGTAACACCAACGCACAAAAGGTCGTCTAAATTCATAACGATAGCATCTTGTGCGATGCCTTTCCAAACACTTAAGTCACCCGTTTCTCGCCAATACAAGTAGGCTAAAGATGATTTAGTGCCAGCACCGTCAGCGTGCATGATATTACAGTACGACGCGTCGTTACCCATAAAATCTGGAATAATTTTGCAAAACGCATTGGGATATAGGCCCTTGTCTAAATTAGCAATTGCGTTGTGTACGTCTTCTTTTTTAGAGCTTACACCTCTTTTGGAATACCGACTCATATTGAATATTGAAGCGCAAAGATAAGTTGGATTATCAGACATAAAAAAAGCCTATTTAACAAAGTCAAATAGGCTCTTAATCTTTAGACAAAGACTAGCGGTCTGACTGTTCTTTCGTCAAGTATAACTTGCTGTCTTTTATTTCTACGTCGATGTAATCTTTATTGAATACTCCTGCGCCTAACTTCGGCTTTTTAGTATCGTCAACCATCTTACAACGCACGCGAGTCAATAACACTCCATCAAGCTCCAACTCAGGAATTTTGAAGGATGTACTTGTAAGTTTTGTTCCGTCAGTAAGCTTCAATTTTTTGTTTCCGTCTGAGAAGTTAGAAACAGAAATTTTACCTGCTTTAATGAGAGCCTCCACGGTTCGTTGTGGAATTTCTGCTCTAGAACCATCCGGATCATATTGGAATTTGATACGTTTTCTGCCAATAGTACCGCTTACAAAGTAGTTGTCGCGTACTTTAATTATTGGAATGATGTCGTATTTGTCGGCTAAACGTTTCTTTTCAGCTTCTTCAGCCTTACGTTTCTCTTCAGCTTGAATTTTTTTCAATTCTTTTTCGTACTCGCTACCGTGATTCTTGATGTAGTCTTTACGCGCTTGAATAATTACTTTACTATAAATGGTTTCGCCATCCATTGCCACCTGGTTGGTGTCTTGAACCTCAGGGTTACTCCATTTAAATTCATACTTACAGTTAACAACCTTAACTGTTGTACGTCTGTTTTCTTGATGTTTTTCTTCAGTACATGGAACAACCTCGGCACCTTCACACTCACATTCGTTGGTTAACTGTGATTCACCATATCCTCTAGCCTCTAATCGGAAAGGATTAATACCACTTTTTAAGATATAGTTTACTGCTGAATCGGCACGTCTTTGAGATAAGTCTCTATTGTACTCGTATGATGCTCGACAATCGGTGTGTGAACCTAATTCCACACTCATTTTTGGATATTTCTTTAATGTGGCAATCAAACCATCCAATACTTTCTTAGACTCGTTTCTAAGGAAGGCACTATCCAAACCATAGTAAATCGGAAGAACGAAAACATCGTTACACTGATTTTTGAGGCAGAAGTCCTTAATAAACTCAGCACTTTGTTCAAGTCCTACGGTAGTAACAAACTTTGCTTCAGCGTCATAAAAGTAGTCTTCTCTTTTTGACGTTTTGATTTCATAATTTACACCAAGTTTAAGTGGTGTCTCGTAGTATCCACGCTCATCGGTTTTTAACCTAATTTTAGATGAATCTTGGTCATTACTAATTTCAACTAAGGCGCCTTGTAAAGGAAGTGTGTTGTCACAATCGGTTACAGTACCTTTTAAAATTAGAATGATTGGCGTCATGCTAAACTCGTAAATATCGTCATCACCTCTCGAGCGATCCGAAGTAAAGAAACCGTGTTCTTTATCTGTATCTAACATGATACCGAAGTCATCACCCTTCGAATTCACAGGACATCCCATGTTGATTGGATCAGACCAATCGGTTGGACTTTCACTTAATTGAGTTGTATGTAAAAGGTCTAAACCTCCAAGACTAACATGTCCATCTGATGAAAAATAAAGTGTACCGTCTTCATGCACAAAAGGAAATTTCTCATCTCCTGTTGTATTTACAACCGGTCCTAGATTGATTGGGTCACTCCAAGTTTTTCCACGTCTTACGTAATTTACAACGTATAAATCTTTCGTACGTTCTCGAGGCTCTTTATCTCCATCCTGCATACTACCTTCCATATCACTAACGAAATACAATTTCGTGCCGTCTGGAGATAAGGCTGGATGACCGCAGTCGTACATATCGCTACAAAAAGGAAGTGGTTCTGGATTCATTTCCCAAGCTGTTCCACGTTTTTTTGCTTCGTAAATCTTACATGTAGTGTCTTTCCCATCAATGCCGTTACACTGAGTAAAGTACATCGTTGAATAACGTCTGTCGAAAGTGGCAACACCGTCAAAATATTCTGTGAATCCGTCAACCAATACTGGCGATTGCCATTTGATTTTTCCTCTTCGTCCTTTTTGCTCAACCAACCAGAAGTCACCGTAGTTCCTTCCTGTCCATTTCAATTGCTTGTTGCTTACCCCGTCTTCACGATCTGAAGTAAACATGATTGATTTATGTTTACGGTCAGCATAACGTGGAACCATGTCATCAACCTTACTTCTGTTGGCTGGTTTGAATGATTCGATGATATAACGCGTTTTTTTGTCTCCGCACTTAAGTGCTAACTCGCAACCTTCAATTCGTTTGTCAATTTCTGGATCTGCTGGATTCGCTTTTTTATACGCTTTTAATTTCGTTAAAGCCTCGGTGTATAGACCTTGTTCCATGTACATTTCCGCTTCACGGATAGTGGCAATGGCGTCTTTTCGTCCATATTTTATAGACTTCGAGTACATTTTAAGTGCGCGCTTACTGTTGTGGTTGTGGCGGTAAGCTTCGGCAGCTTTGAAAGCAATGTGCTGTTTTTGTTCTTTGGTTAGGTCGTCATTTTGACTCAGTACCTGTTCGTACATATCCGCAGCCACTGCGTATTGATGTAAGTCGTAATTTTTGTTAGCCTCCGTTAAGCTTGCTTTACATCCAGTTAAAAATGCAACGATTACAAGGGCATACAAGGCTAAGTTTAGATTCCTACGATTCATTCTGAGAAGGTATTTATCGGATTGTTTAATTGCCAAAAATCAACATTATTCGACCCATTTCCAAATAAAATTTGCCGAAAGCAAAGTGCATTTTTTAGCTTTAACTAACTTTTTATCAATTGCTTGACGTCCCCGACAACCAAAGGGTTGGGTGTAATAAAAAAAAGCCTTCCAAATTTGGAAGGCTTTCCTATACTTTATTCCTATTTAATGTGAAGTAATTCTCGATACTTTGGAATAGACCATAACGAATCATCAACCAGTCGCTCAAGCTTATCGGCGTGATACCGGATGTCATCAAATTCGCTATTCACTTTAGCACTATAAGCCTTTGCTTGCTGCTCAATGGAGTCAAGCTTGTTTGCTTTTTTTCGCTCTTCAACCATTCGGTCTACTTTTGTTTTAAGTGCGTTGATGTGTTCACTTACTTCTTCAAGTACACTCATAGATGCATCAACTTGCTTTTTGCCGATACCTGAAGCTTTTAATGAGTTTACGTTGTCGGCCACCATTTTTTGATATTGCAAGGCTGCTGGCAATATATGCGTATAGGTCATTTCATCAATTATTCGACCTTCGATTTGAACCTTCTTCATGTAATCTTCAAGCTCAATATGATGACGGGCTTTTAACTCCTGAGGTTTAAAGATTCCAAGTCCATTCATCATGCTAACGGTTTGGTCACTAATGAAAGCGTCGAGAGCAGCTGGTGTATCTCTTAAATTTGATAAACCGCGTTTTTTAGCCTCAACTACCCATTCATCACCGTAACCGTTTCCTTCAAAAAGAACCCGTTTTGAGTCTTTTAGATACTGGCGCAATACGGCAAGAATGGCATCATTTTTCTTTTCTTTTTGACCCGCTATACGTTGATCAACATCTTTCTTAAATTGTATTAGCTGATGCGACATTGAAGCGTTTAACACCATCATCGGTGAAGCACAACTCTTTGAAGACCCAACGGCGCGTAATTCAAATTTGTTTCCAGTAAAGGCAAACGGAGAAGTACGGTTTCGATCTGTATTGTCTAACAATATCTCAGGAATCTGAGCAATTGATATGGTTTTGTCTTCAGGCGAACCTTTGGTCGCTTTAACATTGTTTTCAATGTCTTCAAGCATCTTGGTAAGCGTAGAACCAATAAATATCGACATGATTGCCGGTGGAGCTTCATTTGCTCCTAAACGGTGGTCGTTTGATGCAGAAGCAATACTTGCACGCAACAAATCAGCGTTGTCGTGAAATGCTTTAATCGTATTTATAAAGAAGGTGACGAAACTTAAATTAGACAATGGGTTATTGCCTGGGCTCAATAAATTTACGCCAGTGTTGGTAAGCAAAGACCAGTTGTTGTGCTTACCGCTTCCATTAATTCCTGCAAATGGTTTTTCGTGAAATAATACTTTAAACCCATGGTGGTTGGCCACCTCATCCATCAAATCCATTAGCAATTGATTGTGATCAACTGCTAAATTTATTTCTTCATATTGAGGGGCACACTCATATTGGCCTGGGGCAACCTCATTATGACGGGTTCGCACAGGAATACCTAGTTTGAGTGCTTCGTTTTCAAAATCTACCATGTAATTAAACACACGGTCGGGGATAGAACCGAAGTAGTGGTCATCCATTTGTTGGTTTTTCGCAGCAGCGTAACCAAAAAGTGTTCGACCACACATGATTAAATCTGGTCGTTGGTTGTATAGTGCCTTATCCACCAAAAAGTATTCTTGTTCTACACCTAAAGACGCGCCAACTTTGGTCACATCCGAGTAGAAGTATTTACACACATCAGTAGCGGCCTTATCTAAAAGCGCTATTGATTTCAATAGTGGTGCTTTATAATCCAGCGCCTCTCCAGTATACGATACGAATACAGTCGGAATGCAAAGTGTTTTACCACTTGTGTTTTCATAAATAAAAGCAGGTGAGGAAGGATCCCATGCGGTATATCCTCTTGCTTCAAAAGTGTTTCGCAATCCACCACTAGGTAAGCTTGAAGCATCTGGCTCTTGTTGAACTAATGAATCTCCGCTAAATTTATCAACGGCACGTCCATCTTGAGGTTCGAAAAAAGAATCATGCTTTTCAGCTGTAGTTCCGGTTAATGGCTGAAACCAGTGCGTATAATGTGTTACACCTTTCGCCATTGCCCAAGACTTCATACCCGTCGCAATTTGTGTTGCTGCAGATCGGCTGATTTTTGTGCCATCGTGGACGGATTTTTTCAGCGACTTGTATGTGTCTTTATCGAGATGCGATTGCATTGCATCATCGTTAAAAACATTGATAGCGTACATGTCTTGAATAGAGTCAAATTTTCTGGAAGCTTCAATTGGTTGGCGTGATAACGCGATTTCGAGGGCTTTAAATCTCATGATTTATAACAATTTGAAATGATGTGTATGCGAAATTGATTAACAAATATAATTGGATGATAAGGGGTGCTGCTGGTTGAAGTTCTATTACTACAAACAAATTATGAACAGACTAATCTTCAAGCCCGCCTGCTTTTAGTTTCTCCGTGTTTTCAGCCATTTTTAATTGGTCGATAATGTCTTGAATTTGACCGCCTAATACTTCTGGTAAATTATAAAGGGTTAAGCCAATTCTATGGTCAGTCACCCTACTTTGAGGGAAGTTGTACGTTCTAATTTTGGCAGATCTATCACCTGTAGAAACTAAAGATTTTCTTTCGGCGGCAATTTTAGAATTGTGTTCGGCAAGCTCTCTTTCGTATAAACGTGTTCTTAGTACGGTTAAGGCTTTGTCGTAGTTTTGATGTTGTGAACGACCATCTTGACATTCTACCACAATACCCGTAGGAATGTGTGTGAGCCGAATGGCAGATTCCGTTTTGTTTACGTGCTGTCCACCCGCACCAGATGCTCTAAACGTATCTCTCCGAACGTCTCCCATGTTGAGGTCAACATCCACTTCTTCAGCTTCAGGAAGCACAGCAACAGTTGCAGCACTAGTGTGCACACGACCTTGTGATTCAGTATCAGGAACTCTTTGTACACGGTGAACACCACTTTCAAATTTCAATGTTCCGTACACATCTTTTCCTGTAACCTCGAATACAATTTTATTGAATCCCCCAACACTACCTTCCATCAATTCTATGACCTCGGTTTTCCATTTTTGATTCTGACAAAACCGTTCATACATGCGATACAGGTCACCGGCAAACAAGCTAGCCTCGTCACCACCAGTTCCTGAACGTATCTCTACAATGGCATTTTTGTTGTCGTCTGGATCTTTTGGAATAAGAAGATATTTAATTTTTTCTTCCATTGGTTCCTGCTGATCGGCAAGCTCATCAATTTCCATTTTTGCCATTTCCTTTAATTCAGGATCCGACTCATTTTTTAAGATGTCTCTGGCTTCTTGTAAATTGGTTACGAGCTTTTTGTATACGTGATATACCTCGACCAATTCTTTTAGATCTCCGTATTCGCGATTTAAGGTGTTGAATCTTTTGACATCACTAAAAATGTCGGGATCACTCAACTGGGTTTGAACTTGTAAATAGCGCTGATATATAGATTCTAATTTCTCGAGCATTACAGGCGGCAAAGTTAGCCTTTTGCCAGAATTCTAACTGCAAATAAATAATTGGTTATTGAGCGTTGTTAGACCACAACTCTGCAACAGTTTTACCTATAGCTAAACTAGACGTGGCAGCAGGACTTGGGGCATTCACAACATGAATGGCACCGTGTTTTTCAATGATCTTAAAATCGTCTAGCAAACCTCCAGTTTTGTCGCAAGCCTGTGCTCGAACACCAGCTTCAGCAGTTACCAAGTCGTCGGCTGTAATTTCTGGAATCAACTTTTGAAGAGCCTTGGTAAACGCTTTCTTAGAGAATGATCGATACATTTCACCCAAACCTGTGCGCCAATACTTTTTGGCTACTTTTTGAAACCCTGGCCACATTAAACTTTCTAACAACTCTCCGAAATGGATGTCTCGTTTTTTATAGCCTTCTCTTCTGAAAGCTAAAACAGCATTTGGTCCTGCCTCGATATGACCATTCATCATGCGTGTAAAGTGCACACCCAAGAACGGGAAATTTGGATCAGGTACTGGATAGATCAGGTGCTTAACTAAGTGTTTTGCTGAATCTTTAAGCATGTAATATTCACCTCGAAAAGGGATAATCTTGGTGTCCATGGTTTCGGTCAAACCAGCCACTTTATCAGAATATAGACCAGCACAATTGATAAATGATTGGCTTTCAACCAATTGGTTTTTACCTCTAACAACCCATTTGTCGTCGCTTTTGGCAAAGCCATTTACTTTGTAATTAAATCTAATCTCACCTCCACTTTTTTCAACAAGCTCAAGGTACTTCTGCGAAACAAGTGTGTAATCTATTATGCCGGTTTGCGGAACAATAATTCCCTTAATTCCAGCAACATGTGGTTCGATTTTCTTCAACTCTTCAGCGTCAATCATTTTAAGCCCATCAAGGCCGTTTTCTATTCCGCGCTTATACAGTTTGTCTAATTCAGGTAATTCGCTTTCTTGCGTTGCCACTACCACCTTACCACATAAATCGTATGGGATATTATGCTTGTCGGCAAATGCGATGAGTAAGTCGTATCCTGTTTTGCAGTTTATAGCTTTTAAAGAACCTGGCTTGTAGTACAAGCCCGAATGAATAACACCACTATTGTGACCTGTTTGGTGGGAGGCAACCTTTGCTTCTTTTTCAAGAATGAGAAGCTTTGTATCCGGTTTGTCTTGCAGAATTTGATACGCTGTTGCCAGCCCAACAATTCCACCACCGATTATAACGACATCGTAAACCATGTGTGTAGCTGATCTTAAAAGTTTGTAGTCAAAGTAAAACGAACACCACTAAAGGCAGGTTCAATTCGACAAATACCACCAGTACAATTGACACCAGCCACTTGGCGTACATAGGCCAGTGTAAATGATGTTGTATGAATATTGTACTTACCAAATACAGACCAGTAATGTACCACATCATCAGTGACTTTGGCATCCTTCTGGCGCACAGGTGAAACATTAACCATATCGGATATGGAGAATGAATACCGTGGAGACATATTCAATTCTAAAATGGCGTTAACAAAACTACCAAGGTCTTGTTCCGTAATTAAATATTGCGTCTCCATTCGCAATGAATTACGACGACTAAGCTTATAGGTTAATTCAAAAAATGGCGTTATGGTTTCTACGTCCTTATAGCTCGTGTCTCTACTTTCATAAATCTGTTGGTTGTAAAAGATTGATTGAAGACCAATCTTCCCTTTAAAGACTTTGCTGAATTTATGTTCGTAATTAAAAAAGTACTCTCTATAGAGTTGCTCACCGTTAAGTTTTTTAACATTCGAATAATTTAAATAAAGGGTTTTGCCTTTCTTAATTGTCCAAACCAAGCTGGCTTGAAAACCTTCTTCACCGTAGTCTTGAGCTGGAGCATTGTAACGCGCTAATAATCTATAAGAAGCTTGTCGTGTTAACGACGGTTGATAGGTAAGTAAACCGTCTAGCAAAAGATCATTTGGATTTGTACGCAATTGGAAATTTTCAATTCTTCGGTATTGAGCATTAAAACCAAACCCACTTTTCTTTTTCTTGCCTAATTTCTTTTTTGAATAACTAAGTGTTGCATAGTTTATTGTTCCAGGTAGCAACTGCAATCGACCTTCTGGTACCCTAACCGCTTCCTTAGCTTTTCGATTGTGTTCAAAAGACAAACTCACGTCTTTCAAGGTTAAATTGAAGTATCCATTAACTGCGTATGAATTATACTTGGGTGCGAATCTGTGAGAAACACTGTCGTAACCGTTTATTTCTGTAATTAAATCGTTCATTGAGCTTTGTGTCAATGTTCGATTAAAGGCACTTGCCCCTAACATCAGAATTCCTTTTTCATTTTTAAGACGATAAATTCTTTCTGAATTGACACCCTTCACTATTTCACCTGTTGTGCCGAAACGATTGCCTTGTGCACCCGAGCCTTTTTGATTTCCAGTAAACGCTTTAACAAAAAAATCGTTGTTAATTTGATACTTAGCATGAACCCCTTCAACCGCATAATCGATACCGATTAATCTGTTTTCGTAGGCTCTAAAAACAATACCAGATCCGAATTGATCGTAAAATGAACCGGCAGTTATCGTTAACTTGTCGATTGATTTTTTTATTTGCCAAAACCCCAACCCGTGTCCGCTAAAAGTACCTGTAGGGTTTAATAAATTGCTATTATTAAACAGGTCGTATCTAGCCGAAACATTGAATCCTTTCAATTGATAATTTGTGAATAGCCACGCTTCAGCACTACTGATTTGGCTAGTATACTGCGGACTTTCATATGCCCCAATGGAACTGTCTAGAACAAAGACTGAGAAATTGCTTTGGAAGTTTCCTGAAAAAACTCCTTTATCTTGTCCGTAGCTGCTTAAACCTATTGCGAGTAAACAGAAAATCGTAAATACCTTGTTCATGTTACCAAAGAAATTATCCTACAAATTAAAGCCAAAATATACCCCGAATGCAAAATACACAATGGGCTTTTTCGTTTTGGTGATATGAGACATGCTACCCGTATAATTACAATTCTTTTGGTTGTTGGATTTTTAAACTGCAGGCAGCCGTCGCAGGCTGACGGAATCGGCGAAAAAAATTCGCATGCAATCGAATCTGCAGATACGACGCGAATAGTGAAACGAGTGCCGGTAAATCAATTTTCGCGGGATTCTATTCAACAACGTCTTCGAGCAAAAAGTAATCGGAATGAACTTAGAATTATTCATGTTTATGTACCCTTATGCGACAACGAATTCCAAGGTATTGTGCCGGTAAATGCTAGTTTAGGGGATGGAACTAACTTGAGAACCAACTTGTATTGGGGGGCAGGATATGGCATAAAAACGCATTTTAAAAGGAGTAGCAAATGGCAAACACTTGGGTCAACCTTCAATGTCAGCACCAATGTTTTGGAACGGGTAGTATTTAAACACGCTGGCCAAAATGTAATTCTAGTTGCCGATGCCTACCGGGGTGATCAAATGGAATCGTGTGTTAAAGACTACTTCAACACACTTGCAGGACTTAAGACCGATACGATTGCGATTGGTGACTCGAGTATTGTGATCGGATCAACAACGGATTTGGTTGTATTTAACGGGCATAATGGATTGATGGATGTGTCGATTGATACCGTTTATAATATAGACGGTGTCCTCAAAGATGCCGTAGCCATTGCGTGTGTATCGCACAGTTATTATGTCGATTATTTAAACAAGTCAGGAGGTTATCCGTTGGTGATGACAGCTCACTTACTTGCACCAGAGGCCTACGTGCTCGACCATGTATTGGATGCCTGGATCAATAACCAGCCCGCAGAAGAAATCCGATTTGCTGCCGCACAAGGGTATCACAAGGTTCAAAAGTGTGGGATTCGGGGTGCTTCAAATCTTTTTGTCACGGGTTGGGGAAATTGACGACCCACTCCATTATGTCTTATTTGGTATTCATAATGTGATGTTTTAATGAGAAAACAGATATGATATGTGATGTCAGCAGAATCATAGATGTATATATTCGTCGTTATAAATAAAAAAGAATGAAGAAAGCATTTGGTCTAATGGCTATATTGGTTCTTGTAATGGCAGGAATCGAAAGCTGCAAACATGAACCAGAAGAGGATATTATCCCAAACAATACAATAACTGCTGTTACCTCCGCAGATACCTGTAGCCTGGATACGGTATATTTTGTGAACGACATACTCCCGATTATTTCGTCAAATTGTGCGATGAGTGGTTGTCATGATGCCGCAACACAGGAAGATGGGGTAGATTTAAGTAGCTATGACAAAATTATAAGTACCGGTGATGTTAAACCTGGAGATGCAAGTGGGAGTGAACTGTATGAAGTGATTGTAGAATCAGATCCAGACAAAATAATGCCACCACCACCAGCAAGTCTAACACCTGAGCAAAAAAATGCTATCAAAATTTGGATAAATCAAGGGGCTAAGAATAATAAATGTGCCAATAAGTGTGATACGTCGAATGTTACTTTTTCGGTGAATGTGTGGCCAATCATTGATGCAACCTGCCGCGGTTGTCATGCCGGAGCAAATGCATCTGGAGGTGTTCGGATTACAAATTATAATCAGGTAAAAGCCATAGTGGATAATGGAAATTTGGAAAACGTTTTAGGTCGTCAAGGGCCTAAAAAGCCCATGCCACCTGCAGGGCCGTTAGAAAAATGTGCGAATGATCAGATTAGAATTTGGATTGCAGAAGGGGCAAAAGACAATTAGATTATGAAAAGTTTTTCAATAGTACTGGGGTGTGTGACCCTTGTTTTGCTTAGCGTTACTTCCTGTTATTACGATGTAGAAGAAGAGTTGTATCCAAGTAGTGCGTGTGAAACAACTAATGTTTTATTTAGCGACCAGGTGTCTCTAATTTTAACAAATAGGTGCTTAAACTGCCACAACACAAGTAACGCCGGTTTTTTTGGCGGTGGTGTTGATTTGGAAGGATATACCAATGTGAAAACATATGTGGACAATGGCACATTACTGTCGTCAATAACCCATGATGGAATTGCCTCGTTTATGCCCAAAAGTGCAAACAATACGATGCTTCCAACATGTGACATCAATCAAATTACGGCTTGGATTAATGCAGGGGCACCAAACAACTAAAAATCGCAAAATGAATAAATTTATAGGGATACTTTTTGCATTACTTGTGGTTACAGTTGCAAAGGCGCAGGATGATGACGAACTCGCTGGTTTGCTTGACGAACCGGTTGTATATGCACAAAAGACTTTTTACAGTAGTAGGATTGTGAACAGTCATACGACAGAATCTATCGAAAAGAAGGTACTCGATTTTAGAATAAATCACCGATTTGGAGATGTATCAGAAGGGTATGATAATTTCTTTGGGTTAGACAATGCTACGATGCGTTTAAGTTTTGATTATGGCATTACAGATAAATTAACCGCAGGTATCGGTCGAAGTACGTTTCAGAAAACGGTAGATGGCTTTGTCAAATACAAGTTTTTGAGCCAAATTGAGGAAAACGGGAACATGCCTATAAGTGCAGCGTATATCGCAGGTATTACGATGAACACCGAAAAAGCACCACAGGGCCGCACCAATTATTTCAGTTCCAGGATTGGGTATCTTCATCAGTTGGTTGTTGCACGTAAATTTAATAATGGATTTTCCGCCCAGATTATGCCAACCGTCATTCACCGAAATTTGATTGACTCTAGTAAGTACAACAACGATGTATTCTCGATGGGTGTAGGGTTTAAAAAGAAAATTTTGCCTTCTATTACATTAAACATTGAGTATTTCTGGGTTGCGCCAAATCAAATTTCAGATCAGTTTATTGATCCATTATCCATTGGAATTGACATCAATACGGGGTGGCACACTTTTCAGCTGCACTTAACAAATGCTAATGGTACTTTTGAACAAGCTGCGATAACACAAACGACCAATAAATGGTCGAAAGGAAACATTCATTTTGGCTTTAATCTTTCCAGAGAGTTTCAGGCAGGAGGATTCCATTAATAAATCCAATAATCGCCCTAACTTGTCTTGGGGATTTTTATACTTTTGAGATTCACATTGACAACAATGTCTCAAGAGATAGAAAACACCATTATTCGGTTAACCGAATCGTTAAAGCAACATAATTACAATTATTATGTGTTGGCCATGCCAACTATTTCTGATCGTGAATTTGATCAAAAATTAAAAGAACTTGAGGCACTTGAAGTAGCATACCCCGCGTATAAACAACCAAACTCGCCAACCTCAATGGTGGGTGGTGCGGTCACCAAAGACTTTAATACGGTACAACATGATGTGCCCATGCTATCGCTCGGAAACACCTATAGCAAAGAGGAATTGTTTGACTTCGACAATAGGATAAAGAAGCTCATTGGTGAAGGATATGAATATACGTGTGAACTGAAGTTTGACGGATTGGCCATAGGCATCAAGTACGAAAATGGCAAAATGATAAGGGCTTTAACACGCGGAGATGGTGTGCAAGGCGACGATGTAACGGTCAATGTACAAACCATACGAAGTATCCCACATCAATTGATTGGAGATTACCCGTCTGAAGTAGAAGTGCGTGGCGAAATATTCATGCATAGGAAAGCATTTGATAAAATGAATGCAGACCGGGTATCGTCAGGGGAGAAAGCTTTTGCAAACCCGAGAAATAGTGCTGCAGGAACAATCAAAATGCAGGAACAGTCTGAAGTCGCTAAGCGGCCATTGGACGCATTCCTATATCAGGTGATTGGGGATGAGAAAGAATTTAAATCACACAACGGTGCGTTGGTGAAAGCAAAATCCTGGGGACTTCCAGTAAATGGCGATATGAAGATCGAGGAAGGGATTGAAGGCGTTTGGCGGTTTATCGAACAGTGGGACGTAAAAAGGAAAACGTTATCTTATGATATTGACGGTATTGTTATAAAGGTCAACGATTTTAATCAGCAGCATGATTTGGGTTTTACGGCAAAATCTCCTAGGTGGGCAATAGCCTATAAGTTTGAAACAGAGCGTGCCAGTACGGTGTTAGAATCCATTAGCTACCAAGTGGGTAGAACGGGGGCCGTTACACCAGTGGCCAATTTGTCGCCAGTACAATTACTAGGTACAACCGTAAAGCGGGCAAGTTTGCATAATGCTGATGTTATTGAAGAACTTGATGTTCGCGTTGGGGACACCGTGTATGTTGAAAAAGGAGGAGAGATAATCCCAAAAATCGTTGGGGTAAATATGGAAGAAAGGTCTGCCAAATCTTCAAAGACGGTTTTTATCCATTCATGTCCTGAATGCGAAACGGAGTTGACCAGAACAGACGGCGAGGCCGCGCATTACTGCCCCAATGAACTTGGATGCCCACCTCAAATTAAGGGAAGAATTGAGCATTTTATAAGTCGTAAGGCGTTGAATATTGACAGTTTAGGTGAGGGTAAAATTAGTATGTTGTATAATGCTGGTTTACTGTCGACGCCTGCTGATTTGTTTACATTGACTTTTGAAGAATTAAATGGGCTTTCAAAGTCTGTGACCAATGAAGATACTGGTGAGACCCGTTTGATAAGTTTACGTGAAAAGTCTGCTCAAAAAATTATTGAGGGAATTGAAGCTTCTAAAGAAATTTCCTTTGATCGCGTATTGTATGGCATTGGAATTCGTTTTGTTGGGTCTACCGTTGCCAAAAAATTAGCCAACCATTTCAAGACTATTGACGCCATCGAACAAGCGAGCTTGGAAGAACTAATTGCCGTTGAAGAAATTGGAGAAAAAATTGGCCAAAGTGTCGTTGAGTTCTTTTCCAAGGCGTTAAACCAACAGATGGTTGACAGTTTAAAGGAGTCAGGACTTCAGATGCAACAAGCAGATAATGAAGCACTTATATCCACAAGTTTGGAAGGTTTAAAAATTGTAGTTAGCGGTGTTTTCGAAAAGTATAGTAGAAATGACTTAAAAGCCGAAATCGAAAAACATGGCGGGCAAAATGTCGGATCTATTTCTGCAAAAACTAGTTTTGTGCTGGCTGGGGATAATATGGGTCCTGCCAAACTAGCAAAAGCAGAGAAGTTGGGTGTTAAAGTAATATCGGAGTTGGAGTTTATAGAAATGATTAATGGCTAACATCGCAACATCATATAAAAGGTGGCGAATCAAAAGCGAAAGTGCCAAGGTGGTTGCCGAACGCGTTTTCACGCCTCTGCGAACAGCCGGAAGATTGGCTGTACTGTATCGTGCTGACGACGAGAATAAGGAAAAACTGTTGAAGAAGGTGTCGGACTTCTGTGAAGTCAATCATTTACGCCTTGTTTGTTTTGGCTATTTCGACGCTAAAGAGTTAGATGATTACTTGATTCCGAATGCCAATTCAGACTATTTCTGTAATAAACACCTTGACTTTTTCAAAATCCCACACAAATCTGAATTTGTGAGATTTACAACAGAAAAATTTGATTATTTACTCAATTTGTACTCTTCTTCATGCTTACCTTTGCTGGGCATAAGCGCCTTGTCTGAAGCGAAGTTTAGAGTCGGTCCTCATTGGGAGACATATGACTTTTGCTTCGACTTAATGCTTAAAGCAACAAATGATGATTTAATGCAGTTCACAGATGAAGTGCTCATCTACTTAAAGAATTTTGGAAATGGACAAGTTTAGAGGAACAGGCGTCGCAATGGTTACGCCATTTTTAGAAAATTTTGAGGTTGATTTTGAAAGCTTAAAGAAGCTTACAGAACATTTGATTTCTAATGGTGTACATTATCTAGTAGTGATGGGTACAACAGGTGAAAACCCTACAATTACAGACTTCGAACAAACAAGAATACTTGAGACCATACAAGAAATAAACGAGGGACGCGTTCCTGTTGTATTTGGTATTGGTGGAAACAATACAAAAGCCGTTATCGAGCGAGCAAAAGGCTTTAATTACGATGGCGTAGATGGTATTTTATCTGCCAGTCCTTACTACAACAAACCAAATCAAGCGGGTATAGTGAACCACTATACTAAATTGGCTGATGAGGCTAAGGCTCCAATAATACTTTACAATGTGCCAGGCAGAACGGGTTCCATGATGCACGTTGATACTATTCTACAGTTAGCGGAACATGAAAACATTGTTGCGGTGAAAGAGGCATCAGGTAACTTCGATCATAACATGCAGTTGTTAAAGAATAAGTCGGATGATTTTCTGGTTATTTCTGGTGATGACAACTATACGCTGCCTTTTATATCGCTAGGCATGGCTGGAGTTATATCAGTTATAGGGAATGCATATCCTAAAGAATTTAGCCAAATGGTGCGCTATGCTTTAGACAGTAATTTTGAGAATGCTAGGTACTTGCATTACAGGCTTTTACCTATGATAAATGCCATCTTCGAAGACGGAAATCCAGGCGGAATTAAATGTGTTTTAGAGGCATTAGATATTTGTGGTACAACCATGCGCGAACCATTGTATCCAATATTACCTACAGTTAGTGAAAAACTAAAAAGCTTGGTAGCCGCCATGTAACGGCGATTCTGACGCGTAAACCATTTTACAATCAAGCACCAACCACTTATAAACATGTTAACGTTGAATACGTAAATCAGAATGTTCTGATTTTAAACTAACTTCCGGCATTGTTTCCTTTTCGAAACAGTAACAAAGGATTAGAATATGCTGAAATTCAACCAACAACTACATGTATGCTTAACGGTATGTCTACTGTTTAGCTTTCAAATCTTATTTGCACAACAAACTTGGTATGTAAATGCCAATATTGGCGACGATTCATACAACGGAATGAGTGCCTCTGACGATGGAGGGGGAGTCGGGCCACTACAAACCATTCAAACGGGATTAATGATGGCCAATGATTTCGATACCTTAAGAGTATCAGATGGAGAGTATTTTGGCGCAATTTTAATTGACAAGTCAATTGTTGTTTTAGGATCAAATCATGGAATAAGCGGTACAGATACCAGAAACCCAGAAAGCATAATCTTACCAGATATGACAGAGTTGAGTGAACCAGCTAATGGTGCAAATTCCATGGTGAACATAACCATGAGCGGGGTCATATTTAGTGGTTTTACTATTAATGGTGATAATCCAAATGTCAATTCTACTAACGATGTAAATGGAGCCGATGTAGATTTTTCTTATGGTATTATATGCTTAGGAGAATACAATGGTATTGGGATTCTGAACAATAGAATCCTGAATATGAATGCTAGTGGTATTGAGGCACTTGGTAACGTTAATTCACCAAATCGAAATTGTGCCTTTGCCTATAACATGTTTAATAATTTTGCTAATGAGTCAACTGCAATTACTTGCGGGAATGGGTTTTATGCAGATATATTGGAAAACCGTATAGACAATGTAAACAATGGCATTTATGTATATGACTTTACAACAGCAAGCACACGACCATTTGTAGTTCAGAACAACACAGTTCATGTTCGAAACATCGCGTTGCACTTTACTGGAATTAACAGTAAAGCTTCTAATGTGTATGTTGAAGGTAACGTATTCAATTCCGCCAATAGCGGCTCACCTGCTTTTCAAGCCATATCGGTAAGAGAATGTGCGGGTTCTTCTAATTTAGAGTTACGGAATAACAATATAGACAACTACGAAAATGGAATCTTCTTTTTTAACGTTGACTTACCGGTAAAGTCATCAGCGTACGACACAATGCGTAGTTGTAATGTTGGGTTGATGAGTATTTCGGCATTTGAACAGTCAAGGGTAGACAGTATTTCTATGGAATTTGGTTTAATCACCGAAGCAAGCCAATCGGCGATAGAAGTTTTTGCAGACTCCAACGCAACGATTTTTAATATAAGTAATACGTTGATTCAAGATTGTGTAAAAGGCATTTTGGCTGCGGGTAATGTCGCGCTTCGCCCTAACAATACTTCGTTTGAACGTCTTGTGAGTTATTACATTCAACTGGATTGGGCAAACACTGCTGTTATAAACACCGACCCAATCGACGCAACCAATTGCATTTTTGAAGGCAATACAGGGGCAACCAATACAATTACTTCCAACTTCGATGTCGAGAATCAAATCAGACATTATATGGATGACGAATCATTCGGATTTGTTTCCTTTCATACGACCAATGTATATGTGTCTGGTGTTGATGGAAATAGTTTTATTCGAAGAGGTATTGAGTCGTCAGTGGATGATGATCATGTAAGAGTTACTCAAATTATGGGTGCAGAAGACTTAATAGCAGATAAACAGCTGCACATGCATATGTATGGCCCCAATGAGGCATCAAGCCTTACGGTTGACGCATCTGGGAAACAAGTTTTTATTTATGACACCTTAACGGTTACCAATGGTTTGCAATTAAACTCGGGACGCTTAAACACAAGAAGCGGACTGGTGTCGGTTGGCAAAATACTAATCAATCCTGCAAACAAATCAGTGGTTGCACCGGGTGCTAGTTATATTGATGGACCACTCGAAATTGTGGTTCAATCGAATAGCGCAGACTCAATTATATTTCCGGTTGGAACGGCTTTTGGAGCAAGACCTCTTGCGATTTATTTAGCCAATAGCTCAATTGGTAATTGGGATAAGATTATAGTGTCGCTAGAACAAGGAATCACACCAAACTTACCTGTATCAAACGGTATTTCACATGTCTCAGATGTCCATCATTGGAGTGTAACTTCAAGTAATATGTTACCACATGATGATATCAAGTATCGCGGGACGTATTCTGTTATTGGAACGAACGATGAAGCGGGTGAAGGGGCAACGTTACGTATGGCTACTGTTAGAAATGGCGAGTGGTGGAGTATCGGCGGAGTTGGTTCTGCAGATGACAATGGGTTTATTCAAAGCACCGTGCCTAATACCGAATTGGGGGACGTAGCCTTGGCAAACTCTAAAAATGGCCAAAACCGTTTGGGTAAAGGAGATTTGATTGCCGCGTTTGACGCTTTAACGGCTTGTGCCGGAGATCCAGTAAGTTTTACTAATAATTCCACTGCCTTAAATGGTAATATCATTACATATGGATGGGATTTCGGAGATACATCAACTACCAATGATACATCATCGGTGGCAAATCCGAATTACACGTATCGCACCTCAGGTGACTATACGGTTATGTTCTTCATTGCTTCAGATTCTGGCGATCGAGATACAGTGTATAAAACATTATCTGTTTATGGAAAGCCAGACGTGGGCTTTGCTGAATTAATGAATTGTTTCCCTCAGGCCTGCCAATTTACGGACACAAGCAATGTGCCTCGACCAAATGGTATTGAGTCTTATACGTGGTCGATAGATGGGGATACATATAATACAGGTAGTGTGGTGCATAATTTTGACACGACAGGTAGTTATGATGTTAAGTTGGTCATTGTAACCACTTATGGTTGTAATGATTCGCTGACAAAAACACTGTTCCATGGCGATACAGTCCGCATATCGGTTACTCCTTCAAGCAATTTTACCATTTGTGCTGGAGACACAGCTCAAATATCAGCCTCGACGGGGATAAACAGTTATGTATGGAATACTGGCGAAACATCTCAAGCCATACAAGCCAGCCAAGCTCAAACGTATGTAGTAACCGGATATAATGGCAACAATTGCTTTGACACGGATTCAGTGGCCATGGCTCTTGCTCCTTCCCCAACTGCAAATGCTGGTGCTGATGTTTCTATAAAGTTTGGAAAAACGACAATTTTACAAGGGTCTGGTGGCGGAGATTATTTATGGTCTCCTGCAACGTCATTGGATGATGCAACACTTTCCAATCCAACGGCATCCCCACAAGAAACAACTACATATGTGTTAACGGTAACAAACAGCATAGGCTGTACAGATCAAGATACTGTATTGGTTAGTGTTGATGTTCCTGAGTTTATTAAGGTGCCAAATATATTAACACCAAACGCAGATGGATTCAATGATGTTTGGGATTTGTCGGAAGTACCAGACATCGGCAATACGAAAGTCAGTGTCGTCAATAGGTGGGGTAAAACGGTATTTAGCTCCAACGACTACCAGCACGATTGGGCAGGTACTTATGATGGCGAGCCGCTACCAGATGGTGTTTACATTTACATTATAGAAGGAAGCTTGTTCTACGATACTTTAAAAGGTCCAATGCAAATAATTAGATAACAAAATGAAAAATCTTAACATCAAACTTTACGCTTTGTTGGCCTTAATTATTGCATCGGCTAACGTATATGCACAGCAAGTGCCTCTTTACTCACAATATTATTTCAATAAGTTTATTTATAACCCAGCGCTTACGGGTCATGAAGGAAGCACTCAGGCGTCGTTGTTTGGAAGAAACCAATACACAGGTTTAGACGGTTTTCAAACGGCCGGAGCTACAGTAAGCGGCCAGGTGAACGACGGAAAGGTAGGATTAGGGTTGTATTTGATTAATGATGCAACCATGCTACAAACACAAAACAGTGTTTATGGTAATTATGCGTACAACATAGCACTAAGCGACGAAAACCAGTTGTCATTAGGTTTTGCCTTAGGAGTTCTGAGTAATCGTTTTAATACAGAGAATATCATTTCAAATGATCCTAACGATCCTGCGTTACGCTTGCTAAACGCACGGCCAGGTGCAGTGATAGACGCGTCAATTGGAGCTAACTTAAAACTTGGTAATTTTCAATTCGGGCTGTCCGTTCCTCAATTCTTAGGAAGTAGCCAAGAGTTTACAGATTTACAGCAAACGTCTTTGATGTTAGATCTTCAAAACCACATTATGGTGATGACTTCGTACGACATTTGGGCAAGCGACGATTTTAAACTGCAGCCAATGTTGTTACTAAAAAATACGAAAAATGCTCCCGGGCAATTCGACATAAACTTAGTAGCTGATTGGGTGAACAAAGGCTGGCTAGGTGCCGCCTATCGCGATGGTTATGGTGTTACTGCTATGGCTGGTTTACGCATTGCAGAAAAACTAAAGTTTGGTTATTCGTATGATTGGTCAACAGGAGACTATAGCCAAGCACTAGGAGGAAGCCACGAGGTGATGGTGGGTATTGATTTAGGTCAGAAACGTGATGATAAAGCAACACAAGAGGAAATGAATCGACTCAAAAGCGAGATGGCTAGCAAGCATGCTTCAGACATGAAGAATCAAGACAAAAAGATTGAAGATTTAGAAAATCAACTTGCTCGTGTAGAAACAAAAAAACGAGAAGTAGATACCGTATATGTTGTTCAAAAAGTGGAGGTGACCAAAGCGACACCTACAAAAACGACAACTGGGTCGGGCAAGTCTGGAGAACAGATGGGTTCTGGGCAGTTTATTGTGGTGGCCGGATCATTTGCTGAAGAGGTAAACGCAACGAAGTATTTTAATACGTTGGTTAACAAAGGGTTTAGTCCATACATGTACTACGACAAGAGCGGTACATACTATGTACATTTAGGTAAACACTACTTTAAGCAAGAAGCGCGAGATTTTGCAAAAGCAAATGCCAAAAAAGGTGTTAAGCTTTGGGTAAAAACCTTAAAATAGGGTGTTTATCGTCAACCAAACGTACTAGCGAAATAGCGGTATTACTTATCTCCGAAGCAATGGCAGTTACGTTATCATATCCTTCTTCGGGTAAAGTGTCCAGAATAGAATAAGATAACTGTGCTAGGCGTAAATCTTCTTTGATATATATCAGGAGTCTGTATATAATGCGTCTATCCCAAATATAACGGTTGTGTCACAGAGTTGTACGGGCAACCTTATGCAGGTTTAAACAACGAGAAGATATTAAAGAAAAATCTAAAGTAGCTTACCAATTATATCCTCCACAGAAATCCCTTCGGCTTCTGCCTTGTAGTTTTTAACCAAACGGTGTCTAAGAACGTAGTTTGCAATTGATTTTACATCTTCAATATCCGGAGAATATTTGCCTTTCATTAAGGCATTACATTTTGCTGCAAGCACCAAGTTTTGACTTGCTCTTGGGCCAGCACCATAACCTAAATATTGATTTACGTATTCTGAGGCGTTAGGTAAGTTAGGTCTTGTTTTTCCTACCAACTTTACAGCATATTCCAATACATTATCGGCTATTGGCACATTGCGCACCAGCTCTTGAAAAGCGATTATTTCTTTGGCAGAAATTACTTTTTTAATTTCTGGCTTTACGTTGCCCGTTGTACGCTTAACAATTTCGATTTCATCTTTTTCAGACGGGTAGTCCAACGTTATGTTAAACATAAATCGATCGAGTTGAGCTTCAGGAAGTGGGTAAGTACCTTCTTGCTCGATTGGGTTTTGAGTCGCTAAAACAAAAAATGGTTTAGGTAGTTGGTGGTCGTGTCCGGCTATTGTCACCGTTTTTTCTTGCATGGCCTCCAATAATGCAGCCTGTGTTTTAGGTGGAGTTCGGTTAATCTCATCTGCCAATACAATATTGGCAAACAAAGGGCCTTTTGAAAATTTGAAGTTCCGCTCCTCATCCAGAATTTCTGAACCAGTAATATCGGAAGGCATCAAATCAGGGGTGAACTGAATTCGATTAAAGCTTAAATCTAAAACGTCTGCAATCGTATTGATTAGTAATGTTTTAGCTAATCCAGGAACACCGATTAAAAGACTATGCCCATTACAAAAAATAGACGTTAAAACGCCTTCAACGACATGGTCTTGTCCAACAATAACTTTGGATATTTCAGCTTTTAGTTGATTCGTTATTTGCTTGAGCGCATCAGCCGCTTCGACATCATTTTTATACATTTCACTCATTCGTGTTCACTACTTTTTCTTTGTTTGTTACCCAAGTGTCCATATCGGGGCACACCATATATTTTTCGTCTATCCAAACGTATACGTCTTTTCTAAACGACTCACTCCACTCATTTAGCGTGTCTTGCTTCTTTTTTTCCAAAGCGTACACAGAAAGCTTTTGATAGTCTTTCTCTAAACTCGCTTTATGTGGTGGAGTTTCAGACTTTAAATAGACTATTCTGAACCAAGTTGATCCATCTTGTTGTGGAACAGCGTGTGGCGGAGAAACACCGCCTGGTTTTAATCCTGAGACGCGTAGCGCAACATCAGATTGCAAGGCTGTAATTTCAATTTTTGACGTCCCAACGTTTGGGTCTACAAAGAAACCGCAATTGGCCTGGGTATTGTCGTCAGTGCTATATTTTGCAACAGCCGTACACCACTCATTAGAGTCAGCTTCAATAAGACGTTTTACGCGACTTAACTTCTTGGATGTTTTTTCTAAATCTGATTGTAATATTTTGGGCCGAATCAAAATGTGTCTTGCATTGGCAATCTCACCTTTTCGCTCAATGAGCTGGATGATGTGATACCCGAATTGTGTTTTAACGACCTTAGATACCTCTTCCTTTTTAAGCTTAAACACAGCAGCCTCAAATTCTGGGACCATCTGACCACGTTTAAAGTCACCTAATGACCCACAATCCTTTTTGGAGCCTTGATCGTCTGAGTATATAGTAGCAGTTAAGCAGAAGTCTCTTGAGCCTTCTAATATCTCTTTTCTTAACTTTTCTGCAGTCTCGCGTGCATATTTTTCGGCCGTTGCACTCGGTTTTGGAGCAACCAGAAGTTGTGCAACTTCCACTTCCGAAGCAAAATCCGGTAAACTGTCAACAGGAATATCCTCATAGAATTTTCGAACTTCTGTTGGACTTACCTTAAGCTCTGATATGATGGAATTTTGTGCTTCTTGAATTTGCATCTCTTCAGTCATCTTTCGACGCATCTGAGCTTTATATTCAACCAAACTCATCCCTAAGTATTTTTCAAGATTTTGCAAACCACCAGCTTGATTAGCGTAATAGTCCATCCTGCGATCAATCTCATAATTGACACGTTCTTCAGCAACAACCAAACTGTCTAAATCTGCTTTGTAAAGCAAAAGTTTTTGTGTTAGGATTTGGTCGAATAACTCACATTTCAAATCACCATTGTATGTAGGATACTGCAGGCTCATTTGATAATAGGTGCGGTCAAGATCTGATTTAAGCACTATACTTTCACCAACGACAGCAATTACCTCATCCAATACACCAACCTTTTGTCCATAGGTGTATCCAACACTTGTTGCAAAAACGCTCAGTACTAAAATGAATCTTATATAATTCCTCAAAACTTCTTTATTTTATTGTTTAGGTATGCTTCTTCTACGATTTCGCGCTCAATTTGTTGCAACAATTCTACCTTTCTTTTATGAATAATGATTGCTTTTATTCTAGCTTTTTCAAATTCAAAAGGAGAAGTACTATTCTTAATTTTAAAGTCTAGTATTTTTACAAAGTAAGAATTGTCTTTTTCATCAAGCTTGACAAGTCGGTGATTGTTCAAATAACTTTCTTGGTTGTACGTTATAATCGGAATTTCTTTCAAAACATCATTGAAAGACAGCCAAACAGAATCTTGATAAAAGTAATTCGATTTGCTCACCTCACACACCTTGCTTAAAAATCTCAAGTTATCTTCTCCACCTGCTTTAAACCGATTCCAAAGTTTTTTATGGTTTGTTACTCTTTCAGGAATAACGAAAAAACGAAGCCGAACGATATTCTCCTTCAACTCAAAGTTCTTTTTGTTGTTTTGGTAATACGTTAAAATAGCTTCCTCATTAACGTTGGTATCTAAACGATCACTTAAGATTTTTTGCTCTAACTCGTAAATTAACAGGTCATTATAGTATTGGTTTACCAAATCATTTTTGTCTTGCTCTTCTTTAGATAGTGTTGTCTCTGCTTTTGAAAGCAATACCTTTTCTCTAATCCATTGTTGCACATATTCTTCAACGACTAAAGCACTGTCACCTTCTGTTATTCTATCGCCCAATCCTGAAACAACGTCTTCGATATAGAGGGTGTGGTCAGCCACTTTAGCGATCGCACCCTCACGCGACACTTCTTGCGTATTCGAACACGATATTAGAACGAATACAAGAGCTATAGAAATTAGAAAATTCAGTCGGGCTAACATTATTTTTGGTCAGAAAAAAGCTCATTTAAAGCACCATCATATAAAGCAACTGGGTACTTTACCTTGAGGTCTTCTATCCATTTTTCTTCCAGGAATTTTTGATAGTCAGATGTCACGGGTCCCAATGTTTCTTTCAACTTCTTACGACCTGAAGGAAGGATGTCGGTAATTCTGATAAATACTTTATTGTTTGTACTCTTGTCTTTGATTTTGTGTAGTGATTTGTTCCAATCCAAATGGTCAATGTTGTCTGTTTGGCCTGTCTCATATGTTTTATACACGATATTAACGCCAAGGGCATCATCTTTATTTACAGCCGTTAAAATGGCTTTGTCGCTACTATCTTTTTTGAGATATTTTTTAACCTTACGGGCCGATTTCTTCGAAGAACAAACATATGATTTGGTTACCGCTCTTGGTTTCCAAACATAATTGTCGCGTCTTCCTTCAAAAAATGTTCTTAATCCTGCCGTGTCTTCAGAAGCCTTGTTCCACACCGTTTTATTGGAAAGTTCGAATAATAAGATACCATCTCTATATTCCTGCATAAGGTATTTGAAGTCATCGTACTTAGACTCCAAAACACTTTCCTCATATTGAAAATTCATGTTGTCTGCAAACGATTCAAACGCATCTTTACAAAAGCCAGTAACGTCTTGGTTTGGTTTCCGGGCTGCGTCACCACGAAGCTGTTTTGTGAAGTCGCTGTAGGTATATGTTTTGTCTCCGATCGTGAAAAGTGCCGTGTTGGATGTATGAAAGGCTGTTGGCACCCAATTGTACAACAATGAGGTGTCGTTTAAAGAGGTGAGATAAGCATTCCAACCAGTTTGGTTAATCGTAAACTTGTTTTCAACTTTTATTCTTTTTAACACAGCCTCTTTGTTTAATTCGCTGCGAGAATCTCGACCAATTTTAAACTTTATGGACTCCTTAACCTCCTTGAATTTTGGAGACCCTTTTTGCTCTATTCTTTTAATAATATGCCAGCCGAGTTCCGTTTTAACAGGTTTGGAATAAGCGCCGTCTTTTAATGTATAAGCGCTTTCTTTAAAATCCTCAGGAACCGCGCCACCAATACTTTTTAACCAGTTAAGCTGTCCACCAGATTCTCTTGTATTGAAGTCTTCGCTAAAATCCATAACGAGTGATTTGAAGTCTTCCCCATTCTCCAAGCGATCGTAAATGGCATCTATACGTGGTTTGTTTTTTTCGTATTCTGTTTCATTGTTTACCCGAATTAAAATATGGGCTACTTTTAAATCACCTCGACTCGTACGTTTGTCGGTTACCTTCAAGATATGGTAGCCGTATAGCGTGCGAAATGGAACACTCATTGCCCCAACTTTCGTATTATACGCTTGATTTTCGAACGGATAAATCATACTGAAAGCAGTGAAGTAACCAAGGCGACCTTCATTTTTTCTACCATGATCATCCGTACTACTGTCGCGTGTAATTTGCTCAAAGGTTTTTTTGCCAGATGAGATTATGTTGCGCCAATTGTTAATGCGGTTCCATGCCAGCAAGGTATCCGCAGGTGAAGCGGCTGGAGACAAGTGAATCATCAAATTGCTCGCTTCAATTTCACTTTTCATTCTGTCGAATGCCTCTTGGATTAAATTTTCTGTAACCGTTTTATCCGTAAGGTAGGGTTGGGCCAATTGCTTTCGGTAACCTGCCAACTCCTTAATGAAGTTCTGGTTAGTATCCATACCTAAGGTATAAGCTTCTTTAACTTTTAGTTTAAAACGAACATATAGGTCTAAATACTCTTCTAGTTCAGCCATGGTAGGTCTGACGTCAGGAGTTTTATCATTTTTACTAAAAACGCGCTCAAATTCGGCGCCCCATACTGTATCTCCATCGACACTAAAAATGGCTGGGCCACCTATTTGTGCGTTCGTAATTGTTGCATTGAATACAAAGAGAATGAAAATCAGTTTTTTTAAGATGTGCATTGTTTTAACTCAATTTTTTCAGAATCGCGAATTTACGTATAAACACAGCTATTTAGGTAAACGTAGTATCAGTTTTGAATGAACCATGGCAATTGGTTAATCCTATTTTTTATTAAGTTTGATTTGTGCAAGACAGAAGAGATTTTTTAAAACTAGGGGCAGCAGGGCTGGTTGGGTTGTTTGCAAACACTGCAATGGCTGATACCACTGAGGTTGAGACAGATTTTCGACGGGTTAAAGACCTCTCAGAAAAGTCATGGAAGCGGATTCAAAAGGAATTCACTATTCAAAATAAATTAAATTATCTCAATACAGGTACCATGGGCCTGTCTCCCAAAGTCGTTAGGGAGAGTATAATACAACGTATGGAGTTTGTTAACTCAACTGGAAGTTACAGTGGAATGAAGCAGAAAGCGCAAGAACGACTAGCGCAAATGATGCAATGCGATGCCGACGAAATTGCCATTACACATAATGTAACGGAAGGTATTAATATTGCTGCTTGGGCCCTGCCTTTAAATGAGGGAGATGAGGTCGTGCTTACCAATCACGAACACGTGGGTAATGCGCTGCCGTGGTTAAATAGAAAAAGGAAAGAAGGTATTGAGATTCAAGTATTGGAGTTGGCTCCAACGGCAGAAGAATGTTTAACGCGATTAAAAGCGTTGATAACGCCAAAAACTAAAGTTATTGCTGTGCCTCACGTTACCTGTACTACTGGACAAGTATTACCAATCAAAGAAATTTGCCAATTGGCTAAATCGAGAGGGATTTACACCCTGATTGATGGGGCACACGGGGTTGGCATGCTAAACCTGGATGTAAAAGATTTGGGTTGCGATATGTATGCCTCCTGTTGTCATAAGTGGATGCTTGGGCCTAAAGGCACGGGCGTATTGTATGCCAACAAAGCACTAATTGAAGAGTTGGATTCCTTGTTTGTTGGCGGCTATTCTGATACGGGGTGGACTATATCAAAAGCAACTTCAGAGATTAAAGGTTTACGTACAGACAGTCATCGATTTTTTTATGGAACACAAAACACGGCGCTCTATGCAGGGATTATCTCGGCTGCTGATTTTATGTTGAATATTGGAATGGAACGTGTGGCAAAACGGATTAAATCGCTAAATCAACGCTTTGTTGATGGGATTTTAAGCAATCCAAAGTTCGATTTACTTACACCTAAAGAACAGCAATCGAGAGGGGGAATCGCTTCTTTTAAAATTGAAGGTAACGACCGACTGGTATATGAAGATTTGAGGAAGGAGAAGTGGATTTTACGATATGTTGGCGAAAGTGATTTACACTGCATGCGTGTTTCAACTCATATTTACAACGATGAAGGTCAAGTAGACGATTTGTTGGATAAACTATATCATGCATGAGGCTATTTGAAGGTAAGATAAGCCTAACTCATTTGCCTGATGAGTTGCCAAAAGAACTGAAAGCAACACTGAATAATTGGCAAAAGAAAAAATCAATTCGTATTACAACTTCTGGCTCCACGAGTGAGCCTAAGCCAATCCATCTTTCTGACGACTTAGTTCGATGGAGTGCAGAGGGCAGTAAATTGGCGTTAGGTTTATCGAAAGATGAACATGTTTTAATTTGCTTGCCAACAGACAAAGTTGGCGGATTGATGCTTGTTTTGCGCAGTGTTATTTTCAATTGGAACCTGGCGTTATACGAACCTGCAGCAAACCCAATGAAGCCGTTAGTTGAGGATCATCCATTCTCATTTGTGAGTTTAGTTCCCTATCAGATGGCCAACATCTTGGATCATCCTGAATCTGTAAAAAAATTACGCCGCTTCAAAACTATTTTGCTTGGAGGTGCAGCGCTTAGCCCTGCATTAGAAACAAAGATCCACCATTTTATGAAGGATAATTCAGTTCAAGTATTTCATTCTTACGGTATGACAGAAACAGCTAGTCATGTTGGATTGAGAAACATGCGAACAATGGAATCCAATACGTTTGCCTTACTTGATGGTGTGGAAGTTAGCTTAGGTGAAACTGGCTGCATGAATTTTATAATACATTCAATTGGCCTTGAAATTCAAACCAACGATTTAGGGCGTATCAAGGACGGGGTAATTCAGTTTTTATCGAGGGCTGACGAAGTGTTGAACAGTGGTGGTGTTAAGCTTCATTTACATGCAGTAAAATCAAAGATTGATAACATTTTAATGGAGAACAATCTTTCGATAAGATACTTTCTTTGGAAAAGATTAGATGACGCGCTTGGAGAAAAACTAGTTTTTGTTGGCTTAGAAAAAGATAGGCCAATACAATTGGATGTCCTACTCCAAAAGGAACTTGAAAAATTTGAGATGCCCAAACATATATATTGGGTAAACGAGTTTAAAAGAACAGAATCTGGGAAAATCGACCGACAAAAAACGGTTGAGTGGTTAATCGAAATCAGTGGTTAATTTAAACCTTAAAATCCGGCCATTTCCTGCGTCGGCAATGTAAACGACTTTGTTTTTGTAAGCAATGCCAGTGGGTTCCTTAAATTGCGATAAGCCAGTGCCCGTTCCACCAAAAGATACATTGATGTACTTTGTTGAACTATATCCTGGAGGAGGTTTGACGCCTTCAAATCCGTTTAAAGAGAAAAGGTATAAAGAGTCTTTTTTTGAATCGGTAATGAAGATATGATTGGTTCCATCGCCAGCAAGTGAGACACCTGTTGGGTCGTCAAAACGATAAGGGAATGTTAAGAATCCATCAGCTTCATCTTCCGTTGTTGTCATAACCCTTGGTTCGTAAGTGGCACCGAATTCCGTTTCAATATACTCGATGTACTGCACCTTAATGACACCTTGAGGGTCTACACTGGAAAACAAAAAATCGTTGTTTCCATTGGCAGAAATTTGAGGCGGCTGAACAGTGGTTACCACCCCGAAAGGTTTTTTGAAATAGTCACGATAAAGCGCCCCGTTTGAACTAACCGCTATTGGGGTTACGAAGTTATCTTCAGAGTCAAAACGTAAAATAGCATCATCCGGTCCATCAAAGTTGTTTCCTCCGTTTCCGTTGCGCGTAACGTAATAATCATTGTTGGCCAAAACGCCAATTCTGTTAAAAATGACTGACGGGTCTGTGCTAGAGAACGTAGATTTATAATAAAATGGATGAACTATTTCATTTGATATTTTGGCGTGACGTATGCCATACGCACCGTTTGCACCATGCAAATCAATTCTATAAATACATGTTAAATCAAAAGCTTGACCTGAGATGGTGTCTGTTTTAGATCCAATGACCAATAGGTCAAAGCGTCTGTCTTGAACGATTGATCGAGCACCCTGAACAGTAAACCTACCAAGTTCACGTCCAGATTCATCAAGCGAAATTACTTCTTCAGTAGCTTCATCTATCACATAAATCAGTTCGTCAAAACCCGTTGTGATGTCTATTGGACGAATGAAGTTGGTTAACGCCGGCTGAATTGGAACGTAAGAGATATCACGAATTTGGAATTCGGGGGTTTCGATAAAGTCTAGGTCAGTTTCTGTCCCAAAAAATCCATCGCAACTAACAAAGAGCACAGAAACCAGTAGAAAGCTTTTGATTGACTTACGCATACTATCGCTCCATTTTGTTAAAGGTCAACTGTATTCCAAAATTGTGTTGTGTTCCCATATAATTGGTTGGGTTCATACCGTAATTAATCCGTAATGGGTTAACGCCCAATTTAGACGCATATCCAAAGCCAAATGTTGGGAAGCTTTGTCCTTTCACGCTTAGTTTATAACCCGTTTGAATTTGGAAGAGTTTGCGGTATTGGTACTCAAAACCTATACGAATATTTTCTGCATTATCGTTTGGATTGTTCAGTTGCAAAGAACCAACAATGACGTGTTTTTCTTTTCTCAAAGCGTCAATGGCAAAACCCATTTTAAATACGGTTGGTAAAGAGTAACGACCAAGTTCAAGTGGTCCATTTCTGTTATAATCGACCGCTATAGTAGAGCCATTGATCGTCGAACTTCCACCGAAATTCTGCACGACAACTGCAAATCGAAGATTTTTAAAATCTGTTTGATACAGAAACCCAAGATCAATAGCGGCGGTACTATTGTTGTAGTCTTGCATGGTTTCATAAATGTAGCTTATGCCTACGCCAAGGCTAAACATTTTTGAAAGTTTAGTCGCATACGTTCCTTTAACCGCATTTTGGCTCATGCTAAAGTATTGGCCAGTTCCGTCCGGTTGAAATTCTGTACGCACCAACATATCACCACTGTTCAAAGAATTTACCGACAATCCCATGGTAGCCTCATTTTTAAGTTTGTGCTGGTATGATAAAAAGGATTGTTGAATGCCTGCACCTACTAAAAAGTGACTTAACCCTAAAGTGTTTTCAGATAAGGTTGCAAGGGCGGCAGGGTTAGATGTTGCGCAATAGGCATCAACTTTATTGGCGATACTTGCTCCAGACATACCAACCGAACGAGGGTTAAGGTCGTTTTTCAGAAAGCTTAAGGTAGACAAGCCCGCTCTTTGGCCTCCAAAATTTGGCAGAATTTGCGCATAAATTTGAGTTGTAAAACCCAATGCGACAAACAACAAAGCGATAATTTTCTTTGGCAACATGCTGGCGCAAATTTAACTTTTAATGGCATGAAAAATCGATTGAAATTCCAACAGTGAATTTTTTCTTTTATCAATTGGTTTTTGTCTTCCAAATTGTCTCGGTAATATTGTCTTTTAAAACAAATAAATGAATCAGAAACAGCAAATTGCCGCCGAGATATTGTATAACGCAAATGCCTATAAAACACCATGCGATCCGATACGCACTGTGATTGGAGAAACAGATGTTGCGATGGCTTACAGCGTGCAGGAAATAAATATCAATAAGCGAAAGGATGCTGGAGAAAAAGTAGTCGGTAAAAAAATTGGTCTTACATCTTTTGCGGTACAAAAGCAGCTTGGTGTTGACCAACCAGATTATGGAGTTCTTTTCGATACCATGGAGGTTGACAACGGAGGTACATTATCTACTTCGGTATTGATGCAACCAAAGGCTGAAGCGGAAATTGCTTTTGTAATGAAGGATGATTTGGAAGGAGACATTACTATGGAGAAACTCGAAGCCGCTATTGATTATGCAGTGGCATCGATTGAAGTTGTGGGCAGCCGAGTGGAAAGTTGGAACATTCGCATAACGGACACCATTGCAGATAATGCGTCTGCAAGCCACTTCGTTTTAGGCCATAACAAGGTGAAAATTGAAAATATTGATTTGACCGGTTGCAAAATGTCTATGACTAAAAATGGCGAAATTGCTTCGGAAGGCACGGGTGCCGCGTGCATGGATAATCCGCTGAACGCAGCTTTGTGGTTAGCACAGGTAATGTCGGATAATGGACATCCGCTGCGTGCGGGGGAAGTTTTATTGTCAGGGGCGTTAGGGCCAATGGTGAATATTGGGGCAGGTGATTCCATTGTTGCGGAAATTGAAGGGCTCGGAGATGTGAAATTGTCAATTGAAAGTTGATCTTTTTTAGGAGTTTGTGCTTTTTTAATCAGACTTTCATTTTTTCTATGATTAGGCTTCTTTTCTTCGCTTAGGCTTGTCAGCCTTCTGACTTTCTTCCATTAGGCTTATCAGCCTATAACCGATTTTCATTTTTGAGACCAAAAAAGAAACAAAAAGTC
>JAIBDD010000029.1 GCA_024679565.1 Bacteroidota bacterium | reverse complement strand
CTAGTTTTATATATTACTAACGCGTAATATTATTTGTATATTCGCTTTATGGAGTTCAAGCCCCTTGAATCATATCTATCTGATCCTAGTCCTTACACAAGCCGTAGACTCGTGGAACAGTTGGGTGAGGAAAAGTTTACCTGTAAAACGTCAGCCTAATGTTTACCACTTAAGAGATAAAGTTAAGTAACCGTTTATCACCCGTATTTTGTTGACTGGCTGTTCTGAATTGAACGTTGTTGTTGACGGGATTAATCGCGGTCAAATCTTCAAATACCTTTACAAGCCAATGAATGTTGATTTGGTTCGTAAAACGGTTCAAGAGGCTTACCAGAAATTTTTGGAAGGCAAAAAGAATCAAATGGATGTTGTTGAGTTGATAGAAACCAACGAGAAACTTGAATTTATGTTAAGACAAAAGCTAATTAGCTAGTCTTACACCATTCACATATTCTTAAATAACGACTGTCCTTTGGATATCCCAATGTATTTTTGTGTCTTAATCACACGCATTGGATTTTAAAGAAACAAAGTTAGGATTTACGTTAGGAGACGCTAATGGTATAGGTATGGAAACCATGCTTCGTGCCTTTAGTACACCGTATCTTTTTAACCACTGTACACCAGTTTTATATGGAAGTTCTGCGGTATTTACACATTACTGCAAGATGCTTGATTTGCCTGATCTTAGGTACAATTTGATTACTGATACAAAGGATTGTGTTGAGGGTCAGATAAACTTAAAAGAAGTCGGCGATAAATCAATTCAGATTAAACCAGGTGAGGCAAGTCCTGAAACAGGTGCTTTGGCACTTGATGCATTAACAAGTGCAGTTGAAGATATTAAATCAGGGCAAATTCACAATTTGGTGACTTTACCCATTGATAAGAACACCATTCAGTCAGACACTTTTGACTTTGCTGGTCATACTGATTTTCTGGCGAAGACGTTTGAGGTGGACAGTTATATGATGATTCTAACGAGTGACGACCTAAAAGTAGGCGTTGTGACGGGTCATATTCCAATTACAGAAGTAGCCAAGAGTCTTTCACAGCAACTTATTGAGGAGAAGATTCAGGTTCTTTCAGACTCGTTGAAATTCGATTTTGGACTACGGAAGCCTAAAATTGCCGTTCTTGGTTTAAATCCACATAGTGGAGATAATGGCTTGATTGGTAAAGAGGAAAACGAAATCATTACACCTGCAATCAATACATTTTTAGAACAAGGTCAGCTCGTATATGGACCATATGCCGCTGATGGATTTTTTGGAACCAAGGCCTACGAGCAGTTCGATGCAGTACTTGCCATGTATCATGATCAGGGATTGATACCTTTTAAACAGATATCATTTCATAATGGTGTAAACTATACAGCTGGCTTACCAATTGTTAGGACATCACCAGACCACGGAACCGCTTACGATATAGCTGGTAAAGGAACTGCAGACATTACCTCTTTAGTGAGTGCAATTTTTGAAGCCAAAAAAATCTATCTAAACCGACTGGAATCCAATGAGTTAAATAAGTCACCGTTGGCCTACAAAACACACCGAAGAGAAAAATTTAGTATAGGTGTTCCCAATCTGAAATAAAGTTCTTTTTTTCCACAAATTATACTAATTTTGCCGACCCTTTTGGGAGTGGAGATGGCACGCAAAGATTTCACGGTACAATTTGGTTCGTTAAAGGAAGGTTTACACGAGTTTAGGTATCAACTTACCGATGAGTTTTTTGCATTAATTGAGCAGGATTTAATCCAAAAAGGGAAAGTTAATGTTCATTTACATTTAGAGCGATCAGAACGACACATCGTTTGTGACTTCATCCTTTCAGGTTGGGTTACCAAAAATTGTGATGTGTGTTTGAACGAACTTCAGTATCCTGTAGAAAGTGTACAACACCTTCACGTCAAAATAACCGACAAGGAAATAGAAGCGGAGTCTGATTTGATTAGTGTAGATAGCAATGCATATGAAATTGATTTAACAAATCATTTATATGACTACGTTGCGCTATCTTTACCTATGAAGTTAGAATGCAAAGACGCGATAAATAGAGAGGAATGTGACGAGAATGTATTAGAAATGTTGACCACAGAAAAGGATGAAACGGATAATTCGAATCACCCAGAGTGGCAAAAACTAAAAGAAATATTTAAAAACTGATAGTATGGCTCATCCAAAACGAAAAATCTCCAGAACTAGGAGAGACAAGAGAAGAACCCATGACAAGCTTGGTTTCAAGCAACTTATCAAAGATCCTAAGACAGGAGAAGTATCTCAATACCATAGATTGAACCTTGAGACAGGAATGTACCGAGGCATGAAGGTCATTGACGTAAACGAAGACGCTTAGGAATTTATTCCAAAACAATTTTATGAAAATTGGGATAGACGTGATGGGAGGGGATTTTGCCCCAAATGAAACACTGAAAGGTGTTATCAGCGCACTTTCTGAGCCCGATTTAAGTGATGTCCAACTGACGTTGATTGGTGATAAAGCTATCATCGAAACTCAACTGAAGGCGAGTGATGTTGCGAACAGAGTGGAAATTGTCCATGCCGATGAAACAATTGGTATGGCCGAACACCCAACTAGAGCTATTTCTCAAAAAAGAAATTCGAGTATCAACATTGGCCTTAAGCTTCTTGCTGAAGGACAGATTGATGGTTTTGCTGGAGCAGGTAATACTGGAGCTATGATGGTTGGTGCTCTATATACCGTTAAAGCAATTGATGGTATTTTAAGACCTTCTTTAACATCTCTTGTGCCGAAAATTGACGGAAGCAATGGCCTGATATTAGATGTCGGGGCAAATGCCGATGTTAAACCAGATGTGATGGGACAATTTGGTATCCTGGGATCTTTATATGCTCAACATGTTTTGGGTATTGATAATCCGCGTGTAGGTTTACTGAGTATTGGTGAAGAGAAGGAAAAAGGAAATATGCTTAACCAAGCAGTTTACCCTATTCTTGAAAACACCCGAGGAATCAATTTCATTGGGAATATTGAAGGTCGAGACTTATTCTCGGATACAGCCGACGTAATTGTGTGTGATGGTTTTACCGGAAACATCGTTTTAAAAACATGTGAAGGGTTCTTTTACAAACTAAAAAAACGGGGCATCAAAGACGATTTTCTAGATAGATTCAATTTTGAATCTTATGGAGGGACCGCTATCCTTGGTGTAAACAAGCCAATAATCATAGGACACGGTATATCTAAAGCCAATACTTTTGTGAATATGATTAGACTTACCAAACAGGTTGTGCTTTCGAATCTTATCCAAAAGATCAAAGCAAAGCTCTAATTTTTATATTTTTACCGCTTAATTTATTGCAATGAGTCAAATACATGCCGCAATTACAGCAGTTAATGGTTACGTTCCAGATCAGGTTGTCACCAACTTTGATTTAGAAAAGATGGTTGATACCACTGACGAATGGATAAGATCGAGAACGGGTATCATTGAACGAAGAAAGTTAACCGGCGAAGGACAAGGATCTTCAGCTATGGCGGTTCCTGCTGTAGAAGGATTGTTGGAGAAAAGGGGAATTGATGCTGCTGAAATCGATTTGCTTATTTGTGCCTCTGTCACACCAGACTATGTTTTTCCTGCAACCTCGAACGTAATATGCGATAAAATTGGCGCTGTTAATGCTTGGGGATATGATCTTGCTGCTGCTTGCTCAGGATTTTTATTTGCCATGGAAACTGGACGACGATTTATCGAATCTGGCCAATACAAAAAAGTTGTAGTGGTGGGCGTAGATAAAATGTCCTCGATTCTTGATTACGAGGATAGAAATACATGCATCATTTTTGGCGATGGCGCTGGTGCTGTTTTGTTAGAACCTACGGAAGATGAAGTGGGTATTATGGACAGTATCCTAAAGGTTGATGGAGCAGGACGAGAGTTCTTGCATCAAAAAGCTGGCGGATCAGCTTTGCCTCCGTCTCATGAAACAATTGATGCTAGACAACATTTTGTATATCAGGAGGGCAAAACTGTTTTTAAGTTTGCCGTTACGAATATGGCTCAAGTGAGTTATGACATTATGGAGCGCAACAGTCTTACTTCAGATGACGTTGCCTGGTTGGTGCCACACCAAGCAAACAAAAGAATTATTGACGCTACAGCGAATAGAATGGGCTTGCCTGCTGAGAAGGTTATGTTAAACATTCAACGTTACGGAAATACAACATCTGCCACCTTGCCATTGTGCTTGTGGGATTATGAAAAGCAAATGAAAAAGGGTGACAATATTATTTTAGCCGCATTTGGAGGTGGTTTCACATGGGGAGCGATCTACGTTAAGTGGGCATACGATCCGTCATAAAAACGCATTACATTTTATCGAATAATTTAGCTTAATTTGAATTATGGATTTAAAAGAAATTCAATCACTGGTAAAACTGGTTTCCAGTTCAAAGGTTGACCATTTAGAAATCGAAAGAAACGATTTTAGCATAAAGATTAAAAAGAACTCTGGAAAAACTGAAGTTCTTTCAGTTGCTCAAGCTCCTGTTATGTCTGCCCCTGCAGCCGCCGCACCTGCGGCCCCTGCAGCTATCGCAGATACTGCAGCTTCAGCAGAAAAACCTGCAGCCGATGAGGTATCAGGTACAGAAATCAAATCACCAATGATTGGGACTTTCTACAGAAGCCCAACCCCAGATAAGCCTTATTTTGTTGAAGTTGGCGACGAGGTTAGAGTTGGTCAAACAATTTGCATAGTAGAGGCTATGAAGTTGTTTAACGAAATAGAATCAGAAGTGGCTGGGCGTGTTGTTAAAGTATGTGTTGACGATGCATCGCCAGTTGAGTATGATCAACCATTGTTTATTGTAGAACCTATTTAAGGCTCATTTTCTTTCACTAACGTCACAAGAAATGTTTAACAAAATTCTGATTGCAAACAGAGGTGAAATAGCTTTACGTGTTATTAGAACCTGTAAAGAAATGGGTATTAAAACGGTAGCTGTTTATTCTACTGCCGACAAAGACAGTATTCATTTAAAATTTGCTGATGAAGCAGTATGTATTGGGCCACCACCAAGTACAGATTCGTATTTGAACATGGCTAATATTATGGCTGCTGCTGAAATTACCAACGCAGACGCTATTCATCCCGGATATGGATTTTTATCGGAAAATGCTAAGTTTTCTGAGCTGTGTCGTGAAAGTGGAGTGAAATTTATTGGAGCTTCACCCGAAATGATTAATGGAATGGGAGACAAGGCAAACGCCAAAGCAACAATGATTGCTGCAGGTGTGCCATGTATACCAGGTTCTGAAGGATTGCTTGATAGTGTTGAGCAAGGAATTCAGTTAGCCAATGATGAAATCGGTTATCCGGTTATAATGAAGGCCACAGCTGGTGGAGGTGGACGAGGAATGCGTATTGTTTGGAGTGATGACGAATTTGAAGAGGCATGGGACAGCGCTCGGAAAGAGTCAGCCGCTGCTTTCGGAAATGATGGCATGTACTTAGAAAAATTTGTGCAGGAACCACGTCATATCGAAATTCAGATTGCTGGAGACCAATATGGAAAAGTGTGCCATCTAAGTGAGCGTGATTGTTCTATACAAAGAAGACACCAAAAACTAATTGAAGAAGCACCTTCCCCTTTCGTAGATGAAGAGTTGCGTAAGAAAATGGGTGAAGCAGCAATTAAAGCGGCATCAGCTATTAAATATGAAGGAGTGGGTACGGTCGAATTCCTTGTTGATAAAGACAAGAATTTCTACTTCATGGAAATGAATACGCGTATTCAAGTGGAACACCCGGTAACGGAAGAGGTAATCAACCACGATTTAATCATGGAGCAGATTAAACTTGCTGCCGGCATTCCAATTACAGGTAAAAATTATCTACCACAAGGTCATAGTATCGAGTGCAGAATTAACGCTGAAGACCCGTTCAATAACTTTAGACCTAGCCCTGGGACTATAACAGTATTGCACAAACCTGGTGGACACGGCGTTCGTGTAGATAGCCATATTTACGCAGGGTACAAAATCCCACCGAATTATGATTCGATGGTGGCAAAATTGATTGTTAAAGCAAATACACGTAAAGAAGCGATAACAAAAATGCACCGTGCATTGAATGAGTTTATCATTGATGGTGTAAAAACAACTATACCGCTACAGATTAAACTTATGGAGGATGAAACTTTCCAATCTGGAAATTTCACCACAAAGTTTATGGAAGACTTTAAATTTTAAGTCGAAATTTTACCTTTTCAATTTCTTCCTGAATAAAAACCGTTCTATTTTTACGGCTTTTGTAGTTTCTATTTTTATATGAAAATACCTGCAACGGCGCGATACGAATTGGTGTATTCCATCTCTAGTCATCCGAATCTCGGACCGACAATAGAAGGGTATGTCGTTCAACTAACCTCAGCAGGAAATATGTCGATGGTGCATCAACGCATACATTCGAGAAATGCCGACTATTACGACAAGAAGATGGAAGCCCCTGACTACGAGGCACTTACTCTACTAGATGAATGTCTTCCAGAATATATCGTTAAGCGGTTTTCGAAGGTCAAAAAAATAAGGCCGTCAGAGTATTTTTCTAAGCATTTTGATAAGGTGGTGTATGAAAAGCAAATAAGACCACATATTGAAAAACGCTTGGCTAAAGTCATGGAGTTAATAAAGGGAAGACAGTTGTTCCTTAAAAAACAAAAAAACATAATCGCCGAACCAATAGAATGGTGCCAAGAACCAGCCACGGCGTTATTTCATTTACGGCGAAATCCTGATAATACACATTACTTCGCCACAATTAAGCATGATAACCACAGAGTCCCATTTGCGCAAAACCATGCCATATTGTTGACTCGATCTCCTTGTTACCTGATAGCGGGCGGAAGGGTGTTATTTTTTGAAAAAGGCTTTAACGGACAAAAACTCCAGCCGTTTATTAATAAACGGTTTATTGAAATACCCAAACGGACAGAAGAGTCCTACTTCAAAAAAGTAATCGTCCCCTTAATAGAAGAGCATAATGTATATGCTGTTGGTTTCGACATACGAAGTGAGAAGCACCAGGCAAAACCAGTAATTCAGTTGCAGCGGCTGATGAATAACCAATTTGGATTTACTCTTGGGTTTCAGTATGATCAATACGTATTCCCCTACCACTCCGAAAAATATGTTTCGGTACGAATGGAAAAGGAAAATGAGTCGTTTGTTTTTAAACGGATAAAGAGATCAAAACCGTGGGAAGAAATCAAAAAGCAGACGCTTGAGGTTATGGGAATTCATCATTTCGAAGGGTCGGAGTTTGGTTTCGACTACCCTATTGACATAGCTGGTTTGGTGGATTGGGTAACCCACCATAAACATGATTTAGACAAAGCAGGATTTACTGTCAACCAAAGCTTTGAGAAGGAATACAGCCTAGAGACGTCTAGTATCGAACTTGTTGCAACAGAATCGGGAGATTGGTTTGATGTGAAGGCGAAAGTTATCTTAGGGGGTGTAGAAATTGAAATAAAGATGTTACGCCAAGCCATAATAAACGAACAAGAATCGATAGTGCTACCCAACGGTAAAACAGCATTAATACCAGAGAAATGGCGTGAGCAAATTAAAGGATTAGCGGCCTTCTCTACTTCTGAAACCAACTTTCGGTTGAAGAAACATCATGTCGGTTTAGTCAAACCTTTTTTAACCAATAATAAGATTTCATCAGTTGGTTCTATTGCCGACTTTGACGGAATCAGCGAGAGAGCGTTACCAAAAAACTTTAATGGCACCTTACGCCCGTATCAAAAAGCAGGGTACGATTGGTTGTGTTTTCTTTATGAATTGGGTTTCGGTGGCTGTTTAGCAGACGATATGGGGTTAGGTAAAACCGTCCAATCCCTGGCCTTTTTGCAGAAGGTAAAAGAAGAAAACCTTTTGAAGGACGAAGCAGTAACACAAACGCAAGGGTCTTTATTTACCAATCAGACCGCAGCACGGGCAACTAATCTATTGGTGGTTCCAACCTCCTTAATTTATAATTGGATACAGGAGGCTCAGAATTTTACTTCAGGGTTAATTGTTCAGAGTCATGTTGGCGTTCATAGAGCAAAGGATGCCCAGCAATTTGCTGAGGCCGATGTTGTCATTACAACCTATGGCACGCTGAGGAACGATATAGACCTATTTTCATCTTTCACATTTGATGTGGTTTTGTTGGACGAGAGCCAGTTTATCAAAAATCCAACATCACAATTGGCCAAACGCATTACACAGCTGGATGCAAATATTCGGATTACACTGACGGGTACGCCAATTGAAAACACTATTATGGATTTGTGGAGTCAAATGAATTTCGTAAACCCAGGATTACTTGGTAACCACAAGTTCTTTAGTAAAGAATATGTTCAGCCGATTGAAAAATTGGCAAACCTTGAAAAGTCGGACGAACTACAGAGTATCATTAAACCTTTTGTAATGCGGCGAACGAAGTTCCAAGTAGCACACGACCTTCCGCCTAAAACTGAACAGATTATATTCTGTGATATGACTGAAGAGCAAGAGGACGTATATGAGAAAACAAAGTCAACATACCGCAACATGATTTTGGATGCAGTGAAGAACAATGGCTTAGCTAAGTCAAGGATTCAAATATTAGCGGGTTTAACCAAGTTGCGACAAATTGCCAATCATCCCGTGTTAAACAATCCAATGTACGAGGCATCGTCAGGCAAGTTTCTAGAAATAGAACAAAGGCTAGCATCAGCGTTGGAGCAAAATCATACATTACTCATTTTTTCTCAATTTGTGGGTCATTTATCGTTGATACAAAACTTACTTGCAGCCAACGGCATTAGTTACTGTTATTTGGACGGGTCAGTAAAAGCAAAAGACAGAAAAAGGGAAGTCGAGTCTTTTCAAAATAGAGATAAACAAGTCTTTTTAATTTCATTAAAAGCGGGCGGATTTGGCCTGAATCTTACAGCGGCAGATTATGTCTTTATGCTAGACCCATGGTGGAATCCTGCGGCAGAAAACCAAGCCATTGATCGCACGCATCGAATTGGTCAAACCCAAAATGTATTTAGTTTTAAATTCGTCACCAGTGGTACGGTCGAAGAAAAAATTATCAAACTACAAGAGAAAAAACAATCGTTAAGCGACGGTTTGATTAAAACCGAAGAATCGTACCTAAAACAGGTCACTGTTGAGGATTTGCACCACATATTTAGGTAACTCCCATTTGTTTATTGACAAAAAAAACTCCAACTTGCTTTCCTAATTCTAATAAAAAATGAGAAAAGTTTACGTTTTAAGTTTAATCATGTTCACAATGGCAAGCGCAGCGTTTGCACAAAGAACAATTGACTGGTCAGTTGACGAGATAATATCTCCTACACAATTGAATAGCAGCCAGTCTAACCAAACCCCGATTGAGGTGGATGCGGTTTTAAAGCTAGTTTCAGGAGACTCTGCTTTCGCAGGTGATACAGTTGGATATCAAATTGTACTTCGTTCTACAACAGATCAATTAATCGCCGCTTTGCCAAATGGCAGTGTTTATGTACGCGAACTACACAAGGATATGGGTGTAGGTGATACTATGCATTTAAAGAGAAATATTACATTAAATGTTGGAATCACTGCATCAAACAATATTAAGATTCAGGTAATGAGTATCTTACTAAACAGAACTAACCCGATTACTCCAGAAGTAGCGCCAGGTAATGCAAATAACTTAGGTTCAAAAAATATTGTATGGTGGAACAAGCAAGGATGGGGTGTTAGCGTTGCTGACGTTACTTTAAATGATATTGTTACTATTTACCCAAATCCAGCCACTGATAACGTTGCAATCGATTGGGAAATCACAAGTGGAGAAAACAATAGAACGGTAACTGTATACGATATCAATGGAAGAGTTGTATTGAATGAATCTGTAAATGCTGACGTATTTAGTCAATCATTAAATGTTGAAGGTCTTGAGGCTGGCATGTACATGGTTGAAGTTAAAAACGGAGAATTTACATCTACACAGAAACTACAGATAATGAAGTAGTTTTAAGATATTTTGTATCGGAAAGTCTCGTTCACACTTCGTGAACGAGACTTTTTGTTTTTGGCATTTCGGGACTTAATTTGCAGTGCGGTTTAAATCGCATCAATTACCTAGGTACTTGGACAATTTCCATAATTATTAGTTGGGATAAAAGCATGAACAAACAGGAACGTAGAGACAAGTTAACACGAAAGCGAAGTGAGTCATTACTAGGTGGTGGAGAGAAGAGAATTGAATCTCAGCATGGTAAAGGTAAGCTCACGGCACGTGAACGTTTGGCTTATTTCTTAGATAAGAATTCATTTGAAGAAGTGGGAGCCTTTGTTAAACATCGGAGCACTGATTTTGGCTTAGATAAACAACATTACCTTGGAGATGGTGTGGTAACAGGTTACGGCACCGTAAATGGAAGATTGGTGTTTGTATTCTCTCAAGATTTTACAGTTTTTGGTGGGTCACTTTCGGAAACTCATGCCGAAAAAATTTGTAAAATCATGGACCTTGCCATGAAAAATGGGGCACCATTAATCGGACTAAACGACAGTGGAGGAGCACGTATTCAAGAAGGCGTTGTTTCTTTAGGCGGTTACGCTGATATCTTTTACAGAAACACAAGAGCGAGTGGTGTGATTCCTCAAATTTCAGCCATTATGGGTCCTTGTGCAGGTGGGGCTGTTTATAGTCCTGCTATTACGGACTTCATCATGATGGTGGAAGACACTTCATATATGTTTGTTACAGGGCCGAATGTGGTTAAAACGGTAACCAATGAGGAAGTGACTTCTGAAGAACTTGGTGGAGCAAGTGTTCATTCTACAAAATCAGGAGTAGCACATTTTACAGCGGCCAATGAGGTTGCTTTGATGGACAACATTAAAAAATTACTTAGTTACATACCTCAAAACTGTGAGGAAAGGGCACCTATCAGCGATTATGTTTTGACCGATGAGTCAAGACCAGTACTCAGTGATATTGTGCCGGAAAATCCAAACCAACCTTACGACATGCGTGAGGTGATACATGGCCTTATTGATGCTGATTCGTTTTTTGAGGTTCACAAGGATTTTGCAGAAAATATAGTTGTAGGTTTTGCCCGTATGGGTGGACGCAGTATTGGCATAGTGGCCAACCAACCGGCATTTTTGGCTGGGGTTCTGGATGTTAAATCAAGTCAAAAAGCGGGACGTTTTGTGCGTTTTTGTGACGCGTATAATATTCCTTTACTTGTTTTAGAAGATGTCCCTGGATTTTTGCCAGGTACAGATCAAGAATGGAATGCGATTATCACCAACGGTGCGAAACTACTGTATGCTTTTAGTGAAGCAACAGTGCCACGAGTAACCGTTATAACAAGGAAGGCCTACGGAGGTGCTTACGATGTGATGAATTCAAAGCACATAGGGGCAGACATGAATTTTGCTTGGCCAAGTGCAGAAATTGCCGTTATGGGGGCTAAAGGAGCTGCGGAGATTATTTTTAGACGTGAAATTGCTTCGTCAGACGATCCTGTACAAGCCTTAACAGAAAAAGAGCAAGAGTATGCTGGAATCTTTGCGAATCCATATAGAGCAGCTGAACGTGGGTTTGTAGATGAAGTTATCATGCCTGAAGAAACAAGAATCAAGTTGATCAAGGCATTTAAAATGTTAGAGAATAAGGTAGATACATTACCTAAGAAAAAGCACGGAAATATTCCGTTATAACTGGATGGAGAAAGAATACGACTTATTAATTGTAGGCGCTGGTCCGGTTGGTTGTGTTGTGGCTGAACAAATGGCTCTACGCAAAGGATGGAAGAGTTTAATAATAGACAAACGCGACCATATCGCGGGTAACTGTTACGATAGAGTTCACGAATCTGGTGTTCTAATTCATCAGTATGGACCGCACTATTTTAGAAGTAATAAAAAGGAATTGATAGACTATTTGGGCCAATACACCGACTGGATCCCAGGTAACTATGAGGTGCGAAGCTCATTTAACGGGTCTCTTTACCCATTTCCGATCAATTTATTAACCCTCGGACAGTTTTTTAATCGAACATTCACAGCAGAAGAGGCTGAATCGTACTTAAATGAAATACGAGTGCCCAACGACGAACCTGCTAACTCTGAAGAGTTTGTGCTCTCGCGTGTAGGCAAAGAGTTGTACGAAGCCTTTTATCTGAATTACACGTTAAAGCAGTGGGAGATGCATCCGAAAGATTTGAATAAGTCTGTTTGTGGTAGAATTCCTATTCGATTTAATAAAGACATTCGATATGTAGATCATGAGTATCAATTGACACCGAAAGATGGTTTCACTGAGATGTTCGGTAAAATGATTGATAATCCATTAATCGACGTTCAACTTGAAACAGATTTTGAATCGATTCGGAACACGATAAAGCCTACAAAAGCAACTCTTTATTCTGGACCAATTGACGCGTATTTTAATTTTCAATATGGTAAGTTGCCTTGGCGGTCATTAGATATTTCTTTTAAAGATTTTAAGGAGGAGTACAAACAGCCATGTGTCCAAATTAATTACCCCAATGACCACCCATACACTCGGTCGGTCGAAATAAAACATGTTACGAAACAGGAATCGGCCAATACGGTAATTTCATACGAAGTACCTACGTGGGAAGGGGATCCATATTATCCCGTACCAGCTGACGATAACGCGGCACTTTTTAAAAGGTACTGGGCACTTGCACAAGAGGAAAACAAATCGAACAATGTTTATTTTTCGGGTCGATTGGCGCGGTATACCTATATCAATACGGATGAAGCCATTGAAATGGCTTTGGACACAGCAGAACAAATAATTCAAGATGCAGAAAGATGATTTGGTATGGGTGGTAATGCCCGTTTATAACGAAGAAGAATCACTTTCACATGTGATTGACGCGTGGTTACCAGTTTTGCGCGCAAACCTGTCCAACTTCGTGTTTTGCGTCATTAACGATGGTTCAAAAGATAAGAGTATTGACATCATGCAATCGTATGCCCAGTCTAACGACGAGATTAAGGTTGTAGATAAAGCCAATAGTGGGCATGGACAATCCTGCATTTATGGGTATCAGCTGGCTATAGAGAGCAATGCCCAATGGGTATTTCAAATGGATTCAGATGGTCAGTGCAACCCAACATATTTCCAATCTTGCGTGGATGCGAGTAAAGAGCATCAGGCGGTATATGGGTACAGAAAGACACGTGACGACGGATGGAAGCGATTTTACATCTCAAGAATTGTGAGTTCGTTTATATGGATTGCAACTAGGGTTTGGGTTCGTGATGCCAATGTACCTTATCGTTTTATGCATACAGACACGTTAAAATCTATTGTAAAGCATGTACCTAAAGATTTTCACCTGGCTAATGTATTAATTAGTACCTATCAGCAGTATAAGTACGGTATTAAATGGGTTAATATTCACTTTGATGATCGTTTTGGAGGAGAACCCAGTGTGAAATTGAGCCTCTTTGCCAAACATGGGTTTGTGTTATTCAGGCAATTACGAGACGCCTTTAAAGCGGCCAAAAACGTATAAAATCCCACAATCATATTTTTTACCAAAATTATACCATTGCCTTACTAGTGGATTTAGGTCATTTTGATGCTGAGGTAAATGAGAAGAACGTAGTTACCTTGACTTAGGCAATAGCAATGGAATTAAACCATGTGGGTTTAAAAATTCAAATAAGGAAGTACAAATTAACATTATAGATTTACCCAATGGATTGTATCACATTTGGGTGGGTGAAAATCGATATTCGATAAACAAGATATAAAACAGTTCAATAAAAAAGGGGGCACAAAGTGTCCCCTTTTTTTTATGTCTTAAACCATCTACAGTTGCATTTCAACCTGCAAACGGAATCTGTAATTCGTACTACTTGAGGCAGCAACAGTCTCAATCAAACCGTAGTCAGATTGTATTTTTAAATTGTGATTTGAGATATATCGACTAATCCCAAGCGTATATTCATTCTGTTCTTTTATTCCTGAAAACGTTGCGTTGTCTGGAGCTACAGAAGTATATCTTGCTGCAAACTCCCAATTGCTTTTTAACAAATAACCGGCTTGAATGTTGAGACCAGAACCCGTATTGAAGTTTTTAGAAACATCTATCAATTGTTTTGCTCCTTCAGTCATTGCATATTCTGCCAACACTGAAAAGCCCTGATATTTAAAAAGTATATCGGCTTCAATTTGTGTTAAAGTATTTTCTACAAAGTTGCCTAACGAATCTGTCACAAATCGGCCCAGCTGACCTTGCTGACGTACCGCATTTTGATTTTGATTATACGTTACACCAAAAGCAAGTTTAGGCGTTGATTGGCGTGTAAGGTCAGACAAGATATAGTCCTGCTTTTTGCCTTCAAAGGCGCCGAAAGGTAAAAAGTCTAAACGTGCCGTGTAGCATAAACCGCCGTGGTTACCTTCTGTTATATCTCTACCTTCACCGTTAGAAAGGGCAAACTTTGGTTGAAAAATCATCTTACCAGATTTAAACTTTCCATGGAGTTGAATACCCATATCACGATCGATATTAAACTTACTGTTTACATTGGATCGATCAACAAACTGCAGGTTTGCAGAAGACACAACCCGCTCTCTGTTGCCAGGTAATTTGGTTTGACCAGCCCACAATTGCCAATGTTTATTCATTTGGTATTTTAATGCTGCATCTAAAATTAATCGTGAACTTTCTCGACCTTGTCCTGCTTCACTTGACACACTCATGTCTCGACCAGTTAATCCTAGCTCAACCTTATACACCAATTTTGGGGTCAATGCGTAGCCATCAAGTTTAATTCTTGATCGGCGCATAAGAGCGTTTGACGACCAATCCTTACCATCATATTCTGCCACATACAGTTGTTGCATTCGATAATGAAATTTGATTTTTAATGTAGAGTCATCTGTGATAAAGTTGATGCCTTTCCCAAAAGAAGACGTCTTTGTGCTTTGACCTAAAGCAGTGCCGGTAGCCAAGATAGTTACTGCACCAGCAACGAGTAAAATTTTATTAAAACTTAACATTTTGATAATTATATATTAATAAAGAGAAACAAAGGTTCGCAAACCAATTGAATTGTTACGATAATGGTAATAAAGAATAATCAACTCTTAATGCAATCTTAACAATATCATAACATTGAAAGGGGCAAAAAATCAAAAAAAAGCTAGTAGATCTTGTAATCCGTCAATGAATCACATAATTGAATGGTGTTTTGTACATGAAGGATTTGGTAAGCGTCTGCTTTTAAGCTCTTAAAATCAAGTACTTGTGTTGTAGGGCAAACAAGTCAGCGGTGGAGAATTGATGTTGCTAAGAATTACGGGATAGAAGCAACACATGTCAAAAACCAAAAGGCTGTTTAACAAAAATTTAATCTATCTATTGTTGCAGTCCACATCATATTGTGCATTTTTGTTCTGTCTAAATTAGCTGGTTGACTAAAGGAATAATCGCAGCTTTTTAGATAAAGAAACAGTAACATATCAAAAATTAAAACATGGACTTTGGAATAGGTAGTATCATTCAAATCTTTGGGTCATTAGCCTTCTTCATTTTTGGAATGAAAATGATGAGTGAAGGTATTCAACGTGCCGCAGGATCGCAGCTACGTGGTTTTTTGGGCAACATGACTAAAAACAGAGTACTCGGTGTTTTTACAGGATTTTTAATAACCGCCTTAGTCCAGTCGTCTTCGGCAACAACAGTTATGACTGTAAGCTTTGTAAATGCAGGCTTGTTGTCTTTGCTAGAATCTGCAGGAGTAATGATGGGTGCTAATATTGGAACCACGATTACCGGCTGGTTAGTTTCATTTTTAGGTTTCAAAGTAAAGCTTTCGGCTTACTCTATTCCGTTGTTCGCAATTGGTGTTCCGATGTTGTTTATGAACAAAGGAAAGGTCAAATACTGGGGTGAATTTATCGTTGGATTTGCGATTCTGTTTTTGGGTTTAAGTGCGTTAAAAGGTTCTGTACCGGATATCAAACACAATCCAGAGGTATTAGAATGGTTAAAAAGTTTCTCTAATAGTGGAATTTGGTCACGTTTATTCTTTGTTTTGGTCGGGACGATTTTAACAATTGTTGTTCAATCGTCAAGTGCCGCCATGGCAATTACATTAACGATGTGCGCACAAGGATGGCTGCCATTTGAAGTCTCTGCGGCCATGATATTGGGTGAAAACATTGGTACAACAATTACTGCCGAATTGGCCTCAATAGTTGGGAATACTGCGGCTAAACGTTCGGCAAGGATTCACTCGTTGTTTAATGTTATAGGTGTAACATGGATGGTTATCGTGCTCCCCCTTTTCCTTCCTGTGTTATCCAGCTTTATGATGTCAATCGGTTTTGAAGATCCTACGTCAAAAGAAGGAATGGCTTTAGGGTTATCTGCTTTTCATACCAGTTTTAATATGCTTAACGTATTAATTATGATTGGCTTTGTGCCATGGCTTGTTAAAGTGGCAACCAAAACTGTGAAAGAAAAGCTTGACGAAGATGAAAGCAACAGCAGGCTTCAATTCATATCTGGTAATATCATTACTCCTGAGTTAGCAACAATTGAATTGCAAAAGGAAACAGCTCATTTTGGCAAGGTAACCAGTAAGATGAATGGATTTTTGGAGGCTTTAATACAAGAAAAAGACGAAAAGAAACGCAGAAAACTTCAAAAGAAATTGGCGAAATACGAAAGTATCACAGACAATATGGAGGTTGAAATCACTGCGTACATCACAAAGCTTGCAGACAGAGAAATAACTTCCGATACGTCTATCCGTTTGAGAACCTATATGAATATAGCCAATGACTTAGAGCGAATAGGGGACATCTACTTCCAGATGGGCAAGAACATAGAAGTTAAAAACGAAAAGAAAATATACTTTATGCCAGAGCAGCGCCAAAACTTGTTGGAGATGATTGCACTGGTAAGTGAAGGCTTTGAAGAAATGGTTACCAATTTACAAGTGACGGATTACGCTTCCGTAACGAAGGAGAAAGCTAGAGAAATTGAAGATCGGATAAATGTGAAACGTAATGAAATGCGCACTAGAAATCAAGATCAACTTGGAGAGGCTGGATATCCTGTGGAAGCAGCCATGACCTATAACACGATCTTCTCTTCTTTAGAGCGTGTTGGTGATCACCTTATTAATGTAACCGAATCAGTGGTAGGAGAAATCTAAAACCCACCAAACTTATAACTAAAAAGCGACTTATTTAAGTCGCTTTTTTTGTTGGGAGATTAATACCCTTGGTTTCGGAGTATTTACTGGTTTGAGCTACAAGTTTTATGTATTTCTCACTTTTATTTGGAGTACAATTAAAACAAACAATCACATGAACTCATTAAGAAACAGTGTTCGCTTAGTCGGCCACTTAGGAAACAATCCGGAGGTTAAAGAAATAGCTTCAGGTAAAAAAGTTGTTAAAATCAGTCTAGCAACAAACGAATCATTTAAAAAGAATGGTGATCAAGTCACTGAAACACAATGGCACAATTTGGTAGCATGGGGCAAAACAGCTGATATAGCCGAAAAGTATTTGCAAAAAGGCCAGGAAGTTTGCATTGAAGGAAGGTTAAATAACAGGAGCTGGGAAGACGCTGATGGCAATATGCGCTATGCCACCGAAGTGGTGATTAACGAACTGCTTATGGTCGGGAAGAAGGCATCTTAAAACTAATCCGGGTCATTATAGGCCCGGGTTTTATTTTTTTAAGGCATTAGAATCTTTAAAATCAGTCAACAAAATATGGTTTTATAACCTAGATTTGCTCCTGTACAAAGGGGTGCTTTAGTAAAGTCTAAGGCTGAGATGATACCCTAGAACCTGATGCAGATAATGCTGCCGTAGGAAAGTTGATATGTATCTCTCAACTCCTGGAATTTTAATTATTCAGGAATGAAAAATCTAATTTTAGTAATCATTAGTGTAGCCGCTTTAAGCAGTTACTCATTTGGTCAAGTTACCTTACAAGGAACCGTTTATTCAACAAATCCAAAGCAACCAGTTGCCAATGCTTATGTGCAATTGTCTGACTCTGTTTCGTCTTGGAATTCGATTACAGATGACCAAGGTCGTTTTGTTTTCAAAACTGCTTACAAAGGTTCGTTCGGTTTAGAAATTAATCACATTCAATTTGAACGTTTTGATAAGATTATTGAAGTTGGCACACAAGTCAAAACAATAGATATTGAACTAAAATCGGAGTACGAATTTTTAGATGCCTCCGTAATAAACGGAGTTCGGGTTTCAAAGCGAATTCCACTTACCACAACTAACATTTCTTCGAAGCAGATTCAGCAGTCGGATCAGCAGAAGGATTTTCCTTTTTTGTTGAATACAACACCTTCAACCGTATTATCATCGGATGCGGGAAATGGAGTCGGTTATACAGGTATAAGAATTCGTGGAATTGATCCGACACGTGTCAACATTACCATAAATGGAATTCCTTTAAATGATGCCGAAAGTCAAGGGGTGTATTGGGTGAACCTACCAGATCTTGCTTCTTCCACTGAAAGTGTGCAAATTCAACGTGGTGTTGGCTCAAGTTCTAATGGAGGGGCGTCGTTGGGAGCTAGCGTAAATATTCGAACGAATGACCTGGACACGCTAAAGTATACGCAGGTAACGTTGGGCATGGGTAGTTTTGCCACAAATCGTTTAAGTCTACAACATAATTCAGGTAGTTTAAAAAACAACTGGAGGTTTCAAATTAGAGGCTCACTTATTGAAAGCGATGGATATATAGATAGAGCATCTTCAGATTTAAAATCGTTAAATCTTATTTTGGGTAAATATTGGCAGAAAGCGTCAGTTAAAGTGAATATATTGCTTGGAAGCGAACGCACGTACCAAGCATGGTGGGGAGTGCCGCAGCCAAAGTTTTATGGTGACATTGCGGAGACCAATAGATATATTGATCAGCTTTACATTTCAGGATCTGATTTGCAAAATTTGCAAAATGCTGAGTCTCAAACATACAATTACTACACCTATGAAAACGAGGTAGACAACTATGCTCAAGACCACTATCAGTTTTTTCATGACTACAAAATAAGTAAGCACTGGGCGGTCAATTCAGCAGCATATGTAACAAAAGGCAAGGGCTATTTTGAACAATACAAACGTGATGAAACCTTTTCTGATTATGGTATTGCCAACCACATTACCAGCACAGACACCTTTGATATCGGAGATGTTATTCGACGGCGCTGGCTTGACAACACACTTGTTGGTTTTGTTTCTAACGCCCAATATGTTGGTAACAAACTGCAAATGACCATTGGTACAGGAGCGAGTGTTTATAACGGAAGACATTTTGGTGAAGCGGTTGCAACCGAGTACACGGATTATGAAGAGATAAACGCAATTTATTATGACAACAATTCACAGAAAGCAGAAATCAATAGTTATATGAAAGCGACCTATCGGTTAGGTAGGTGGTTGCCTTACCTAGACATTCAAACACGCAGCGTTCGATATGAATTTGAAGGATTAGATAACAATTTGGAGTTTGGAGACCAATCAGTTCATTACACATTTTTTAACCCCAAACTTGGTGTCACGTACAGCAAAGGGTCTTACCAATTGTACGCTTCTTTTGGACAAGGAAATCGGGAACCAGTACGTGATGATTTTAGGAACAATAAACCAACTGAGTGGCCAAAACATGAGCATTTAGACAATTTGGAGGTAGGTTATCGTTATCAGAAAGGAAGAAAGCAATTGGGTGTTACACTTTATAACATGCAATACCGTAATCAGCTGGTGTTAACAGGGGCGGTCAATGACGTAGGTGAAGCAATAAGGACAAATGTTACAAGCAGCTTCAGAAGAGGAATTGAATTAGAAACTCAATACCCTATAACCAAACAACTTCAAATAGGTGGAAACCTGACATTATCTGAAAATAAAATTGACTCAATCACAGAATACGTCAGTGAATGGGATGGTGCTTATAGACAAATATCCAATACCTATACGAATACCAATATTTCCTTTTCACCCGAGGTAATAGGTATGTTTATCATTCAATATAATGCGTCTAAAAACACACAGATTACGTGTAATATAAAACATGTTGGGCGCCAATACCTAGACAACACGGAATTTGATGGGCGTCAACTTGACGCCTTTACAACGTTAAATATAGCTTTGCAACACAGGATAAAACTAACAGACAATCAGTCGCCAATCACTATTGGTGTTTATGTCAATAATTGCTTGAACCTGCGCTATGCGCCAAATGGCTATACGTATAGTGGGTACATTCAAGGTCAAAGACAAGACTTTAATTACTTGTATCCTATGGCGGGAAGAAACATAATGCTAAAAGCCATGTTGCGGATATAATCCTTCCAATAATTAATATTTATCGTAACGTTGTACAAAGACATTGATTATGGAACAAGGATTGGTACATGCACACTCGTGGTTGAGATGGGTTTTATTATTTATTGCTGTCGTGGCTATTTTCTCAAGTTTGATGGGTTGGTTAAGTAACAAGCCATTTACGGCTTCCAACAAACGATTGGGTTTATTTTTGACCATCACAGCCGATGTACAGCTTTTGCTTGGGTTGCTGATGTACTTTTTTACAAGTGCTATTACCAAGTCTGCTTTTCAAGATTTTGGCGCCGCTATGAAAAACGCAGAGATTCGTTTTTATGCAGTAGAGCATATCCTAGTCATGATCATTGGTGTAGTGTTATTTCACATTGGAAAATCCAAAGTAAAAAAGGCAGATTCTGACATTAAAAAGCACAAACTATCTGTGATCTATTATGGTATAGGGTTGCTCCTTATTCTGTCTCGAATTCCTTGGAGTGCAGACCGACTTGGTTTTTAGTCAAACCGTAACTGCTATATTTTCTGTAGCCTAAAAGAATGGATGGCGTTGCTTTGTTCTATTAGTAAGGTGTATACTCCTGCTGGATAAAGAGACAAATCAATAGATAATTCGTTTTTATTAAAAAGGTGACCCGGTAGTCGAACACCTGCAACGGTTATTATCACCACATTTTCAATGGACTGATCGCTAGTGATGTGATACATGCCACGAGTTGATGGGTTTGGTCCTATTTTAATAGTAGGAACAGGATTGGTTGAAATGCCTACATACATAAAATCAAACGTGTCTGAAGTTGCAGAACATCCTGAATCAGAAGTAACAATTGTATAGTACATTCCGTCCTTTGAGGCTTCAAATTGCTGTTTTGTAGCGCCATCAATTGTTCCCGATAAATCGTACCATTGATTGCCATTCAAATGACTTGAAATTAGCGCGTTCTTAGATTTGGAAATGATAGGTTTGGGAGGATTTGGGTTTATGACCAACATGGTGTTTGTCGAATCTTTACAGCCCAAGGCCGTGACGACTTTGTACTCGATGTAAAACTGTCCTTGTCCCAACACAGTGGGTTGAAAAGTATCAGCATTTATGCCGTTTATCCAATATGAACCCTGTCCAGAAGGAGAACCATTGTTAAGTACAAACGGGTCGTCTTTTTCGCAGATGCTCGTGAGTGACTGCATAGTTACTTCAGGTTTTTCACCTACTTCTATCCACATAGAATCTCGAGCAAGACACCCCTGGCTACCAGAAATCGAGTAGGTTATAAGGTGTTTTCCTGGGCCACTTATTGAAGGAGAAAATACACTTCCAATGATTCCTTTTCCCGAAATCATACCCCCACTCGGATATGTTCTTAATACAACTGGGTCGCTATACACGCAAAGTTTGTTTGTAGCAATAACAGAAACACTGTCTGGTTTAAATATTTCGTATGTGATTGAAGATGTACTAGTACAATTGTTGGAATTGGTGTATTGATATTGAATTGGATGTTTGCCGAAGCCTGCAATAGAAGGGTAAAGGGTATCCGCAGTTACACCATTCCCATCATATCTTCCACCAACTGGGGAACCTGATTTCAACAAAATGGGGTCAGAGAACAGGCAATATGCCGTGTTTCCAGAAAACGAAATCGTCGTTGTGTCGCGCACAGTAGCAGTCACCCAAGCTTTATTTTCACACCCATTGGTGTCTTTAGAAACGTACGCTAATTTATGATTTCCAGTAACTACCTTCTTTGGGTTGAACCAGCCATTGGATGAAATACCGCTTCCAATATAAAATCCACCAGTAGGGGAACCACCAGTAAGTTGAATGCTATCCCCATTTAAACACGTTAATACCTTCTGGCTCCAAGTAGCTTTTCCATTGGGGATTACTACAATTTGCTGGGTATCTGTGGTGGTGCAATTCAAAAGATTGGTAAAGGCATACACAACTTTGTGGGTTCCTACTCCGGCTATTTTTGGGTGAAACTGGTTACCAGAAACACCATCTCCAAAATACATACCGCTGGCTGGAGTTCCTTTTAATTGAACAGAATCGTCTTGGTTACATAATTGGCCTGTTTTTGAAAGCGTGCAAGGCGTCGCCCACTTTATTTCAAGTGAATCATCATACCGGTTTGTACAATTATTTCCGTCGGTGTAAGCGTAACTATACGCGTACAATTTATTTTGTCGATTTGCGCTGTCGATATGGAAATAGTTGTTGGAAATAAAATCACCGCTGTATGTCCCACCTGTTGGCGTGATAAAACTGAGAGCCACAGAATCTTTATCGTTACAGAATGAGTTTTGGCCAGAAGAATTAAAGGAGGGGAGTCCGTATACTTGAATCGGTTTTGTTGCTTCGTTACTGCATTGGTTGGAATCAGTATAGGTATATGTAATGTCGTAGTTACCTTGCTTCACAGTGCTTGGTAAAAAATAACCGTTTGATACACCAGTGCCTGAGAATATACCGCCACTTGGCGATCCGCCTTTGAGTAATACGCTGTCTACACTTTCACAAACTCCTTTGAAGCTGCTTAAAGAAACAGTTGGCTTGTTAATTCTAGCAATTTTGATTTTGGCTGATTTGAAGGTACACGTTGTGCCCTTCCTAGTTATTTCAACATAATATGTTGCCGGACTATCTACGGTCAGCGTATTGCCAGTCACACTGTACAAAAAACTGTCGTTTTGTCCCCATAGGTACGTAAATGAATCATTCCCAATAGCAGTTAAATCAAGGGTATTGTTGCCACATAAAGCAAATTTTTCGGTATTTGATGTTAGGATTGAATTAGAATCTGTAGGATAACTTAATATTCCGAATGCACTTTGTCTTTGATTTGACAGGGTAAGTGAATCACCGTTTTGGTGATACTTAGCACCTGCATGCGACCAAGATCCAGTGGCTGTAATCGTTTTTGTGAATAGATCGATTCCACATTTGTCAGCTTTGGTCACACCTTTTTTATCTCCAAAATCATAGGATAATGTGAATTTTACTGCCGTATCCTCTGGGTAAAAAACCGAGTAATGATGTGTTGAATCCAACTGTCCACTTAACCCTTTTGCCAATGGCTGAGGATTCGGTTGATAGTCTACAACGATATGGAAACATGACGGACTACCTGTAATGCTCGACACCTCTAATATATCGTTATACTTTGATTTAAGGTTAACCGCCGTGCCGCCATAGGTGTGGATACTTGAATCACCTATAACTGCTTCCGATAATGAAATTGTTGGGCCGTTTGTCAATGTACCCGCATTGGATTCTGGGGATGCGTCGCTAGCTGTAGTGCCTGCGTCTTCGTCCAATTTCCAGTTGCCTTCTAGGTTGCTGTGGTTTGGGTGACTGGAAGACAGTTTCCTGCACATCCAATCTCTTAGTGTGTTTTCGTCCAAAGCTGTGGACCACACCCGTACTTCGTCAATCATGCCATCGAATAAGCGGCCACCACCGTTCGCTAAATCGCCAATTCGAGCTGTTAAACCAGACGAAGGAGATATTGAGCCAGTGTACAATGTGGTTGCCATTAGTTTGCCGTTGATATACACATTGACGGAGTCCCCATTATAACTTCCGGCGACATGATACCATATACCTGTTTCCATTACTGCAGCCGTAGACACTTCTCGCCATGTTCCACTCCCATCGGCGAAGTTGAAAGACAGCTTTCCCCCGTCCCCACATCTTAAGACGTATCCTAAATTACCTCGAGACCAGCCATGTTTACAAAATATGCTATTGTCAAAAACATTTCTTCCGTAATTGTCTGCTTTAATCCAAGCTTCAACGGTGATTGTGGAATCAGAGTTTAAAGATGCATGATCTTTAATGAGCACATAATCATTGGTTCCATCCAAATCAAGGCACTTGTAGGCTCCAGGGTTTTGACTGAACCCAACAATTGGGCACATGAACAAAAGTGTTATAAGAAAGATTCGACGGGTAGAAGATATAGACATTACAAGAGAATTGAAGATACACGAGTATAAGAAAAAATTACGGCAACTAGGCTATGCGAATGCATGGTAGAGCAACGTAAAAGAGGAATATACGTGTAAATAAACCTGACTTGTCGAATCAACAGATTATGTCGACATCAAACAAAGTGACACCTGGGTTTAGCGCTTAATTGCTTTTTGATTTTCTGGAGGGAATTTCAAAGTTGGTACAATCATCATATTTCTTAGCACCTATAGTTCGCTCCAGTTTTACACCAATGAAATAGTAATTGTCTTTGGATTGTGGATTACCTCGCTGACTTCCCTCCATAGTGGATAGGCCGGATCTATTACTTAAAATCCCAGCAATTGAACCACCAGCTTCTACAATTTGTGCAGTACTGCCATACGTAGTACTTACATCATCCAAATAGTCTGTAAATGATTTACGTAGGCTCAAGTCGACCTTCAAGGTTGTAAATCGGTTGAGGTGAAATTTATAACCTGTTCCAAAGGGAATGACAACACTAAATTTTTTGTAAGGGCTTAATCCCGATATGTAGTTTTGCCCTTCAGTGCCTAAAGGGCGTAGTTTATACCACGTACCATCGTACTTTGCTTTTGGCTGAAAATAGATGCCTCCTAGCCCTGCGTTAAAGTATACCCCTGCAAAGCGATTACCTTTCTTAAAGGGCATAATCTCCGATTTAATATTTGCTTCTATTAAATCAGTTCGGACGCTCAAGTTTCTTGCGCTTCTTGAATTATTGTTTGTGTGCGCGTCATTACCCACCAACTGTGTGAAAAGTAATTCAGAACTATACGTAACGTTGCTTTTGTGGTGTTGGACGCCAATTCCGATTGCTGGACGCAATGCTTGATAGTCGATGTCGCGGAAGTCGGAATATGAAATTTTACCATTTCCGCCTAAATCACTTAACATATTGCTGGCACCTAAATAAAATGAGTACGACCAAGAATTTCCATTTACAAATTGTCCAAATGCCAATGAACTAAAACCAAGAGTAAAGCTGAGAAAAATAAATCGTACCATAACTAACTACTTTATACGTGAACGTTTTGTCATTTCATATCGCATAAAGGAGACCTTTAATTACTCAGATACTACGATTTAATGACGTTTCTTACTAGTTTGGTCTGTTGGAGGGGTAAAAAGTTGCATGTCGCTATGTCATTTTAAAGTGACCGACACCAATGATTAGCGGATACAGAAGGTATTTAGGGCATCCTAAGTATAGGAGGCGTTGGATATTTAACACTAAAATGAATTTAGAGAGATTGATTTTTTTAACAACAGACTTATTTTGGCCGAAACAAAAAACAGAATGAAAAACACAATTAAAGGATTAACCTTAGTCATGCTTGCCGGAACATTGTTATTTGCTTGTAATGACGACACTACCACACCTTCCGCGACGGCTCCTTCGAGCTTAACATATGAACCAAGTTCAATTTCTACTGAAGAGGGAGTTGCAGTTATGTCAGAAGCGCCATCCGTTGACGGAACGACGCCTATTACCTATACCATCACCACATCTCCTGATGCAGGTTCAGATATCACTATCGACAAAAATTCTGGAATTATTTCTGCAAGTGCAGCAACGATTGGAACTTTTATGGTTACTGTAACAGCTACAAATGAAGCAGGTTCTAAAGAGTTTGCAGATGCACTAACTATTGAAGTTAAAGCGAAAGCGAAAATTACATTTAAGGCAGACATCCAACCTGCTATAGCCAATTCATGTAAACCTTGCCATGTAGCTGGTGGAGGCAATACAACCTATACGGAATTTGCAAAAGCGAGTGCAGGTGTAGACGGCATTTTAAACCGTGTGAACCGTGATGAAGGAACTGCAGGATTTATGCCACTAAACGGCACTAAACTGGACGCTGCTACCCTGGCCTTAATTGACCAATGGAAAACAGATGGCTTGCTAGAAGAATAGACAAGAAGTACCCTATAAAATCTAAAAGGTAATCCGGACAGGGTTACCTTTTTTTGTTTTGGTAATAAAGTAGTATTAAAACATAATTCTATGAAAACCCCTCAAATTCATCTACTGTTGTTACAAACTCGATTTTTAGTTCCATTGAGACTGAGCAAGGGAAACGATACAATGTAGCATGCGGCAATGCTCTTGTCATTTCAAGTTGATTTGCGCAAAATTATCTCAATAGCGAGTGGTTGTTTGACCTAATCAATGCAGGAATCTATTTTATTGTTTTTAGGTAATTACAGGATACGTGCTGCCTCCGATTTTGACCACAAGAGGCTCAATGAACAACTAATACACGGGAGTTTAGCAATGCTACCACAAGTCGCACAACTATACCCAACATGCCGACTTCTTAGTAGGACACCATCTGTTTAAATTGAAGAATTTGATTGGATTTTGTTCTGAACAGAAACCAATGTGCACCTGTATTTTGAAATTCTAACTTCACCGTTCCGTCCAAGTTCAGATCCCAAACGAGTTGGCCGTTAGATGCGTATACCGTAAGGTGCGAATAATCATAGCCAGTAATTTCCATGGTTCTTTGTCCTACTGTGGCCACTATTGGGTCTTGAAAGTTCAAGTTTGAACGCTTGAACACCACAATCCGACTGAAATCAGCAGTCCCGTCGAAGTCGAATTGTTTTAATCTCAGATAAAAAACAGAAAAATGTTCAGGTAAAGGGATTAATGATAAATAATCCAATCGAACAACACTGTTTCCGCCAGCGGCCTCAGATTCAACGGTCTGAGATACATCCCAATTAACACCGTCTCTACTCAATTGAACTTCGAAATGGCTGTTATTTATTTCCGTCAATGTTGACCACTCCAAATTTATAGTTGACTGATTAAATTCTGTTACGCTCAAAGGACCCCAAGAAACAGGCAAAGCCCCATTAACGTCTGCGCCCCCTGAATCGGTGACCGCAACAAAACTTGGTAGCGTTCCATTGGGGTCTGTATAGTTGTCGTTGGAACCAAAATACGTCTTGTCGCCGTTTGCATCTCCACTTCCAGTGGCAACTACTGTATTGTCGATGAACAGGCATTTACGGCCCGAACATTTATCAGCCTTTATTTTACCTCCGTTCAGAATTACTACTTTCGAGTTTTGACCCAGCTTTAGTTCGACCCACTTATCACCTTTTTCTTTAAATTTCAATTCCCCACCGTTCTTTACAACAATAGTCACTGCTTTGGTGCTTAAATCAGTCCAACTGCCCTTTCTTAGTTTTAGTTCCTTTTCAATGAATAGTGTGTCTCCATTTGACAGGTTACTCAATTGAGTGGATATGTCTGACCAATATTTGTCCGAAGTAATACACTGATTGCTGGCTTGCACGGAAACTATTGATTTGCCGTAAACAAGGAACACTATTAATAACAGCTTTATTGATTTCATTTTGACTACTTTTGATTAGTGGCCCAATAATTCGACCAAAACAAGCAATGTCGTTTACCGATTGAGCTATACCGTTCACCATTATATAGACGCCATTCACCGTTAGCCCCTAAATGCGCAAACCCAAATTGAGACATATTTTCTAATATTGAAACAAACAGGCATTTTACACGTACAATAAGGACAAGTGCAAGAATGGTATAAGTTAAAGTAATTCACGAACTATTAGAAAATCTAAATGATAGATGCTGAGAGGTTTAGAAATCTTGATTTTGAGAACAACTCTACTCCGGTATTTTCTATGGTTGATACGAGTGACAGGATTAAATCAACACGAGATTTACGTCGGATTCTAAACCTATAGTAGCCGTTCCGTGCTGAACTATTGCATAAGCTTTGCTGCTAAGTAAATAAAGTATCTTTGGTGAAGTGAAACTAGGTGTAATGGGTGTTTTTTTGGTGATTGCAATCGGATATACATCCGGGTACGCACAAACATCAAAAGTGTACTCGTTAGACTTGTCAACTGTAGCGCTTAATGAGGAGTCAACTCCACAAAGTGGGCAATACGCTCCAACGGATTATTCTACAGTTACAAAAGCTTTAGTTGCTGAACCTTTTGCAGACAATTATGCTGTTGGCGTGCCTGCCGGATCTATACATTTTGGAGCTTCAGGTGTAGATTCAGTATTTTATGGTGGAGATCTCCCAACGCAAACAGGCTTTGGTGCTTCAGCTGTACCTATTTATACGAAAGAAACGTTCGACAAAACAAACTTACCAATTCAATTGACCTGTATGTTTTATTCCGATCAAGACATTCCGGCCTATAATGAAGCCTATTTGTTTTTTATTCCAGCAGATTACAAGCATTTCGGTTCTCCAACCTATTATGTCAATAATCAGGCGTCACAAAAGGAGGGAATCAATATTGGAGGACGACCATATCAAAGTTGGGTTCAAGATACCAGGTCAGCCACTGACCCATCACGAGTGCTCGTCGACGTAACCCACAACATAGCTCAAAACGGGGAATGGTATGAGTTGTCTTGTGTTATCGACATGTTTAATGGGGATACGTACGTTCGGAATGTTACGATTGACGGAAAACCTACATTCACATCAGCCATAAGTCTAGGGACACTTCCCTACATGGATAGTTTTAGAGTTGGCTTTGCTGCTGATGACTTGGCCTACGGATTTAAAATTACTAGTAATTATCGGGATGTAATAGCTGATTTCAATATGGCGGACACTATTTGCGTCGGAACATGTATTGATTTTGAGAATAAAACGATAATTGAAAACGCCGCAATTCCAACCTTATATAACTGGACATTTGAAGGTGCAGAAATAACACAATCGACTACCAAGAGCCCAACGGATATTTGTTATAAAGTACCTGGAAAATACCGCGTAACCCTTGTGAGTAGCAATCAGTTTGTTCAAGATACAACAACGAAGTGGTTGTATGTAAAATCCTTTGAAACCTTGGATTTAGGAAAAGATAGACCACTTTGTGATGGTGATTCCTTGGTCCTTTCTTTAGATATCGCCAACGTTGCCTTTACATGGTCAAACGGAAGTTCGGATTCGTTTTTGACTATAAATAAACCAGGAGTTTACGCTGTAAAAATTGAAAGGGGTGGTTGCAGCGCTACTGACAGTATAGAGATTTTTCGTGGAAACAATTTGAATTTGGACTTGGGGTCAGATACCCTGATTTGTGATGGAAGTACATTCAGTTTAGATGCTTCAGTGACAGGAGGTATTTCTTATCTCTGGAATAACTCAGATAAAAACGCTAGAATCCCAGTGAACGAGTCCGGCACATATGTTGTTGAAGTAGTTGGTGGCTGTGAAACGATTCGAGACAGTATTCACGTCCAAGTCGAAGGTTGTGATGGAATTAAAATATGGTTGCCAAATGCATTTTCACCCAATTCGGACAATCTGAATGAGATTTTCAAACCAATAATTACGTCAAATGTATGTTGTCAAATTAAAAGTTATCGATTTAGGATTTACAATCTCTGGGGTGAACTTTTATTTGAAACCGATGAGATGACGGACGGATGGAATGGTAAGATATTAGACACCAATGTTCAACAAGATATTTATATTTGGATGATTGAGTTCAAGGATGTATACATGTCTAAGCAGTATAAAGGTGAGGGTCATGTATTTCGTTAAACCTTCAATCGTCTAAAAATCAATGCATTACAAATATTGACATTATGAGAAAAGGAGCTGTTTTAATTTTCATGATCTTCAGTGTCACACTAACGATGGCACAAAACACTTGGAGTAAAAACGTCGCACAAATTGTTTACGATAATTGTTCGAACTGTCATAACCCCAATGGAATTGCACCTTTTTCGTTGTTGTCTTACGCAGATGTTAAGCCCAATGTTTTCAGTATAAAAGGTAGCATAGAGTCAGGAAGTATGCCGCCATGGATTGCCGACACTAAATATGAGCGTTATGCACATGAACGCGTTTTAACAACAGAAGAGAAAGTAGCAATTTTAGATTGGATTGATACAGGTAGTCCAGAAGGAGATGCTTCTAAAACACCGCCACCGCCAGTATATGGAACCAAAGGATTTATAACACAAAAGCCAGACTTAGAACTTAAAATGCCGGTCTATTCGAGCAAGGCAACAGCAAATGGAGACGACTATGTTTGTTTTTCAGTACCTACGGAGCTGACAACAGATAAAAAAATTAGAGGTTTTGAGGTCATTCCTGGCAACCACGCGATTGTGCATCACGCTTTGGTGTATATAGATGGGACAGGAAACTATCCTACAGACACAACTGCGGGAGTTTGCACCGGCCCAACTAAAGGATTAATTGGCGGATATGTTCCTGGGTCACCCCCAACTGTTTTTCCTACAAACGGGACTGACTTTAATTTAGGATTTTCGGTAAAAGCAGGATCCAATATTGTTCTGGCGATGCATTATCCAGAAGGATCTTTTGGAATGGTAGACAGCACCATTATTCGTTTTTGGTTTTACGATGATGCTACTCCAATAAGAGAATTGTCAACCGATCCATTGATTGAGAATTGGCAGTTTGTATTGCCCGCCAACAAGGAAACCAACGTTAATGCACAACGAAATATTGGAAACAATGAATATTCTATTTTAAGCGTCTTCCCACACATGCATTTGTTAGGAAGTAGAATTGGTTCATATGCAATAACGAATGCCAACGATACAATTCCATTTGTAAATATTCCACATTGGGATTTTGAATGGCAAGAGTTTTTGTTTTTCAACAAGATCAAGAAACTACCTAAATTCAGTACAATCCATGGTCACGGCACGTATGACAATACAAGTAAAAACATGCACAATCCTAATAACCCACCGGTTGTGGTAAGGCCTGGTTTAAATACGACGGATGAAATGTTTTTAATTTACTTCCATTACTTGCCTTATCAAGCTGGTGATGAAGATCGTGACATTGAAGCTTTGACAACGTTGGGAGTGAAAAACCTTAACCCAATTCACGTTAACGCGTATCCTAACCCTGCCAATAACAAGGTGTATTTCAGCCTAGATGAATTGGTTTATCAATCACTTCAGCTTCGTATATATGATATGAATGGTAAGGCCTTATTTGATTTACGAAAGTTGAAGACGGACACCAAGGAGGTGGTTTGGGATATTCCTAAAAACCTAACCAATGGGCAATATTACTACTCAATAAATATGGATGGTAAAATGGCTAGGGGTCCGATTAACGTGATTCGGTAGAAGAATCAAGTGCCGCGTCTCGTAGAGTTGAAGCTTTTTGTTGAGCGGGAAGTCATATATAAACTTTGGTTTATGGCATTAAAAATTAGTCTCAATTAGAATTTTTGTGTAGCCATTTGTTAGCTTTCCGTATTCATATTTTCTACTCACTTCTTTGATTAAACCTTCGTTTTTGGATCTCCAATAACAAATGTGTCGAGTAAGATCGAATCTTCAGCACCAGTAATGTCAAAATTGGCAACAATGAAATTCCAACCTAGACCGATTAACCCACTGGTGGATGGCTGCCCATCCTGACCCGTATATGGAAACCTACCTCTGCCTTCAATCCACCCGTAGTAATAATTATATGTATCGCATGACATCAACCGAACTGTATCGGAGCCATTTATTTCTTCCCAATCATATGTCCATTTATAATTACGCCCATGTGGGTAGTAATCAATAGACACTGGGTTTGGGTTATAATTGTTTCTACTTCCAATACTAACCGGGCCTTCCTCCTTGCAACTCGACAAACAGTAAGCACACAATGTACATATGATTATTATGTTTCGCGTGTTCATAAAGCTTGGTTTTTTCGATTAAGAATTTGACTTTAGGTTTATCGTATACAAGGTAAGGACTTGAATAAGGTTAACCAAAATGTTGTTTAGATTATTACTGTACCATGGTTTTAATACGATTTGAATGGAGGTGAAGAGATTGTAAATATGGTTAAATGATGAATAGTTGAAGTAAAGAAGTGAAGTAGTTGATTCCAGAATATAGGAAGCTTAATCATTAAATACTTGCTTGGGCGAATGCTATAGGTTGTTGGAATTATGCAATTATTAGAATTTCAGGGTTTATGGATAAAATCCAAAAGAATTCCAAAGTCTTATAATAACGCAGGTGATGCAGTAATTCTATTATTCCTTTATCGAGAAAAGCATTCTTATATCTAACATTATAAGATTCAAAAAATCGTATATGTTGGTTACTTTTGACACAGTAATATCAAAACAAAAATTGAACACAAATGGGTGATAAAATAACATTCTCTTTTGGTAGAAATTGGAAACATTTTTTAAGTACGGTTACAAATGAGAAATTATCAATTGCGAAGGAATCTATTATTGACTTTACTGGTAAAGATGATTTTACCGGTAAAACTGTATTTGATATAGGATCAGGGTCAGGAATTTTTTCGTTTTGCATGAATAGTATGGGAGCGAATAAGTTAGTTAGTATCGATGTGGACCCTTTTTCAGTCGAATGTACCAAACACATGTGGGAAAATGCAAAAGCACCCGAAAATTGGGCTGTTCATGAGGACTCAGTGCTCAGCAATAACCTAAAAGATAAGTATGGAACTTTCGATGTAGTGTATTCATGGGGGGTCTTGCATCATACTGGAGATATGTGGAAGGCAATATCAAATTCAGCGAGTTTAGTAAATAGAGGTGGGTTATATTATATCGCGATTTACAATGGAGTCACAGGGGTGTTTGGATCAAAATTTTGGACAAAGGTTAAGCGTTGGCATAATCGCTCACCTTTTAT
>JAIBDD010000017.1 GCA_024679565.1 Bacteroidota bacterium | reverse complement strand
GAAGGTTATAGCCACAAAGAAATTGGTGAACTACTAAACATTAATGAGAGTACTTCTCGCTCGCAATATGCGCGAGCGAGAAGAAACTTGATGACCATGTTGGAAAAAATTGAAAGTTGAAGAACATGCAAGACAAAAATTTTGAACATCAGGTAAAGGATTTACTTTACAATCATGAGGAGGCAGCTCCAAATGTGATGAACAATGTGTTCGAAAAGCGAACGCCTTTATATGTATTTAGGAATAAGTTGATTCTCAATAAATACAAACTGATTGCTGCTGCAGCCTTAATTGGCGTATTGGCATTTTTGGCGAATTACAATCTGAATCGTTCAGAAATAGTAGAACCTTCCATCGAAACTGTAACCGAGCAGCCAGTCATTGCTCAGTCAGACAACCAAGTATCAGCAACGCTGCCAGCAGAAAGCACTGCTATTGATATTCAACACACCGATGTCGTAGACGACGTTACTGCTAATAAGCCTGCTAATGTGACAGTTAACGAGCAGAAAAGTGCAAAAACGACGAATGAGGGAAGCTTCGATAACGTGAGAACAACGAAGCAAGAAGAAATTAACCAAATGCCAGTTGACTCTAAAGGGAGAAATAACGTTGACCAACACAAGGGAGCAGAAGAAGGGAAGAGCGATGCTGATTGGAATACGAACAAGGCCCAAAATGTAGCGGATGCCTCGACTAAAGATCAAGGAGAGTTAAAAGACAATACGTTAGCCCAACAAGCTAATGATGAAGGTGTTGCAGAAAACGACAACAATAACGCTGATCGCAATCAAGAAAATATTTCGACTGAAAACGAAACAGATAATACAGTTGAGACAAAACAAGATATTGCTGCAGTTGACGAGTCGAAACCATCAACCGATGCGACCAATGCAACTGATGCAATTGGTGACGAGGATTTTGGTTTGACGAAAACAACAGCTAGAAATTGGAGTGTTTCACTAAACACCATAATAGGTAGTGGAAGTAGAAACCTTGACCAGAGTGGAGATATCGCAACCGTTGTGGTGCGTGACAATACCGAGTCTAACCAGTTAAGTTATGGAACAGAGTTGTTGTTGAACTACAGACTGTTAGATAATTTAGAGGCTTTTGGTGGTGTTGGATTCTTCAATCGACGAGAGTCTATGAATTACTACCAACAATCTTTCGTAACGGATATGAATGTTACATCGAAGCAAGTGATTGAGCAACACCCAGTATTTGGTACGCGAAAAGTGACTGTATACGATACAACATACAATCAAAGAAGTGTTGAGGCCACTGGCGCATACAACAACAGTTACAAGCATTTTTACGTGCCAGTTGGATTGCGTTATACCTTATACGGTAAGAAATTGGGCATTCACCTTGCTGTGAATGGCGGTTTAGAAGTAATGACTAAAACATCTGGTGTTGTTTTGAATGACAAGTACAAGGAAGTAGTTATCGATGAAGGGTTTGCAAGAACACGGATGGGGAATATGGTCGGTGTCGGATTCGGTGTAACCATGTTAGCCAAAGAAAGACTCAACATTTTGGCTGAGGTAAAAGGAAACTTTTTCCTAAGCCCTACAAATGGAGCCTCTTACCCAGTCAACCAAAACGATCTTGGTTACGGCTTATCTTTAGGCTTGAAATACGACTTGAAATAGTGGTATTGCTGAAAAAAATAACGCTCAGTGCGTTAATCATGCTGCCTATTGCTGGATTTTGTCAGAAGGAATCAGCCATTTTGTCAAACGGGCACCTGTCTTCAATCGTACAATCCAACGGAAGCTTATTTGCTGGCAAAACCGGAAACCCTGTTAATTTTTTAGGTGATAAAAATACAGCCAATTTTATGCGCTATAGCAGCAGCTGGATGTCTGGTGTGGTGGGTGATACCATATACGCTAACAAAAATTGTAATTGGGACAAACAGCAATTATGGCCGGGTCCTATTGATACGGTAACCAATTTGCCAAAAAACGCGGTAGAATGGTCGAAGGTATGGAGAATTAGCAGAACGGATGTTGAGTTTCACAGAGCGCATTTTGAATTTCAAGGGTACCAAGTATCTGAGTTTATCAGTAACTGGCCGGCCAAGCATAACGACAACAACATTAGCCCATATATGGCGCCATATATCGATTGGAATTTGAATGGTGTTTATGATCCTGAAAATGGCGACTATCCTAGTTTCGAAGGAGATTATGCTTGTTACTTTATAGCCAACGACTTGTTTGGAGAAAACATTTTTCCGCAAGCCAATAAATTGGGTGTAGAGATCCAGGGGCTCGTTTATGCCTACGACAGAAAAGACTTGGAAAACACCATTTTCGTAAAGCTGTTTTTAATCAATCGGTCAAATAACGATTATGCGCCTTTTTATTTTGGTCAATACGTTGATTATCAGCTGGGTAATCGCTTAGACAACCGAATTGAAACAGATGTAAATCGCAATATGGTTTTTGGTTTCAACGGTGATGCCTTCGATGAGGATGGATTTGGAAAAACATTGCCGGCAGCCGCAACTGTTTTTCTAAATAATACCATGCATAATTCAGTGGGATTTGTAGACGGCGACACTGCACGCACATTGCCTTCCAACGAAAAGGAAATGTTAAACGTAATGCAAGGGTTGTGGCCTAACGGAAATCCTAAATACGGCAAGGGGTCAGGGTTAACAGGCAGTACAGCAGAAATTACAAACTTTATATATCCGAATTCCACTGATCCTCGATTGAACCAACCTTGGGTGGATGGCAATTCTGGAGATACGGCAGGACATCGTCATGGTTTAGGAGTCATCCGATACAATTTCTTTAAGTCAAAGACATTTAAACGTATTGATTTTGCGTTTGTCACAGCACGCGATGAATCTGATGTCAAATCAAAATTGAAGGATGACGTGGATAATGTTTTTTCATTTTATAAGGAGACACTTACAAGTGATGTTTTGATCTCGAATAGAAAGCTCGGTGTGTACCCAAATCCCTTTATTTTGGGTCGAGATAATGTTATTTACCTCACCGCAGAAACGGTTGAATTGATAGATTCTCGAGGAAGAAGAATTGCAGATTTGCAAAGAGTGGATAACTCCGAAAATAAATTTACGATTCCATGCAGCGAAAAAGTGACGTCTGGGGTCTACTATCTAAAGGCAGTAAAATCAAATAATTTATCCATAAGTAAAGTGATTTTGATAAATAATTGATGACACTTATACGATAATAATTACTACAAAAAATATTATTTTAGCACGTTTATTATGAGAATAGGTCTACAAAAACATACACTTCAGGTGAAGCGCCTGATTTTAGGTGCATTAGCCTTGGTTGGGTTTGTCTTCTTTACCAACGTCCAACAGGCAAAAGCGACCCACGTAATGGGAGCGGATATCACGTACAAATGTATTGATACCCTTAAATTCGAATTTATTATTAAATACTATCGCTATTGTGGTGGTGTTGCATTCGGTAATCCGAGTAACATTACGAAGTTGATATGTACAAAAACAGGGTCCTCTCAAGGGGTCTCTTTAACACGTAAAAGTATTAGAGACGTAACGCCTGTTTGTGCAACGGCAACAAAACCTTGTAATCCTTCAAATACCAGCCGGACTGGTGATGGTATCGAAGAGCACTATTATACAGTAACAATAGATTTTAATAAGGCGCCCTATAGTAATTTGACAAAAAATGGGTGTTGTGAAATTCGATTAGAAACAGGGCAGTGTTGTCGTAACTCGAACATTACATCGGGTGCGGCGAACCAGAACTTTTACACCTATGCTACTATTGACCTATGTAAGGCACCGTGTAACTCTTCTCCTGCATTAACAACTGAACCTATTGCTTATTTATGCTGTAACCAGCCGTTTTATTATAACAACGGTGCATCGGATACAGCAAACTTTGATTCGTTATCATATAGTTTTGCTAACCCATTGAGAGGTTGGAACAACAAGATTAGCTATAGTGGTAACTACACATACAAAAACCCATTTGATTCTTACTACCCAGGTACTTTAAAGCCACCATACAACAACCCAAATGCTAATCCACCAATTGGAATCTACTTAGATCCAGAAACTGGTGATTTGATTTTTACTCCGGTAAAATGTGATGAGATTACAGTTGCAGTGTTGGAGGTGAAAGAATGGCGGAAGAATTCGACCACAGGTAAATATGAAGTCATCGGGGTCACAAGGCGGGATATGCAGTTTATAACAAAACAGTGTCCTGGGAATAATCCCCCCATTATAAAAGGGAAATTTTCGACAACGGTCTGTGAGGGGTCGCAAATATGTTACACAATAACCACAGAGGATAAGGTGAAGGTTCCGCCTCCACCACTGCCCAAACCTGACCCGGACACAGTTACTATAAAGTGGAACAGGGGTATTCCTGGAGCAACGTTTACTGTTATCAATCCAAAAGCATTGAACCAGTCTGCGCGATTCTGTTGGACACCACCTATTGGATCTGCGAGTGATCTTCCTTATACATACACGGTAACAGCAAGAGATGACGCTTGTCCTTTGAATGCCGTTACAGTTCGTGCATTCCAGGTAAAAGTTAACCCTATTGCTGAGGCAGATAGAAAAATCACCAAATTAGATTGCGGTAGATATGCCGTAGAAAGTAAGCCTTTCCCCAACTTTAAAAACCCAGCCAAATATTCATGGCAATTAAAAGATTCTAATGGGGTAATTATTTTTGATAGGGGGATTGGGTATTTTGAAAGTACAGGGTCCTTTATTAGTTCCAAACAATACGACACAATACTCTTCCGAAAAGGAGGTACCTACATTGTGCAACACACAATAAATAACAGTCCGAAGTGTCCAAATGATTACTACGATACGATTGTAGTGCCACCATTATTGGAGGTTGACTTAGCCTTTGGTCCTGACACATTTGTTTGTGCTGGTACGACTTTACGCTTAGAGCCAAAAGTAAACAATGGTTCGCTTCCGGTTTCATACAAGTGGGGTACTGGAGATACCACTTCATACATTGATATTTCAGTGCCTAATAGAAATTCGGATACGACGTTTTATGTAGAAATTAGAGATCAAAATAATTGTACAGCTTGGGATAGTACAACAGTATTTCTTAAAGAAAACCCACTTGTTAAGATAGGTCCGGATAGAAGAATATGTACGTATAACACCATTAGTCTATATCCGAATGATAGTTTGGCTTATTGGGATGACCCACGTGATACAAGTGAAATAAAAATTAGACAGGGTGATACCTTGTATAAAGAGTGGTACTTAGATGGCAACTTGATCAGTCAAGATACTGCGCTTATAGATATTAATACGGGTGGTGAATATGTAATCAAAGTAATTGATAGTATCGGTTGTTTTGCTACTGATACTATGATTCTTGCGGTGAACGATACAGTTACTGCTGATGCAGGTCCAGACAGAACATACTGTTGGAATGACCTGATGGAGCTTATCGGAACTGAATTTGATACAGCAGGAAATTGGAAGACAGGGTCTTTGCGTTGGTGGGATATTACGTCCAACCCAAAGGTTAATATGAATGCGCCAGATACTTTTAGGTATAACATTCAAAACAGCACTGACTTTCAATTAGAAATTTATATTACAGAAGATACAACAACATGTTATGATGCAGATACTGTGAGCATAACAGTTAATCAGTTGCCAGATGTTGATATGCCGAATGATATGGAAGTGTGTCATGATGCGGGTAAAATTAATTTGAGAATTGTAGAGGATGTGAATGCTTCTGGAGGAGTGTGGTTCTGTCCTGCTAATACAAAATTGGTCGAGAACGGATACGAGTTCATTACAGATTCGGCTGGGCATGCGACCAACTCAACACGTAATCAGGTGTATTATACCTATGTGCATCCATCAACAGGTTGTGTACGAACAGATTCTTTTGAAATAAAGGTAAATCCATTACCAGTCGTTGATATCCGTGACGGTTATTTCTGTCAGGATAAAGGAGTGGTTGACGTTACAGAGATCATTTCTAGACCAGGTGGTGCAACATTAAGTTTAGGTCGCCAAGCTTGGAATTGTGTTGATTGCGGAACCTATACCGAAAGCAATATTATAAAGGATGAAGGTTCAGGAAACCCTGGTGCCCCTCAAGATTATAAAATATACATTGACAAAACGGCTATGCCATTGGGTGCAAAAACGTCTGATTCCATATTTGTTGAGTTAGAGTTTAGAAACGTATTTGGTTGCTACAACCGAGATACAGCTAAAATTACGGTTGCACTGGTACCAGAAATCACACATCAAGGATTTAATGATTTATGCTGGGATGAAGGAATTGTTGACCTGAAGGTATTAAGTAAGGTACTTCCTTATGACGGTATCTGGAAAGCAATTGATTCAACTGGGTTTGCTGCCGCCGCTGGATTAAATGCCGCGCTTAAAGGTGATACTTTGAATGGTGATACACTAAATACGTTGAACACACCACAACCACCTGAAGGAGGATTCTTTACTTATGTAATGCGATATTCTCATGATAGATCTGGTTGTCCAACCTTTGTAGACACTACATTAACAATTCGTGGTCTACCTATTCCAATCATTAATGAAGTGAAATTCTCTGAAGTACATAGTTCGTTTGAGCCATTTACATTCTGTGAGTTGGATCCTGATGTTAATATGGAAGTGAACTACTCGGGAGGTACATGGTCTGCCAGTGAGGCTGGAGCAGTAAGTGGGGCGGTATTTATGCCTGACGCTGTTACTAACTATAACTCACCTATCGACATCTTCTACGACTATGCTGATTTGCATGGTTGTGAAGGACGAGATTCTGTTAAAGTAATAGTGCATCAGCAACACACACTAGAGATATCTAATGACACGTCCATTTGTCGTACAGATAATATGGTGTTAGATGTGAAAGCAAACTATACGAATTCAACTGGTGTATTCTGGCTAGCGCTAAATGGCGGTTCTGTGGCTGACAACGGTGCAGATCAAACTACTTTCAGTTTTGCAACTTTACCAGATTCAGTATTTACACATATACTGTACGCACAAACTGTTGAAAATAGTAATAATGTTTGTCCGTTTACAGAGAAAACGATGAGTGTGGTTGTACATCCAAAACCGGTGGCCGACATTACTGGTGATACCTTAAATGGTTGTAACCCTGTAGATGTTCAGTTTACAACAACGATGTTGAACCAAATCGATCCAAATACGAGTACATACGAGTGGGTCTATGAAGATGGGGGCTCTGACAATGTTCAGAATCCGAATTACCAATTCACTCAAAATGGAAACAATAACGTTCAGTTGAAGTTGACATCTGCGTTTGGATGTGATACGAACTTAACCCTTGATGTAGAGGTTTACCCTATACCAGTGGCTATGTTTACTCCAAATCCAAACAACAGTCAAACTGCAGCTTTACCTAAATTCCAATTTAACAATGAGTCTACAGTAACCACAGAGTTAAATAGTGTTATTGCTGAAAACATTTGGGACTTCGGTATTTTGTCTGAAATTGATGATACTTCTACGGAAGTAAGTCCATTGTTCTTCTATCCATCTGATACTGGTACGTACGATGTTACACTTACTGTAAGAACTCAGTATGGTTGTGAGTCGCAATTCACATACCCAGTTATTATTGGTCCAGATATCTTAGTATTTATTCCAAATGCGTTCTCACCAGATGGTGGCGGACCTGAAGCGAATGATGGATTTAGACCGGTAGTTAACGACGCAGCTAAAGAGTATCACCTCATTATCTTTAACCGTTGGGGTGAGGTAATTTGGGAAACAAAAGATCGATTAGCAGAATGGGACGGAAAATACGGACGTGACGCTGGATGGGATGGTAGTGCAAATTCAACTGCATACGATCGAAGAGAACCAGTTCCACAAGACGTTTATGCGTATTACTTACGACTTGTAAGTTGGGACGATGAAGAGTATAAATACTCGGGTACAGTTACTCTTATCCGCTAGAAAAATGAAATAACCATTAGAAAGCAGTGCTAAACACACTGCTTTCTTTTTATAGATAAATCGTATCTTAGTAGTGCGTTACGATTGTGAAAAAGTTTATCCTCATATCGACCTTATGTTTGGTGTTCCAAATGCAATCGCTAGGATCACATATCCTTGGTGCGGAAATTACCTACCAGCATATAAAGGATTACAAATACAAGGCCTTTATTACGGTATATCGGGATTGTAACGAATGTAAGATTGCAGGAGAGGGTGGAGGAACCAACACCAAAGATTGTGGTCAATTTTATTTGTACTTGAGTTCTTCTACACGAAATGGGTGCACTGCTAAAAGCTTAACCCAATTCAGCTTAACGCGCCAATCAATTCAAAAGGTGTTACCTATTTGTGCTTCAGCTATGTCGAAGTGCAGTAGCGACTCTGGTTTGAACTATGGTGTAGAGGCACATACATTTACGACAGAAATTGATTTTAATAACTATAAATCATATGAGCGTTGTGGTTTCGACATGTACGTTCAACTTGCAACCAGAGCCGATGATATAGATAACTTAAGTCAATCTTCTTTTGGTGAAACATTATACAATTACAGTTACATCGATCCCTTCGTAAAACATTCTTCACCAACATTTTCTAACCAGCCAGAGATACTGTTAACAGTTAATCAGGCATCTAGGAGTATAGTGATGGATGACGTTTCGGGCGATTCAATCTCGATACACTTCGCGAAACCTTTACGGGGAGCTGGTAATGAAATAGATTATCAAACAGGATACTTCTTGCAACGACCTTTAAGCGTTTGGTGTAACGGTGATGTTGTGAATTGCGAAGCAAATCCAAATGCAAACCCTCCGGTTGGAGTGACATTGGATCCAACTATAGGGTATTTGGCGTTTACGCCTATTAAAAATAGTGAAAAAGCATCACTGGTAATTGAGGTTGACAAATACCAAAAAACGTCGTCAGGTATGCACTTGATTAGTGTGGTGCGGAGAGACATTTTAGTGGAAGTTACTTCGATTGGCCAACACAACAACCCACCACAATTATTTGGGACCTCAATCAATAAATCAACGAATTATGTTGATGCTTGCGCAGGTGCTAAAATTTGTTTTGACATACAAGCACAAGATGTTCCATATATATTTCCGGATGGTTCTTATCAAAGTGCCAACACGGTCAGTTACGAATGGTTATCACAGCTACCTAATGCTGAGATTAAAGAAGTAACAACATCTACAGCACCTTTTAAAAAGTTGAGCGTGTGCTGGACACCTGATATTAGTTCAGTTGGAAAAACATTTGAATTAAACGTAACGGCAAGTGACGACAACTGCCCGATAAACGCATCTGCTTCAACCAAATATTATATTAAAGTTAACGATCTTCCATCCAACCACCTGCGTATACACGACTTATGGTGCGGAAGTATTGGGTTAGAGGGGGACAGTACCGGAAGTTTCCCGGACTACAAGGTTGAATGGACCTTGTTAGAGTCAAACCAAGATGTCTATTTTAACTCCGTAAAGGCGTTCGATACAATACAATTTGATAAGCCGCTTAATGGCCAACTTGTAACAACTATAACAGACGACTTAGGCTGTAAGCGCACTGTGGTAGAGGAGGTAAGTAGGGCAGCTACAGATTTGGCTGCTGATTTTGGCGAATTACTAGGCAACAGTACCTATTGTTCTGGAGACTCTGCTCGGTTGGTTGTGAAACAAAGCAATGGTGTTGCTATTCACGATCTTCTTTGGTTGCATAATGACGATACAGTCTCTGAAACATCTAGATATAATTTCTTGGCATCCTACCAAGAGACAGCTGATCTTATACAAGTGCTCTTGTCGGGGTCGAAGGGGAATCTAGATTGTAAAAATGTATTGTCGAAAGAAATTAAGGTGGATAAAGGGTTAGAAGTTGAAATTCTAGGTTTACAACCAGTTTGTGAAGGAAGTACCACCCATCTTGATCTGACTTACCTGCCATCTGTTAAAGGCGGGAATTGGGAAGGAATTAACCACAATCTATTTGACGGTAATGTTCTTGATTTGACCAAACTTGGTGATATTACAGAGGCTGTAGAAGTGTGCCAGGTGTACACAACTGAATCTATGGTTTCCGGTTGTACAAGTCATGATACCCTGTGTGTATGGGTGATGCCGCAACCATCATTAAACCTTAAGAAAACAACAATTTGCGGTGCTTCAGGTTACTTCAACTTGATTAATATGGATCCAGGGCTCTTTTCCTTTGGTTCACACGACATCAGTTGGGTAATTGATGGGGTTCCATTGGCCGATAATCCGCAAGGAAACGAGCATTTGATACAACTAACGGGTTTGCCTATTGGCGATCATCAAGTTGTTGGCGTTTACAAAACCGAATTTGGATGTGAAACCTCCGACACTGCAATATTGTCTTTGTTGGATGATATTGATTTGTCTTATGTTGCCAATGAGAAAATATGTCAAGGTGATACAAGAGACTTAAGTTCAATATTTAACATCAAACTTGGTGGTGGTATTTGGACTTCATTAAACGAACCGACAGATATTATTAATAATCACGTTGCTGCAGAAACTTGTGGCGACTTAGATTTATTGTTTACCTACGACCAATTCGGGTGTTTTGTAAACAAGGAGGTAGGGTTAAACGTCGTTTGCAAGCCTACAATAGAATTTGACTTACATGATACCATTTGTGCATTTACGCCGCAATTGGAATTGTCTGCGAACCCTGCAATAGGTACTTTTATTGGGGAAGATGTTGTACGCGGCAGATTAAACATAACCAGTGATGACAAAACGTATGATGTGACTTATCGTGTAGTTGAAGAAAACTGTGTATTTAATTACGCGCATCAGATGACCGTGGTTCCAGCACCTACCTTCTCAATTGCTACTGGTGTACCAAATAAAATATGCGAAGGACAACAGATTGTGCTCAACCCAATTGAGGTTAATAATGGTGCTTTAAGGGTTCATTTTTCGAAAGGGGATACGATTTTCTATACGGGCAGTAACGTATTTAGCTATAATCCTTCCTTGAAAGAGATTGGTGAAAGACAAATGATGCTTGAGTTGAAGTTGCTTGGTAATGGATATTGTCCAACCAACCGAGAGCCGTATCGTATTAAGATTAATCCGAAGGCGAAAATTGATTTGATCGAACCTTATTTTGTAGGTTGTACACCATTCGTATTTAAACCGAAATTTGTTTATGACGCGGAACGGGTAAATTGGGCTCTTACACAAACTGAGTGGGACTTTGGTGGTGCTCAAAAACCTTCTAGCAAACTTGAACCATCAACAACCTATAAAAACGCTGGTACCTATTCTATTTCTGTACATACGGTGTCACCGAAAGGATGTGTCTATAATAAAACGTGGTTAAATGCAGTCGAGGTTCACGAATCGCCGAATGCGTCATTTAGAGCGTACCCTTCAGGAGAAGTCTCCGTTGCAAATCCACTTGTTAAATTCAACAATACAAGTACGGCAACCGACAGTGTTACGTATCAGTGGAATTTTGGTACAGGCATGCCAGCAGACATATCTAGCGCTCATTCTCCATCGTTCAATTTTGGGGCAGATACAGGAACATTCAATGTACGGTTAATAGCTACAACAAGTAATGGCTGTACAGACGAATACAATGAGAAAATTAGGGTGTTGCCAGATATTCAGATTTTTGTACCAACAGCATTCTCGCCGAATGGTAAAGGGTCAGAAATTACAGAAGAGTTTAAGGTTGTTGGAACAAACGTGAGTCGTTACTATATCGAGATATTTAATCGGTGGGGAGAGCAAGTTTACGCTTCCGACAATTTATCTGAAGAGTGGGGTGGTAAGTCGGGTGGCCGTTACTGTAAAGTCGGTATTTATGCCTACCTTATCAAAGCAACGAGTACTTCTGGTAGAACGTACGAGCTTAAAGGCACAATTAACATCGTTCGATAGCTCAGGAATCTAACGATACTCATCAATCTTTATTTTTTTGTTAAAATTCATGCGGATCTACGCTACAAAAAATAACGCATCATGTATTTTTGAAATATGCAGGTTTACGATGTAGAACTAGAGAAAAAGGAAATTTTAAATCGATATCGTGGTCTGTTGCGTGTTTCGAAAGGAACACGTGAAGATGGTGACGGAAAAATCATCCGAAAGGCTTTTGAGCTGGCCGTGAGTGCGCATAAAGATATGCGCCGTAAGTCAGGTGAACCATATATCTATCATCCCATTGCCGTTGCCAGAATTGCCGCAGAAGAAGTTGGTTTAGGAACTACGTCAATTGTATGTGCCTTATTACACGACGTTGTAGAAGACACCGACATAGAACTGGATTATATTGAGGCTGAGTTTGGTGAAAAGGTCGCGAATATCATTGATGGTTTAACCAAAATGAGTGGCTACTTTGGACAATCAAATTCGCCACAAGCCGAAAATTTTAGACGCATGTTACTTACGTTAAGTGACGATGTTCGGGTTATACTTATCAAATTGTGTGATCGCTTGCACAACATGCGTACACTAGAACACATGTCGGTAAAAGGGCAACTTAAAATCGCATCTGAAACAAAGTATTTGTATGCGCCATTGGCCCATCGATTGGGTTTGTATCCTATCAAAACGGAACTCGAAGATCTGTCGTTAAAATACACAGAGCCAGAGATTTATGCGAATATTAAAGACAAGCTTAAGGCAACGAAGGAGCAAAGAAATCGCTTTATTCGAAAGTTTATAAAACCAATCAAAACGTCGCTTGAAGAGTTAGGTTTAGATATTGAAATAAAGGGTAGATCTAAATCAATTTATTCAATTCTGCAAAAAATGCAGAAGCAGAAAGTGGACTTCGAACAGGTGTATGATCTTTTTGCGGTTCGGATTATTGTAAACTCAAAACCAGAACGAGAAAAACTGGATTGCTGGAATATCTATTCCATTGTAACGAGTATTTATCGGCCAAACCCCGATCGACTGCGAGATTGGATATCGACGCCAAGAAGTAATGGTTATGAATCGCTGCATACTACGGTAATGGGGCAGTTGGGTAAATGGGTTGAAGTGCAAATTCGTACTGTTCGGATGGATGAGATTGCGGAAATGGGGTATGCCGCCCATTGGCGCTACAAGGAGGGTCATGTAGGCGATTCTGGTCTTGACGACTGGTTGGGTCGTATCAGAGAAATTTTAGATAACCCGCAAACTAATGCCATTGACTTTTTAGATGATTTTAAACTAAACCTGTTTAGTGAAGAGATATTTGTATTTACCCCTAAAGGAGATATTAGAAAACTACCTAAAGACGCAACAGCCTTAGATTTTGCTTTCGAAATTCATACAGAAATAGGGTCTAAATGTATTGGAGCTAAGGTGAACAGCAAGCTGGTTCCGCTGAGTGAAAAACTACAACGAGGTGATCAGATTGAAATCATCACATCCGCTAAACAGAAACCGAATAAAGGGTGGCTCGATTTTGTGGTTACAGGAAAAGCACGGACTAGAATTAAACAAGTGCTTAAGGAAGAAACACGCAAGAAAGCAGCTGACGGAAAAGAGATACTTGTCAGAAAGTTTAGAAATTGGAAACTGCCTTTAAATACGGAAAACATGCGCATTTTATGTCTGTTTTTCAGTGTGATGAGCGAACAAGATTTTTATGTGTTGGTGGCAGAAGATAAAATGCCAAAGTCATCGCTGTCGTATAAAGAAATCATCAACAATTACAAGGAGCGAAAGGAACCTATAAAAAAGGTGAATGAGCGACCCGTAGAATCCAACAAGAAAGCCGGAGACCTCATTATTGGCGAAGAAGACGGCTTGGATTTAGACTACACCTATGCCAAGTGTTGTTCGCCAATACCTGGGGATGATGTCATCGGATTTATAACGGTAGGCGACGGCATTAAAATTCATCGAACCAATTGTAAAAACGCCGAGCGATTGATGTCTAATTATGGTTACCGGATTATTAAGGCAGGATGGGCAGGTTTCCCCAATATCAATCATTCTTTTTCAGCTGGCTTGGAAGTAACCGGTATCGATAGTGTAGGTTTGGTAAGTAAGGTCACAGATATTATCTCGAAAGAGCTAAAAGTTAATATGGAAGCTGTGTCTTTCACGGCTAAGGACGGAACTTTTGTAGGTAATCTTGTGTTAGAGATTGATAGCACCCATCACCTCGAAGGATTGATACGAAAAATTAAGTCGATTGACAACCATATAGAGGTTGTTCGTACGGATTTAGAATAGAAATATTCGCTGATTTAAAATAGGGATAACGTGTGTATATAATTGCGTTTATAAACGCCCGTTTTGAGTAACTTTGCCCTTTCCATTTAGATGAGTGATCAATTAAATAACATCCGAACAGAAGTGAAGGATATTTTTACCAAGTACCTGGAAGAAAAGGGACAACGTAAAACACCTGAACGCTATGCGATTTTGGATGAAATTTATTCAAAAAAACATCATTTTGATGTTGACACGCTTTACATCCAAATGAAAAATAGAAATTATCAGGTGAGCCGAGCAACAGTGTACAATACGCTGGATTTATTGCTCGAATGCAATTTGGTAGTGAAACACCAATTCGGACAAAACATGGCTCAATTTGAGCAGGCGTATGGCTTCAGACAGCACGACCATATGATTTGTACGATATGTGGAAAGGTCTCGGAATTTTGCGACCCACGAATCCAACAAACTTCTTCGACAATGGGAGATTTGTTAAATTTTGAAGTCACACAGCATTCCCTCAATCTTTATGGGAAACCAAAATTAGATAGTGATGGTTTGTGTCTGAATTGTGATAATCAGGTATCTTTTGAATAATTAGACAAGCATATGTCGAATACACCAGGATTTATTGATGTAGTTTTAGGTTTGCAATGGGGTGATGAAGGAAAAGGTAAAATTGCCGATTTCTTGACTCCCACGTACGATGTTGTTGCCAGATTTCAAGGTGGTCCAAATGCGGGTCACAGTCTTGAAATGAATGGAAAGAAGCACGTCTTAAATACCATTCCAAGTGGGATATTTCACGAGAGCTGTATAAACCTTATTGGCAATGGAGTTGTGATGGATCCTGTTCGATTAATGGAAGAAATTAGTCGTACAGAAGCTGCTGGAGCAAAGGTTAAAGACAACCTATTCATTAGTCGCAAGGCCAATATCATCCTACCAACGCACAAGTTGTTAGACGCGGCGTCAGAAAAAAATAAGGGAGATAAAAAAATTGGGTCTACTCTTCGCGGTATTGGACCCACCTATAGAGATAAATATGGTAGAAGCGGTGTACGTGCCGGAGACATGTTTGCCCCAGATTTTAAAGAGAAGTATGCTGTAGCCATTCAACGGCACTTGGCGCTGATGGAACATTTCGACTATTCTGATTACAATCTTCCTGAGCTAGAAAAGGAATTTTTTGAGGCAGTTGAAAAGTTAAAAACATATCAGTTTGTTGACGGCGAGTACTTTATTAATGACCTACTTAAGCAAGGTAAAAAAATATTGGCTGAAGGCGCTCAAGGGTCGATGTTAGATATCGATTTTGGTTCTTATCCGTTTGTAACATCCTCTAATACGATTTCTGGTGGTATGACCGTCGGTTTAGGCGTGGCACCGAAACATGTTAGGTCTGTTAAAGGTATTTTTAAGGCCTATTGCACACGTGTTGGAAGTGGCCCATTTCCGTCTGAATTAGAAGATGAGGTAGGAGAGGAGCTAAGACAAAAAGGCCGTGAATTCGGTGCAACTACTGGTCGTCCGAGACGTTGTGGTTGGTTGGATTTAGTTGCTTTGAAGTATGCCGTAATGTTAAGTGGAGTGGATGAGCTGATCATGATGAAGGCAGATGTGATGAGCGGTTTTGACAAAGTATATGTTGGAACAGGATATAAGAGCAATAGCGGAGAGGAAGTGAATGAAATTCCTTTTGATTTTGTAACTGCTGGTTTTTCGTCTACGTACAAAGAACATGAAGGGTGGCATGATGATTTGTCCGTTGTTCGATCAGAAGACCAATTCCCTGAGTCTTTCTCAAATTATATCAACTGGTTAGAAGAGCAGGTAGGTGTGCCGATTAAAGTTGTCTCTTTAGGGCCAGATCGAGTCCAAACGGTTGTACGCTAGTCTTTACTCAAAAGACCTACAAGTAATCCTGGTGCTGAGCTGATTACAACTACAACACTAAATACAAGTGCGATCCATACGCCTATTTCAGCAGATAAGTTCATTGCGCTGAAAAGTGTGGCAAATACGACTTCTCGTGCGCCCAATCCTCCCATAAACACTGGTATAGCAGTTGCTATAGAAGAAACTAGAAACACAAAAGCTGTTTTTAATACAAAATCCACTGTTATGGTTTCTCCCCTCAAACTCCACAACACACAAATAATTGCGCAGATTTGAATGGATTGAATTACCAGGGAGTACACAAGGGCTTTCCAGTAGACGGGAGTGTATGCGTTAAACCATTTTTTTAAACCATAATAGACCAAAGGAAGAAGGAGTATTCCTGTTGTAATAATAAGGTAACTGAAGTGGTCGATTTGCATCTCAAAATCAATTTGTCCTGTCAAAAAAGACAAGAGTAAAACTATAGCGAATAAGCCAAACAATCTGTCTGCCAATAAGGGCATTACATATGTTTTTGCAGCCTTCGATGAGCGTTTGCTATACGCTAGCATTTTGTATGCGTCACCTCCAATACCGCCAGGTAAAAACAAATTATACGCCATGCCTTGCCAGTAAAGCCATGCATTCCATTGTTGCGGAATTTGGTTGTCGACAACACTTAAAATACTCTGTAACCGAAATGAAGAAACGAGCTGACTAAGCAAGTAAATGAAAACAGAAATACCTACTAACCAATAATTACTTTGTGCTAGGGTTTCCTTAAACTGAACAACGTCTATTTTTTGAAATGCATACCAAAAACCAAGTATACTTAAGGCTAGTTTTAAAGTGACCCAAGCGTACTTCTTTATTTTTTTGTTCGACTCCAATTACGAATAGGTATGAATAGTGCGCACGGTGTAGGTCTTTTTGTCCTGAGATTCGTAATACGTTCTCATTAAAAGCTCTAAGACAATACCTGTGGTTATTAGTTGAATACCACCAAGCAAAAGCAAAATGCCCAATAACAACATGGGCTTACCCCAAATGTCTTCACCTTGAATTTTTTGAACTAAAAAGTACGCATTTATAAGCCCTCCAATGGCAAAGGTAATTGCGCCTAATGTGCCGAATAGATGCATTGGTTTTTGCAGGTATTTTCGGAAGAATACCATCAAAATCAAATCACTGATAACTTTGAACGTTCGATTCAAATTGTATTTCGACTTACCAAATTCGCGTGCATGGTGCTTTACAGGAACTTGGTGAATCTTAGCTCCTTGTAAGGCTGCAAGAACAGGTATAAATCGATGTAATTCGCCATATAAGCTCAGGTCTTTGGCGATTTGACTTTTAAATATTTTTAAGGTACAGCCGTAGTCTTTAATCTGTACTTTGGTCAAATTTCTAATAATGTAGTTGGCTATTTTGCTTGGCACTTTCCGAATTAACATACCATCTTGTCTGTTAACACGTTCGCCAGCCACAAGATCCCATTTGCCAGATTTTATTAACTCTAACAGCATAGGAATATCAGCCGGATCATTTTGTAAATCAGCATCCATGGTGACCACATAAGACCCTGTTGTTTGATCAATGCCTGCTTGAAGTGCAGTACTTTGGCCATAGTTCTTCATGAATTCCACCACTTTTGTGTGGCTGTTGCCATGTGCTTTAACTTGACTTACAGTGCCATCGCTTGATCCATCATCAACCAGTATCAGTTCATACGAAAGACCATCGATTGCGGAATAAATTTGGTTTAGGAGAGGTTTAATGCTCTCTTCCTCATTCATCATGGCAACTACAATTGAAACTTCAGTCATCATTTCTTCTTTTTAGGCATTTCTGGGAACCGATGTTTAAACTTAACCAAGCTAAATGGTTTCGATTCATATCTTCTGACAAAGGTATAATACGTGTCGACATTCGCAGTATCCTTTATAACCTCTGTCGGTACTAGGTAATAGGATTCGAAACTAAAATCTTTGGTTTTTGTATGCACGGTTTCTTGGCGATCTACGGTCATATACCAGTTCATGGTTAAGGCCACATTAGAACTGTACATGTCTAAGCCTTCTCCCATTGTAATGGCAGCTATTTCTTTGCCCTGAATTTTCTCTTGTTGGTAAGGTCCAGTCTCTACACGGAAAGGAACCATGTATTGCGAATAACCCAATCTTGAAATAATTAAGCCGAGAACCAATAAATAAACCGCTGGTTTGGCCACATTTTTGTGAATCAACCAGATACCAACCAGTCCTAAAATACATAAAGCAATACCAAATACCGGGCTTACATCCATCGTGTTATGCGTAAAATAGAACAACCCTAGTGGCAGCAGAATCAACAGAAAAGAAACTGCTAAGGCTATTTGCCGCGTTGCTTTCGACTTAATCAGTTCGTAAACCGCATACAGGCATGGAATTAATAGCAGTGGTGTGAGCATAAACACGTATCGAGCTCTGTAATCTGGTGACAGCCAATATATTATGATATTGACTAAGAATAACAACAATGAACTTTTGAGAAACGAATTCTTCCAAATTAACGTGCGCGCGTCTTTTCGTAACAATACAAACACCGACAAACCCCATGGCATAATGTCGAGCAAATAGCGGATTGGAAATACAAACAGATGCCCCACACTTTCTAGAATACGCTTATCCGTTACTGTTCTACTGCTGCTTTCAACAACAATCGTTTTTGCGAGTTTTGTTATATCTGCCTGTTTGCTATAGGCATATACATATATCCCAATCGGTATCAGGAAGATTAGTGTTGAGACGATATGCTCAAGACTCCAGATACGTTTGAGGTCTCGTTTTATTACTAATATGGTTACCAAACTTAAACCTTGGAAAACAACTGTTGGCAAACCTTTCATCATGAATCCGATACAAGCGAGGCCGTACGAAAAGACGAAAGCTTTTCTCCAATTATCGATTGACGAAAAATAGTACAGCACATATATCTGGAGAAAACTAATCACTGAGTAGGTGATATCAATGTGTCCTAAATAGGCAGAATAGATCCATAGGTTTCCTCCTGTAATACCTGCCACTGCGGCAATCCACGCAAAACGAACATCTTTTAAATGACGTTTGACAATATGGAAGAGTACTCCTCCAAAGGCAATAAGCGACAATAGGCTAGGGAGTCGTAAAACCCATTCGTCAAAGGATTTAAAAAGATTAAATAAAACAATAAGAATCCAATTGTACAATGGAGGCTTGTTCACATAATGAACGCCGTTCATCTTTGGTGCTACATAATTGCCATTAAGCATCATATCAATGGCTACCAAAGCGCGTATTGGTTCGTCAGCACTTAAAGGCATGTATCCCAGTTTGTAAAACAAGGCGAAAACAATTCCAATGGACAGGATGATTTCGAGGAAATACTTTTGTAATACAGGCTTCAAGTTGGCAAAGATACTTCATGGTAGTGTTTGTATTTCAAATGGACAGAACCATTTACTGATTTTCCAATTAAATTTGACGTATGAATAAAGTGGTGGGTGTTATAAGTTGTGTTTGTATCTCATTTTCTGGCTTCGCTCAGGATTTTGCGTATAAAGTAGAACGCAACATTGCTACGCCAAAGGTGAAAACGGTTTCTTTTTCTGAAATTGGTGGGGAGCAACCCAAAGTGTATAAAGTTAGTGACGCTGCGCCAGCTCCATGGACAACAACAGACAAACTAAAAAGCGAGCTAGACGCTAAACGTCAAAGACGTTTTAAGCAAGTGCACAATAAATATCAAGAGGAATCAAAAGATATTAAGCCAAACGTTAAAGCATCATTTGTTGGGTTAACAGCCGTTCCGGGTGTGCCCAACGATAACAACATGGCCATTTCAAATGATGGAAAGATTATCAGTGTGGTCAATTCGTCATTCAGTATTTTAGAGGAAGATGGGAAGTATGTGCGCTATTATAGTTTAGAAAGAATTGTAGATGGACAATTACCCAATCTTAACCGAACCTACGATCCAAAGGTTACCTATGATCCTGTAAATGACCGATTTATATTGGTGTATTTGCAAGGGTCAACAAGTGCAGACACCCGAATAATTGTAGGTTTTAGCGAATCAAACGATCCTGAAGGTGACTGGAATTTCTATGCTGTTGATGGGAATCCATTTATTGGTAAAACATGGTCGGACTACCCAATAATAGGGCAAAGCAAAGACGATTTGTTCATCACGGTAAACGTATTACGTGACGGAGAAAGCTGGCAAGAAGGGTTTACGCAATCTGTGATTTGGCAGATTGATAAGAATTCAGGATACGCAGGGAATGACACGATCTACGAAGATTTATGGTACGACTTGAAGTACAACGACAAACCACTTTGGAGTATTTGTGCTGTTCAAGGGGGAAGCGAATTCACGTCACCGAATATGCAGTTTTTGTCGGTACGCCCGGGTGACGCTTCAAATGATTCCATATTCTTACACGAGATTACGGATAATCGATTGTCGGGTAATGCACAATACGATTTACGGGTATTACAATCAAACAAATTATACGGAGTACCTCCAAGTGCTTACCAGCCCGACCCAGAAAATTTGCTTCAAACCAATGATACGCGCGTTTTGTCGGCGATAAGCGAAGACGGTTATATTCAGTATGTTCAAAGTACGGTAGTACCCGAAACAGGTGTGCCAGGTATTTATCACGGGTTTCTAAACATAGAATCAGGTAAGATTGATGCCAATTATATCACTTCAGACACGTTTGAATACGCCTACCCTTCAATTGCTTTTGCAGGTAATGCTGATTTTCCGCATGCCAGTGTCATTACATTCTCACACAGTTCGGAGTTAGATTATCCTGGTACTTCAGCGGTATTGCACAATAGGGTTGTTGGACAAAAAGCTATTTTTTCTCCAGTGGTACAGATAAAACAAGGTGAACTGTCTATCAATCGATTAACTGATTCTTTAGAACGATGGGGCGACTATACCGGCATTCAAACGAAATACAACGAAGAAGGTGTTGTGTGGATGTCTGGTTCTTATGGAAGGCCGTTTTCACAAGGAAGTTCTCGCGGCAGGAACGGCGTTCAGGTTGGTGCAGTTAAAGTCAATAATATGTTAACTGTTTTACCTGATGAAACGAAAGTGTTATTGCTTCCAAATCCGGTAGAAGAAAAAGCGGTTATTCAATTTGAGTCTGAAAAAGACCAAGTGTTGTCTTTTAACATTTACACCACAGATGGTAAGTTGGTGCAAGAATTACTTACCACACCTGTTGAACGTGGTTTAAATGAAATCAGCTTCCCTACAGTGGAATTAATGCAAGGCATGTATTACATCCAGGTAATTGATCAAAATGATGAGCGCGTTGCTGAAGTAAAGTTTGTCGTGCTTTAAGTGTTACAATTTTTAATTCTTATTGTAATTCAAAACACAAGAAAAAGCTTCCAGCCACTGGAGGTATGTCATTGACATTAATTCTGAGCTTAGGGCTTACCAGCCCTATAACCCGCTCCTACTTTTTTAGCTCAAAAAGTAGGCAAAAACGCTTAACAGAAATATGCTATCTCCCGCACTCTGTTTGAGGCAAACAAAAGCTAATAAAAGAGAGTTAGCTTACAGCGAACAAATGCAAGCACTTTTATTGATTTTGCAAAACATCATCCATTCAGGCCAACGCGGGCCCGCATTTCTGTCAGGCTTACGCTCTTTGATTGACATCATGTAATGCTTAATTTTCAATGAGGCACGGATATATATGACATTTGAAGTTTTCTGTAGAAATCAAGAGAGACTTTTGTGCGATGGGCTTTGTTAAGCAGGCAGGAAAGCGCAGCGACTTTGAATGCGGTGAGAAAAGGCTTTCGTAGAGTTCAAAGAAAAATTCAGAAGTCTTGATTTTTTTGTTTCGTTTTTTTATCAAGAATAAAATGAAAGTCGGGTTGTAGGGGTGACAACCCCTAAGCTAAGATCGAAGGCCTGAGCGGAGTCCGTCCGCCGAATGGCGGTTAATAAACCTAAGTGAAGAAATCAATTCAACATTTAAAATTAGTAGTCAATTCCTCCTAACATGTGTTCCAATATCGGTTGACATTTATCACGGCACGCCGGATAATAAGCGCCGTGTTCCATAAATTTCCCTTTTGGGGATTTTCCCCACCAGAATTCAGCCATCGCAATTGGTTTTAAATCATGGATAAATGCATACTGAAGTAATTTAGGTAAGGCACATTCACCTGCACCTCCTGGAGGATTCTTGCCAACTTTTTCATCGAATATCTCACGTAATCCTCTTGACTGTTTCGCTGAGTTTAGAAAATGGTAGCTGTCGATAATCCCATTTAATATGTCGTTACAGTGTTTTGTGCGATGTTCGATTAATTTGGAAACAGCTTCTTTTCCTTCGGTGCTTGAATCTTTTTTTAATTGCTCAAGTTGATTGTTGATGTTGGTTAACTCAGTCATACCCACATTCACAAAACTGCCTTCGGTTAACCCATCAAATACGGGCGGAACAAAATGGGCGTGGTGGTTGCTACCTGCTACTTTTCCTGAAAACGCGGCCAAATAACCTATTTCACCTGTGGGTTTTTGGGTAACCAATACACCAAACATTTTACCGATGATTTGTCCGGATTGATTTGGTCTTAAACCAAAGTTATGGTCAATCGTTGTTTGCGTTTCTAAGAATTGCTTTACTTCATTACACGCCAATTCAGACAATGCATGTGGCTTGTAATCAAATGGGTAGGTGAATTTGTTAGGTAACTCAATACCACTAATGTCGGTAGTGAAATTGGTGAAGTAATGTTCGAGGGAAGAGGATGGGAGGGAGGTCAAAGTTCGAGCGTGTGTTAGCCACTTACTTAATAAAATCATATCCCAACACCACTTGAACGGTGTTGTTTCGTTGGTCGAACTTAAACTCCTGGCCTCTGATCGTAGCGGCATCTGCAATCCGGCCCAAGCTTGTTTCGTATTTGCAGTCTATGGCTAACCTGCCCATATCAAAACCGAAACCCATTTGTAATGCCCAGGTACCATCTTTAAGCAGAAACTTCGATTCTTCAAACAAGAATTTGTCGGTTTGAACCTTGTTTTCTAGCATTCGTGTATATACTGGTCCGAGCAACAAACGTGTGTGTTTAGTTGGTGCATAGCCAAACAAAAGCGGAATGTCAAAACGATTTTGTTTTAAGGTTAAAATGGAATCAAATTCAGGAGAACTGAGGCGCATTTTTGTGTTGTAGTTACTCGCCATCAGTTGAGGTTGGAAAATAAATTTGGTGACTTTAATTCGTCCAAATATTCCCCAGGTAATCGCAACATCTGCTTCGTCGCTGGCGTATTGATAGTCTACACCTTTGGATATAAAGGTTTCCTTAATCACGGATTCGCCATAATTGATACCTATGGCAATACCTAAACCATTAACTGTTTGGGCTTGAGATTGTAGTGTAGAGCAAATCAATCCAACAATTAGCAAAGTAGTATATACAAGCTTACAACGCATAATACAAAGATAACGGAATCGGATGTTAGTTTGGTACTTTAGAACCTTCCGTATAACGAAATGGTGAGGTTTCGTCCTGGTGCAGATATACCACTGCTGTATGGTCTGTAACGCTTATTGAGGATGTTTTCCAAGCCTATGTTAAGTTTTAAGGCATTAGAAAATGTTACTCCAGTCTTAATATTGACGGTGTACCAAGATGGAGAATATGGCAATCCATTGGCATCTTTAGCGTACAGGTGTGTTTTAGACTTTTCGGATTCAGAGAGGCTGCTATTACTCAACTCAGCATTGTAATTGGCATAACATATCAATTTGAACTTTCCTTTTCGCCATTCCACACTCGTGTTTCCAAAGTTTGGTGCCACATGTCTCAAAGGTTCACCATCGTTGGTTTCGCCAGATATTAGGTTGTATGCCGTCTTAAAATCTATGTTCTGGGTAATTTCAGTTTTTAACTGAATTTCAAGCCCTTTAACAACACCTTGGTCACTATTCACCAGCGATTGTATACGAAGCATTTCGCCACCGTAAAGCAAGCTGTCGGACCTATTTAATGAATAATCGGCTCGTGTAATTACATTATCGATAATGGTGTAATAACCATTGACCAATACTTCAAATTGGTTGAACAACTTTAGGTGTGCACCAATTTCAGCGGTATACGAATATTCTGGTTGCAGTTTTTCGTTCGGAACAATCACACGATCGGGCTGACTATCAAATATTTTTCCCATATCGTCAATATTTGGAGCCCTAAACCCTGTTGCGATATTGGTATAAACAAACGATGTTTTGTTAAGCATTTGGCGTAGCCCTAAGCTACCTGAAACGGCGGATTTGCGAATTTTAATCTGAGTAAAAGGGAAGTCGTAGAAGCTACTCTCGAAAGGGGCTTCCAAGTCTATTAAGGTGTATCGCGCACCAATAGTTGACAGAAGGGTTTTACCAAGTTTTCGTTTTAAAGATAGGTAGGCAGCCAAAGTGCTCATGGTGCTTTCGTTGGGGTAACGCGTTGCAATTTCATAGGAGTACCCCGAGTCTATCTGCGAACCTTTGCCCGTTGATTCAACAGAATTGGTGACAAACTCGAATCCGTATACAATGTCTGTCTTCTTTACTTTTTTGTCGAAATCGAAATTGAAAGAAGTCACATTTACTTCTTCTTTATTTTCCTCTAAATTGAAACTTTTAAACCGCCTAACCAATCTACTTTCTTCAAAAGTTTGATGTGCCGCAATCCATGTTGCCTTATCATACAATCGCCCTTTTTTTGATAAAAATGTTGATCGCACGTTCATTTGAATCCATTTCTGTGGACCATATAACCAATCACCATATACGGGTTGACCATTTCTGGTTTGGATAATTCTATCGTACCGTGGTATTGGTGAAGAAGTCGCATAGCCAAAATGGGCTACAATCTCACCGACACTGTCCATTTTCCATCTAAACTTTTGATTAAAGTTTATTTGACTGTAACCCGTGAAGTATTGGATATTCGGGTCATCGCTTTGGATAATACTATCGGTGTTTCCGTTGTATTCACTAAAACTTGGTCTTGTGTATTCAGAAGGGCCATTATTGCCCATTCTTAAATCACCGTAGTTAGACAAGGATATGCTACTTAAGCCAGCTACGGAGCCTTTTCCGTAACTCAAATCTACGTGCCAACTGTTTTCTCTATTGGCCGATGCTGTACGCAACATAACGTTGCCTTCATAATGAGATTCTTTTTTAATTTTCGGAGTTTTGGTTTCAAAAGCCATAACCCCACCCATGGCATCACTTCCGTAGAATACCGAACCAGGGCCAAAGATTATTTGCGTCTCTTCTATTAAATTGGGGTCTAGGGTGATAACGTTTTGCAGGTTACCGTCTCTAAAAATGGCATTGTTCATCCTTACTCCGTCCACAACAATTAGCACGTTGTTTGCGGCAAAACCTCTAATCATTGGGCTTCCTCCACCCATTTGGGATTTTTGTATAAAAACCTGATTGCTAAGGCCTAGTAGGTCAGCCGTTGTTTGTGGATTGTAAAACTTAATTTGTTTTGGGGTCAACCGAACCAGCTTGGTGGGTTGGTCTTTCTGAAGCTCAAAATCCTGATTATGCCTAAAAACAAATGGTTTATATCTGTACGCCAAAAAAGGCAACGTAACATGATATCGTCTTGCTTTTAGTTCTGAAGCCGTTACCACAGTTGTTTTATGTGACTGATGTCTGAATACGATGGAATCGTAGTTGTTTATGGTTACATTAACAATTCCATTTAAATCAGACAGAAATTGGATGTCTTTGGAGCCACTATAAACATAGGCTTCCACTCGGTCGATCGGCTCACTATATTCGTCCATGACCTTTATTTTTTGGGCGCGCAATTGTGAAGCACTTAATACGCTAAAGGCAAGTAACAAACTCCATCTCATCCTTCTTAACATCTGTTTGATTTCTAACGCAAATAAAAGCACTTATTGTGTCAATGTAATGCCAACTTTTATATTTGGACCATGCAATGGCATAAAATCAAGACTCTTGTGTATCTACTCCTCATTTTGGGGTTTGGAGTAACACTTTCTTCCTGCGGTGGAAGAAAGGCTAAAGGTTGCCCGGCATTTTCTGAAGCACAAAAAACGGGTGGCTCAATCGATAAGAACAAAAAGCGACGAAAACGGAAAGTGAAGCAAGGCGTGTTTGATAAAAAGACGAATCGAAGGTATCGTCGGTAGTTAATAGACCATTGTTATCTACTTGCCGAATAAAAGATCCATAACTGTATTAATATTTTAGATTGCAACAAATAATATCATGAACGCACACGAAATAGATTACCACATCCATGGTGAAGAAATGCAGTTTGTGGAAGTCGAATTAGATCCACAAGAAGCTGTTGTAGCCGAACCCGGAAGTTTTATGTTTATGGATAATACCATAACAATGCAAACAATATTTGGGGATGGTGCGCGTGAAACCGATACCTTTTTCGATAAACTTCTTAATGCTGGCAAGCGTGTCCTAACTGGAGAAAAGCTGTTTATGACCGCTTTTACACATGGAGGAACAGGGAAGGCTAAGGTTGCCTTTGCAAGTCCTTATTCTGGTAGAATAGTCCCATTAGATTTATCTGATTTGGGCGGGAAAGTAATTTGTCAAAAAGATGCCTTCTTATGTGCTGCAAAAGGGGTCTCTGTAGGTATCGAATTTCAAAAGAAACTGGGTAGCGGTTTTTTTGGCGGTGAAGGTTTCATCATGCAAAAGCTTGAAGGCGACGGGCTTTCATTTGTTCATGCAGGGGGGACCATTGTAAAACGTAACTTAAATCCAGGTGAAACGTTAAAAGTAGATACCGGTTGCATTGTTGCGTTTACAAAAGATGTACACTACGATATCCAGTTTGTTGGTGGTATAAAGAATACAATTTTCGGTGGTGAAGGCATGTTTTATGCCACACTGGAAGGTCCTGGTACAATTTGGTTGCAGAGTCTGCCGTTTAGTAGACTTGCCAATAGGGTAATATCTGCCGCACCTAGAGCCGGTGGAAAAAGAAAAGGAGAAGGAAGTATTCTTGGAGGATTAGGCGATTTAATAGACGGAGATAACGGATTTTAATCTATGAGAAATATTTTAACAGTATGTCTAATTGGCCTATGCAGTCTGTCATACGGACAAAGCAAGGTATGGGTTTTTTTTAAAGACAAACCAGACGTAAAAGCATTTAATCCACACACTTTTTTTGACCAAAAAGCCATTGATCGGCGTGTAAAACACGGTGTAGATATATATGATCTTACAGATGTTCCTGTAAGCGAAAACTACATCGCACAAGTAGAAACAATATGTACTAAGTCGCGTGCTACCAGTAGGTGGTTTAATGCCTTATGTTGTGATGCCACTGACGGGGAAGTAGAGCGCATCAAGGCCTTGCCATTTGTTTCCCATGTAAAAACGGTAAGTTCTATTGAGAAATTCGCAGCAGGCTTATCGCTTCATGATGTAGGAGGAGACTTTGAACCAGATGAAGAGCAAATTAGTTTATTGCAGGCCCAAGTTCAACGTATGGGAGCAAGTGTGTTTAAAGACAATAATGTAGATGGTAAAGGTGTGAGAATTGCCATATTTGATGTTGGATTTAAATCCTATAGAACCAATCCTGCGTTTAACCACATACGACAAGACAACAGAATTATAAAGACGTACAACTTTGTTCAAGACAAAGAAGACGTAGAGAACGGAGGGACCCATGGCACGTTTGTGATGAGCTGTGTGGGTGGAATTATAGATGGACAGCAAATGGGCTTGGCCACTGGCGCCGAATTTCTACTTGCCCGAACAGAAACTTGGACCGAGTTCTATTCGGAAGAAGAGAATTGGTTAGCGGCCGCAGAATGGGCAGATAAGAATGGTGCCGACGTAATAAATAGTTCGTTGGGGTATACCTTTCATCGATATTTCAGAGAAGATATGGATGGAGAAACAAGCCTTGTTGCTCGTGCGGCTAATATGGCGGCCAGTAAAGGAATTCTCGTTGTGAATTCTGCTGGAAACGAAGGAAATGATCATTGGAAGAATATTGGTACACCTGCAGATGCGGATAGTGTCCTTTCGATAGGAGGTATTAATCCTCGAACCGGAATTCACACATCATTTAGTTCGTTTGGGCCAACTTGGGACAAACGTCTAAAGCCGAATGTGACCGCTTACGGTCATGTTATAGGTTCGGGGCCTAAAGGAATATCGGGCACTCAGGGCACAAGTTTTAGTGGTCCGCTTGTGGCGGGTTTTGTCGCATGTGCCATGCAAACGAGGCCTGCGTATTCTAATATGAAAATATTTGATGATATCCAGAAATCAGGGGATTTGTATCCCTATTTCGACTACGCACATGGTTACGGTGTTCCTCAAGCCAATTACTTTTTTGCCATGCCCACCAAACCAAGAAAGACGTTCGAAGTTGACGTGGACAACACATCGATTAGAATTGAATTAGACACAGTAGGTTGGACTGACGGTCTTACTGCGGGTAATCACAAAATTGATAAAAATTATATAGCATGGCCAGATTATGTTTTTTACCATGTTGAGAATACTAAGGGATATCTCGATAAGTATTTCGTGGTAAACCCAGAAAACAGCGAAGACTACATTGTTGATGATTTGGCCGGGAAAGGGACCAAGTCGTCCTCACCACTGGTAATCATGAAATCAGAATATGCCAAACCCTTTACCCTCCGGGTTTTTTATAAGGGTTATGTTGAAACCGTAGAAATTAAATAATCATTAAGAAGAGAATAATGAATCATATGATAAAATCCATTTGTGCCATCAGCGCACTATTATGCGTAACAACATTCACTGCGGCACAAGTTGTAGAACTAGAGCAAGACGTTAATCAAGACACCGTAATATCAAAATTTGGAAAAAATCGAAAGCACTACATTTCGAGTTATTTTGGTTTTGGCATTACACCTGGACAGGTAGAAACGGATTCGGTACAGTTGAAATCTGGTGAATCTACAAAGATTACATACGGTGTTTATTATAAATATAAAGTGGCGAAACCATATAGTATCTTGGCTTCGGTAAATTATGGGTTATCTCAATTTGAGTTTGAAACTGCTGATGATGTTAAATACGACAGGTTAAATGTAAATACAGTTGAGCTTGAATTTGCTAATAGATTTAATTTTGGAAAGCGTGGCAATACCATTGGTAACTACCTTGAAATTGGAATAAGCGGAGATTATGTTTTTGGTACGAAGCGATTAACAAAACAAACCATCGATGATCCTAGTGCTAATCACAAAACAAAAAAAATTGAATTAACCGGTCTCACTTACATTAACAAGCCAAACTACACTGCACATGCACGCATTGGGTCAAACAAGTTTGTGGTTACTGCAGATTACCGATTGTCTGATTTGACTAACGACGATATCAACTTCGATCTTCCTCCTTTAACTATTGGTTTTAGATTGGATTTTGGAGGGTAGTAGTTAATTGATAATTATTAATTAATAATTATCAATTGTTGCGTCATTTGTTGCGAGTTGCATCAAGTGCGCTCAATATCACTTTACACACTTTTTTAATTTGTGACTCGGTGATTATTAACGGTGGAGATATTCTTAGTTTGTCTTCGGCATACAAAAACCAGTCTATGATGACACCATTTTGAATACAGTGTTCAACTACTGCATGTAAGCGTTCCTTGCTTTCCAATTGGACGCCAAGCATAAATCCGGTTCCGGTGATTTCTTTTATATCCTGATGCACAAGCAAATCTCTAAACAGCTGAGATTTTGACTCAACCTCAGTGATATAATCTGATTTAACAAGAACGTTCAAATTTTCTAAACCTGCCGCACAGCACACCGGATGTCCTCCAAACGTTGTGATATGACCCAATACTGGATCATGGCTCAAACAATGCATGATTTCCTGAGCAGAAACAAAAGCCCCTAAGGGCATTCCTCCACCAAACGCTTTGGCTAAACATAATATATCGGGGGTGATTCCGTAGTGTTCGAATGCAAACAGTTTGCCTGTACGACCCATTCCACTTTGAATTTCATCTACAATAAGTAACGCACCGGTTTCTTTACACTTTTTGCTCAATGCTTCTAAAAAAGTACGACTCCCTGGTATATAGCCAGCCTCGCCCTGAACAATTTCGACCACAACAGCAGCAGTGCGTTGGTCTATGACTTGTAAGCTATTAATGTCGTTGTAATCGGCGAAGTATGTATCGGGTAAAAGTGGTCGGTATGCATTAGAGAAATATGGATCGCTCATTAAGCTTAACGCCCCATGGCTGCTACCGTGGTAGGCATTCTTCATCGCCACCAACTTTGTTCGTCCTGTGTATCGCTTAGCCAGCTTAAGTGCGCCTTCAATAGCTTCACTGCCTGAGTTAACAAAATACGTCGCGTCTAGATTTTGAGGTAGAACGCTGGCGAGTTTTCGGGCAAGCTTTATTTGTGGTGCTTGAATGTATTCGCCGTAAACCATTGTGTGCCAGTACTTCCCGACTTGTTTGCGTATCGCTTGAGCGACGCGGTGGTGACGGTGCCCAAGATTACTTACACCAATGCCAGAGATTAAATCAACATAACGTTTACCATCACTTGCAATAAGGTAGATTCCTTGTGCTTTTTTTATTTCAAGCGCCATAGGAGCATCCGACGTTTGAGCCAAATGCTGTAGAAATACGTTTCTATGTGATATCAACTATTTACTTTTAAAGTTGGCTCGTCGTTTTTCAACAAAGGCATTCATGCCTTCTTTTTGATCTTCTGTGGCAAAGAGCATATAAAAGTTTTTTCGTTCAAATGACAACGCCTCTTGAAGTGGCATCTCATACGCTTTAAGCACACTTTCTTTGGCCAATTGAACGGCAATAGGACTTTGACGGGCAATGTCTTTAGCCATTCGAACTGCTTCCGATAAATAAACTTCTTTAGGAACTACTTTGTTTACCAATCCATATTTTAAAGCTTCCTCTGCAGAAATGAAATTTCCCGTTAGGACCATCTCCATGGCTCGGGTTTTTCCAACTGCACGGGGCAATCTTTGCGTGCCACCGGCACCCGGCATGATGCCAATTTTAATTTCAGGTTGACCAAACTGAGCAGTTTCTGAAGCCACAACCATATCGCAAGTCATTACCAACTCGCATCCACCACCCAGCGCAAACCCACTGACCGCCGCTATGATTGGTTTTTTAGTTTTTCGAATTTGGTCCCATGTGCTGAATTGGTCAATTTTGAGCATGTCTATGGCACCTTTACCAGCCATCTGCTTGATGTCGGCTCCTGCAGCAAAAGCGCGTTCGTTACCCGTAATGATGATAACACGTACAGAGTCGTCTTCGTCCAAAGCTTTTAGTGCGTCTCTTATTTCACCCATTACCTGCAAATTCAGCGCATTTAACTCTTTCGGTCTGTTAAGCTGTATTAAGGCAATGTGCTCTTGGTAAGATGGAGTAACTATTATTAATTCAGGATTCATATGGAACAAATTAAGACTTCAAACTTACCACTTTAAGCGCTTTTGGGAAAAGGTAAAAGTCATAGCATGGTATTTGCATTGAAATGTTAAACTTGTATCATGAAAAAACTAATCTTAATCACATTAATCACATTTGTTGGAATCTCATTGGTCGGTGCTCAAGAATTCACCGGTGAAGGTGTTGAGGTATCTCAGAGTGATCCTATTGTAAGTAAAAAGAACTACTTAGGATATCTTATTCTAGGCGACAACGATGTTATTTTTAGTCGTAATACGATAAAGAGAAAGCCATATTTAATTCGTTACGATGAAAATATGGAAGTAGAAACCAAGGTATTGTTAACGCCTAATATTATTCCTAAACGATCTTACATCGAATCCATAATTCCTTTTAATGGTGGGCTTATGATGTTTTATTCAAAGCTTGATAAAGCTAGAAAAACGAACGATCTGTTTTATGTGGTGCTTTCACAAGACGATTTAGCTACAGTTCAAGAGGAAACAAAGGTGTTTGGTTTAACATACAGCTCGAAGCGAAATTCAGGGAGTTTTGATATTGCCATGTCTAGAGACTCTTCGAAGCTACTTGCGTTCGCCAATACACCTAACAAACGTTCGAAGGGCGCACGTGATGAGGTTAGTGTGGTGGTGATGGACAAAGACTATGAAATCATTTGGGACGATGTATTGTCTATACCATACGCAGACAAAGATTTTGCAATTACCGATTACGACGTCGACAATGCAGGTAATGTATATATACTAGGAAAACACTACAAGCAGAAGTCAAAGCGTCAGAAGAAAAAGCCTAGAGGTACCTATAAGCTCATTGGTTATTTTGAAGAAGGACACGACAGACAGCAGTTTGATTTAAGACTCTCAAATAAGTTTATTTCAGATATCACGTATTTCGTCAAAGACGACGGAAATATTTTATGTTCTGGTTTGTATTCAAACACCAGCACCTCTGGAGCTGTTGGGGCGTTTTATCTTGAAATTGAAAATGAAACACTTGAAGTAATAGTTGAAAACTTGGTGGAGTTTAGTCTTGATTTTATAACCCAAGGTTTAAGCGAACGCGCAACCAAAAGAACGAAGAAAAGAGCTAAAAAAGGGAAAGACGTAGAATTGTACTCTTATGAGGTTCGAAACCTTATTGAGAAAGAGGATGGCGGTTTGGTTATGGTTGCCGAGCAGTACTTTGTGAGGGTAACTACAACAACTACCACAAATGCCAATGGTACCACATCGACACAAACCACATATCATTACTATTACAACGATATTGTTGTTGTTAGTTTTGATGAAGAAGGGGAAATTGAATGGCACGATAAAGTGGAAAAGGCTCAGTATTCTACAAATGATGGTGGTTATTACAGCGGTTTTAACATGGTTGTAAAAGGCGATAAGATGCACTTCTATTTTGTGGATCAGGCATACAGTGTTCCTGGCTTGGATATAGACAGAAGGACAGACAAGAAGGCATTTAAAGCCAACCATTTCATCCATGCATCGCTTGATTTAGATGGAAATAAAGAGGTGCAATCTTTAGGTGAGATTCAACGTAAAGAGTTTAGACCTGTCCCTAAGGAGTTTGTAAGCATGCGCGACGGCAGATCAACAATTTATTTGCGTGGTCGCAAGGCGTATAAGCTTGGTAGAATTATGGTAGACTAGTTTTAGTGGAAGTGTACGAGAGTACTTAACACCGCTATACCAACACCAATCGCGATAGCCATAAGTTTATACCGACTAAACTTATGGTTGTCGGTATTTTCAAATAATATCGTTGTAGATATGTGAAGAAATACACCAATTACTAGTGCGACTAAATAAACCATGTAGCGCTCAAAATTTGGGAAAGCCGTGACGACTAAACTGCTGGATAAGGCGCCAAATATGGTCATCATCGCATATACGACCAACCACGTATATAAGTATTTTTTCTTCACGTTTGATGCCTTCAATAACGTAATCAAGGCGAACGCCGCAGGTATTTCATGCAAGGCTATACCAAAGATAAAACTGGATTGAATGTGTTCTGAAAACAGATTACTTCCCACGGCCATTCCTTCAAGAAAAGCATGCAGGCTAAGCGCGATGAAGATGCCGTAAGGTGTTTTGTCGGACTCATGATGATGCAAATGACCATGCTCTACACCATGTGAGAAAAGGTCTATAAGAATTTGAAGAAAGAACCCAGCCAGAATGAAATAGCCAACATTATATGCGGTATGGTGTGAGTATACCTCAGGGATAATACTAATCGCGGTTATCGAAAAAAGGAATGCACCACTAAAGGCAAGAAAAAGTTTTAATTGCTCTGTTTTGTGGTTTTGTATGATTAAACCAATTGTTCCACCCAACAGTGGAAAAAAGAACAGAATAAAATAGGACCAGAAATTCAATGACTTATAATAACTTACCTGCTCGGTAACAAAGTGTGTAGCGTTCTGCCCAACCTGCTCCGTAGCCAATTAGCATACCTAGCAATGCGCCTACCAAAACATCAAATGGGTAGTGCACGCCTACATATACTTGTGCAAAGGAAATGAGACCAGCCCATAATACAAAGCCTAAAACAACATAAAAGCGATTACTTGGTTTGGCAAATACCATTATGAAGTATATAGCCAATGCAAAGTGATTTGTTGCGTGACTGCTAACAAAGCTAAATCCGCTACCACAATCCACCAGTTCGTTGTGGACATATTGAATGATTGACGGATCGTTGCATGGCCTTAGCCTTTGAACCAAAGGTTTTATGACACTTGCACTCAATTGGTCGGCTACTACCAAAGCCAGCAAGGCATAACCCAATACATAAACGGATTGCATTTTGTATTTCCGAATTATGAGAAAAGCAATCAACGCATACAACGGAATCCAGGTGTATTTGTCTCTAGCTAATGGCATGATTACATCAAAGAAATCATTCTTAACACAATGGTTGATGTGAAAGAATAACTGCGTGTCGATATGTTGAATCCAATCCAGCATTTATTGATGTGCTACAATTATTAACCTGTCAGAAGTGTCGGGGTTAAAACTGTTTAACTCGTAATCACCATAAATTGTTTGGATTGTGAAGCCAGTTTTTTCTAAAAGATTCTTAAAATCATTAAAATGAAGTCGCCATACGTGTTCGTAAAATACATGATTCACGCCCATATCCTCTACAATTATTTCTTTGGTAATAAACTGATCTGATACACGCTTCCGTGTAGAGAAAGTAACACCATCTATGACTATATGTTTGTCGGGATTCGCAACAATTTGCTTTTCTGTTAACACTACATTGAGATAGTCAATTACCAATACACCATCTTTTTTAAGCTGTTTGTTAATGGCCAACAAAGTTTCGGTTTGACCTGATTGTGTGTCGAAATACCCAAAACTAGTAAATAGGTTTAGGATAAAGTTAAACTGATTAGGAAAATGCACATGACGCATGTCTCCAACATGAAAATGTAGATATTCATTGTCAATTGATTTGGCTTCAGCAATACTGTTTTCACTCAGGTCTATTCCAGTAGTGTGATAACCATTTTTTGCTATTTCTAGGGCGTGACGACCTTTGCCGCAAGCTAGGTCAAGAAATGTGTCTTGACTGCTAGGTTGAAGAAAGCGCAATAAATTATGTATAAAAGTACCCGCTTCGTTTTGATCTCTATTTCCATAAAGTAAATGGTAATAAGGTGAGTCAAACCAATCTTCAAACCAAAGCTTCTTATTCTGCACGCTACAAATTTGGCGAAAAAATACTAGGATTCGGCTAATTTATTAATCTGATTATTAGGTGTTTAGGTAATCGGAGGTAAAAAAACTAACTTTACTGTAACTTTTATTTAGAACAGTCGTATCACTAACAATTAATGACCACTAAAGAGTATAATAAATGTGTTGAGTTGCTCTCAGATGGGATTTTCAGATTCGCTCTTAAAAATTTACGAGATGAATTTGAAGCCGAGAATGTAGTGCAGAACACATTTGAAAAACTTTGGGTCAGAAAAGAGAAAGTAGAAATGACTACAGCAAAAGCATTCATATTTAAAATAGCCTACAACAATTGCATTGATATTATTCGCAAGGCAAAACGTAGCACAACAATGGATGAAGTAGTTGAAAACAGATACAGTCATTCTGAACAATACTCTGATACCTTAGAAATTATAAATGGTGCGGTTGAACGATTACCGGAAAAACAAAAGACGGTGATTTTACTGCGTGACTACGAAGGTTATGACTATAAGAGTATCGGAGAAATTACAGGAATGACAGAGGCGCAGGTAAAGATTAACATCTTTCGTGCAAGAAAATTTTTGAAGGCTTATTTGAAAGACATGCAATTGGTAATATGAAAGATCAAAAAGACATGGACTGGGAATTATTCGAAATGTTGGAAGGTGATTTGTCGCCTGAAGAGGAATCGGAATTGCTAAAAATGATAGAGGATGATGCTGACCTAGCAGCTGATTGGGATTTTATGCGAATGACGCAGTTAGATGCCCCAGAAGTCGTTTATCAAGGAAAGGATAAGTTGATAAAAACAGATACAACTTTAATTGCTTTTAGTGCGGTGCAGTGGCGTCGTGCAGCAGCAATCGCAGCCCTATTGGCACTTTGTTATCCAACTTGGCAATTGTTTATGCCCAAAACAGATGCAGTAGAAGGTTTGGCAGGATCTGCCACTGAGCTAGTGTTACCTAATACGGACAACACAATAAATAGTCAAGAAACAAAGCCAACGGTGGAGGTAGCCGTGCAAGAGGTGCCTAATCACCCACCAAGCGACGTTAAAGAACCTCGAAAATCTCTTGAACTGCCGGTACCAATGAATGAGAAAATGATAACAACGCCTGATGTTGCAAACCAGCTAGTAAGTGTAGAGCCATTGATGCAAAAAAATGGACTCAACACTGAGTCAAAACCACTGGAATCTCTGCATAAAGCGAATGTGATGTACAATATGGAGATGTTGATACCTCAAGATGAACCTGCATCTTATAACGGAGTAAGATCTACAATTAATGCGGGTTTGTCGTTAGTAACCGCACCGTTTAGAAATGCTAAAATTAAGGTGCAACCAGCTGATAAACAGTCAATACAAATAATATATAGTTCAGAACAATATAACGCCACGGCCATGGTTAGTTTGAAACCTTTAAAATAATAATAAATAAAAAATAATGAAACACATATATACACTTTTAGCCACATTGCTTCTTTCGACAATCGTTGTCGCACAAGAAGAAGACCCTAAGGTAATAGAGACCAAAAGGGTGCGCATTGAAATCAAGAATGTTAATGGTAAGATCGACACCTTAATTACCGAAGAAATTAATAAAGTAGGTGACCCAGGCAATGTTGAAATGGAAGTAGACGCTGAGCGAGACGTTAAGTTAAAACGTATTATTCGAATTGATGGAGACGATTCAGAAGAAATTGAAATAGAGATGATTGAAGAAATGGTAGAGGAGATGGTAGAAGAAATCGATGACGGACCAAAATTCGTAGAAACGAGCTTTATGGTTATGGACTGGGGGTTGAATAATTGGGTGTCAGCTAATTCTGTTGACGTTCCAGCGCCATACCAAGACATGAAACTAGAAAACATATCAGCCAATTTCCATCTAGGAATAGTACAGCAAGGTGTGAATTTGGTAAGAGGACATTTGCGTTTGGTATATGGGATAGGCATTGAATACAACAATTATCGTTTCAAAGAAGGTGTTACAATTACACCTGATTCGAAACCACTAGAATATCAAGTTGACGACGTGCTGGACTTTAAACGAAACAAAATTGTGAGTCGTTATGCAACGGTGCCATTGATGCTTAATTTTAAAAGCAACCCTAGAGATGATGATAATTCTTTCAAGATTGCCGCAGGAATACAAGCGGGTTATTTGATTGGTTCGCACCAAAAACAAAAATGGGGTTCGGGCAAACAGAAAGAAAAGAAGAAGGTAAGAGGTGACTATGGATTTGAGGATTACCGAATAGGTTATGTAGCACAATTTGGGTATGGAGACCTTGTGATTTATGGCAAGTATTACCCAACAAATACCTTTAAATCAGGCAGAGGACCTGAGGTGAATACAGCAAGTGTTGGCTTGGTTTTAACGCCTTTTTAATATTGATAACTTGGGTTGGGTTATTATGTAAACCAACTCAAGTACATACTTTTTATACTAAATCTAAAGGTCTTTTCAGTTTGAAAAGGCCTTTTTTTATTACCATTGCCTAAAAAAATATGAAGGCCTTATTACTAAGTAATTCTACAAACTATGGCGCATCGTATATGGAGCATGCCAAAGAAGCTGTGGCTCATTTTTTAGGTGACGCCAAAGAGGTTTTATTTATTCCATATGCCGGCGTCACTGTGTCATACGATCAATATGAAGAGACGGTGCAAAACGCACTAAAACCGTTCGGTGTTACCATCACTAGTATACATAAACATAGCGATCCGATACAAGCCGTTCGTGAGGCAAAATCGATTGCCATCGGTGGAGGAAATACATTTAGGCTGGTGCAGTTGTTGCAAGATCAGAAGCTTATGGAGCCAATTCGAGAAGCAGTAGCTAACGGTACACCTTATGTTGGCTGGAGTGCGGGTTCCAATGTCGCGGGGTTAACTTTGTGTACGACCAATGATATGCCTATTGTTCAGCCTCAATCTTTTGATTGTCTTGGGCTAGTACCTTATCAAATCAATCCACATTATAGCGAAGCAACAGTGCCAAATCATGGAGGTGAATCTAGAAAAGCAAGACTACTCGAGTATATCATGCTAAGTAAAACAGACGTGGTTTGCTTGCCAGAATCGTCATGGCTTGAGATCAACAATGGTCAAACAAAATACGTTGGGCAGCTTCCGATGAAGGTATATCAGCACCCGAATCAAGTACTTGATTTTGAGACCAATGAGGCAGATTCTTATTTTAAATAGGAGGAAAAAATTACGAGAATGTGCGCTTCATGTTACAGAAGAAAGAGTATTATTGTACTCTAAAAAATTAATAGATATGAAAAACCTAAAGTACCTAATCATAGCTTTGATGATCAGCCCATTATTTCTGGTAAACACTGGATGTGATGGAGATGAAGTACCTCCTGTAGTAGACACAACTGACAATACGGAACCAACTGACACGCCAGCGTGCGGTTTTACAGTAAGTTTCCAGAACTATCAATTGGTGTTAGATCAAAATCTGTCACAGGGAAGTTGGCGAAAAGATATCAATGAAACATTAATCAACATAGTTGGATATTCTACTAAAGGAAACGCGGGTGCTTCAATCACTTCGAAAGCCGAATTAGAATTAAGTTTTGTTGGGAAAGACCCAGGTGTTTATACACAAAACTCTCCAGAGTTTTCCTTGGAGATTGCAACAGGGGAAGGGGCTAAACGTATAGAATCTTCTAGTGATGCCGCACAAAACATGGCTGTAACCGTTTCTGAATATGGCGAGGTTGGCGAACTTATTAAAGTGACTTTTACCGGAGAGCTAAAATCGGGTATCAACTCAAGATCTTTTACTAAAGGATTTTTGGAAATTGAGCGCGACGCTGATAGATAAAAATATTTAACGTATAGGAAAGTCCATTCATCTTTTGGTGAATGGACTTTTTTTATGCGTCAATAAAAAACATTAGGATATTTTTGTCAAAATTTTGAAACATGAGTTTATTATCTGATAAAGTAGTACTTATTACTGGAGCAACACGAGGCATAGGGCTTGGTATTGCAGAAGCCTGTGCTAAGCAAGGGGCAAATGTGGCTTTTACCTATGCCAATTCTGCAGAGAAGGCGGCGGTTGTTGAAAAGGACCTTTCTGAAAAATATGGTGTTAAAGCCAAAGGATATAAAAGTAACGCAGCGTCTTTAGAAGCTTCAGAAGCTATGGTAGCGGACGTTCTTCAGGATTTTGGAACAATCAACGTATTAATAAACAATGCAGGAATTATACGCGACACTTTGTTAATGCGGATGAGCGAAGAGCAATGGGACGAGGTAATGGAAGTGAATCTAAAATCTGTTTTCAATTTAACGAAGGCTTGTTTAAGAACCTTTTTGAAAAATAGATCTGGATCAATAATAAACATGACATCAGTGGTTGGTGTGAATGGTAATGCCGGACAGTCTAATTACGCGGCGTCTAAAGCTGGAATTATCGGTTTTACTAAATCGATTGCTAAAGAGATAGGAAGTAGAAACATTCGTTGTAATGCAATTGCACCGGGTTTTATCCAAACAGAAATGACTGGTGCTTTAGATGAGGACGTTGTTAAGTCATGGGTAGAAACAATTCCATTAAAGAGGGGTGGGAATCCGGAAGATGTAGCCAACGCTTGTTTGTTCTTAGCTTCTGATATGTCCAGCTATGTTACTGGTCAAACATTACACGTTTGTGGTGGGATGCTTACCTAATTAGTAATAAATGCCGCTAGACCAAGTCGACATCGAAAAGAACGAGAAAAACATGAGCTTTCTAGATCATCTAGAAGCGCTCAGATGGCACCTGATGCGATCAGTAGTTGCCATTATTGTTTTTTCTATTGTCGCTATGGTCAATTATCGATTCATTTTTGACAAGATAATTTTTGCAGTAACAAAAAAATCCTTTCCCATATATCAGCTCTTTTGCAAGCTATCGTATACGCTATATGGAACAGACAAGTTGTGTTTTGATTCTATTGATTTAAATACACAGAATCTTGCGGTTAGTGGTCAATTTATTTACCTAATGGTGGTTTCCTTCACCATCGGATTAATACTTTCTGCACCCTATATACTTTGGGAATTTTGGCGGTTTTTTAAACCAGCTTTAAAACCTACCGAACAGAAATATACCACAGGCATTGTTTTAGCAACGTCGTTGCTGTTCTTTATCGGGGTGTTGTTTGGTTACTTGGTGCTGGCACCACTTTCTGTAAATTTCTTTATCAACTTTAAGCTAACCGACAACATCGTTAACCATTTTACCATGCAGTCTTACGTGTCGTTTGTTTCGACACTTACACTAGCCTCGGGTGTGGTATTTGAACTGCCACTCATTGTGTTTTTCCTTGCCAAACTTGGCTTAGTGTCATCCGACTTCCTTAAACGGTACAGAAGGCACGCCGTGGTTATAATATTGGTATTGGCTTCGGTTATCACCCCACCTGATATCATGAGCCAAATATTATTGACAATACCTGTTTATTTGTTGTATGAAGTTGGTATTTTTATTGCCAAGAGAATCGAAACTAAAGAAAAGTTAAATGAAGCTTAAAATTGCGATAGCAAACGACCATGCCGGAACGGAATATAAATTTGACGTTATAAAACACTTTGCGGACAAATTTGAGTTCGTGAATTTTGGTACTGACGAAACCGAATCGGTAGATTATCCAGATTTTGTTCATCCACTGGCAAATTCTGTTGAAAAGGGTGAAACCACTTTTGGAATACTAATTTGCGGCAGCGGAAACGGAGTTTGTATGACGGCCAACAAGCACCAAGATATTCGTGCGGCGTTATGTTGGGATCCCGAATTGGGTGCTTTAGCACGTCAACATAACAATGCCAATGTGATTTGTATTCCAGCCAGGTTTATTGATTTTGATACAACTCTTGAAGTGCTTGAGGCTTTCTTAAATGAAGATTTCGAAGGTGGACGTCATCAACGAAGGGTTGACAAAATATCTTGCTAGTCAGCTAATATGCCAACAACGTTAAATCGTTCGAATACCGATTCAGAATGTGGAGCGTCCGGCAACTCGTGTGTAAGGTCTTGCCCTGCCCAATGTTCATAGTGCTTACCATTGCGCCAAAGCCTGCTTAAAGTAACGTCGTAAACGATACCCTTGTAGGCAATCCAGACCTCTTCTTTGTCTTGGCCATTTCGTAATGAAAGGGCTCGTTTAGAAATCATTTTCCTCATCCAGTGCAAACAAACATAAAATATGTTTAAAGAAGAATGAAGTATTTTCGTGAACCTGAATTAAGTGTATGAAATTCAAGCTTTTATTCATCTTTATTATACTGTACATCTTAGGAACCTTTGGTTGGCTTACTTACTCGTTGGTTAACTTTAGCAATAAGGAATACGGTTTGCAAAAACAAGTATTAGAGGCGGGCAGGCAGGCCTGTGTACTTCGGTTAATAGAGAAAAGTAAGAATTATGATTTTTCTTCTGAAAACGAATTGCATATCATATTTAAACAGGCAAAAATTGATGCCGATACCAACTTGTTAAATGCGTTTCTAGAAACCTATAATTATGGTAGTTATACTGCGGTTTACACCAAAGTGTATCAAGGTTGGGATCTTGACATTCAAATTGCGCCACATCAAATCGATCGTTTAGAACAGAAACTTCAAAATCGGGAGCGGCTGTATATTTTTCAGGCCCTTTTGCTTTTTGTCCTTGTAGCTGTGGGTGTGTACGGCGTATCTTATTCAATTCAAATGATATATCGTTTGAACAAACAACAGAATAACTTTTTGTTATCTGTTACACATGAATTGAAAACACCGATAGCAGCAATGAAGTTGCTTTTGCAAACCATACGGACACGTAAACTACCAGAAGAAAAACGAAACGAGTTACTCGATAAAGCAGTGAATAATGCCGATCGGTTAAATGAGCTAACCGAGAACATGCTTACGGCTATGCAGATCGAAAACGACAACTATATCTATGGCCGAGAAGTGTTTTCAATCACAGATATGATGCAAAACTTGGTGGAAAGCTACAGAATGCGAACAGATCTAACAGCAGATATTGAAGATGATGTCGAAATTGTTGGAGACCGTTTCATTTTAAGGATCTCAATGAACAATTTGTTGGAGAATGCTATTAAGTATGGTAACGACCTTCCTGTCGAAGTCTCTTTGAAAGAAGAAAAGGACAAGGCAATAATTCGTGTAATTGACCAAGGAATTGGTATCGCAGAGTCTGAACGAAAGAAGATATTTAAGAAGTTTTATAGAGTTGAGGATGAAGAGGTTAGGGACTCAAAAGGGACAGGTTTAGGATTGTTCATTTTAAGAGAAACAATCGATAAACACGATGGTGTGATACGCATTAAAAACAATGAGCCCAAAGGGACCATTTTTATTGTGGAGTTACCCCTTAAGAGAAAAAATGAGTAGGCTATGACATACCAGAGATTTTAAGAAAAGATATTTGAGAGTCATATTTTTTACATACTCTTATGACAAAACATACTATGACGTAGTTACTTGAGTTAATAAATTAATAATACATCAATTATCGCCCTTATGAAAAAACGGATTTTACTTGTTGAAGACGAGAAACACCTAGCAGAAACGATTAAGCTGAATTTAGAAATCGATGAGTACCATCCGGTAGTTGTTTACGATGGTTTGTCTGCAGTAACTAGGTTTAAGGAGCAACGTTTCGATTTAGTGATTTTAGACATCATGATTCCAAACATTGACGGAATCGCTGTATGTGAGAACATTAGGTTGCATGATTCGCATGTGCCTATTATGTTTTTGTCGGCTAAAAGTTCTGCTGAAGACCGCGTACTTGGTTTGCGCAAAGGTGGCGACGACTATATGACCAAGCCATTTAACCTCGAAGAATTCATGCTGCGCGTTAAGAATTTAATTGAACGCAACGATCAAACGGCTAACAAGCTTTCGTCAAACGATTATTCTTTTGGCGATAACTATGTGAACTTCGTGAGTTATGAAGCGAAGGGAAATAAAGGCGAGTTTTCCTTAACCAAAAAAGAAGCACTTCTTCTTAAACTTCTTATAGAGAATAAAAACGAAGTGGTAAGTAGAGAAAAGATTCTACAAACTGTTTGGGGGTATTCAGTTTATCCTTCAACTAGAACCATCGATAATTTTATTTTGGCGTTCAGAAAATACTTTGAACCAGATCCAAAGAATCCAACGTTCTTTAAATCACTGCGCGGGGTGGGCTACAAGTTTGTAGAGGCCTAAACCTGTGTAAAACAACTGTATATCATTCTTCTTTGAGGCTTTAATGTCCCATGTAAATCTGTACTTTTGTACATCGATTTAGCATGGAAGAAAAGCTTATTATCCTCGATTTTGGGTCACAGTACACACAACTAATTGCGCGACGGGTTAGAGAATTAAATGTTTACTGCGAAATCCACCCGTACAACGCAAATATTACAATTGACGAATCAGTCAAAGGCGTTATATTATCTGGCAGTCCGAGCTCTGTAAGAGAAGAGAATGCCCCCACGCCTGCATTAGACGTGTTGAACTTACCAGTCCCACTTTTAGGTGTGTGTTATGGAGCACAATGGTTGGCCACTCAGTTTGATGGACAGGTGGAAGCATCGAAACATAGAGAATATGGACGTGCCAATCTTGTTTCAGTTGGCGAAAACGCTTTAATGTCTGGAGTGTCTGCAGGTTCACAGGTATGGATGTCGCATGCAGATACCATTACCAAGAAGCCTACAGACGTAACGCTTTTAGCAAGTACGTCGTCAGTGGATATAGCAGCATTCGCATTTGCTGATAAAGACATTTATGCCATTCAATTTCACCCTGAAGTAACCCACTCTACCGACGGGAAACAACTACTGTCAAATTTCGTAAATACAATTTGTGGTGCAACGGGATCATGGACACCAGCACATTTTATCGAAACTACTGTAGCCGAGATAAAAGAAAAGGTCGGGAATGATAAAGTGATTTTGGGCTTAAGTGGTGGTGTGGATTCATCAGTTGCAGCACAGTTAATCCATAATGCAATCGGAACGCAGCTTCATTGCATCTTTGTTAATAATGGCTTACTGAGAAAGAACGAATTTGACGCCGTTTTGGATTCGTATAAAACGATGGGCTTAAATGTACGCGGCGTAGATGCATCTGATTTGTTTCTGGATGCACTTGATGGTGTGAAAGATCCTGAGACAAAACGAAAAATAATTGGAAAACTGTTTGTTGAAGTTTTTGATGTAGAAGCGAAAAAGGTTGAAAATGCCCGCTGGTTGGCACAAGGCACTATCTATCCAGATGTTATTGAATCTGTTTCTGTAAATGGGCCATCAGCAACCATAAAGAGCCATCATAATGTAGGTGGACTACCTGAAAAAATGAACCTTAAACTTTTAGAGCCTTTAAATACGTTATTTAAAGACGAGGTGCGTAAAATTGGTGGTGAAGCTGGTCTTGATAAAGATATTTTAGGAAGACATCCCTTCCCTGGCCCAGGGCTTGCGATTCGAATTATTGGTGAGATAACCAGAGAAAAAGTAGCTATTTTGCAAGAAGCAGATGCCATTTTTATTGAAGGGTTGAAGTCAAACGGATTGTATAACGATGTTTGGCAAGCAGGGGCGATGTTTTTACCTGTGCAATCTGTAGGCGTTATGGGAGATGAAAGGACTTACGAACATGTGATTTGTTTACGTGCAGTTACGTCGTTAGATGGTATGACCGCAGACTGGGTTGATTTACCTCATCGCTTTTTGGCGGATACAAGTAATAAGATAATAAATACCATAAAAGGAATAAATAGAGTTGTATATGACATTAGTTCAAAACCGCCTGCTACGATTGAGTGGGAATAATGTATTAGCACTTTTCTCTGCGTTGGTATTGCTTTCTTGTAATGCCTTTAAGGTGGTGTCGAACGATGAACCAGTTGTTGTAAATGAAAAGACAGCTGATAAAAAAGAAACAGAAGACAAAAAGGAAACAGATGAGCCTGAAGTAATTGAGTCTAAAAAACTAATTACGGTTGATTTTTTTGGTGAGGAGTTTCAAGTTGAACCACATAAAACCGAATTCAAGGTTGCACTTATTCTACCCTTTCATTATGATGCAGAAACGGCACGAGAACGTAGAACATCGGATTATATGCTGGCGTATTATCAGGGGGTTAAGTTAGCTCTGAATAATCTTGATTTGAATGGCTTGAAAATGAAGATGTACGTGTATGATGACGAAAGTAACTTAACCGAGTTGAGTTCCATTTTACGAAAATCTTCAATGAAATCAATGGATATGATTATTGGCTCAGTAGGAGAGAAGCAAATTAATATGGTTTCTGAATTCGGGCTTAAGCACGATATACCGGTTGTGTCTCCCTTTACCACACTTGATTCGGTAAAGAGTTCAAATCCAAAGTTGTATTGCCCAACACCAGGAAATTCTGATAAAACAAAGGGTGTGATTTCGTTTGTAAATGAATCGTATCCTGATAATTCAGTAATCGTTGTAAGTGACGAATCTCCCTATTCAGCTTCAATGAAGGAAAGCTATCAAGAGGCGTTTGAATCGACACAGCGAAAAGCGGTGGCATATGAGAATCCCTCGTATAATGGTTGGGGAAATATATTGTCGAAAGACGAACCTACCGTTGTAATTGTGCTCAGTAGAAATCCGACAACGGTCAGTACAACACTTTCCAACATTTACCAAACCAAAAGAGATGTTGTTGTAATAGGGGACTATTCATGGTCAAATTTTCAAGACAACGATTATAAGTTTTGGGACAAAATGAAAGTGCATTTGGTCGCTTCTGACTTTGTGAATGATACGGCGGCAGACGTTAAAAATTTTAGAATAAACTTTAGACTAGTTAACCGAACCGACCCTACGGTGTATGCGTATATAGGCTATGACCAGTTTATGTTTATGGGCGAATTCCTGATGGCTTTTGGAGAACATTTTCCTGGGTATATAATTGATCGTGAGTTTAGATATTTAAGTTCTAACTTTCATTATACGTATTCTAACGGTTTAAATAGAAACTCCAACGTGTTTATCCTGAAGTTTGAGGATTTTGAACTCACGCCAGTAGAATGAAAGAACAACACTTCTTTAATCGACACGTCGATTTTGCGCTGACCTGTTTAGACAAGCATGAATCAGGAAAGCCGTTTCATCCAACATTACATCAGTACTTTAAATCGAATCGGCAGTTTGGAAGCCGTGATCGTAAAACGATTAAAAACCTCTGCTATAATTGGTTTAGGCTAGGGTATAGTTTCGGTAAGTTAAGCCGGAAAGATCAAATGGTTTTAAGCAACCTTTGTATCACCGAATCTGTTCCAGAATGGATGCTTGGATTGTTTGATGTCTTTGTCTTACCACCTTCATGGATTGAGTGGAGCTTGCAAAATCGCCTAGAATTTCTTGAAAAACATCTTGAGTGGAATACGAATGAAGTGTTTCCTGAAATGGATAAAATGTCATCTGAAGTTAATAAGGAGGTTTTTATACCGCATTTATTCAAACAACCATTGGTATGGTTTCGATGTAAAAATGCGAATGAATACGATGATGTTTGCAAAAAACTTTCAGACGTTACAATCAAGGAGAACAAGGCTTTGGGAGTTAGCGCTGGACATTTACTAGATTCCTCAGGAGTTTCTAAGCAGATTGAAATACAAGATTACAGCTCTCAAGAAGTTTTTAAAGCAATTAACTTGGATGGCGTTCAAAGTGTTTGGGATTGTTGTTGTGCTTCTGGTGGAAAGAGCTTGACCTTACTAGATCGCACAAAGTCTATAAATATTTGTGCCTCTGATAGCAGGAAGTCAATTCTATCAAATTTTATAAAACGCACAGGCCGCCACCGATATCGGGTGTGGTCGGCAGTGGTTGATTTGGCTAAACCTATATCCAAAATTAAATTCGAGAGTAAACAGAATTCAGTTGAAAAAACCGCCCCTGGGTTTGATTTAGTTGTTGCCGATTTGCCATGTTCTGGTTCAGGTACATGGAATCGAAATCCTGAATTTAAATCTGCTTCTCAGCATAATGTATTGAAATACAGAGAATTGCAGCAACAGATTGTGCAAAATGCGTGGCCATTTGTTAAAAAAGGTGGGCGCTTGCTGTACACTACATGCTCTGTGTATAAAGCCGAAAACGAGGACAATTTAAAATCGTTGAATTTGGATGGAATGGAAGTCGTAAACCAGGGTTACGTGCATGGATATGAGCATGATTCTGACACCATGTTTTACGCAGAATTGAAGAAGATTTGACACGATACCGTGTAGCAAACATTGTGTTTTTCTTATACCTTTACCCAAAAAATAAAACTATGATAAAAAATGCTCGCATTTATATTTTGTTGATGATTTCGGCACTAGGCCTATCAACACTACAATCTTGTAAAGATGACGAAGGAGATGGAGGCACACAACCTACCCAATCCATTTCTCAATACCTAACGTCAGATGGGGGCTATACTGAGTTCTTAGCTGCCCTAGATTTGGCGGGTTTAACCGGTAAAATTACGGGTTCTGGAGGATATACGATATTAGCAGTAAGTGACTTACAGTTGATCGACGACGGAATTGATTTAAGTTCAATGTCAAATGCGGAACAAGTTGCTTTTATCAAATATCACTGTATCGATGGTAAGAAGGAGCCATCAGATTTTACAAATACAGGATACATTTCTAGCGAATCTAATACAGGGCCAGGAAATGCGAAGTTGTCTATATATACAGCGGTTGCAGGTGATGCTGTGCGGTTTAACGGTAAAACGGCAACCACAAATTATGAGGCAACCAATGGAATGGTCTATGTTATGGTCAACAGTTTAACTGTTCCGTCGGTATTAGATCAAATTGCAAACAATCCAAATTTGTCCAATTATAAAGTAGGAGTAAACCTTGAAGCTGCAACTAAAACAGCTCTTGAAACTGGTGATAACACCATTTTTGCTATTAACGATACCGAATTTATTAAGTATTTGGAAACTCAGAACGTGATTCGTATTGCTGATTTATCTAATAGTGCACGTAGAGCTCTCATCAACAATACAATTGTTTTAGGAGATGTTAAAACTACCTCTCAATTAACCGGAACAATTTCGACTGAGGGCGAAGACATTACCGCAACTTCTGGAGCTGATGTTACGTTGAATGGTAAAGTGAAAGTGATTCGTGGGAATGTATACGCATCAAACGGAATTATGCACGTTATCAACGGCGTGTTGAAGTAACAAAAGACATTTTTTACAAGAAAGGGCTTATTCACTAAGTCCTTTTTTTAATGCTTCTTTTTTAGCCTTTGTCAGTTTCGCCACCACAATGTCGTAACTGTGGTCTATCATTTCTTTGAGCAATGTAGAGTCTGGGAATATGGCAGATTCAACGGTATTCCAGTGCTTTTTGTTCATATGGTAGCCCGGTTTTATTAAAGGGTTTGACGCGCGTAATTCTTGTGCCCACTCTGGGTCACTTTGTAGATTCACGGATGTGTAGGTTTCGATTTTTGTTGCGGCAAACATTTTGTCCATCACTTTAAAAACCAATGTTTGCTCGCCAAACGGGAATGATTCGGTTACACCCGGTTTGGCGATACAGTAATCTCTGAGCTGAATAATATCCATCGTGATTTAATCTTAATCAAGCTGATATATTGGCTTGTAAATAACAAAGTTCTGCCTTTTTGCAAACGGAACTAGGTTGGCATAAAGCCAAGGCTGTTCTGTTTCCAATTTGCTTACCCACATGTTCGGGAAAATGAAATAATCTGGTCTAATTCGATTGGACCAGTATTGCATGTTGGAACTATCTCGCGTCATTTCTTCATGGTTGAACACTTTACCCTTACGGTCGAAATAGACGAGAGCTGTATTAGGGGCAGCATCATATCCCACAAAAATTTTATCATCTGGTTCGATGCTGATTTCATCGATAATACGTGCGCCATCTTGTAACCATTCGATGTCGTTTATTATGTCACGATTCTTCCAAACAAAATGGCTCGACATACGCTTTTCATACAAAGATGTTGATTGCAAAATGGTGAATATTGCCAACCCAGTCAGCACTATTGTAAACAAGCTTGACTTAAAAAACTTAACATGACTTTGAATTGATAAGAAATACCAAGTGGTAAGACAGAAAAGTGGGAGGATTGCGGCAATAAAGTAATAATCGTGATTGATAAATTGTTTGCCCATTAAAAGTAGAAACGAAGTCAACCCTACAATAGAAATGAGCAGAAGATTTCTACCTAAGTTATTCTTTTCAAGTTGTTTGCGATTTGTAATAGCTCGAACAATCAGACCAAAAATTAGAATGGTTTGTGGCCAGGTCATGTATTGACCGTGCCAATATGTAATGGCCTTCCAAAACCCACGGAAGTCTGAAGCTGAAGTTAAAGGTTGCTGTTTCGACATGAAGATACGTGAATAGAAGTCGGTATTCACTTTGTGAAAATAGAAATAGTCGTACAAGAAGATTAAACCAGCAAAACCAACAAAAGCGGCTAACACTTTAAGTCCCTTTTTTAGTTGCAGAGGAGAAATGAAATGAATTCCATACGTTCCCGCAAGGGCTAAGAAATAAATGCCGCAAGTAGTTTTAAGAAGCGTCGCTAATCCAGCAAACGCCAAACTCATAAAAGCAAAACGTAGTCGCCTTGTTTGGTTGAATTTTATGAAGTAGCCCATGCCAAGTAGCAATAAGCCTAAGCCAGCGGTGTCGGGCAGAAAATTATATCCATAAAATAGCAATACTGGACTAAAAAAGAGCAGGAATGCCATTATGATTTTATGGAATGATTGAACATCCCAAGCCAAAACAAACATCCATAAACCAAGAACTAATATGATGAGGTTTATTGTCCGGTAAATCGTCGGAAGATATTTGGACGAGGTAAGACTTGCGATGCGCGCAGATAGGTATTGTGTAGCGGGAAATTCCACTCCACAACGTCCGTCGATAGTGCTTAAATTATGCGTTCGCGCTTTAAAAAAATCAAGTTCATCTAAAAACTTAACGGCTACAGAATACCGATCGGATTGGGCCCAATTATGCACACCCAACGGAAGGTGATTGTAGAACCTCCCGTAACAGAAAAACAACACGACTACAAAAAAGAGTAATCCTAAATGTTTTTGATATTTCCGCAAGGCTTTCAATCAGAGCAAATAAACAACCATTTTTAGAGAATTGACGTGCTAGAATAATCTCATTTGATTGCAATACAGGTGCAACGTTTGGTGGGCTTATGTGTCTTCATTGTATATTTACATTATCTGTCGAGTATGAAAACCATGAAATACATTTCTGCATGCGTTGTCTTTCTGTTCAACCTTGTTGTGGTTAATGCTCAAAATGAGGGTGTTAAGCCCGATAACGCCACCTATCAAAAAGTCCTAAACGACGTTCTTGTTCAAGGTCAACTGTTTAGAGAGAACCAGGGTCAATGGGATAGTAATATTTTATATCAAACCTCAGGCAATGGGGCGACGGCTGCCTTCTATGGCGATAGAGTATTGTTTTCGTTGGTGAAAGATTTTCGAATGAGTGAAGACGAAAACAAACCACTGGAAACAAGGGCTTCTTTTCTAAATTGGAGTTTGTCACTCAAAAATTCATCCGTAAATAATGTTGTTGCATCTCAAGTAGTTGACCGTAACGTGCGTTATTTTGGTGAGCATACCAGTGGTGGAGCAAATTTAAAAGAGTATGAAAGACTCAAATACAACGAAGTATATCCTAATACAGATTTGGTGTTTTATGGCAACCAAGATGGGGCGTTAAAGTACGATTTTATTGCAAGACCGGGGGCTGATATCTCCTCTATTCAGATAGACTATGAAGGAATAGAAAAGGTTAAGGTGTTACCCGATGGAAGAATTAAACTGTCTACAGCTTGGGGAGATTTAATAGAGGATAAGCCATATTCTTACCAGATAGTCGATGGCAAAGAGGTTGAAGTATTTGTACAGTACGTTGTACAAGAAAATACGGTAGGGTTTGAAGTGGTTGGTGCTTATGACTCTAGCCTAACGTTAATTATCGACCCAATCTATGTCGATTGGAGCACATATTTTTATGGTGATCCGATTACTGGAGGATTTGGATGGAATTATGTATTAGACGTTGATATTGATGATCAAGATTTTGTATACATCACTGGTATGTCTAACAATCAAAGGTTTTATAGTCAGTTGGGTGGTTATGATACCACACTTAATGGTGGTTATGATGCATTCTTATGCAAGATCACACCGAAAGGGGATAGCCTAAAATATTTTACATATATCGGAGGCAGTAGCTACGAATATGGTATGAATGTATCGGTTAACTCAAAACACGAAGCAGTAGTTTCAGGTATAACTTATGGTGGTGGTTTCCCCACCACCTCAGGTGCATTCGATGAAAAAGGAAAGTCGTGTAGCGGTGGCTGGTGTTACCAAGGGTTTGTTACAAAGTTTAATGAAGATGCAAGTGGATTGCTATTCAGTACCTATTTGACAGGAACTCAATCTTCTGGGTTTTATTCAATCGACTGGATTAGAGGGATGCAGGTTGCTGATAACGGAAACGTTTATCTCGTAGGCAATACGTCATCCGAAGATTTCCCTACAACCTCTGGATGTTATCAGTCAGCGTATGGTGGAACAAGCACCGGCACTGGGTATGGATACTGGCTGAGAGGAGATGCATTTTTAACATGTTTAAATTCAAAAGGATCTGGACTTGTTTTTTCCACCTACATTGGAGGATCGGGGTTTGATGTGGCCAAAGATGTTTATGTTGATGGCTCAGGCTTAATCTATGTGGTTGGGCAAACCAGTTCAGATAATTTTAGAACTACTCCAGGCGCTAACGTGTTTAATAAATACATCAAGGGAAGTACTGATGGTTTCGTTATAAAGTTTAAGGCTAATGGAAACCAAGTAGAATGGGCTAAGCTAATGGGAGGAAGTGGTGACGATAACTTTGAAAGTATTTATGCCACTGAAACCGGAGACCCATTTATCGCTGGTTCAACAACGTCGTCAGACTTTCCTGTATCCAAAAACGCATTTAGAAAAAACAACTCAGGCGGGTATGATGCCGTAGTGGTGAAGATGATATCTGCTGGTACTAATGTGCATTATAGTACATATTTAGGTGGATCAAACGACGACGGCTATTCTTGGAATTATCCATTTTTTGGTCCATTGAGCATAACGGCAAATGTCCGTGACGAAGCAATCATTGCAGCAACTTCACGGTCAACCGATTTTCCAACAACATCCGACGCCATTCAACCCAAATCCAAATTGTCAAATGTTGGATTTTATGGTTCGTTAACCGTTACCAAGTTAGATTACGAAGGCGCAAAACAGCTCTATGGTACCTACTACGGTGGAAGCCGAGGAGAGTTTCCCGGTGGTGTTCGAGCCAAGCGGGTAGGGTGTGTGACGTATATTTTGTCTGCTGGGAATTCCTTTTCTGGAGATTACCCCACCACAAAAGGTGTATATAAGGACAGCTTACGTTCCAACGGTTCTTTTTTCTGGACTGGCTTCGTAACAAAATTTAGAGATACCTTATACACAGAGCCTATTGAACTCGGGTTTAAAGATACCTTCGTAGAATGCGATAAAGTGTTTGAAATTTTCGATGCAAAAAACCAAGGAGCCAACTTTGTGTGGAGCGACGGTAGCGACAACAGATTTAATATTGCCAAAGATTCTGGGCTAATATGGGTGCAAGCAACTTACGGTTGCGATACCGTTAGAGACTCTGTACAAATCCTTTTAGAGCATAGCCCGAAAGTTCCTGTAATTGGGAATGATACAACCTATTGTGATAATTTTCCGACACTGACCCTCGATGCCAAAAACGACACCATAATTCGTTCGTATATGTGGTACAATGGAGACACAACACAGAAGACTAACGTATCAAATCCAGGGAAGTATTACGTCGATATAATCACTCCGAATTGTGGAACAAAAACAGATACAATAAATTTTAAATTATTAGATACACCATTGGTTAATTTGTTTACTGACAGCATAGCGTGTGATTCTGTACGTTTGGTGTTAGACGCCGGAAACGCAAATAATGAGGCTACGTATAGGTGGAGTACAGGGGATTCAGTTCAGCAGATAACTGTGCTGGATACTGGATTATACAACGTTGTTGTAACCAATTTTTGCGGAGCTGATAGCAGTGAAACTAGAATTGTAGAACATAATACACCAAGTGTAAACTTACCAATCGATTCTGTATTCTGTAATACGGTTTCGTATGGTTTAAAAGTTGGGCAAACCAACAACGGGGAATCTTACAGTTGGGATGACCTAAATGATTTGGTTGGAATAGGTAGTTTGGATTCCATAACACTATCTAAAGCGACATATGCACGGGTTACCATAAATAATAGTTGCGGTGTTGCGTCAGACTCAATAAACATTGAACTAATCGTTAATCCTACAGGTAACATACACGATACCTTGTATGAATGCGATAATGTGAGCACGACGTTAGTTCTTAGCAATGCGAAACGAAATAATTTAGAAACGTATAGCTGGTCTGTTGCGGGTCAAACCGACACTTTCTATACTGCATCTATGCCTGGAATATTTAAGGGGTATTTACAAAATAAGTGTGCGATTGATTCAAGCGTTTGGACGATCATTTTAAAAGAAACACCACAGGTTAAGTTGCCGAATGACACTACCTATTGTGACAATATTAACACCGTATTTGACGTAAAAGCGTCAGACAATGAGATGTTCTACAATTGGCAAGACAATTCAACGTCTCCAACTTTGGCGGTGTCATCACCAGGTAAGTATTTTGTGTCATTGACCAACATATGCGGTGTGGCAAGCGATACGGTTGTTTTGAGTTTGTTAAACACACCACAGCTTAATTTAGGCGATAATAAGGTGTTTTGTGGTCAAGTTGAAACCCAGACCTTAACAGTAGGAGATCCAAACAATGATGAATCATATATTTGGTCAGGAAACGAAACTACAAATACGGTTACGATTAGTAATCCAGGAACGCATTGGGTTACTATTTCCAATAGATGTGGAACAATTTTAGATTCTGTGACCTATACCGTATCTCCTTACCCAATTGTGAATCTTGGGATAGACACTGTACTGTGTGGTAAATTTAGTTTGGAGTTGGATGCGGGTAATCCTGGCATGACGTACAATTGGTTGCCAGATGGTGAAACTTCTCAAAAAATTCAAGCAACTAAACAGCAATTGTATAGTGTTACCGTCACGAATAAAGATGGATGTGAATCGGGTGATGATTTTGAAATTGGATCGGGTTGTATTAGTTACTATCATGTTCCTACTGGATTTAGCCCTAATGGTGATGGCTTGAACGATCAATTCAAACCGGTGCTCGTAAACTATCAAGATTATTCCATGTCGGTTTTTAATCGTTGGGGAGAGGAGTTATATCGAACAGAAGATGTAAATAGAGGATGGGATGGAACCTATAATGGAGATGTGGTTCCAAACGGTGTTTATTTATATTCAATTCGATTCATTACCACTGAGAATGGAGCATTTCAAACGGTCAAAGGACTCATTCACGTAGTTCGTTAGATTGACCTATTTTTGGCGATGTGTCGCCACTAGAAGTCTTACAAAAATATTGGGGGTTTAATTCTTTCAGAGATAAGCAGGAAGAAATTATTGAAGCTGTTTTAGCAGGGCGAGATACCTTTGCGCTGTTGCCAACTGGCGGAGGCAAATCCATTTGTTATCAACTGCCTGCGGTAATGTCTGAAGGTGTTTGTTTTGTTGTATCTCCACTCATCGCTTTAATGCGCGATCAAGTGGGGCAGCTTAAGTCTCGGGGCATATCGGCTACATACTTGTATGATGGTATGGCCAAAAAAGAGATTGCGATTGAATTGGAGAACATTCGAAACAATAAATATAAACTGGTTTATGTTTCGCCCGAAAGACTCCAATCAAAGCCATTTAAGCAAAACTTAAAACGGACACAAATAAGTTTTATCGCCGTAGATGAATCGCACTGTATTTCTCAATGGGGGCATGATTTTCGACCTGAATTTAGACAGATTGCCACATTAAAAGAGGACCTTCCTGATTTAACATTTTTGGCTTTAACGGCCACGGCGACAGCCAAAGTTCAGCAAGATATAATTGAACAATTGGTGCTTAACGACCCAGCATTAATTTCTAAAAGCTTTTATCGTCCAAACCTTCACTATCGGGTGAAGTACGACGAAAACAAAAGGGCTGCATTGTTGGCATATTGTAAAGCAAACAAGGGCACTGGAATTGTTTATGTGCGAACACGAAGAAGAACGGTTGAGATTTCCAATTTTTTGAAACAACAGAATGTAAATGCCGATTGCTATCACGGTGGGTTACCCAACCAAACACGTAACCTAAAGCAAGATGACTGGACTAAAGGGGTTACTAAAGTAATGGTGGCTACCAATGCTTTTGGAATGGGTATCGATAAGTCAGATGTGCGTTTTGTGTTTCATTATGACTTGCCAGACAGTATTGAGGGTTATTATCAAGAAGCGGGTAGAGCAGGTAGAGATGGGGAACAGGCAGAGTGCCTTTTATTGTATGAAGAAGCAGACATTAGGCAACTGCGCTCTTTTGCCCACAGTCAATTTCCTGGAATTGAGCAAATTCAAGCTGTGTACGATAGCTTGTGTAACTACTTGTCGCTGGCCTATAACTCAGGCAGAGACGCTCGATTTGACTTCGATTTATCGGCGTTTTGCGAGAAATTTGAGCTAAAGGCATTAGACGTATTCTCAGGGATTAAGTCGCTTCAGAAATTGGGATATATTCATATGTCGGAAGGCATTCATCGACCCTCTAAGCTAAAAATCAATGTGTCGAGTACGCAACTCTATGATTTTCAATTGAGGCAACCCAAATTGGACGGACTGATAAAAACCATTTTGCGTTCCTACAGTGGCGTATACGATTATTACACACAAATTAGCGAGCATCAGATTGCGCAAAGAAGTAAACGTACTGTGAAGAGTGTAGTGGCTAGCATCAAGCAGCTCGAAGAAATCGGAATATGGTCTTACAGTCAAGCAACAGACAAACCGTTTGTGACATTTCTTCAGCCACGCGTACGGGAGATTGTTGATCAGGATGGCGTCATTGAAACGAGTAAAACGCGGACTTTGGAAAGAATCGAAGCTATGGTCAATTATGTGGAGTTGGAAGGCTGCCGCTCTCAAACCATGTGTCGTTACTTTGGGGAGGAAAATCCAAAAATCTGTGGAAAATGTGATCTCTGCGAGATGAAATCGAATCTCAATAAACGGATTGGTTTTAAAAAGATTGAAGACTTCATCGTTCAATCTCTGGCGGAGAAGTCTTTATCTATAGAACAATTGGTAGGCTTATCAAACAACACAGAAGTTAACGTAATTGTTGAGGTCACGAATTGGTTAATCTCTGATAGGAAAGTTATCAGTGACAAAAGTGGATATTTGCGCCTTCGAAAGTGAAAAAAATTGTTTGTACCGTAACGAATGATCTTGTGTTTGATCAACGCATGATACGCATATGTACTTCTCTTCAGAGTAAGTACGATGTGTTGCTAGTTGGTCGTGTTTTAGCAGATAGCAAACCTTTGGTATCTCAAAAGTTTAATCAACATCGTATCAAATGTCTTTTTACAAAAGGGCCAGCATTTTATATCGAATACAACATCAGGCTATTTCTGTTTTTTATCCGGCATAAACCCGATACAATCGATACGATAGATCTTGACACAGCCGTGGGGGCGATTTTATACAATTGGTTTGCAAAGTTCAATTGGGTGTTTGATGCACACGAGCATTTTACGGAGGTGCCAGAGGTAACAAATAGGAAAGTTGTAAAGAAAGTGTGGTCTGTTGTAGAGCGAATTTTATTTAAGAATGCGGATAAGGTATACACGGTTAGTGCGTCACTAGCTGAAATCTTTCAAAAAAAATACACAAAAAACGTCGATGTAATAAGAAACGTTCCGTTTCTTCGTTATAACAATGTCGTAAAACCTCCATCGGATTTTTCTGAAACAGGTTTTTTAATTTATCAAGGAGCATTGAATAAAGGTCGGTGTGTTGATCTTTATATCAAAGCCATGCATCAAATCGATGCTCAACTTTATTTAGTTGGGGAAGGAGATTTGAGTAGAGAGTTGCGCGATTTAGTGAAAGCTGAACAATTGACGCACAAGGTTACGTTCACTGGGAAAATCCATCCTGAAGATTTACGACATGTTACAAAAAACGCGTTGATGGGCTTAAATGTCTTGGAAAACATGGGGTTAAGCTATTATTACTCACTGAGTAATAAATGCTTCGATTATGTTCAGGCACATGTTCCATCAATAAGTAGCAATTTCCCTGAATATGCTACTTTGAACGCTGCGCATGAAGTGATGATTTTTTCAGAGCCTACTGTCGAAGGTATTGTTCAGGCAGTCAGCGAGTTACAATCAAACAAGGAATTGTATATTCGCCTCCGAAAAAATTGTAAAGCTGCAGCAGCCGAGTGGAATTGGGAAAACGAAGAAATCAAGTTGTTGGCGCAATATGAGAAATAAAAGTAAACACCTTCACGTCATTTCGTTTGACGTTCCTTACCCAGCGAATTACGGCGGGGTAATCGACATTTATTACAAGCTAGTAGCACTTGCAGAGGCTGGAGTAAAAGTGCATCTGCATTGTTATCAATATGGTAGGGCAGAAAGTGCAATGCTTAAAGGCGTTTGCCACTCGGTGAAATATTATAAGCGGAAGGTTTTTAAAAATCCCATATACAACACGAAGCCATATATCGTGGCATCAAGAAACTCAACTCCTTTGATTGAGAATCTTTTAAAGGACGATTATCCAATTTTATTTGAAGGGTTGCATTCAACGTATTACCTAGCGGATAGTCGATTGAAAAAGCGATATAAAGTTGTTCGGACGCATAACATCGAGCATCACTATTATAAACACCTTGAGAAGGTTGAAGACAATAGGTTTAAACGATATTTCTTTAAGATTGAATCTGATCGACTTAAAAAATATGAGAAGGTGCTAAAGCACGCAGATTGCATCGCTGCAATTTCGCCAAACGATCAACGTTTCTTCAATCGTAAATATGGAAAGACCGTACTATTGTCACCATTCCATGTGAATAATTCGGTAGATGTAGAGAATGGGGTAGGTGATTTTATTTTGTACCACGGAAATTTGGCAGTTGGCGAGAACAACGAAGCCGCTTTATATCTGTTACAAAATGTATTGAATAACGCTAAATACCCTGTAGTTATAGCTGGCAATGATCCTTCATTAGAATTAAGAAATCTAGTTGAGACCATGGATCATGTGACCATACATAGTAAAATAACATCCGAGGAAATCAATCATTTGATCTCAGAGGCACACATTAATATTTTATATACCAACCAGGCAACGGGCATTAAATTGAAACTATTAAATGCGTTATTTATGGGCAGACATTGTATTGCCAATGAAAAAATGATTGCCAATACGGGTTTAGAAAACTTGTGTGTAAAAGCCGATACGGCAAAAGAATATAGCAAGGCAATCCAAGCGTGCTGGGGTAAAGAAGTTAGCCAAAATCAATTGGAAGAAAGGAAATCCGTACTGCAGACAAGGTTTGATAATAAGGCAAACATATTACCTCTTATAGAACAGATTTACGGCCCTTCTGTAAAGGCGAAAAAAGTAAAAGCCTAGTCAAGGAATCCTATTCCAATCGAATGACTTTAAATAATATCTTTGGTGCATGAGGTTAAAGTACCTGATATGCACGCTATCGATATGTTGGTTTAGTAATACTAGAGCGCAGCAAGAGAGTCAATTGGTGCCAACAAATAACCTTACAGTTGAAGCCTACATTATCCAAACTTCCGATGCCTTTGATCCTTGTACAATCGACAAACAGGGCGGGGTTATTGGATCGACGGTAGGTAAAATTTCTACAGTTTATATTCCTCAGGATGAGCACATAGAATGGGGGCATGTCCCAGGTGTAATGCATGTTCAACGAGCAACGGCAATTAGCCCTCAGCTAGATCGAGCCATTCCCGATATGCGCGTTGATAGTGTTTATGACGGATTTGATTTAGAAACAGGGTACACGGGTAAAGATGTTTTAATTGGTATTACAGACTGGGGTTTTGATTATGGCCACCCTAACTTTTATGATATTTCTTTACAGACGCTTCGCATCGCAGCCGCGTGGGACCAGTTTAAAACCAGTGGGCCAAATCCTATTGGCTTTAACTATGGTACTGAATACGTAACAACCCAAGCCTTGCTTGATGCACAATCCGATACGGCTGGATTATATGACTATGCCTATCATGGTAGCCATGTGGCAGGTATTGCGGCTGGTAGTGGAGGAGGGACCAAATATCGTGGTGTGGCCTATGAATCACAGTTTCTGTTTGTTTCCTTAAGATTAGATGATGCTGGAGCTATTGATGCATTTGTTTGGATGAAGCAACAAGCCGATGCAGCACAAAAGCGATTGGTTATAAATATGAGTTGGGGATTGTATTACTTAGGGGCAATGGACGGTACAGGTCTGTTGAGTGAGGCCATCGACGAGCTTTCAAAACAAGGTGTAATTTTTATTACCTCAGCGGGGAATAATGGTGGAGAAACTTTTCATATAAAAAAAACATTTGAATCTGATACCATGCACACGGGTATTGGTTTTTATACCTATACCTATCCACTACTTTGGGGCCAGTCTATCAGCATGTGGGGTGAACCTGGCGAAATGTTTAATGTTGAATTGTTAGTTTTAAATAATAACAACGACGTCGTTTATGTTTCACCTACTTACAGAACGACACATGATTTTAATTATTTAGACACGTTTCTCGTTATAAATACCGACACGGTTTTTTATAATATCAGTGCGACAAATTCCTATGAGTTTAACGATAGGCCTACTATGCGTTTACGCGTTAGAGAGAGGAGTAACACTATAAAAGTGGCACTTCGTTCATTTGCTAATAAAGGCACCGTACATTATTGGAATGTGGTGGAGTTAACAAATGACGCAGGAAATTGGGGCGGAACATTCGAGTCGTGGTTACCAGGCTGGGAAAATGGTGATGACGCGTATAGTTTAGGCGATCCGGCATCAACAAGATCGGTGATTGCAGTAGGTGCACATCAATCAGAAGTAAGGCTACAAAACGGAAATGTAGTTGGTGGCAGGCAGGCCAGTTTTACAAGTAAGGGGCCAACGTTAGATGGACGTCGAAAGCCAGAGATATCGGCACCAGGTGTAAATATAGCCTCGTCCATTTCATCTTATACTACAAGAAGTTTCACAGAACTTACTTCTCTTGATTTCAATGGTAGAAGTTATCCGTTTGCAAGATTATCCGGGACCTCAATGGCTTCACCAGCGGTTTCTGGGGTTGTGGCGCTTATGCTTCAAGCCAATCCAAATTTGCAGTATCTTGATATAAAGGAAATCCTTCGGCTCACCGCTAGACTAGATGTAAACACAGGAGAGATTCAAGACTCAAGTGACCTTGGCTGGGGCTGGGGTAAAATAAACGCACATCAGGCTGTCTTATTTGCAGAAAGTTGGATATCTAAAATTCCGGTAATCAATAATTCATCTGACATTATTTTCCCAAACCCCGCCAACAACATCGTATATTTCGGAAACGATGAAAGTAGGTTGTGTGAAGTGTATACCATTGATGGCAAACAGGTAATCAAATCCACAATCAGCGTAAGCTCAGGTGTAGATGTTAGTCACTTGGTAGCCGGTTCATATATCGTAAGGTTTCCAAGCTCGGAAGTAGCACCTAAGAAATTAATTGTCATTCGGTAAGAGAAATATGTCACAAAAGCAACAGCAGGTTTTAAGGATTATTTTGGCAACTTTAGTGGGTTTGGCTTTGATCTTCGAACTTGTTCGTGACAGTCAGCGTGCAGGCGATTTTATTGGCTATATCAATGCGGGTAATGCAGTGATTAACGGCACACCCATTTACGCAGATTACCTTAATACTTGGCCACCGTTTTTTGCAGTATTCTCTGTCCCTTTTGCTTATGTAGATGCAGTTAGCCCACTTTTGGTTAGGTTGATTTGGTTGTGCGGCATTATCGTAAGTTGGTTCTACATCACCAAGAGTGCAGTTAGTCTTACCAATGGAAAAGAATTGGTGTTGAAACCGTCAGACGAATCAAAAGCCATTTGGTTGTTAGATTGGAAGGTGTTTATCCCTTTACTACTAATACTTCGATTCGTCATCGATGATTTGTCGAATATTCAAATTAACTCTTATTTACTCCTTGCATCCTTGTTTGTAATCGGTTGCCACATGAAGCAAAAGTATTTGGCAGGAGGAATTGTGCTTGGCTTCATCATTGCGTTGAAGGTGTATCCGGTGTTTTTGTTGCCATTTTTTATGTATCGAAAGGCATATAAATTGAGTGCTATTGCTATTGGCACAATTGCTATGACTGTTGCGATTAGCTTTATGGTCTTTGGTCCTACCGAAGGGTTGTCTAATTATCAAAATTGGATTTCGAATAAAGCGATGGGAGAGACCATATTGACGCATAAAAACCAATCTATTTTTCCATTTATGGAAGGTCTTGCAACCAGTCAATCGAGAGGTTTAGAAGTACATTACAATATGCTTGACCTCCCGGCCAAAACAGTTAAAATGATTACCTTTTGCTTAATTGTTGTGTTTGCTTTATTGGTTGCTTTCAGGTTCAGAAAACCGAAGACAATGAGTCAAGTTGTTGGCCAATTCTTTTTTGTTCTTGCTGCAATTCCGGTGCTGTCTCCATTAGCTTGGAAGTACTATTTCGTTTTTACTTTCCCTTTAATATTTCTTCAGTTTACTCGGTTAAACGATAAAGAAGTAGAACATAAAAGTATTGTGAAATGGCTGTTTGTGGCAGCCATGGTACTGTCTATTGGATCTACAGATGGTATATTAGGAGCACGTATTTCTGATGTATTAGAGGTGTTTGGTGTTGTGACCTTTGCTGCGATTTGTTTGTTGCTGTCCTTTGTATTGTCTTACAAGACTGTCCCAAAAGAATAAAAACACCCTCTTTTTTTACCAATTTGGGAGCGTCCATTGATTACGTTTAATAATATCTTCCTTTATCGTACTGGTATTCAATATGTTATGATTTTTGGCAAAGCTGGAATGGCGATTGATATAGGTATAATGCATTCTTAGTCAGCCATTAAAAAATCGCTAACAAGCACAATAACCAAACCGACAGAATGTACTAAATAGTAATAATGATCTCATCGATCAAAAAGTAGAGTCTAAGTAGTAGACTAAAAACATTATCCATGCTTAAAAGAGGAGTGTAGTAGCTCCTCTTTTTATTTTACCCTTTTTTATAGCTTATCCTGTCTCTAATTGTGCCATCTGTCCGATGAATAATAACACTAGACTTGTAGTTTCGAGCGATATCTTTTGCTCTTTCTATGGCATCGTCTTGATACTTGTAGGTGGCTGTTAAACGCTCATTGCCGGCTCCTCTAACTGCCCAACCATCTTCATGTGTTACCACGTGCTGATTATGCGTTTTATTCTTTTTCGCGTGTTTACGTAAAACTTGCTTTAAGATCTTCTTTAATAAGTTGTACCAGAAACTCGATTCGTTGATTTTGGGCATATAGCTATTATACGATAAAGTCAAATATACCTTTCATACGTGTTGCGCACAAATGCATCGAAGTTCGTTAACCAACTATTTATTCTGTTTCTTCTACAGTTTGGTCAAGAACCGAATACGGAATATGTTCTAAGATATGCTTTAGGGCTTGTATTCTTGCTTCCGTTTTTTTATCGGCATCAATCATTACCCAAGGTGCGATTTCCGTATTCGTTTTTTCAAACATCTTTAGTTTGTATTCAGTGTATCGATCCCATAATTCTTGGGCCTTCAAATCAACCGGTGTGATCTTCCATTTCTTTAAAGGGCTTGCCTTAATATCTCTGAATCTTTTGGCTTGTTCTTCTTTCGTAATGGAGAAATAAAACTTGATTAGATACGTGCCTGATTCCAAAATCATACGTTCAAAATCATTGACTTGCCCCATGAAGATTTGTTACTCCTCTTGCGTGCAAAAATCATTAACAGGTTCTACAACCGCCCGGTTGTACCAGCTTCTATCGAATAGCACCATTTCTCCGGGCTTTGGTAGTTTGTTAACGTAACGCTGAAAATACCACTGACCAACTTCTTCTTCGTCTGGTTTAGGTAACGCAACGATTTTAAAATGACGAGGGTTGATGTGTGCAGTAATCCTACGTATTGCACCACCTTTTCCTGCTGCGTCTCTTCCTTCAAACAGGATAACCACTTTCTTTTTTTCTCGTATGATCCAATTTTGTAGATCAACTAGTTTGGCTTGTAAAGATCTTAGTTCAATCTCATAGGTAGCCATTCGGAGTGCTTTGCCAACATCTGTTCGTTTATCAGCAAATAAATATTTCAGGCCAATTGGGCTGTTTAAGATTTCAACATCGTCTTCTTTTAAGTCTATTGGTAGTTTGTTCATCATTATATATCTATTTGTTCAGCTTCTCTATAGTATCTTTCAATCACATTCGGATCAGGAATTGTAGTAGTTTTAGCTCTATATTTT
>JAIBDD010000028.1 GCA_024679565.1 Bacteroidota bacterium | reverse complement strand
TGGATTTTGATGATTTGCTACTTAAAACCTTCGAGCTTTTTACAAAACATGTGGATGTGTTAAATAAATATCAGCACAAGTTTAAGTATGTGATGGTTGATGAGTATCAGGATACGAATCATTGTCAGTACATGATTGTTAAAAAACTTGCTGCTGTTAACGAAAACATATGTGTGGTTGGTGACGACGCACAGAGTATCTATTCATTCAGAGGAGCTACTATTCGAAACATCCTCAACTTCGAGAAGGACTATCCGGATTTAAAAGTATATAAACTAGAGCAGAATTATCGTTCGACACAAACCATTGTGAATGCTGCGGGCTCAATAATTGCCAATAACAAAGACCAGCTGGAGAAAAAGGTTTGGACTTCAAATCAACTTGGAGAAAAGATAAAGGTTATCCGTGCGGTAACCGACAATGAAGAAGGGCGGTTTATTGCGCAATCAATCTTTGAGGAAAAGATGAAAAGCCAGGCAAGTCATACCGATTTTGCAATCTTGTATCGGACAAATGCCCAGAGCAGAAGTTTGGAGGAGGCATTAAGGAAACTGAATTTGCCGTATCGAATATATGGTGGGACATCATTCTATCAGCGTAAAGAGGTGAAAGACCTTCTTGCCTATTTGCGTTTAACAGTAAATCATAAAGATGAAGAGAGTCTTAAGCGGGTGATAAATTATCCTGCACGAGGCATAGGTAAAACTACGTTAGATAAAATTCAGCTTCATGCAAGTGAGCAGGGAGTGTCGTGGTGGGATATCGTATGCAATGCAGAGGTTTTTGCCAATTTGGGGTCAGCCAAAACAAGACTTGCCGATTTTGCAACAAAGATTAAAAGCTTCGCTACCATGCTCGCCACCAAAGATGCCTATGAGTTGTCGATGCATATAGCGAAATCAACCAATTTGTTGAAGAACTTGTACGACGACAAAACCGTTGAAGGGATTAGTAGGTACGAGAACGTTGTTGAGTTATTGAATGGTATAAAGGAATTTGTTGAAGATGACGAATCTGAACTAGATAAAAACCTTGGGATATATCTTCAAGACATCGCTTTAATTACTGATGCTGATAAAGACGATGGGTCTAATGATAAGATTTCTTTAATGACCATTCATGCCGCAAAAGGACTTGAGTTTCCGTATGTGTATATCTCCGGAATGGAAGAAAATTTGTTTCCGTCTCAAATGAGCAGTGGTAGTCGCAAAGACTTGGAGGAAGAGCGTAGATTGTTTTATGTGGGAATGACGCGAGCTGAGCGTAAATTGACCTTGTCTTATGCTAATTCAAGGTTTCGATTTGGGCAATTGCTTCCGTGTGAGCCAAGTCGATTTATTAGTGAAATTGTAAATGATTTTATCGAGCTTGATAAAAAGACATTTAAACAAAAAGTAGATGCTGATGAATCTAGGTCAAGAGGAGGGAGCTTTGCCGCGAAACCAAAACCTAGTTTTCAAAATAAATATGGTCGAACGAACAAAACTGCGCCTAGTAAGCCATTGCCGCCACCAATTGAAAACTTTGTTCCAGACGATACCAAGGATATAAAGGTGGGTGACAATGTGGAGCACCAACGTTTTGGTAAGGGTTCCGTAGAGAAAATTGATGGAGATTTTGGCAACAAAAAAGCGACCATCCTATTCGATCAATTTGGTAAAAAACAGCTGGTGCTAAAGTTCGCCAAATTGCGATTTGTGAAGGCTTAGGCAGACTGTTTGAACTTGTTAATCATCCCCCAAATTTCTTGCATTGCTTGCGGCTTTAACATATAGTCATTCATGCCTGAGTGAAGCGCTTTTGGCAATACTTCTTCTTCTGGTAAACTCGTATAAGCAATAATTGGAACTTTGGGGCTCATTAGTCTTAAAGCTTTAGCGACATCATATCCGTCGTGATTCGGCATTTGAATGTCTAGAAGGATTAGTGTGTACGTGTTGTCTTTTAACAAGTCGATAGCTTGTTTCTTGTTAGTGGCCACATCGAAAGGGATACCAAGTTTGGTAAACATGTAGCCAGTAAAAAGGCTATTAATCTCGTGATCATCAATAAGTAGGATCTTAAGTTCAGTTGTCATAGTCGTAGTAGTCATAGTGCATCAAGAATTGCAATTCAGATGCCAATGATTATTTCATTTCTTAAGTAGCTGTAAGTAAGCAGTTTACGTACTTTCAATTATTAGAAAATTTCCCAAAAAGAGACATAACGTTAATTTTGAGACAAGCCAAACATGGTTTTAAGGCATTCCCAAAGGTGTCTTTTTTTACTTGTGTCAGTCATAATCGCATCAATCGCATCAAATGCGCATGTTTTGATTCCATTGTGCTCGGCAACTACGTACAGGGAGTCTGGGTCTTCACTAATCCCAAAACGTAAGATAGCTTCTGTTGCTATGTCGTCAAGCTCCTTGTTCCATAATACGTGAAAGTCATCCTCAGATTTATTTACCGATTGCATGACCTTAGAAATAAATTGACTTGTTTGAGTGGATGGTTCATTGTCTAATACAATGCAAATTTCTATCGATCGACTAATTGTTGGTTTTTCTATAGTGTCTGGCTTTGTTTCGGCCGACACGTTGTATAGTTCGTCGAGCAACAACATTTTGTCATTGTTTGATATTTTCCATTGTTTTTCCATTAGAAGCAAAGCTATTAAATCGACGTTTTGTTGCATTAAAATGTGGATTATTTCCTATATTACATATTGTAATCTCAAAATGGGTCGATTTTGAATCCATGTATGTCAAGTAAATAAGCAATTTAGTTAAAAAAATGCACGTATTCTAAAAAAGAGACTATAAATTCCCAAAATGAACCACATATCTATAACGACGAGTGTTAAACGATTGGTAATCAGTGCTTTTGAGTATGGCATATACTTCGCTTATAAATAGTTATAACTTTCGAGAGAAAGAGCACATGGTTAATAATTTTCATCATAAGTAGTAGTTTAGTATTTTATCTTTGATTTTAAGCCCTGACCTATATGGTCGGGGCTTGTCATTTATGCAATCTTGCAAATATACATACAAGATGAGTAAGCCCTAAAGTGCAAAGTTGAAATATTGGGCATCATGTTTGCGTTAATCAAATAATTCATGAAAGTCTTACCACAATTCTGGAAGCTTCGTCCCGTGCTTATCGTATTGTACGCAGTGATAGGGTTTGCGACAAATCATGTTTACAGTCAGTCTTTCAATCAAAAATCCTTAAGCGTTTATTTCCCATCTAATGGCTATAAACTCAACACACAATCAAAGTCATTAATTCGGAATGCGTTTCTCGACATTCAACCAAAAATTATTAGAGAAGTCTATATTGAAGGACATACAGATAGTGATGCATCCCTAACCTATAATGTTGGATTGTCAAATCGAAGAGCATCAACTGCACAAGAATATTTAATCTCTCAAGGTGTTAAGCCTGCGATTATCAAAATAGGCGCCTTTGGCGAATGTCAACCTGTAAGTACAAGTAAACAAAAGAATCGGAGGGTTATGATTACAATCGTTTACGAAGACGAAACGTATCCTCCTGAAATTCCAGAATTGAAATCTGGTGAGGTGAAATTCATCAAAATTGAGACGTTTAATTCCAATACTAAAACACGATTGCCTTGCGATTATGTTATCGAGAGGCAGCATAGAAATGTTTTTGCCCGTACCAATAGTAACGCAGTTTGCTTATTTGATCGAAAGAAGCATCCAACGTTAGATATTACGTTTTCAAAATCGGGTTACTTAAACAAGGTCATTAAAGTTGAACCTAATAGAGCAAGACAGCAAGGAGATACACTCACAATTCAAGTATACCTGAAGCCTGTTGCTGTGGTTCAAAAGCTCAGATACGATCATATCTATTTCTATACAGACACAGATAATTTTAAGCCTGAAGCGATGCCAGAACTAGAAAAACTCGTTAAAATGTTGACAGACGATCAAAACCTCTTTATCGAGATTCAAGGCCATATGAATTTTTCTAAATCGAGACAAGCCAATATTTTGCAACGTATTTACAATCACGATTTGAGTCACAAACGAGCAAAGGCAGTATTTCACTATTTGCTATCTCGAGGTATTGATAAAACGCGTCTTACATACAAAGGGTTAAGCAATTATCGAATGATTTACCCTATTCCGGCAAACAGTAAAGAAGCAGATCAGAACAAACGTGTTGAGGTATGGACGCTACAGCTTCTTGGGGATTCTTAATCGAACAAACGCCAGTTAACGCCAAATTGGAAAGTCCTCCCGATAAATACATAATCTGAGGCCATAAAAGAATCATTGATAAAGTATCCTTGGGCGATGTGATGCGTTGATACGTATAGTTCCATTGATCGAACTTCACTGTTTATAAACACATCAACTATTGGGAAACCGCCAATTTCCTTATTAGACAAGGTCATTTGTCTAACAATAGGGTTGTATGTGGTTCCTGTATAAGGAGTGAAATATTGAACATCTACACCGATTCTTGCCCACATATTTTTATTAAACAAATACCCTTCTTTGTATAGCCTAGTTTTAACACTAACAGCGGGAAGAGCTAAAACCTTATTTGACGTCCATTGGTAAGTCACACGATTTTTCCAATACCATGACGATCCTAGTCGAAATTGGAAAACCGCATTGGCTCTCAAATATTGTACATGGTCGTCAAGTTGTTGAGCTACACCTGTGGAATCGTAATAAACAAATTGGTCAATATCATAAAAGTCAACATTCAGGGCTCGGGTCGATTTTTTGTTAGAGATTCGACCAGCAACTTGGCTTGTGAGCGTTCTGTTTAATGATTTATTCCAGTAGTAATTATTGCTACCAAAAAATTGTTCGTTGTAGTCTGGTCTTCTTCGGGTCAGGCTAACTTCAGAATGAAGATCGATGCGGTTCAGTAGCGATTCGAATCGGTATAAACCTTTAAAATCCCCACTGTAGTAGCCGAGGGCAGAGCCATGTGCATACACGTAATGTGTGCTATTTTTAACACTTTTGTTGACATCCCCGCCAAACCGTACATGGTTAAAACTGCTAGTATGAAAATAATGTTGTTTCACCTGAATCGCTTCGTGTAGCATCCAAATTTTTGTCAGCATAGATTTAACATGAAATGCTTTGCCAATTTTATTGGATAAAACAGAATGGAAAATGGAATCGTGGGTTTCTAAAGAAACGAATCTAGTCGGGAATAGGTCAATGTTTGGATCGCCATCTGTAAATCTGTTGATATGCCTTCTGTAGCGGAATTGATGAAACCATTGTGCTGTAATATTTGAGGTATTTGTGTCGGGCCCAATAGTGGTGTCATTTATTTGGATAGTTCTTTTACCAGGTCTAAAAAACTGCGTCACAGACCATGTTCTGTCAATAAATAAGTTAGATGCGTCATAGAAGTTAGCTTCTCCCGCAAATGTTTTTGCTCTTCCAGATAACTGGTCGAACTCTTCTGGGTTGGTGATGCCAAATGTTTCTTTGACGGTGTTTTTGCTATTTATAAAATTGGCAAAGACTTCGTATTTGCGATTTGGGGTATAAAAGTGAGAGTATACTCCAGTGCTAAACAAATTGGTCATTCTTTCCTGGTTGAATGCAGGTAAGTTGTTATGAAATAAATTATGAGACTTGGTTCGATTGTAGATTAACCCGAAGCTCCAATTGGATGAAATGTTTTGCGAATGGCTTGCCGCTAAATGCAGTAAATTTCCTGTACCCTGGGCATAGGTGAGGTCGGTCCGTGGTGTTTGTGACTGATGATACACAAGGCTATCTGGGTTGTAGAACCAATTACCAAACAACGGCGTAGATAACTGAAATTGGTCTGTGGTAGGAGTCTGGTACTCCAATGGCTTGGATGGGCTAGCAATGCGACCAGTATGCAGAGATATAGGCGTTCCGATAAATGCGTCTTGTATCCTATGTCCAAACTTTAACAGCGTGTCTTCATTCGTTTTATTAAATCGCATATGTAAGACATCATCTACCTTTACATAAGACGACAAGTCTTTGTGGTAGGTTGTCGTGTCGAACAGTTGGCCCAAACCCAATGTTGCTAAAGACAGAATCAATATGGTTGTAAGTAGAATGCGCACAACTAATTCACGGCGGCAAAAGTAACCACCTTTTACATTTCTTTAGGCTTTAAAAGACTACTATCATAAGCAATTCGGTAAACTTCAACGAAGTATCTTTGCTGCGATGGTAAATGGTGTTTATGATTATTTAGTTATCGGGCAGGGTGTGGCTGGGTCAGTTCTGGCCATGACCTTACAAGAACAGGGTAAAACCGTATATATTGTTGATAGCCCTTCGCCGAACACCTCTTCTCGTGTTGCTGCAGGAATTATGAACCCAGTAACGGGTAAGCGCATGACGCTTACTTGGGAAGCAGATACATTCTTTCCAGCCGCAAAGGCCTTTTATAAAAGGATGGAGTCGAAAGCAGGTAAGTCATTTTTATTTGAACATCCTATTGTGCGCATCTTTAGTTCGGTTAGTGAACAGAACGATTGGTCTGGGAAATGGTCTGACGAAAAATATAAGAACTTCATAACAGAGGGGTCGATGGATTCTCCAATGTTCAAAGGGATTTCAGCTCCGTATGGCAGTATGGCTGTCTCTGGTGGTGGGAGAGTCGACACAAATGCCCTGCTAGATTTCGTAAGAAGTCATTTTGAAACCCTCGGTCAATTCGCTGAAAGCGAAGTCAAAATGGACGAGATTCAAGCCTCCGAAGGGTATAATACTTGGCAGCATATTAAGGCAACACATGTCGTGTATTGCACCGGAGCAAATTCGATGGAATGGGATTACTTGCCATACACACCTATGAAAGGAGAAGTGCTTGAAGTGACTTCAAACGAACTCGACCAAGACCACATATTTGTTGGAGGGTGTTTTTTATGTCCAACGCAACACAGCAGCTATTATGCAGGCGCCACTTACGATTGGCGGAATACTAATCTAGAAAAAACAGAAAAAGCAAAAGAAGAGATAGTAGACAAGGTTTCTAAGTTTACATCACCTACTCTTCAAATTAAAGAACATCGTGTTGGCATTCGGCCAACGGTGAAAGATCGACGACCTATGTTAGGTCTTCATCCGGTGAAGCAAAATCAATATTTGTTTAGCGGACTTGGTAGTAAAGGGGTGTCGATGGCGCCCAATTTAGCCTTGCAGCTGTACAATTTTATTGAACACGGTACACCGCTAGGTGCTGAGGTTGACATTAAACGATTTGAGGCATGAAAACAGTTGGGTTAGGTGTACGGTTGTTTTTGTTTTATACTTTGTTATTTCTGATTGGAAGACTCTCTTTCTTTCTTCTTAACATACAAGATAATGGATTTGACATTGCACTACTCGCAAATGCGAGTGTACATGGATTGCCGATGGATTTTTCTATGGCGGGTTACGTAACCCTGCTTAACGTATTGATTGTGACGGTTTGTAATGTCTTTAAATTTAGAGGGTTATCGAGAGTACTTCTTTTGACCAATCATTTCTTGATTGTGGTGATGGGTAGTTTTTTGGTGATTAACGGGCGACTCTATAGTTACTGGGGCTATCACATAGATAGATCGATTCTAGAGTATCTTAAAACACCGAAAGAGGCTTTTGCGTCTGCCAACTTTTTTGACTGGGGAATCGTGCTTCTTATGGTTGCGGTATTTATCTACCTCATGATAAGGTGCTATCGCTATCTGGCAACTAATTTTCTGGGTAATTACGAGGTGAATAGAAGTGCAAGTGCGTGGGCGTTGTTACTGGCTGGAATACTGATAGTGCCCATACGTGGCGGACTTGATGTAGCCACTATGAATGTGAGTACGGTGTATTACTCAAGTGAGCCATATGCCAATCACTTAGCAGTTAATCCGGTTTGGAATGCCGCATTTTCGTTAACTGAAAGTGAGGTAACCACCTTCAACTTTACCGACGGTCAGACAGTAAATTTGGGTTACCGTTCTGCTTACCCTGTGTCAAAGGATACGTCACATGTGGAATTTAATAAGGATTGCAATGTGGTATTTATCGTCTTAGAAAGTTTTACGGCCAATGTTGTTTCAAGTATTGGTGGCATCGACGGAATAACACCCAATCTTAATAAATGGATGCAAACAGGACTGTCGTTTGAGCAATGTTATGCAAGTGGAGATCGATCGGACAAAGGATTGACGACTCTGTTTACAGGTTTTCCGGCGTTACCCAATGCCAGATTGCTCAGTCATCCTAACAAATTGTCGAAGGTGCCAAAGCTGTATGAAGGCTTTAAGAATGCTGGATATAACACGTCGTTTTATTACGGCGGAAACTTAGACTTCGCCAATTTGAAATTATTATTTAGTGACGGTAGTGTTGATGATGTTGTTACCGGGAGTGATGTTTCAACAAGTAATAAAGGGAAATGGGGGGTGCGTGACGAAGACATGTTTAACCAGTTTTACAAGGACATCGAGAGGTTGGAGCAGCCATTCTTTTCTACTTTATATACTTTGAGCAGTCACGAACCATTTGATATACCTGAAGTTTCGTACACGTCGGATTCGTTAACATCTGATTTTTATAAGGCCATATATTATACCGACAGTTGCTTCGGTGATTTTATGGATAAGCTGCGTAAATCTGAACTTTGGGAGAATACCTTGGTAGTAGTGACAGCAGACCATGGGGTGAAAAACCCAGGCAACTTGGTTCTTTTAAGCCCAAGAAAGTATAGAGTACCATTATTACTTACGGGTGGAGTGATTAACCAACCTAAGCGATATACGCATTATTGTTCACACACCGACATTCCATTGTCTTTACAACAAAGTGTATTAAAAACGTCTACAGATAGGTATGATTTCGCTAAGTCAATTTTTGATTCAACAAATTCTAACGCGTTTTATTATTACGTATTGGGTGCCGGAATAATTAACGAAAACGGGTGTATTGTTTATGATATTAAGGGTAGCGTGTTTTTAGTAAACACAACAGAGAATGATTCTATATCAGAAATAATGCAAAAACAACTTCTAGGCGTCACACAATTGGCATCAGAAAAATTCAGAGATTTTTAGGCGTAAGGTTTGGGTAAAAAGAAGCCCCGCTCTAATGAGCAGGGCAAATAAACCAAACTAACCATGAAAAATGCCTCCTTTCGAAGGCGAAACGAAGATAACGTCATTCACTTGTGAAATGCAAGAATAAACTGATGTATTTATAGTACATGTGACTATATGTGTGATTTTTTGTAAAAAGAAGCCCCGCTCTAATGAGCAGGGCAAATAAACCAAACTAACCATGAAAAAATGCCTCCTCACGAAGGCTATACAAAGAAAGCGTAATTATTACGAATTGCAAAGTATTTCTAACTAAATATTGTGAGTTCAACTGGTTGATTACCAGTCGTTTGAAAGTTTTAAGCGTGTTTCAATTACGTTTCTGACGCAGCCTTTGCCTCCTGCGTTGGGAGATTGATAGTCTACGGAATCTTTAACTTTTTGTACTGCATCCGCAGGACAACAAGAAAAACCAACGGCCTCCATTATGCTTAAATCAGGCTCGTCATCACCCATCATTAAACAATCTTTACGCTGGAAATTATTCTTTAATAACCATGTGTCTAAAACCTCAAGTTTGTTTTTGACATGTAAGAAAACGTCTTTAACGCCTAAGCGATTTAGTCTAATTTTTACACCTTCAGCAGATCCACCGCTGATGGCCACGATTTTAAATCCTGCTTTGAGTGCTTTGGCAATACCATAACCATCTTTAACGCTGGTTGATCTGAAGAAAACACCTTCATCGGTAACATGGATATTACCATCTGTTAAAACACCGTCTATGTCAAAGACGAATACTTTAATGTGTTTGAGTTTCTGTAAATAGATATCTGCCAAAACGGTTATTGATTGTCGCGCCACTCATACACCCAGCTCGATTGAATCATTTCAAGGTGTCCTTCGTTACAATCTTCTTTTGTTCCAACAAAAGTAGGAATTTCCATCACCCAACTAAGTAAATCTGTAAATCGAATGCGGTAAATTTTACCTTCATTAAAGTCATCTCCGAACTTTTCGTACAAAGCCATGGCGATGTCTTCATAGTCAGCCCACTCAATAGGTAGTTCAAATGTCTCCATCTTAGTGTCCGTTAAATTGTTCTTGATCAGGAATGGTGACGGTTAAGTCACTTGATATTTTACATTGACACGCCAACCGCGAATTAATGCTAGGGCTGATAGCCCGGTCAATAAAGTCTTCTTCTTTATCTGTGATTTCCGGTAAACTATCCATGCCTTCTTCGATATAAACGTGGCAAGTAGAACATGCACAAACGGCACCGCAGTTGTGGTGCAATTCAATGTCATGGTCGTGGGCTACATCCAAAATGGAATCACCTGAATCACAATCTACCTCTTTTGATTCGAGGTTGTTGTTTTCAAAAAGAAATCGAATTTTATGTGCCATAAAGCGTGCAAAACTACTATTTTAAAACATTCTAAATAAAAAAATGTTCGGGGATTCATACTATTCATTTTCATTCACGTTTATTTGTATAGAAGTCTGCATGAAATACTTAATAAAAGGAGTCTTTTTAACATTACTTGTTGCGAGTGGTGCTTTCTGTTTCGGACAGGACAAATCTTCAAATGAGATTAAAACAAGCCCATATTTATATATGTTGGGCCAAATTGCTACCTACCCTCCACTTACGGGTTTAATCCAAACCATTGATTCAGGACAGCTTGAAGAAATATTTTCGTTGACGAATAATGAGTATGAAATGCGGTCGTACGAAATGGGGATTAGTTTGATTTTTAATCAAAACTTCGTTTTAAAGGAAATTCAATTTTACGATTCTGGCTATGTGTTTAGTGCATTTGAAGGTGAGCTGCCTATGGCGCTTGATTTTTCTATGCGGTTGTCAGATTTTGCGAATTATAAGTACGATGCTTTCGAAGTAGATACCTTTAATAAGTACATATACCACGGTGATTTAGGACTAGGGCATGCGAAGGTTTACTTTAAAAACAAACACATTGAGTTGGTTAAATTCAGCGTAAACGATAGTTTTTTAACCACACAAAATCAATTGCTTCAATCTGAGTGGGGTATGCGGATAATACCAGGTGGCCAGTGTATTTCTGGTGACTGCTTTGTTGGTAAAGGTGAAATGAGATGGCCAACGTCGTTACAATATAAAGGCGATTGGGAAAGCGGTATACCAAACGGGATAGGAACTTTTTCCGATTCGACAGGGATGGCCTACACAGGTGGGTTTAGGCTCGGTTTTTTGTGGGGACAAGGTGTGTTAAGTGTGCCAAAAGGAGTCTTGTATCAAGGCGATTTTGTACTGGGGAGGAGAACAGGATATGGCAATGCTACTTTTTCGAATGGTACGAGATATGAAGGTCAATGGTATCGTGACCTAATGCATGGAGACGGACATTTCTGGTTTTCAGAAAAGTATCACTATAACGGAGAGTTTCGCAATAATCAGTTTAACGGTAAGGGCAAATTAGTGAGCCCTGAAGGATATGTGGAAGGGAGTTTTCGCAATGGCAAACCCCATGGATTTTGCAAGCAAGTGGTAAATGGGAGTCAAACTTCTTTAAGCGGCACTTGGGTAAATGGGAAAAAAGAAGGAGATTTTGACTTGTACAGCCCATTAAGTGGTTCTGTAACTGTCCGTTTTGAAAATGATATTGAAATGAGGTAATGCACTATGAAAACAAACAAACTAAATATCACATGGCTGGCTTTGTTAACCTGTTTCTTTTTTACCAATTGTAAAGCTCAAAAAATGACTACGACATCAGCAGAAAAAATGAGAACCATTAATGTAACTGGAACAGCTGAGAAGAAAATTGTTCCTGATATTATAGAATTCAGCATCAACATAAAGGAGTACTGGAAGGAAGAATTTGAGCCAGGCAAAAAGTATGAAGACTATAAAACCAAAGTCTCGATAGCCACCATTGAACCATTGATTTTAAGTCAGCTCAAAAAGGCTGGAGTCAAAGACAATCAGATAAAAGTAAGTGCTGCTGGTAATTATTACCGACCGGCAGGGAAAGAAATGTTGGTGAACAAAACATTAGTCCTAACACTTGCTGATTTTAAAATCATCGATCAAATCATCAAAACGATTGATGCAAAAGGGGTCGCAAACATGCAGATAAGTGCCCTTCGGCACTCCAAAATTGAATCAATAAAAAAGGAAGTAAAAATCGCGGCGCTTAAAAATGCGAAGGAAAAAGCTTCCTATCTCTTAGAGAGTTTAAACGAAAAATGCGGCGAAGTGCTTATGATTAGCGAAGCAGAGTATGGCTATAATCCGCCTGTTCCATTTACACGTGAAAAAAGTGCGATGAACATTCGGTCAGACCAATCTTCGGGAGCAACAGAGTTGCGAGAAATTACGATTAAATACGAAGTAAATGCAACTTTCGCTATTGCAGAATAACCTGTAAAGCGTTTTGTGTTCGGTGTTCTAGAATTTGTTTTTTGCCCTCCCCAATGCTAGACAGGTTTGAGTCACTAGCAGGGTTGAAAACAGTCAAAAGCTGAAGTTTCTCAGTTTTTTCAATCAAGTAGGTATCGCCAATGATGGACAAGAATTTGTCGATGCGCATGGCATCGTTATTAACACATATGGTAAACGATATGGCAGTGTTTTGCATCAAGTTAATTTGGATGCCGCTTGATGCCAATGCACTAAAAATGTGGCTCAGGTTATCTTCAACGATAAATGCAAAATCTTTTGACGACAACGATAGCATCACTTGATTGTCTTTTACAATGTAACAAGGCACTTCTACTACATTTTGTAGACCATGATCCTGAACAATGGTTCCGGGAGCATGTTCGTCTACAAAAGACCTAACGTATAGGGGTATAGATTTTTTTAGAAGTGGCTGAATCGTTTTTGGGTGAATCACAGATGCACCATAATACGCCAGCTCGATGGCTTCTTTAAATGAAATGTCTGGTAATAATGTGGTGTCGTCAAGCAATTTTGGGTCGCCATTCATCACCCCAGGAACATCCTTCCAGATTGTAACAGATGCTGCATCTAGGCAAAATGCGAAAATGGCTGCTGAATAATCACTACCTTCTCGTCCGAGTGTTGACGTTGTGTTGTCAATTGTGCGACCGATAAATCCTTGCGTGATGGTCAATTGCTTCTCAATCAACTTCTTCGCTCTTTTGCTAATTAGGTTTTTAGTGGTGTCCCAATCTACCCGTGCTCTTCTGTGGTGCGAAGACGTAACCACAAAGTTGCGTGCGTCTAGCCACCTATTGGTGATGTCATTCTCGTTTAAAAAATGGCTTATAATTCGTGTTGAGATTAATTCGCCATAGGGTACGATTTGGTCGTAAACAAAGTCATAACCATTGCTTAGCATGTCGGTATCTAGAGCACACTCCAGCTCAATCAGCAGGTTTTCAACTTCGTAAAACTGCTGTGAATTATCACCTATTAAATCTTTTATAATGTTTCGATGAAACGATTTTACTTCATCAAGAATTGAGTTGAAGTCTTTTTGGTTAATATATGCATCAACCAATGATTCCATCAGGTTGGTTGTTTTGCCCATTGCGGAAACAACTACCAAAATTTGTTCGTTTTGATATCGCTCTAAGATCTTTGCTACGTTGCGAACCGATTTTGCATCTTTAACCGATGCTCCTCCAAATTTGAATACTAACATTCAACCAAGTTTATTGCTGTTTGTGGACTTATATTTGCCACTGCAAAATTACGTTTTTACCACTACTAAAGCGTTTGTGAAGAATAACCAAAATGAGAAACAGAAACACCGTCATTACTTTAAGTCAGTTTGTTGCTAACGAACAAGCTAAACACCCAGATGCTTCGGGTAACTTATCTAAAATTTTCCGCGACATAAAATTTGCGACCAAACTGGTAAACAGAGATGTAAGAAAGGCAGGTCTTGTTGATGTATTGGGCGAACATGGTTCGACCAATATTCAAGGGGAAGAGGTGAAAAAGCTTGATGTAATAGCCAACGACGAGTTTATTTCGTCTTTATCGGCCGGGGGAGATTGCTGTGCGATTATTAGTGAGGAAGAAGATTACATCCGACATTTGAATCCGGATGCTAAATACGTATTGGCAATGGATCCATTAGATGGGTCGTCAAATATCGACGTGAACGCACCTATTGGTACAATTTTTTCAATTTACAAGAGGGTATCTCCGGTTGGAACAAAAGCGACAGATGCCGATTGTTTGCAAAAAGGGGTTAATCAAATCGCTGCTGGTTATATCATTTATGGTTCTAGTACTATGTTGGTATATACTACTGGTGCAGGGGTTAACGGGTTTACTTTAGATATGTCTATTGGTGATTTTTGTTTGAGTCATCCGAATATGCACATGCCAGAAGAGGGCAAAATTTATTCAGTTAACGAGGGAAATTATAAAACCTTCCCTGAAGGAATCAAGCAATATGTTGATGCATGCAAAGAAGCTAAAATGTCGGCAAGGTACATCGGGTCGATGGTTGCCGATTTTCATAGGAACTTAATAAAAGGTGGAATATTTATGTATCCAGCCAGCGCTTCCGCACCCAATGGCAAATTGCGTTTAATGTATGAGTGCAACCCAATGGCATTTCTTATAGAGCAAGCAGGAGGGAAAGCATCTACAGGCGATCAGCGCATCATGGAAGTAGAGCCGACTGAACTTCATCAACGTGTTCCCGTAATTATGGGTTCTACAAACATGGTTGACGACGTATTAAATCGGTGTAATTGATCAAAGTCCTAGTCATTTGTAACCCGTTTGCGGGTGGAGGTACCGCCCAAAAAGTTGGTGCAGATTATGAGGCTTTTGCCCAACAACAAAACCAATACAATTTTACATTTTACTATACCAAGAAGCCGAACGATTTAGAAGCGATACAACAGCAACTAGATCAGTTTCAGCCCAATGTAGTTTCCATAGTTGGTGGAGATGGAACGGTTAACGAAGTGTTGAATGTTCAAGATGTGCATCAACTTACTATCCATATAGTGCCGGCTGGAAGCGGAAATGATTTTCATCGGTTGGTGTATGGAGGTATTTCAATGACTGAGTCAATACAAAGCGTGATGCGCACAAGTAGAGACAAGTACGACTTTGGATTGTGTAACGACAGATATTTTCTCAATGGTGTTGGCATAGGTTTCGACGGCAGTGTTGCACGAGAGACGATGCGCATGAAAGTGCCGTTTGTTTCAAGTAAGTGGAAATACTGGATTGCGATTTTTAAGAATGTTTTCTTTTACAGAAGCTTAGAAGTAGAGGTAGAAACAGCCAGTGAAAAGATCAAACGCCGTTTATTCATGATTGCTGTTGCTAATGGAACGGAGTATGGTGGAGGGTTTAGAATATCTCCAGACAGTGATGCCCAGGATGGATTGCTAAATCTAATATTGATTGATGCGCTATCACCTATTAGGCGATTATTCAATATCCCCAAAGTAGAATCTGGCAAACATCTTAGTGCACCGTTTGTGACCCAATACAAGGTTGACAAAGTGCGGGTTAAATCACAATCATTGATGCATGCGCATCTAGATGGAGAGCAGATGTCAGGAAACTTGTTTGATATTCAAGTTAAACAAGGCATTACGTTTGTCGTATAGATTGTAGCCTTTCTCCAATTCAGGTTAAGAAATATCATTTTATACGTAAATTGCGTACGTTGTAAAACAGGTATATGACGCTAGGTTTAATCATATTTTTTATTGCCATCGGCCTTGTATTTCTTTTAGTAGAAATACTGGTTACACCAGGTGTGGTGCTGGGCATAATTGGCCTTGGGTTTATCAGTTTTGGTGTATACCAGGCATACGACGTATACGGCAATACAACGGGTAATGTTGTGTTGTTTTCTGTTGGTATTGTAACAATAAGTGTAATTCTATTTGCCCTTAAAAGTGGCGTGTGGACCAAAATGGCTTCTACAGGAACCATTGCAAGCAAAGCCAAAGAAAACGCGTTAGATTTGGTGAATGTAGGTGATCAAGGTCGAGCACTTTCCGCTATGCGACCTTTGGGTACAGGCCTAATAAACGGCAAGAAGGTTGAAGTTAGCTCAGAAGGTGAGGCCATTGAAACAGGAAGTACGATTGAAGTAATTCGAATTAATCAGAATAAAATATTTATTAAAAAGTTAGACATATGAATGCATCGTTATTGCTCGCCATTGGCGCAATTCTCATTTTCCTTTTTGTGTTTTTGTACTTTGTTCCAATTGGCTTGTGGTTCACGGCTTTGGTGTCTGGAGCCCGAACAAGTATTGTTCAGTTGGTGTTAATGCGCATTCGTAAGGTGCCTCCATCACTTATTATAAACGCACAGATCAATTCGGTAAAAGCAGGGTTGAATACGGGTGTTAACGATTTGGAAACGCACTATATGGCTGGAGGGAATGTAAACAATGTAATTAAAGCACTGATTAGTGCCGACAAAGCAAATATTCCACTAGATTTTAACCTCGCTGCGGCCATTGACCTAGCAGGTAGAGATGTATTTGACGCTGTCCAGTTAAGTGTAAATCCTCGAGTTATTAATACGCCTCCTGTAGCTGCAGTAGCTAAAGATGGTATTCAATTAATTGCCAAAGCCCGTGTTACGGTGCGTGCGAACATACACCAATTGGTTGGTGGTGCTGGTGAAGAAACCATCCTGGCTCGTGTTGGAGAGGGTATTGTAACGACAATTGGTTCGGCAACAGATCACAAATCAGTTTTGGAAAATCCAGACCGTATTTCAAAAACGGTTCTTGCTAAAGGACTTGACGCAGGTACGGCATTCGAGATATTAAGTATTGATATTGCAGACATTGACATAGGGAAAAATATTGGAGCTGAGTTACAAACAGACCAGGCTGAAGCAGATTTAAAAGTGGCGAATGCAAAAGCAGAAGAACGACGAGCGATGGCTGTTGCAAGTGAGCAAGAAATGAAGGCTGAATCTCAACGTGCTCGAGCACAGGTAATTTTAGCTGAGTCAGAAGTGCCAAAGGCAATTGCTGAAGCATTTAGATCTGGTAATTTAGGCGTGATGGATTATTACAAATTACGAAACATTGAGGCCGACACGAGTATGCGTGATTCTATCTCTAAGCCAAATAAGAAGAAAACCGACGGCTAGATTGTAACCTATGCGCACCTGGTTCGTATATATTTTGTAACTTGTAGGGTAAATAAACAGTAGTACCATGAAAAAACTATGCTTGTCATTAGCACTAATTGCCTCAGCCGGAATGGTTATGGCTCAAACAAATTATCCGTGCGTAGTGAAATCCGACAACGACTGGAAGATTTCCGATTTTAACGCAGCAGATGGCGAATTTGGAACACCAACCGTTTCTTTAGGCAGCGATTATAGCCGGAACACGTTCATCAAGTATGCAGGTCAAGAGCAATATGCTTATGCTAGTTTTGATGGAACGTCGTCTACAATTCATGTGCGCAATGAGGCTGGTGGGCACTTTAAATCGACCCGATTATACGACCATGTTCTTTCGCTAGATTTTGTTGAGTCGAAGAATAAATTGGTTTATTTGGCGACGTCTAAAGTCCCCAATTATTATGACTTTTTAACCGAAGATGTGAGTATTACCATCCTAGATTTGGTTGACAATACGTCGAACAAAGTAAAAATTCCGACATTTTCGATATTCGTACCTACGCTTCCTTACGTGGGCGAGCAAACCAAAAACGACGCAAGAGGGTTAATTCAAAAACACAACTTTTCTATCAGCCTTCCAACGGTAAACACCAATAAATCGGAGTTTGTATTTGTGGCTAAAGACATACCTGGGTTTAACCGCTTGGTGAAGTTAGATTTAAACACCAACAAAACCAGAACGGTATTCGTTCAAGTTGATGTGTTGTCGCTAGCGTACTGTAATAAAACCAAAACACTAAAAGCAATTGTTGTTGAGGCAGATAAAGGGGGTTCAACAAGTTTTTATATCGGTGATTTGGATGATGTTACGGGAGAGATAACAAATAAATCTCTGCTAGGTGTTGAAGCCAAATCGTTGGTGGTTGAGCAAAACGGGACGATCCAATACGATGCGGAATTGGATAAATTGTTTGTCTCCAAAGTCGTTAATGGTGTTTCAACAGCGTATCAAATCAATGCTGAAACCAACACGGTTGAAGAAACCACTGAGATGACTGAAAATGCCGACATCTTTATCCCACAACAGACCAACAGAGATGCAGCTAGATTGCATACACTTGCCAACAACATTAACGTATATCCAAATCCAACACAGGACGTAATAAGTATCGAAAGTGATGCCGATTTATTGGTGGATGGTATTGTGCTAACCGACGCGACAGGACAAGTATTACGTAATATTTCTGTGCAAAGCGGATTGGTTACCAATCAGATCGATATTTCAAATGTTGCTCAAGGCATTTATTATTTGAAGGTAAAATCTGGTGTTGAAGTACACGTTGAAAAAATCGTGAAATACTAAAAGAAAAGAAATCAATTAACGGCTAAAATCTCTGGTTTTAGCCGTTTTTTTATGCTATATATTTGAGCCATGAATGTATTCGATATCTCACGGCAAACACGCAAAAACATAGAGAAGGTAGTTGCGGGGCTGTCTTTGGAACAAGTCAATACGATACCTCCAGGGTTCAATAATAATTTGCTTTGGAATTTGGGGCATGTTGTGGTCACTCAGCAGGCATTAACCAACCGGTTGGGTGGTTTACCGATTAACCTTGACGCAGACGTTGTAGACCAGTTTAAGAAAGGAACGAAGGCGTCTCATTACACTCAGGAGATGCTTGATTTTATCAAGTCGAACCTCATTTCGTTAGTTGATACATTGGAGAATGACTATAGTGAAGGGAAGTTCAAAAGCTTCCAAGAATACCCAACAAGTTACGGAGTTACACTAACAAGTATAGAAGATGCGTTGTCGTTTAACAATGCCCATGAAGCCCTTCATTTGGGGTATATGATGGCATTAAGACGAAGTGTTGTAAAATAAAAAAGAGACTGGCGAACCAGTCCCTCTTAAAAGTAAAGTTAAACCATAAATTCTAATTAATGAGTATTATGCTTTATAAAAAATTGAAAGTAGTCGAAGTTAATCCATAATAATCGAATTACCAAGTCGTTTTTTTTTATTACTTGCGGCATGTTTCGAATCAAAATTCAACGCGTAAAAACGGTATTCGTTTTTCCAGTATTACTTTTAAGCCTTGCACTCTCTTCCTTAGATTCCTCGGCAACTACAGTAATTGATACCCTGTCTAACAACACAGAATCTCCTTCTTTTGTATTTGGGCATGCACCGCAATATTTGGACTTATCTGAATCTGAATCGTGGATAATAGACTTTCCTTCACAATGGTATAATGCGTCGTCGTATGTCTTCTTTATGAATGAAGACAGCATGGTTTTGTCGTCATTAAAGCCAGTAGTTGTTACTTTACCAGGCTCTGGAGAGGTGGCTTTTAAGTTGCAGGAAATTGGTGGAACGGCTCAAAAAATGAAGGTTGATGTGATCAAAAAGGCCCCATTAGTCAAAAATAATGCGGTTGTTTTGGGTCTATTGTTGTTGTGTTTGGCATTTGTATTTTACACAAGTACGTCAAACAACAAACTCTTAAAGAAATTTTATACGGTTATACCAGCGTTGCTTATGTGTTACCTATTGCCTTCGATTTTGGCAAGTTTAGGAATCGTAAACAGCGTTCAGTCTCATAGCATTTACTTTATTGCCACACGATACTTATTACCTACGGCATTGGTGCTAATGACCTTGAGCATTGACCTCAAAGGAATCATCAACTTAGGTCCTAAGAGTTTAATAATGTTTTTTACGGGTACGATTGGAATTATCGTTGGAGGGCCTATTGCAATACTTTTGGTCTCTACCTTTTCGCCTGAAACAGTGGGCGGTCAAGGGCCTGAAGCGGTTTGGAGAGGATTGTCTACGCTTGCGGGGAGTTGGATTGGTGGTGGTGCAAATCAAACGGCAATGCTCGAAGTATATGGATATGCACAAAGTAAGTATGGCGGAATGGTGTTGGTCGATATTGTGGTGGCCAATATTTGGATGGCTGTTTTGTTATACGGAGCAGGGAAAGCCGATAAGGTCGATAAGTGGCTTAAGGCAGATAGCTCAGCAATCAAAGAGCTTCAAGAAAAAATGGAGCACTTTACACAAAGCATAAGTAAAAACCCAACACTGCGAGACATCCTATTGGTGTTAGGAATTGCTTTTGGTGCAACTGCATTTTCACATTTATCTTCCAAATGGTTCACCGGTTATTTTAGCGGTATTGAGGCATTAAAAGGGACAACGCTAACAAGTTCGTTCTTTTGGTTGGTTGTGATGGCAACAACTATAGGATTGGTCTTAAGTTTTACCAAGGCCAGAAAACTTGAAGCCTATGGCGCTTCCAAATTGGGTAGCGTATTCATTTATATTTTGGTAGCGACCATTGGTATGAAAATGGATTTACGACAAATTGTTGAGAACCCGTTGCTTATTGTGGTTGGTCTCATCTGGATGGCCTTTCATGCCGGTTTGCTTCTTCTTGTAGCGAAAATGATCAGAGCGCCATTCTTTTTTCTAGCAGTTGGCAGTAAAGCCAACGTTGGGGGAGCAGCATCGGCACCTGTTGTTGCTGCAGCGTTTCACCCTTCTTTAGCACCTGTTGGTGTGTTGCTAGCGGTATTAGGGTACGCATTGGGAACTTACGGGGCATGGTTGTGTGCCGTGCTTATGGAAGGTGTTGCTCCGCTTTAATTCTTAATGTTGAGTTTTTAATGTTGAATTATTGATTCAGGTGTAACTGGCTCAGGATGTAATGACTTATGACGCCAAAAGAATTAATCTTAGAACTGAATCACTGTTTTATGGCTTTCGATGCACTTTGTGATAAGCATAACATTGAAAAAATCAAAACTATTGGAGATTCGTTTATGGCCGCAGGTGGTATTCCAGTAGCATCAGTAGACTCGACAAAAAAACGCAGTGTTGCTTGGCCTTGACATGTCTGATTTCATAATTAAGCGTGTGGAAGAAAGAGAAAAGAACTGAGAGATGCCTCTTCATATGCGGGTTGGTCTTAATACAGGGTCGGTAGTGGCCGGTATAGTAGGGAAGAAAAAGTTTCAGTACGACATATGGGGTGACGCTGTAAACATTGCCTCAAGAATGGAAAGTCATGGTTCTGTAGGGAAGGTGAACATATCACAAAAAACCTATGAAATTATCAAAAATGAATCAATTTTCACCTTTGAACATCGTGGTAAAGTAACCGCAAAAGGGAAGGGTGAAGTTGATATGTATTATGTCAATCGAGCTTGATTGTAGCCCTATAACAACAAAAAGCTAAAACTGGTTCTTCCACATCATGCTTTCAACAGGCTTGATGGTGCGCGTGTTGTATTTCGCATTTTTCTTCGTGTTGTACATGGTATTGATTTCACCTTCACACACAAAGTATATCAATTGCCCAATTGGCATGCCCTTGTAGATTCGGACCGGCTGAGCAGAAGATATTTCTAATGTCCAGGTATTACAAAATCCTACATCGCCTTTTCCTGCAGTGGCGTGAATGTCTATACCAAGTCTTCCAGTACTAGACTTGCCTTCTAAGAAAGGAACGTGCGCATGTGTTTCTGTATATTCTTCGGTGACACCTAAATACAACGTGTTTGGTTGTAACACAAAGCCTTCTTCGGGTATTTCGAAATGCGTAATTGTGTTGTGTTTCTTAGCGTCTAATACACGATCATCGTATGTGGCTAGGTATTTTCCTAAGTGGACATCATAAGAATTGGTGCCTAAACAATCTGGTCTATAAGGCTCAATTAAGATGGTGCCTTTTTCAATCTCTTCTAAAATACGTTTATCGCTTAAAATCATGACCTGCTACTTGAAACTAATTTCACACGAAATAATAGGTTTTCGTTTAATAAATCATGGCAGGGTACAATATGTGTAAAACAAATGCGTGCGGTATTGCCAGTCATGGTGAATTGATACCTTTGAGGCGTTATACACTTTGCCAGTACTTAAGAAAATACAAACAGAACACTCAGAGATTTGCCTTTGGAAGATTACTGAGCAGGTTGACGGGTTTGATTTAGATCTGGTTCCATTAGAGTCGGATCATTATACGCGAAATACACAGTGGCTTGCTGGTCGAGCGGCGTTGGATGCGTTGGATATTGATGTCGCCAAAATAGTAAAAGACGATTTTGGTAAACCACATCTTCAAGGCAAGGGGAAACAAATATCACTTAGTCATTGTAAGCAATATGCCGCAGCCATTGCAAGTAAGGTTCCGGTTGGCATCGATATAGAACAGATTACACCGCGGATTGAGCGTATTGCCGAGCGTTTTGTTCACGAAGATGAATGGCGTTTTGTTAAAGAGAAGGATAGACTAACCATGCTCTATCTATTGTGGAGTGGTAAAGAAGCTTTGTACAAACTGTACGGTAAAAAAGCGGTAGATTTTAGAAATCACATGATTGCAAGTCCGTTTGAAGTGCAAAAACAAGGTTGGTTTCACCTGAACTTCACAAAAGAACAAGAACAAACATTTCTCATGCAATACGAGGTATACGACAATCACACCTTGGTTTGGGTGGAAGACAGCCTCTAAATATCCCTATTCCTCAGATTCTCCTGAGTTATTTGAGCGACTTTCGAATACTTTAACTCCTTTTTTAAGGAATTTGTAATATGCATCTACATCAAGATTGTGTCCTCTTGTAGGTTGTAGTAGGTTTCCTTTATTGTCTAAAAGGGCATATTGTGGTTGACTACTTTCATTGAAGAAACACGATTGAATGTCGGCGTTCTTTTTATCAAGTCGAGTAATCTGTTTGCCACTGCTTTTAGAATAGTACCATTCGTCTTTATCAAGTCTTATGGTTTTGTCGTCTGTATATAACGAAATTACTATGTAGTCGTCTTTAAGGGATCTTAATACCTTGTTGTCGCTCCATACACGCGCTTCCATTTCTCGACAGTTTACACAACCATGTCCGGTAAAATCAAGGAAAACAGGTTTGCCTGATTGTCTTGCTGCCTCCATACCTTCTTCGTAGTCGAAGTAACCTTCTATGCCATGCGGTATGTGTAACTTGTCTCCATATTTAACGGTCGACTCTTTAGGGTTTGGATTTTTAATCGTTCCTAATAAATCAAAATCATGCGTGCTCATTGGCGGAAGGTATCCAGCCAATTGGTTTAGCGGTGCACCAACCATACCAGGTATTAGGTAAGCGACAAACGAGAAAGTAGCAATGGCCATGATAAGCCTTGGCACACTTACAAATTTAGAATCGCTATCGTGTGCGAATTTGATTTTACCTAATAAGTAGATGCCCATTAAAGTGAAAATGACAATCCATAAACCTAAGTATACTTCACGGTCTAAAATACCCCAGTGATACGTTTGGTCGGCAACGCTCAAAAATTTCAAGCCAAAGGCCAATTCTAAGAAACCAAGAACAACTTTAACGGTATTTAACCATCCACCTGATTGTGGTAAGTTGTTAAGCCAGTTAGGGAATATGGCAAATAATCCAAAAGGAATGGCAAATGCCAGAGAGTAACCCAACATGCCTACAAGAGGTTTTACAAACTGCCCACCTGCTGATTCTACCAATATACTGCCTACAATCGGGCCAGTACATGAAAACGACACCAATACAATGGTGAAGGCCATAAAGAATATGCCTGTAAGGCCTCCTTTGTCGGCTTGCTTATCAACCTTGTTGACCAATTTACTTGGAAGCGTAAGTTCAAACGCGCCAAAGAATGAAGCCGCGAAAACCACAAATATTAAGAAGAAAAATACGTTGGGTAACCAGTGTGTAGACAGAAAGTGTGCCGCATCTTCACCCGCTGTTGCGGCCACCAAGGTGCCAATCACAACGTAAATAGCTACAATGCTGAATGCGTAAATCAATCCTGCTCGAATTGCTTTCGCTCTACTTCCATCTTTCATGAAGAATGAAACCGTCATTGGAATCATTGGGAAAACACAAGGCGTAAGTAAGGCGAGTAAACCGGATAGAAAGGCAAGAATGAAAAAGCCCCAATAGGTAAATGAATCATCTTCATTCGCTCCTTCAAAGGTTTTTACTTCACAGCCATTTGCATCAGATTCTGACTTTTTCTGGTATGTAGAATAGTCTACTTCTCCTTGCTTGACTGTTGGGACAACAGCCGATTCAGGGTTTTCTTCTGTACTACTAGTGTCAACAGTGTCTATTGGAGTTTCTACTTCGGTAGTTGTTGGTTCAACAACCACTTGTGGCGCAGGCTTAACAGACCCAGAAACAGATATTTTTGGTAAAGTAAAGTCGTAACCAAAATCCTTGCATCGTGCGTCAGAACACATCTGATACCAAAATTCTCCGGTTACCTTTGGGTTCTTTCCAGTTATTTCAAGTTTCTGTTTGAAGACTGCCTTATCTGCAAAGTCCGATACGTTGCAATTGAATAAATCATCTTTGTATTTGTGTGGTTCTATGCCATCGTATATGTTTCCAACGAACTGGCAATCAGTTAGTTTTAGGTTTTCTTCAAACCATGGTTTTTTAGGACCTACCTCACAATCTCCGGCGTTTGCATAGATGTGCAATCCTTCTGGTATTGCCGTCGAGAAGGTTAGTACAACTGTTTCTCCAACCGTAGTTTCCTTGTCTGAAACACTTAACGAAAAGTCAGCAGCGCCAAAGTCTTGCCCTAAAACAAGTGTGCTGATTAGCGTAAAAAACAAAACAAAAAATTTTCTCATATCCCCTTTGTATATCCTTTTCTTATTACTTGACAACATACTTATCCGATAAGCAAATTGCAGCGCCAAAGATGGCACAATAATCGCAAATAACCCATGCCAATAAATAATAGATGTTGTGCATTGGCACTAAGTTGTATGCCTCAATTAAATTCAATTAATAGCGACATCTACCTAAACAAACTACACTTTGATTTACCAAAATGTGCAAAAGTGAATAAATGTAACGTTATACACTAGGTTAAGCCTGTAATTTTGTGGAAGTTATGAAAAATGTATACTGTCTTGTTTTGGTTTGTTTTATGACGGCCTTGTCTGCATTTGGACAAGAAAAACAAACGCGCGAACAGTACATCGAAAAGTATAAAAACCTCGCGATCAAAGAAATGCATCGTGCTGGAGTACCAGCAAGTATTACGATGGCGCAAGGTATTTTGGAGAGCAGCAATGGCAACAGCCGACTTTCACGAAAGGGAAATAATCATTTCGGAATAAAATGTAAAAGCACCTGGAAGGGGAAAACCATGCGTGCCAATGATGATGCACCTAATGAATGCTTTAGGGCTTACGATTCACCTGAAGAGTCTTATCGTGATCATTCTGATTTTCTTAGAAATAACTGGAGATACCATGAGTTGTTTGATTTAGACATAACCAACTACAAAGGCTGGGCAAGAGGATTGAGAAAAGCCGGTTACGCTACAAATCAGAGTTACCACACCATGCTTATCAACCTCGTTGAAAAGCACGAGCTCTACAAGTTGGATATTATGTCGGCCGAACCTTTGATTACTATACCAGTGGTGCTTCAAAACGAAGTGCCCATTGTTTATGCAGAAAAAGATGAAACAATCGAATCTATTGCAGACGAAAATGAACTCACGAACAGGCAAATCTATAAATACAACGATTTAAAGGATGGGCAGAAGATTGAGGAAGGCGACATTGTTTACTTGAAACCAAAACGACGTCGTGGTTCTCAAAAATTCCATACCGTTAAATCCAATGAGAGCATGTATCAGATTTCTCAGCAATACGGCATCAAACTGAAACATCTGTACCGAAGAAATAGACTGGAGATGGGTGCCGAGCCTATTGAAGGCAGTCAATTATACATGCGCGGAAAACGCACCAAAACAGATTCCTTGCCAACCAAAACGGAGAATCAAATCGAAAAAGAAAAAGAGGCCTTTGTTAACCCACATAACTTAAAAGTGGAGAAGGCCCCGCCCATAGAGAAAGAAAACATTGATTTACCCTCATACCATGTGGTAGTTAAAGGAGATAACATTTATAGAATTGCTGAAAAGTACCATGTGTTTGAAGAAGACCTGCTGAAGTGGAACAAAATAAGTGCGCTGCAACTCACCTTAGGCCGAAAAATATATCTAACCAAGGAGTCTGCCGAGAAGGCGCTAGGAGAAAATCCAGAGGTGCCTAAAGATGACCCAGTAATCCCAGCTACCAAATACCACATTGTTAAAAAAGGGGAAACTGTTTATCGCATCACCCAAATGTATCATATCACTGCGGAGCAATTAGCCAAATGGAATCGCTTAACAGGTAATCAAATCAATATCGGCCAAAAGCTTCGTGTATCTGAATGAGTCCAATAACCAATTTGCTGGTGTTGGTGGGATACTTTTTGGTATTGGTATTCATTTCGTGGGTATCAGGAAAAACTGCAGACAAAACATCTTTTTATAACGGGAACAGAAAGTCGCCATGGTTTTTGGTTGCCTTTGGTATGATTGGAGCGTCTCTGTCGGGCGTTACCTTTATCTCTATACCTGGTTGGGTCAATGCCACGCACTTTGGTTATATGCAAACGGTGTTTGGGTATTTAATCGGCTACGTGGTTATCTCTCAAGTGTTACTGCCATTATACTACAGATTAAACCTAACGTCTATTTACACCTACCTCGATAAGCGTTACGGCACGAATGGGTATAAAACAGGAGCTGCCTATTTCTTGATTTCAAGAGTAATTGGTGCGTCATTTAGGTTGTTTCTTGTGGCTGGGGTTTTGCATTTAGCCATATTTAAACCATTGTTTACGAGTTTCGATTTCCCGTATTGGGCAACCGTAGCGATTACCATTCTTCTCATATTTACGTATACCACTAAAAGTGGGATCAAAACGGTTGTATACACCGATGTGTTTCAAACTACATTTTTGGTGTTAGCGGTTGTGCTAACCATAGGGTATATCGCCAGTCAAATGAATCTCAGTTTTGACGGCTTAATCAGTGCCCTGGCAGACGATCCAAATACACAGATTTTTCATTGGGACTGGAAGAGTAATAATTTTTTCTGGAAGCAGTTTGTAGGAGGCGCATTTATCGCATTGGTGATGACCGGGTTAGACCAGGACATGATGCAAAAGAATTTGAGTATCAAAAATATTAAATCGGCTCAAAAGAATATCTATGCGCAAATGGTGATGTTTATCATCGTCAATATTGTGTTTTTGAGTTTGGGTGCATTGCTTTATCAATATCAAGCGTTTGCGAACGTTGGGGAGGTTGCTTCTTCAGATCAGCTATTTCCTACCATCGCGCTTCAACATGCCTCGCCAATGATTGGACTGTTTTTTATTTTAGGATTGGTTGCTGCGGCATATTCTAGTGCTGATAGCGCTCTAACCGCATTAACCACAAGTTTTTGTGTTGATTTTCTCGGCTTTGAATCGAAACGACCTACCGATATTAAAACTCGACGTTTGGTGCATTTAGGGTTTGCCGCCGTATTATTCTTTACCATTTTGGTGTTTAAAGAAATCAATAATGATGCGGTAATCAAACAATTGTTTACTGCAGCTGGTTTTACCTATGGGCCTTTATTGGGGCTATTCTTTTTTGGGATTTTAACACAGATTAAGGTCAAGGATAAAGTAATTCCGGTAATCACCATACTAAGTATAGCATTAACGTGGTTTTACTATACGTATTCGCCACAATGGATAAATGGATACAAGCCTGGGTTCGAATTAATTCTTATCAATGGATGCATTACATTTGTCCTGCTTGCATTGGCCAAAGAATCAAATGAGAAAGTGAAGCTTCATGCTGAACCAAAAGATGAAGTCGACATACTTGATAACGAAATATAGTTTATGGATAACGAAAGAATAAAGAAAGCATTTAAGATAAAGCAGTGGCCTGAAATTAAGAGCTCAGATAGCTGGAATATATTTAAGGTGATGGCTGAATTTGTTGAAGGCTACGATACTTTGGCAAAGATTGGCCCATGTGTTTCTGTATTTGGATCTGCGCGAACCAAACCAGGAACCAAGTATTATGAAATGGCCACCGATATAGGTCAGAAACTGGCTTCTGTTGGGCTTGGAGTAATCACCGGAGGTGGTCCAGGCATCATGGAAGCGGGTAATTTAGGTGCCAGCAAAGAAAAAGGGGCATCGGTTGGTTTAAATATTGAATTGCCTTTCGAGCAATCTGCCAATCCGTATATCGACCAAGACAAGTTAATCGACTTTAATTTTTTCTTTGTCCGTAAGGTAATGTTCATGAAATACGCCCAAGGGTTTATTGTTTTGCCTGGTGGGTTTGGAACCTTAGATGAGTTGTTTGAAGCCTTAACTTTGGTGCAAACCCAAAAGACTGCAAAGTTTCCGATTATTTTGGTGGGTACAGATTTCTGGAAGGGATTAATCGACTGGATTAAAGATACCATGTTGGAGAAAGAACAGAACTTAAGTCCTGACGATATGTATCTTTTTAAGCTAGTTGATACTGCAGACGAAGCGGTAAACGAAATCTTAGAGTTCTACAGTAAATACAGCATGAGTCTGAACTTCTAATTCAGACTGGCTATTGTACCTTTGTGCCGTAGCTCATGTTAAACTTACAAGATACCATAGTTGCCCCGGCAACACCTGCAGGAATTTCTGCGATATCGGTCGTACGCATATCTGGCAACGACGCAGTTGCCATAGTCGATAAGTGTTTTTCTAGACCTTTACTAGGAAAGGCTGGCTATACCATACATTATGGGTTTATTAAGGATGGCAATACAAATATTGATGAGGTATTGGTAAGCTTATTCTTAAATCCGCATTCATATACCGGAGAAGACTCATTAGAGATATCATGTCATGGTTCACCCTTTATTGTCAAACGCGTTCTTGAAACTCTAATCAAATACGGTGCTCGAATGGCAGATCCAGGCGAGTTTACGTTACGGGCATTTCTTAATCAAAAGTTAGATTTGGCGCAAGCAGAGGCTGTTGCAGACATGATTCATTCGAATAGCGAAGCGAGTTTACAAATGGCAATCAGCCAAATTCGTGGGGGCTTTAGTGATGATATCAAATACCTTAGACAAGAACTGATAGATTTTGCTGCGCTGATTGAATTGGAAAACGATTTTGGTGAAGAAGACGTTGAGTTTGCTAATCGACCTAAGCTCCGCGCTTTGGTTGAAGAGATCCTAACACAAATTGAAAAACTGCGGTCTTCGTTTGTGGCAGGAAATGCTATGAAAAATGGTATAAATACGGTGATCGCGGGTAAACCCAATGCCGGAAAGAGCACCTTGTTGAATGCCTTGCTCAATGAAGATAGAGCCATTGTCTCGGAGATTGAGGGGACAACGCGCGACACCATAGAAGAAATGTTTGTGTTGAACGGTGTGCAGTTTCGATTGATTGATACTGCAGGTTTAAGAGAAAGCTCTGACCATATAGAGCAAATAGGTGTGGGGAAGACCAGGGCAGAAATGGATAAGGCAGAATTGTTGGTTTATTTGTTTGATGCCAGAAAAACTACACCTCAAGAGTTAGAAACCGAATTAGGTGAGCTACCCAATGTTGAGCATACGGTTTTGGTTGCCAATAAAACCGACACGATAGATTTCAAATCATCTGATTGGCCAAAAGATATTGTTTCTATATCAGCCAAGGAAAAAAAGCTACAGCCTTTGATGGATCGACTAGAGCACATTACCAATATTTATGAACTTGGTAACGAAACGATTGTCAATAATGCCCGTCATGCCGATGCGTTAACCAAAAGTTCCGAAGCATTACATACGGTACTTGAAGGGTTGTCGAATGACATCCCAAGTGATTTAGTCGCTTTAGATATTCGCAGTGCGCTTTACCAACTCGGACTTATCACCGGTGAGGTCACCAACGATGAATTGTTGGACTCAATATTTGGGCGGTTTTGTATTGGAAAGTAAGTCGTTAAATCAAACAAATAATAAACTAGCAATAATTCGCTACAACCTTTATAATTACTAACAATAGCGCAAATGTAGTTTGTCGTTACTTCTTTTTATTATCTGTTTGTTTCGATTCTATTTGTACCTTCGTTGTACCTCGAATGGAGAAGGGACACAATTCTCTAGGCGGTTGGCGAAATTATGGCACTTAATACTTCTTATTGCTTCTTAATTGTACTTAACGCTATCTAAATGAGTTCAAACATTCAGGTACAGCGTATTTGTGAACATTGTGGTGAAGAGTTTACTGCAAAGACGACGGTTACCAGATATTGTGGAGGTACATGTTCTAAACGTGCTTATAAAGCTCGTCTCAAAAATCAAAAGATTGAGAAGAGTAATCAGGAAACCAAGAAAATCAAAACTCAACCAATCGAAACGCTAAAGGCTAAAGAGTTTTTGAGCGTTAAGGAGGTAGCCACGTTACTTGGTTGTTCGTTGCGTACCACATACCGATTAATCAATATTGGAAAAATAGAAGCAATCAATTTGTCGGAAAGAATTACTCGAGTTAAAAGGTCGTCACTTGATGAAATCCTAGTTCAACCAAAAAAGAAGGAGACAACAGAGGAAATTGAGAAATATGAGGTTTCCGACTGTTACAACCTAAAAGAGATTAAGACCAGATACGGAGTTTCAGAAAGTACGATACAACAATTAATTGCGAGACACAAAATGCCAAAGATCCGCAATGGGAAGTTTGCTTATGTGCCTAAAGTTCTGATAGATGAAATATTAAGTAAGTAATCAAACAACCATGACAACTAAAGTAACACTCAGAGAAAAACCAATATCAAAAGGACGTAAAAGCCTGTATTTAGATTTTTACCCACCGATACCACATCATAAAACTGGTGAGCCAACGAGAAGGGAGTTTTTAGGACTTTATATCTACGACAAGCCGAAAACGCCATTTGATAAAGAACACAATTTGGAAACGCGGAAGATTGGAAGCAGCATTAGACAAAAACGAGAGAATCAACTTAATAAACCTGAGATATACAGCCAATACGAAAAGGAGCAATTGAAAATTAAGGAATTAGGAGAGCAATGCTTTATTGAATACTTTACTAAGCTAACAAAAAAACGTAAAGCTAGTAACCATGATAACTGGGTTTCGGCACTAAAACACCTTGAGAATTTTACAACTGGAAGTGTAAAGTTTAAGGATCTCAACGTTACATTTTTTGAGGAATTTAAAGAACATCTTTTAACAACTCAAAGCATGAGAAGCGAAAAAATGAAACTTTCACAAAATTCAGCTGCGTCATACTTCAATAAGGTCAAAGCAGCACTAAAACAGGCTTTTAAAGATGGTGTTCTGCCCATTGACCTCAATACTAAAATTACGCCTATAAAAGAGGAGGAAACCGTTCGCGAATTTCTTACAATAGAAGAAGTAAATAAACTTGTTAAAATGCCATTTGAGATTCCTGTATTGAAAGATGCAATGTTATTTTCAGCGTTGACGGGTTTGAGGTTTTCAGATATTCAAAGAATGACGTGGGATGAATTGGAATTTATTAAAGACTTCGGTTTTTTTATTAAATATCGACATAAGAAAACTAAAAATGTCGAAATGTTGCCAATTCCAGAGCAAGCATATCAACTCACTAAAGGAAAGTCAAATCCAAATGAAATGCCACAAAACGACCTTGTTTTTTTGGGGCTTAAATATTCTTCTCACAATAATGATAAAATTCGGAATTGGTTACTTCGGGCAGGAATTACAAAAAAGATAACGTTTCACAATTTTAGACACACTTATGCTTCCCTGCAATTATTGGGAGGTACTGACATTTACACTGTGTCAAAAATGTTAGGACATAGAAGCCTAAAAACAACACAGATATATGCGAAGGTAGTAGACAAGTCAAAGCGACAAGCAACGGGTAAGATTGTACTGGATTTGTAACAGATGATTATTTTTTTGTTAAAGCAAAATTAACCCAATGTGAAAGATATGAATGAGGTAACTAAACATGAGATTTTTGATTCAATTTTAAAACATGGATCGTCTGCAATAGAAGGACTAAAGGAATTGGAAAAAAAGGAAATGACCAAATGGCTCTACGACATGCGAATGGAGTGTACAAATGTGGTTGTGAATTTGGCAGATGTAAATATCAATTATAAAATACCTGAAAAATTCAAGGGTGCTGAGATAGAGTATCATTCTACTATCTATCAAAATTTCTCTAATTGTTCACACGCACTTGTATTACTCTTATTTGATTGTAAAAAGGACGCTAAGGCACTTTATAACGGCATATTGACTCATTTCAGAACTGCGTATTGGGATGCAGTAGATGTTTTACTTGCATATATTGAGAACAAGATAAAGATTGAGTATAAGCCAATAAGAAGCTCCAAAAATGGGGAAGACTTAATTATCCTAAAAGCTTTTACCTGTTCTCAAAATACGACGCATGATAATCTTTCTGTAAATACTATGAATGTGACGATCTCGGGCTTTCCTGCGTTTCTTTGGTTAAATGAATCAGATCGTATCAAATTGACAGGAATGGCAAAAGACTCTAAATATGAAAATCGAGTTGAGCCAGTAAAATCTGTGAACGAATTGTATCAAATTTATACGGATGTCAAACAGGTGAAGCTGAAAAGACAATTTCAAAGTAGTCTTGCATATAGTAATACTAGTTTGGTGAAGTCAATTCTACAGAAAGAAAAAGCGTATGTTAAAATAGTAACAGATTCAATATCCATTCTCCCGTTAGACGATGACGAAAAAACACTCTACCAATTTGCCTGTCTTGAATATCTGGACTGGTTGGTAGCTAATAATAATGAAGCAGACACCTCAAAACCGAATCAACATGACTTTAGTGTTTTAGAATGGGCTACGATATTTTATTACGCTGACGAGAAAAAACTACTTTCCAAGCACCGAAGTAAAAAAGCTCGAATGGAGGAATTTATGAGAGACTATGGTTTGTCAACGACCATGGCTCACTTTAAGACAAGCTATTATGACGCAAGAAATCGGATTAACAAAACGAATGATTATCCAATTAGTAAACTTGAGTCAATTATTGATTTCTTAAAAGATAATTTTTCCTCAACAGTTAAAATTGTAGAAAAAGATAGAAATTTTTTGAAAAATGAATTGCCTGATTAACAGCAATTTATAAGGTTTGTTTCAATTTAGTAACCATTTGGTAACCCTTTAGTAACTGGTTACCACAATTGTAGTTGCCATTCTAAAATCATCACAGAATGGAACAAGTATTTTTCAATGTGCCACTTTCTAAACTCGAGCCAATCTTCAAACGTTGGATTCGAGAAGTGCAATCGGAAGTCAAGACAAGTCCGAACCAGAACCTTCAAATAGAAGAGAAGCTACTTACAGTTAAGGAAGCAGCCGATTTTCTCAATCTGCAAGTGCCTACTATTTACACTAAAGTGAGCAAAAATGAGCTGCCGTATATGAAGGGAAGTAAGCATTTGTACTTCTCTAGCACTGAACTTATAGAGTATCTCAAACAACGTCGAAAGAAGACTAACAATGAGATAAAAAAAGTATCAGAATCTTATATCACTAAACGGAAATAGAGGATGGGAAATAGGTTGCCGTCACATCCGAAGCAAGGGTGCTTTAATACATTAGCACAAGACTGGACAGCTCAAGAAGGGTGTGAGCCATTGAGACTAGTGGGTAATGGGTCTGACATTACAAAAACAAAGGTTGCGACAGGGAAAGCGAAGCGTAAATTTCTAACTCAATCAATGATCCTATCTATTATTGATATTTGTAAAGCACATGGAAATAAAGAGTTGGAACAAACACTGTGGAGGACTTACCGATGCAGTTCAAAAGTTGTGGTCGTTAACGGTA
>JAIBDD010000002.1 GCA_024679565.1 Bacteroidota bacterium | reverse complement strand
TGCAAACCCTTTGATATAGGGGGTTTTGAAACAAAAAGAAAGGTTCCGAAATACATCGAAACCTTTATAAGTGGAGCTGCCGGGAGTCGAACCCGGGTCCGGCGAAGGAATTAAATCAAGTTTTCTACATGTTTATTACCTATTGTTTTCGAGATAAGCTAGGCTAGGTACAGGCCTTATCTTATCCTTATTCTGCTAATAAGACAGTTGCTCGCAGACTTCGCTACTGAATATTCGGGCATTTCGACCGCCCTGATTCCGTCGCAGCTCGAACAAAGCAACGGAGAGCGGATGGTGTTTGTTTAATCTCTAAGATTAAGCAGCCATAGCGTAGTTAGACTCGCCTTTTATGTGTTTGAAGGTTTAGATTTAAGAGCAATGCCTACAACGCTCTACATGCTTACCTGTTAATTGGCCCTCCCGTCAAGTCCAGTCAGCCCCAATAATCAGATACAATGATTACCACAAATGCAATACCAGTTTGTACAAACTGACAATATTGCCGCGATTCAATGTTTTAAACTTCTTTTATGTAATCGGTATGACAGTAGCCTTCTACCACATCACCCTTAATTCCAACACCTCTCACTTGATGCCAAGTGGCATTGTACCTACGAATCAATAAGACCTCAGAATCCTTCAAAAACCGACCAACAATATCGTCACTTGTACTTGCACCTGCACGCACATTAAGGTTGCTTCCTTTAGTAACAACTTTGCAGTGCTTACCTTGACCACTGATATCAGCAACTTCAATGTTATTAGCAACATTAGAAACGCCAGGTTGTGCCGATAAAAAGTCGTTTACCTTCTCCATCAATGATCCATCGTCCACACTACCTGTTACGGTAACATTTCCTGATTCGTTAACCACCTGCATATCATTTATGCCAAAACCTGCTTCCGACAATGTTTTATACAACGGGTTAACTGTTTCTGTCTTTTTCTCTGCTTTATTTTTAAATGCGTCAAATAATCCCATAATACTATTTTGCTTTTAATACCATTTTTTCTTCTCCTTTAGAAAGTGTCATACTCGTTTCGCTCAATCCTGAGACAATGAACGTGTCTGTACTTCCCCCCATAACCGTTGTCATGCTTGTTGCTGTTTCGTTTACGGTATAAGTGCCTTCTATTACCTCCGACCCTTCAGTAAGTTTAACAACACCTTTTTTGGTGAATTCAATCATGTTAGTTGCTTTAGCAGCGTCTTGTCCTGCTTTATCACCCTCTATTTCTACTTGTTCTATGGTCCAAGTGTTGTAAATCCATTGTTTGGGGTCGTTTTTCTTTTTACATCCTGTTGCAACCATTATCAACCCTATGGCCAATACAACCGTTGCTGCTTTTAGTTTTCTCATATACACTGCTTTGAAGCGAAACTACTTAATTAATCAGGATTTCTAATTGTTGCATCGAAACCTGATGCGTTAAAACAACATTTTTGTTTACCAAAACGTTGTTTTAGGGATAAATTTGTCGTTATGCGCAGCATTTTTTGCCTTTTCATTTGTTTGTATGTTACCAACGTGTTTGCTCAACAAGCAGATGACGAGTTGGCTGCTCAGTTTTTTTACAATGAAGAATACGACAAAGCTGAAATTCTGTATAAAAAACTGTTAAAGAAAAACCCAGAATCTGTTTACATCTATCAAAACTATTTAGAGTGCTTGTTAAAACAAAAGTCGTTTAGTGAAGCAGAAAAAGTCGTTTCTAAACAGACCAAAAAGTTTAAATCTAAGCCTCTGTATGTTGTAGATCTAGGTTATATCTATGGCCTTCAAGGTAAAGAAAAGGAGAAGAAAAAACTCTACGAAAATGCGGTATCATACGCTGTGGAGGAAATGGGAAATGGTAGGTCAGGCCTTGTTTCTATGCCCGAACAACTAGCTAGTGCTTTTTTGAGCAAACAAGAATATGGGTTTGCTAAAAGTGCGCTTATTAAAGCCCGAAAAGCCTATGGGCCAGCAACCTTGTTTGCACAAAACCTGATTGAGGTATACAAACTCACCAAAGATTATGAGTCTTTAATTAACGAGTGTTTGTTGGTGCTAAACTTTGACGCAACTCAATTGCGCTCCACCAAAGCAAATCTTGTTTTTTTAGTTGATACAGACACAAAGATTGATTACCTGCAAGAAAAGGCGTCTATCTATGTACAGAAATATCCAGAAAAAACCGTTTACGACGAGCTTTTGTTGTGGGTGTTTGTGCAACAAAAAAAGTTTAACTCCGCCTTTCGACAAGCAAGCGCCATGGATCGTCGTAACAAAACCGAGGGTAAAAACTTAATTGATTTGGCTATTATTTGTTTGTCAAACAAAAACTATGCAGTAGCGATAAAATGCTACGATAAAATTATCGATTTTGGGGCGGATGGTTATTTCTATTTGAATGCCAAAATGGGTAGTCTTGAAACCAACTACAAACTCATCAGCGAAACAGGTCAATATACCTCTGAAGACCTAAACCTACTTATCAATCGCTACTTAGCTGTTTTAACCCAGTTTGGTAAAAGCCCACAAACGGCAAAAAGTATGAAACAGTTATCGGATTTATATATTTACTATAAACATGACCTTGATAGTGGGGTAAGTATATTGGAGTCTTTAGTTGTGATGCCACGGCTTCAGCAAAAAACGCGTGGAGCGTATAAACTTGCCCTTGGTGACGCTATGCTTATGAAAAACGAGGTGTGGGATGCCACACTCTTATATGGACAGGTCGACAAGGCATTTAAAGAAGACCCACTGGGTCAAGAAGCAAAGTTTAGGAACGCAAAACTTTCTTTTTATCGGGGAGACTTTGAGTGGTCTAAAGACCAGTTGGATGTATTAAAAACAGCAACCTCACAACTTATTTCCAATAACGCCATTGAGCTCTCTTTGCTGATTAAAGACAACACCGGATTGGATAGTTCTACCGAAGCTATGGCTGCATTCGCCCATGCGCAATTGTTGTTGTTTCAAAACAAACTAGAGGAAAGTTTAGAGGAGCTTAACCAACTCCCTTTTAAATATCCCAAACATGCCTTAGAAGACGAAATATATTACGTTAAAGCTCAGATCTATGAGAAACAGCGGAAGTACACCAAAGCAGAAGAATATTACAATACCGTTGTCAAATTCTTTAGTGACGACATCCTTGCCGATAATGCCCTATATGCATTGGCTCAACTGTATGACCTAAAACTAAATCAACCTAAAAAGGCATTAGAAATGTACGAGAGGATAATTTTTGACTACAATTCGAGTCTATTCGTGGTTGATGCGCGTAAACGTTATAAGGCCCTTAAAAGGGCCACACAAGGCGCAAAATCGCAGTAGTGCCTACATGGTCGCTTCTGTTAGCGCTTCTCTTATTTGCCCTTCTGTGTGTCCTTGTCCAGAAAACCTTTTTTGTTCGATGTTGTCTTTATAAATCACAGTGGTTGGAAACCCTTTGATGTCTCTAGAGGTAACAATATCAGAAAAGTCTTCGTACTCTACCTCAGCAAAGAAAACATTGCTAAATGTCGTCTCTTCTGAAACTGTTTCGACGGCTGGTCTTTGGGCCGCACACTTTGTACACCATGATGCGTGAAAAAACACCATCGATACACCTGTAGCTACTTCATCATCAAATTGTTTTTGAGAAGTAATATCAACCAAACCATTGTTTGATGAGTCAACCAGTGGTTCTTTATCGTTACACCCAACTACTAGGCTGACGAACGCAATAAGTAATATTGTTTGATACACGCTTTTTTTCATATGTCTTAGATAGTTGTTTTTCTGTTTCCTGACAGGTAGTATTAAACACCTGTTAGTATAACACATCTACCTTTTGTTTGGTTTGCGCACCCCCAACTCTGGGTTCTTTCCTTCAAATTGACTAAACCACGTTTTTAACTCATAAATAAGATCTTCTACTGGTTTTTCTGCAAAAATGGGTTCGTGTACAACAACTCTTTTTGTTTTATAATCAAACCCAACTGGCACCATGGGTATTTGAACGTTTTTTGCTAAGTAATAAAATCCTGTTTTCCATTGGTCATTATAACTTCTCGTTCCTTCAGGCGTCATGGTTAAAATAAACTCCTCTTCCTTGTTGAATATCTCTGTTAAACTTTGAACAAGGTTTGTGTTCACTTTTCGTTCTACTGGATAACCACCCAGTTTTCTAAACAACCACCCAATTGGCCAAACAAACAACTCCTTCTTGCCAATGTAACGTGGATTGAATTGCAATACAGCACGAGCACCGAGGCCTACCAGAAAATCCCAGTTGCTGGTATGGGGTGCAACTACAAGAATGTGTTTTTTATATGGAATTGGCCAATTGTTTTTGTCAATCGTCCAACCTAAGGTTTTAAAAAGAAACGCGTATATTTTTCTCAATACTGCGCCGTCATTTGAGTATTTAAAAACTCTTGTGTGAGCAAGGGACATATTTTGTACCGCTCATCCTTTGTGTCTTCATAAATCGCTTCTAACATGTTTTTTACATCATGAATGCCTATTTGCTCTGCCCACTCAAAAGGGCCTTTTGGGTAAGCTGTACCAAGCTTCATCCCGGTGTCTATGTCTTCTTTTGATGCGGTACCCTCTTGGACTGTATAATACGCTTCGTTTATTATCATACAAACCACACGAGGTGTTACCATCCCAACTCTACTTTCTACCCATTTTATTTCCCAATCCAAATCATTAAACCGTTGTTCTATTAACGATTGATCAGTGGCGTTTAAACTTGTCATCTCTGCCAAACCTCTATTTATAAAAGTTGGCAAACAGTTTAACCCTCCTATTGTGCAACTCAGTGTTGTTTCACATGAAGCAATCATTTGTTGCACCGTTTGGTTCACTGCACTCACAATAACTGTTGTGTTTTTTAGTGCGGCATAAATGGGTAATCTGCTATTGTCTTTATCGAAACTTAAATCGAAGATTAAATCATAACCCTCAAATTGGTTATTTTTGACTTCTATCAACGTATGAGCAGATGAAACCTTTTGCTTTAACTCCTCAACTCTATCTTGTGATCCTATTATCGCTATCCTCATTTGGTGTGGGTTGTGACAAAAATACAAATGCTGAACAACAACGTATGGAAACAATAAAAAAAATCATTTCTACCCCTAACGCTCCTGCAGCTATTGGCCCCTATAGCCAAGCGGTGTTATCTGGTAACACTTTGTATTGTTCAGGACAAATTGCACTAAACCCAGAAACAGGTAACCTGGTAACCGACGACATAACCATTGAAACACAACAGGTCTTAAAAAACATAGGTGCTGTTTTACAAGAAGCAGGGATGAATTATTCCCATGTAGTTAAGGCCACTATCTTTCTGGCAAGTATGGATGACTATGCTTCTGTTAATGGTGTGTATGCCACATATTTTAGTGATCGACCACCAGCAAGAGAAGCGGTTGCAGTAAAAACATTACCTAAAAACGTTCATGTTGAGATTAGTGTTATTGCGGTAAAATGATTAAGAAAGAGCTCGTTTTCGCAACACACAACGTCCATAAAGCACAAGAAATACAAGCAATACTTGGTAACCAGTTTTCGGTAAAAACATTAACCGACATCGGAATTGATGAAGAAATCGCAGAGACTGGTGAAGTCCTTAAAGAAAACGCATTTATTAAGTCTTCCTATGTGTTTAAAAAAACTGGTTTAAATGTTTTTAGCGACGACACAGGATTAGAAGTTACAGCACTAAATGGTGCTCCTGGTGTTTTTTCTGCACGGTATTCTGGCGCACAAAAAAACGACTCCGACAACATAAACCTATTACTTAAAAACCTTGCGCATTTCGCCGATAAAAGTGCACAGTTCCACACTGTAATCTCCCTTTTTTGGGAAGGAAAACACTACTTTTTTAATGGGTATTGTAAGGGTAATATTTCAAACCAAAAGTTAGGAGAAAATGGTTTTGGGTATGACCCTATATTTATTCCAGAAGGTTATGTGCAAAGCTTCGCCCAAATGTCTGTAAAACAGAAAAACGTTTTAAGTCACCGTGGTCGTGCAATAAAAGAAATGACCGCCTTTTTGATTAGTTAGTTATTGCTGAACGATTAATCACAACAAAACCAAAAAAACCATACCCAACTACCTTTTCTGTAGGACCTACTTTCAATATCGTTTCTGAGTAAATAAACTTATTTTCTCTTTTAATGAAGGTTCCTATTGCCTTCCCTTTAAAATCAAAAGTTTTACTCAACAAAACCCCCGCTTCACCAAGCTCTCTATTTAGAGTGGCGTCAATTTCTCTTTTTACTGCTTCCTTGTGTTTTGTTTCACTTGGGTTGGTAATAAAAGCTAGTGCAGCTAAAAGTAATAAACCTATAAATATTCTTTTCATTTTTTGTCGGGATGAGAGGATTTGAACCTCCGATCTCTCGCCCCCCAGACGAGCACTTTAACCGGACTAAGCTACATCCCGTTGTTTTAATTAAGTAGTTTAAATTGTTCTAAAAACCTTTTATCGTTATCAAATAAGGTTCTTATATCTTTAACACCGTATTGAAACATTGTTATTCTTTCTACCCCCATTCCAAAAGCGAATCCGCTATATTTCTTTGAATCTATACCACAGTTTTCTAGTACATTCACATCAACCATTCCACAACCCAATATTTCTAACCAACCTGTTCCTTTTGTTAACCTGTAATCCTCTTCTGTTTCTGTTCCTAAGAATATATCCATTTCTGCACTCGGTTCGGTAAACGGGAAATAACTTGGTCTAAACCTTACCTCTGTTTTTTCACCAAAAAACTGCTGTACAAATAAAAACAATGTCTGTTTTAAATCAGCAAAAGACACCCCTTCATCTATATATAAACCCTCTATTTGATGAAAAAAACTATTGGATCTTGCACTAATTGCTTCATTTCTATATACTCTACCTGGGCTTATTGTTCTTATTGGTGGTTCGTTTTCTTCCATTACTCTTACTTGAACGGAAGAAGTGTGTGTTCGTAATGAAATTTCTTTTTCTATAAAGAAGGTATCCTGCATGTCTCTTGCTGGATGGTTTTTGGGAAAATTTAAAGCTGAAAAATTATGCCAATCATCTTCTACTTCTGGTCCTAAAGAAATATTGAAACCCATTCGTTCAAAAATTTCAATCATTTTCTTTTGTACAATTGATAGTGGATGCTTACTTCCTTGTGGAACGATTGATCCTGGTAAAGAAAAGTCTGTTCCTTCTTTTGTTTCTTCTTCTTTGGCTACTACCCCCTCATTTAATTCCTTAAACTTTTGATTCGCATAATTCTTTAAATCATTTAAAATTGAACCCGCCTTTCTTTTCTCCTCTTTGGTGAGTTTTTTAAATTCTTCGAACAAAGAATTTACTTCACCCTTTTTGACTAAAAACCTCAAACGGAAATCCTCTACCTCTTTTTCCGTTTTTGCTTCAAAAGAGAGAATACTTTTTTTTACGTTTTCAATTTGTTGTTTCATCGAGGCAAAAATAGTTGAGTTTTGTTTTTGTTCCCTTTTTTATATTATCCACGGTAGTAATAGAATATTATATTATTAAATAACTTCTTATTTCTTTATTAAAGGCTGTGGATATGTGGAATACCTTTTTTCCTTCTTTTTTTCTTTAGTTTTAAACAGATGTTGTTTATAAATGTTGCTAAAATTTTAACAAAACAGGTAAAATTGGAAAGTTTGTGTGGATTTGTTTTAGAAGAAAAAGATAGTTGTTAAAAAGTGAAAGAAAATAGCAATGTTAATTAGTAGGAAGAAAAGTTTATATAAGTATGGGTTTATTAACGTGAACTAAGCCGTTAAAAAGAGGAGCTTGGATTATTAACAGAAAAAACGGAAATACTAACAATTAAAAAAAAACACAAAACACTAATAATCAAGACATTACCTAATATTAAAACGTATACCTTTTGTTTTCCATTTTGTTCGTACTTCTATAGGCTCAGAAAGACGCCAGATTGGTTCGGAGGGTAATTTTTTAAAATAGTTTTGATCATCCCAAAAACCATTATCATTTTTATCTTGAAAAACATAAGCAACATATTCACCGGTTTCTAAGAAAGAAAAGGTGAAAACTGTATCGGTGTTGAATTTTTTTCTTTCATATTCCTTTTTTTCTTTGGCTAAAACAAACAAAAAAGGAAAATCCCTTTTTATTGCTGTGTCGACACTACAAAATATTTCTATTTCTCCTGTTTTATCAGAACTCACTACATCAACATAAAAGGTATCTAATAGGCTTGTTTTCTTGTTATAATAGGTATGAAAACTTTCTTGACAAATGACTTGATAGCGATGACTTTCTTTCCAGGAAGAGTAAAGAGAAACATTATTTTGATCTATTAGTAATGTATCAAGGTTAATTGTTGTAGAATCCGTGAGGTCATAGATACTTAATTTGTCTTGGTTTGTCTTCCTTATATAATAGTTGGAAGTAAGTACTATTGATTTTTTTGGTTGAACAGTTTTAGAAACACTTATACTGGGTTGAATGATTTTTTTTGTTTTAGGTTTAATGGTTTCTTCAAAAGAGAAAGAATCGACACTAATTTTTAAGCGTATTGAATCAATATTTTCTTGAGTATTTAAATAGGCAATAATGGTATCCCTAGTCATTCCAAAATGCCAAGGAACAGACTTATCTTTTGAAAGGTCAGTAAAAAGTTTGGCGGTTTTTATTTCGACGTGGTTAGTAGAAATGGACTTATTAAATACAAAACGAAACAATCCTTGTGTTGGCTCTTCAGTTTTTTGTAGCGACAGGTTGGGTGTTATTGGTCCTTTACTGAGTAACAAACTTTGGTTACTCGAATTAGAATTTAAAGGGTTTAAAGCAAAACCAACACGCTCGCTATAATCAAGCCTATTGTTGTTATTTTCATCCAGAACAGCATAAGCATAGTATTGACCATTAGCAATATTGGTAAATGAATAAGAACCAGACTTCTCCGTTTTGGTTATATAATATGGGGTGTGTTTAAAGAGCTGACTATCTTGGTATTCTTTGTATAAAAACACCTTTACACCTTCTTCGGGTTTTAAAGAAAAAGCACCATTAACAACACCAGAAATAAAAGAGGTATCAATAACACTACCAGTAGAAAAAACGAGCTTTAGATTTTTTGTTGGATTACCCTCGTTTAAGTCTTTAATACCATCAGCCAAATAAAACTGATAGGTTGTATTGGGTTTAAGCAACTCCTTGGGTTGAATTATTAGACTTTTACCTTTAACTATTGTTTTTGGGCTACTTGTTAATGGGGGTGAAATAATAAGACTTTGGTTAAGGTTGTTTAAAGTGAAGTACTCATTAAAAGTGATTTTAATTTCTGTACCCGTAAATAAGGTTTCTAAACTATCAGGAGAGCTTTTAACAATCTTTGGAGGCTCTGTATCTTTAAGACCGCCTGGAGGAAGATCTATAGAGGCACAACCCAAAAGAAAGAGTAATACAGTTAATTGTAATATGTTTTTCATCGACCGAAATAAACAAGTAAAATAGAAATATCAGAAGGGCGAACACCACTTATCCTTGATGCTTGACCAATGGTTGTTGGTCTAATAGTGTCAAGCTTTTCTTTCGCCTCTGCCGACAAAGAAGTTAAAGCATTATAGTCGAAGTCGGGCTTAATAACCATACTATTATACTTCTCTAATTTTTGAGCCATTTCTTGCTCCTTTTCTATGTAGCCACGGTATTTAACCAAAATTTCTGCTTGCTCCTTTAAATCCACACTTAAACCACCTAAATATGTTCGCGTAGTATTTAAATCATCGAAATCGCTGACTTGAATTTGTGGACGGGAAAGCAACTTTTTAAACTTATATTTTTGGTTAACGACGGCGGTATTTTTTTTGGTTAAAACGGGGTTGATTTCATCAGGTGGAATACTGGTCTTCTCGATATAATCCGTTAACTCGTGTAACGCTTTTTCTTTTTCTTGATACCTATTAAACCGCTCTTCAGAGGCGAGACCCAATTCAAACCCTTTACCGGTTAAGCGACTGTCGGCATTATCTTGACGTAGAAGAATCCTATACTCAGCACGTGAGGTAAACATTCTATAGGGTTCTTGAGTTCCTTTGTTAATCAAATCATCTATTAATACCCCAATATATGCTTCAGATCTAGAAAGTATAAAAGGAGGGTTATCGGTTATTTTTCTATGTGCATTAACCCCAGCCATTAAACCCTGACTTGCGGCTTCCTCATAACCGGTGGTTCCATTAATTTGCCCAGCGAAAAACAGGTTGTTAATAGCCTTTGTTTCTAGGTTTAAAGACAATTGGGTAGGAGGAAAAAAGTCATATTCTATAGCATACCCAGGACGAAAAATTTTGGCGTTTTCAAACCCAGGAATAAGCCTCATTGCCTCAATTTGAATATCAGCAGGCAAAGAAGTAGAAAAACCATTTACATAGATTTCTACCGTGTCCCACCCTTCTGGTTCAACAAAAACCTGATGTCGATCACGCTCAGCGAAACGGTTTATTTTGTCTTCTACGCTTGGACAATAACGCGGACCAATACTTTTTATGGTGCCATTAAACATTGGGCTATCATCAAAACCCTTTCTTAAAACATCGTGCACCTCGGGGTTTGTGTAGGTAATGTGGCAACTGCGTTGGGTTTTAAGGGGTGTGTTTGATAGGTAAGAAAAAAGACCAGGCGTTTCGTCCCCTGCTTGTTCTTCCATTTTAGAATAATCCAACGTACGACCATCAACCCGAGGGGGTGTACCCGTTTTCATTCTACCAGATTCAAAACCCAAAGACACCAACTGTTCTGTAATACCTGTAGAAGCTTTTTCAGCCATTCTACCACCACCAAACTGGTTTCTACCTATATGAATGGTACCATTCATAAATGTACCACTGGTTAAAACGACTGATGCGGCTTTATAGATAAAACCCATTGCTGTTTTAACACCAACAACAGTGTTGTTTTCTATTATTAACTCATTGACCATGTCTTGGAACATGGAAATGTTGGGGTTTTGTTCTATGCTGTTTCGCCAAAGGTTGGAAAACACCATTCGGTCATTTTGTGTTCGAGGACTCCACATGGCTGCCCCTTTCGACCGGTTTAACATTCTAAACTGGATGGCTGATTGGTCAGAAATGAGTCCACTCATCCCACCAAGGGCGTCTATTTCGCGAACAATTTGTCCTTTTGCTACACCACCCATTGCTGGGTTACACGACATTTTGGCGATAGCCTCCATGTTCATTGTTACTAAAAGAACAGAACTGCCGAGGGTAGCGGCGGCGTGAGCGGCCTCACAACCAGCGTGACCCGCGCCTACAACAATTACGTCATATGTACCATGTATCATTTTAATGTTCCACGTGGAACTGTTTTATTTAAGGTTAATGTATTTGTTTTCAGCAAGCCGCATGGCTTGCTTTTCCTCTTCTGTGGAGTCGTTCATTCCTGTTAAGTGAAGCAAGCCGTGAACCATGACGCGCTTCAATTCTTCCGCAAAGGTACAATTAAATGAGAGGGCGTTTTCTTTGACACGATCTAGGCTTATGTATATATCACAAACCAAAGGGTCGGAGAGTTGGTCCCGCAAGTCGAAGGTTATTATGTCGGTGTAGTAATCGTGAGACAACCGCTTTTGGTTGATGTGTAACAAGTCTTCATCAGAACAAAAAACAAATCCCACACCATCAATAGAGGTGAACAATTGGTTTGCAACTTTTTCAACCCATGCTTCAGTGGCTTCAAAGAACAAAGGTTTAGATACATTGTGAAAACTATATTCTATCATCTGATTACACACACACTGCCTGAAAGCCGGTGTTTGTTTCCGTTTAAATCCATTATTGCAATGTCGTAGAAGTAAACCCCCAAAGGAATAAGGGTGTTTGTTGCGTCTACCGACCAACCTTCTTGAATGTTGTTGGTTGTGAAAATTTGTTCACCCCAACGATTAAAGACAACCATTGTTGAATTTGTTGGGTCAATAGAATTACCAATTACAACCAGTTTATTGTTTTTCGATAAGGGGTTAAGCGTGTTTGGGACAAAGAATTTTGGTGTTCTTTTAGCGCACACAGTGTTACTTTTTGAAACGCGACCAAAACCATAAGTGTTTTGATTTTCAACCGCTTGTATATAAAAGCAGTGCATGGTAGTGTCGGTGTTTGTATAATCTGTTGCGCTTGTAGTGGCAACTATGTTCCACGTGGAACCATTGTAACCATATACCTCATATTCCAACACTGAACCATTCCAATTAATGTATGGATTCCATGTCAACGACTCATTTGTTATATTTAAGAATATTGAGCTAGCATTTAAGGAAGAACTTGTTCCACCCAAACAAGGGGCAAAAGTTCGAACAAAATAGGTGCTACTCCCAGTTTCAGGATTAACATTATTGTCTTCCCAAGTGTAAAACTCAGCGCCTTTAAGGAGGGTTTTACTACCAACACGTATCGGTGAGCCACCAACCCTATACAACACAAGACTATCCGCAACACCCTGATTATCAACAAAAGCCTCTATTTCTAATGAAGATTTTGATGCAACACTAACATTCGATAAATAGGTAATGTCTGGTATTTTTGGCTGGTATAATTTAACACACTTAACATTAGATGAGCTAGTTTTTCTATTCGATACATTGTTTTCTGCACAAACATAAAAGCAAACACTGTCTCCAAAGTTTATGCCGGTATAGGAATTAGATTGATCGTTTGCATTTATTGTTTTTGGAACAAAAGGAGACCCGTTGGTTGAGATGTATACTTTTTGGCTTTCAACCACCCACCCTTCATACTTTGTCCATGTGAGGGAAGCGCTCTTGGTGCAAGTGTCTAGTGTTGTAGATAACACCATTGGGCTATGTCTTTTAGAAATAGAAGAAAATAGATCACAAGAATCATAGACAGCCATTGTGTATTTTGTTTCTAATGTAACAGTTTGATTTTTAGCGACATATGCTAAATCGATCGTATCCCCAATTGGGCTGTTGATACCGTTGGATTGAGTGAATATCCTATAACCTTTTGTGTCGTTTGCGGTGCTCTTCTTCCAACCGATAATGGTTTTTTGAGTAAGTATATCTATGCTGACAGAATCTATATCGTTTTCTGGTGGTGGAGTAATGTCGAGTTTTAAAACATTTGACTTAGCAGTGTCTGACCCATTGCACAAATACCGTGACTCAAAAAAGAAAGACCAGGTTGGGTTCGCGTTAGGGAGTTTGAATTGAAATGTTGTAGCGCTAAAGTTTTTTTGCGAATCGAGTAAGTTGAATGTGACTCCATTTTCACTTCCATAAATGTGGTGTTCCACAAACGACCCACATGCGTCTGAAATACTAGAGTAATCAATGGTCACAACACTATCGGAAATGTTCAAACAAGCACGAATCAACGTTGGTGCTTTGGTTAGACCTTTTGCGTCGAGGCTTGACAAACAGGCCAGAATGAATATAGCAGTTAATCGTAACACGATATATACTAACGAAGGTACAAGCTAAATGTTGTGAAAATCAAGTTATTATGGCTTTGAAGACAACAAATGATACTAGAATTACCGTCCAAACACGACAAAGTGTTAAAAACAAGACACGGTTAACAGGGTGTGGGCTATTTCAACCAACCACAAAACAAGGATTCTGTTTAAATTTGCAGCATGAACATAGATGAAAAAGGACCAAGGTATGGGAATACCGGTTCAGGCAGAAGTGAGCGGAATGGGGGAGATGGAGATTATGCAAAAACCAAACGAAAACGACGAAGAATTCCAAAACCGTCGGGAGAAATCAAAAAAATCACACAAGAAAGACCACCCAAAAAGGAGGTAAGTCAAGAGATTCGGTTAAACAAATACATTAGTAACGGAGGCGTGTGTAGTCGCAGGGAAGCGGACACAATCATAGAAGCCGGCAGGGTAGAGGTAAATGGAGAGGTTGTAAAAACACTAGGTTTCAAGGTAAAACGCGATGACGAAGTAAAAGTGGATGGTAAACTTATATCGCCATCAGAAAAAATATACATACTCTTAAACAAGCCAAAAGACTACATAACAACCACCAACGACCCTTTACAGCGTAAAACAGTAATGGATTTAATTGGTGATGTTAATGCAGAAAGGGTATACCCTGTGGGTCGATTGGATAGAAACACAACAGGCATTTTGATTTTCACTAATGATGGTGAAATGGCTCAAGGTTTGATGCACCCCAAAGGAAATGTAACAAAAATATATTCTGTGGAACTAAGCAAACCCATAGAACAAAAACACTTTTATAAACTTCAGGGTGGAATTAAACTTTTTGACGGCTTTATGAAACCAGATAAGATCGCTGTGGTAGATAAAGACGACCAAAGAAAAATAGGTGTTCAAATACATAGTGGAAGAAACCGTGTGGTAAGAAGAATGTTTGAGGCTCTTGGTTATGAGGTGGTTAAACTCGACCGGGTTATTTATGCAGGTATCGATAAACAAGGTTTGTCAAAAGGGAAATGGAGAAATTTGACAGAAAAAGAAGTTAGTATGCTTAAAAGAATAACGAGATTGGGATAACTTTGACTATGGCACAAAACAAGATTAAGCAATTCGGCTTTTGGGTTACCTTATTATTCTTCTTTGGATGTACTGAGGTTCCTCCATTTATTGACTATTCTAAACCAATCCTTTTAGCGAAAGACACCACATATATCACAAGTGACATACCACAGAGCGTTTTAAAAAACGTTTTAATCGAAGATATCAGTGGTGTGAAGTGTAATAATTGTCCTAAAGCAGCAGATATTGCTCACGAAATTCAGGGAAAAAATGACGAGGGAAGAGTTGTGGTGATGACACTACATTCTAACAGATATGGCGCGTTTACAGCACCTTACTCAGATAGTAAAGACACATTCAACACCGTTGAAGCAACAGAAATAGTCAGCAACCTTATTGGTGAACCGTCAGGTTTGCCTGCTGGAGCAATAGATCGAAAATTGTTTGATGGTAAAACCAGCAAAGTGAACCAACAATACGAAACATGGGAGGCTCAAGTAAATGAGCAACTCGTATTGGAGGCTAAAGCCGCCGTAGAATTAGAGATAATCAACCAAGGCAACCGTAAAATTATTGCAAACATTAAAACAACGTTTGTTGAGGCTGATGCGACACCAGTCTTTTTGTCCGTATTCATTATTGAAAATAAAATCAAGTCGAAACAAAAACTACCAGATAATACCTATGATAAAGACTATGTGCATTACTCTATTTTACGCAAAGGTGTTACCAACTACGCAGGAACACTATTAGCAAAATCCATAGAGGCGGGCCGTGTGTTTGAAAAAGGAATCGAAATCGACATTCCAGAAAAATATAACATTGACAATTGTGCCATAGTTGTACTTATCAATAAAAACCAAGGCGGGGTAACAGAGATTGTTCAGTGTGCGGAAAAATACATTGAGTAATGAGTCCTTATACCAAAGGGTTTAAACAATACTTAAAACTAGAGCTTTCTCTTTCTTCAAACTCTGTATCTGCATATTTAACAGACGTTGGTAAGCTTATAAATTACTGTGAGGATATTGACGCAAACGTGGAACGTTTGTCGTTCAACCAATTGTTGGGTTTTATAAAGTGGTTAAGTGAATTGGGTTTGGGTGAACGAACCCAGGCAAGGATCATTTCAGGCGTAAAAGCCTTTTATAATTACCTAGAACTTGAGGGTTTGATCCCCAACAATCCGTCAGAACTTTTGGAGACACCCAAACTAAGCCGAAAACTACCCGAGGTACTTGACAACCAAGAGATTGAAAGAATGTTAGAGGCTATTGACTTGTCTACCAAAAGTGGTCAACGCGATCGAGCCATACTAGAGTTACTCTACAGTTCGGGTTTAAGAGTATCTGAACTTACTAGCCTAAAAATCAACGATATTCTGTTTGATGAAGACTTAATTATTGTCACTGGAAAGGGAAATAAACAACGGATTGTTCCTGTTGGAAGTTCGGCCCTCCACCATATTGGACTTTACCTCAATCATTTTAGGAAACCACAAAAGGAAGCAAAGACAGACGATACAACGCTTTTTCTAAACCTTAGGGGTAAACCAATTTCTAGAGTGTATATATTTAAACGAATAAAAGAAATCGCGCAAACGGTTGGTATATCAAAGAATATCAGCCCTCATACATTTCGACACTCATTTGCCACAACACTGGTTGAAGCGGGAGCAGATCTTCGTGCTGTTCAACAGATGTTGGGGCACAAATCCATAACAACCACAGAAATATATACCCACCTAGATAGGTCTTACTTAAAAGATGTTATTCAAGAATTTCATCCACGCAGCTAAACAACAGTTATTCAACCACTAAAGTATTGTCTTTGATCTCTGCTATTTGACCAAAAGGTAATGCTAAGTTTGGAGATAGGTGTCCGGCGTCAAAACCAAAATATACCGGATAGCCATACGTATCAACATGGCCAAGAACAATTTCTTCAGCCGTTTTGCCAAAAGGCACGGTGTTGTCGTTCATATCGGTCATTCCTCCAACCACCAACGCGCTTAAGTTTTCTAACAAACCATTTCTTTTTAAGTTAACCATCATGCGGTCAATATGATACAAGTACTCATCTAGGTCTTCAACGAACAGAATTGCCCCGTCGGTTTTTGGGCTTGAATTGGATCCCAAAATGCTATACAAAATAGACAGATTACCCCCAATTAAAGGGCCCTTTGCGTCACCCGGTTTACTTAAATCGTGGCTATTCATTTTATAAGAAACACTATCGCCAAAAATCACCGAACGAAGACTATCGATACTTTGAAGATCAGAAGGACTCAATTGGTTTGAAACATTTATTGGCATGGTTGCGTGAAGCGAAACGACGTCAAAGTTTGTCGTTATGTGGCACAACAGGCTTGTAACATCACTATAGCCTACAACCCATTTAGGTTTCTCACAAAAAGCAGTAAAATCAACCTCATCTAATAACATGGTTGTGCCATAACCACCCCTAGAACACCAAACCATATCAACATGGTTGTCGCTAAGAGCCTCTTGCAAGTCTTGCAGTCGATGTGAAGAGCTACCAGCAAATTGGTTTTCGGTTGCATACATATTGCGCCCCAACTGAACGGTTAACCCCCACGATTTCAAAAGTTTAACGGAAGGCTCCACTTCTGCAGGTGAAATTTTTCGTGCAGTAGAAACAATTCGAACAACCGACCCCTGAACCAGGGAATGTGGCTTTTTCATAATGGCAAATAAACCCATAATGTTGGAGTTCACAAAAAGCGGATTATACCTTAAATTTGCGGCTCATTACAAACGTAAAAAATCGGTTATGAATTTTGAATTTACTGAAGAGCATTTAATGATTCAACAAGCTGCAAGAGATTTTGCAGAAACAGAATTATTGCCAGGTGTGATTGAGCGTGATAACGAGCAAAGGTTTCCAATGGAACAGGTACGCAAAATGGGAGAATTAGGGTTTATGGGATTGATGGTAGACCCAAAATATGGAGGGGCCGGTATGGACGCTGTGTCATACGTGTTGGCTATGGAGGAGATTTCAAAAATTGACGCCTCTGCTTCAGTTGTAATGTCTGTGAATAACAGTTTGGTTTGTTGGGGTCTTGAAGAGTATGGTTCTGAAGAGCAAAAGCAAAAGTTTTTGGTTCCATTAGCACAAGGCAAAATTCATGGTGGTTTTTGTTTATCTGAACCCGAAGCTGGGAGTGACGCAACGTCACAAAGGACTACAGCTATTGACAAAGGCGATCATTACTTATTGAACGGAACAAAAAACTGGATAACAAATGGCAACACTGCCGATACATTTTTGGTTATTGCGCAAACAGATGTTGAAAAAGGACACCGAGGTATAAATGCTTTGATTGTAACCAAAGATATGCCTGGTTTTGTTGTAGGTAAAAAAGAAGATAAGCTTGGTATACGTGGGTCAGACACACACTCATTGATGTTTCAAGACGTCAAAGTGCCTAAAGAAAACCGAATAGGGGCAGATGGTTTTGGATTTAAGTTTGCCATGAAGGTGTTGTCTGGTGGTCGTATTGGTATTGCGTCTCAAGCATTAGGCATCGCTTCTGGAGCCTATGAAAGATCTGTATCGTATTCGAAAGAGAGAAAAGCCTTTGGAACAGAAATTATGAATCATCAAGCCATAGCATTTAAGCTTGCAGATATGGCTACAGAAATAGAAATGGCAAGGTTGCTTTGTTTGAAAGCTGCCTGGCTAAAAGATAATGATTTGGACTATGCTCGAGCAAGTAGTATGGCAAAACTAGTGGCATCAGAAACCGCGATGAAAACTACGGTTGAAGCGGTACAGGTGCACGGTGGATATGGTTTTGTAAAAGAGTACCATGTAGAACGTTTAATGCGTGATGCAAAAATCACACAGATTTATGAAGGTACATCTGAAATACAACGCGTTGTGATATCGCGCGACATTTTGAAAGATTGATAAAAAGAATAAACAATAAAAAAGGCGTCGAAATTGTTCGACGCCTTTTTTATTGCTATAAAGTTTGTCTTATCTAGCCAACACAACTTTTTGTGTTGCCATACCCAATTCGGTGTTCACTTGTAAGAAGTAATAACCATCATAAAGGTTTGACAGGTCTAATGAAGTGTGAGTAACGTTTAAATCGTCTTTTGTCATTACAACCTTTCCGCTAATATCAGAAACCGTAATAGACTTGATTATTGTTTTGTCATTCATGTCGATATACAAAACACCATTTGTTGGGTTTGGATATGTTTTGCCATTCAACTCATATAAAGATGGGGCCGACAATTCTGTTGTAGTATAATAACCATGTAATACCGCTATACGTGGGCACATGTACCCCTGAATAGTGTCTACATAGGCACGACCTTTAGCTGGAGACATGTCTGGGTTTGACTGCAAAGAAGCCATGTGTGTAGTTACACCTGGTTGAACTTCTGCTTTCGCTAATGGAGAATTTGGATCCCACCATTGCCAAGGACCAGCTTGATTCTGGAAAAGAGAAGCGCCAGCTTTTACATCAATAGCAAACAAACCTTCTAGGTTGTTGTTTACTGTAATTTTATCTCTTGGGCTTGGGTAGATGTAATCAAACGTTTTACCATATTTTTCTCTTGCGATTTTTGTGTACACATCATTACCCATATCCTTGAAAGCATCATTAAGACCCAGGGCGTTTGCCTTAGCGATATATATATTTGAACCTGTAACGTCAACCACATCTTCTTGTGTTGTAGGCACAATTACAGTTCCTGCATTAAAGGGCGCAAAAGGATCTCTGATACACTGAAACGCAATAATTGGCTTATCACCTGCTTCTAACCATGAAGTGTCTGCTAACGCCCCACCTGCAGCAACTACTGCCGCTACATCCATATTAGCTCGTGGCGGACCATAAAGGGTTAGTGATTGAGGAATACCCGAACCATCAATACGACCAACTAATGTTGTGTCGACAAAAGATTTTTGTGTTAATGGGTTTAAGAATTGAGGTAGGCTAATCTCAGAATATTTATCTAACGAGTTGTACGCCAACGAAATGTAACCACCAGTACCTTCTCCATATAGAACAATTTTATTTGGATCAATTTTGTACATGTTTGTACCACTGGCTTCAACTTTTAAACCAGCAACACATTGCTTAATATCTTGAATTGAACGATATACTGCGTTTAAAAGTGTTCCACGGCGCTCAAACTCACCTGTAGGTCCAGAAGCTAAAGGATTCCAACCAAGACGGTAGTCGGCAGAAATGGCCACATAACCACGTTTTGCCCAACCTTGACACAAAACAATAGCAGAACTATCTGCGGTCGTTCCTACTGGGCTACCATTTAGCGGGCTTGGTAAGAAGTTACCCGTATGTAAGTAAATAATTACGGGTCTTGCAGATGTTGTATCTGCTGATGCCTTAGGCGCATAAATGTCCATTTTTACATCTTGAACTTTTATCACAGAAGTTGTGTCTGCAAGGTTACGGTGTGTAGCCGGTATAGGCTGGCCAGTAAATATGGCAGTTTTAATGTCCATTAACTCCATTCCAACTTGTAATTGGGGTGCCGACGATAACCGTGAAGACCTTAAAAAGTCAATATTTGTTGCATAAATAACATTAGATGTTACTTCAATGTCCGCATCCGTATAGACCTCGTCTATATATCTTTTTTGTGCGAATAGTTGTAGACTCGACAACATGAAGCCGGCAACTAATAGATAAGCGTAAACTCTTTTCATATGTTTAATAAATTTATAGTTTCAACTCAAATTTAAGCAAAACCACTCATTTTCAAATTGATATATTATTTTTTTGCTTTTTCGATGTCAACCAAAACAGAGAAGTAGGCCAATCGACCAACATAAGGGCCACCATAAACCTGATAGTTTGAGTTGTTAAAAACCGAGCGTCTTTTGCCTGAGTCTGAGGCATCAAAAAGTGGAAGAAGACCTAGAATATTAGAAGCACCGAGTTTAAATGTGGTGTTTTTGTCTTTCCACTTGTAATTGACTTGAGCGTCAACCATGTCGTATGTAGGCACAAAACCAGTAAACTGAGGTGAGCCTTCAAACACAAACCCTTGAATCCATTTATAGTTTATTCCAAACCCAAAATTGTGGCCAATAAACTTCAGTAGTTTCAATTTACGTCCGGTAAAGGAAACATTAAACTTATGTTCGGGGGTATTAAAAGCGGGGATAATGGGGTCGTCTGTTCCCTTCTTGTTTAACACATTCCACGAGTAATTTCCACCAAGAGCGAAATTTTTAAAATAATAATTCAAACCAACTGAAGCCCCTTGAGTTGTTACATTTGACTGGGCGTTGGCGGCAACACGAAACACCTCAATACCACCAACAGGAAAACTCGTGTTGGGGTCGAATGTTGCGTCAAGTCCAATATTGTATCCAATAAAATCTGTATACAGCGTATAGTAATAGCCAAGGTCAACAAACAAAGAGTTGTCTAACAGCGAACCCTTATAACCCAATTCTATTGTTTTGGCTTTTTCAGGACGAATCGGATCGACGTCAAAGTATTCAAGGCTTTCTAATGTCAAACCATCATTACGGTAATTGTCAAAAGAGGATATAGAAATTAGCGAATCAAAACCATTCAAATTTCCAATTAACTGTGCCCGCCCTACATCATAAAATAAATATTGATCAGCCAAGGTTGGGTTTCTTATGGCAGAAGAGAAAGAGGCTCGATACGTATGTTTTTTATTTGGCAAATAGATGACAGAAGCCGCTGGGGAAAACAGAAAGTCAAAATTTTGATTTTTATCAATTCGAGTGGTAACATTCATGATTACCTTCTCACTCTTTAATTTCTTTTTAACCCCACCATAAACACCGTATTCGAGGTTTCTAATTACCACACTTCCTGTGTCGTTAAGAATGGTTCCTCGCGAATCTGGGGTGTATAGTCGACCATTTGCACCAATAGTAATTTCGCCAAATTTTTTGGTGATTTTCTTTTCAGAATGAATGTGATATAGGGAGGATTTGTCGTAAAACCGTGTTCCGTCATCCGTAAATAACCTAGAGGTAACGTCATTAAAAACACTATCAAAGGGTTGTGTGCCCACATCAAATCGAGGTAAACTTCCACCACCTGAGGCTTCATCTACATAACCGCGATTTTGGTTGTGCCATTTGAATAAAGAGTCTTGATGTTGCAGTAAGAAGGGGTCTAAATGATTGTTTGCCCAGTTTTCTATGGTTCCGTGTTTGTCTGCATTAAAGAATGGATAATCCGGAAGTCCTTCCACTTGGTTTTTGAACCGCAGGATACGCCAATTGGTCTTATAGGCATTGTTCCAACTGGTGTTTGTTTTACTAAGTGCATTTAGTTTAAACGCTGTTGATACGATGTCATATGTATCTCCAGCATCTTCAGAGGTACTGTAAAGTCGAATAAAAAAGTTGTCTTTCTTTCTATATTCAATCCGGTTTTGCCAAAACTTAATATTATCTAACCGGTAACGGTTGTCACCTTGGTAAACCGTAGATCCGCCTCCAAAATTAAAGGCATAAATCAACTCCGCAGAATCTCTCAAACGATAATGCAACGAGGTGTTTAGTTTTAGGTTGTCGGTTTTGTAATCAACCAATGAGCGTTCTTCGTAACCTGTTCGGTAGAAATAGCCCAAACCGGGGTTCGAAAACCGACTAAAGGAAGAAGTGTAGTCATTGTTGGGTTCAAAGCTTTCGTCACCATAAACATTTACCGCATCGTAACCACCAGGATTATTTTCGTCATATCGACTATCCACAGTGGGTTCGTAGTTGTCGGCTTCCCAATCATTGGCTTGCATGTAAAAGACACCTATTTTGTATGCAAAACGGTTTAGTCCTTTTTTGCCAGGAACTACGTCCGCCCATCTTGCTGCAACCTGCCCCAAATTTCTTTCGCCACCTTTTACCTCCACAGACAAACCGGGATAATCAAATGGACTTTTTGTTTCCATGCTAATAACACCGTTAAAGGCATTTGGCCCATAAAAAGCACTACTTGCACCAGCAATGACGTCTACACGTCTTAAGTCTAAGTCGTTGGCTCCTAAAAAGTTTCCTAATGCGAAGTTTAAACCAGGAGACTGGTTGTCGACACCATCTATAAGTTGTAAACTTCTTACTGGGCTAGTACTATTAAAACCACGGGTGTTTACAACACGGAAACCTAGGCTGGCTGCTGTAACATCAACACCTTTAAGGTTGCCTAAGCTTTCATAAAATGACGCAGAAGGGGACTCTTTAATAGCCTTTATACCCAACGATTCTACGGTTAGTGGTGTTTCTTTTTGTTTTTCGCTAACACGGTCAACCTTAACTACGGTTGTTCCAAGCCGCGACTTTGTAGGAGATAGCCTAATTGTTATGTCGGTGGTTTTACCACCACTTTTTACGGTATAGCTATAATCCTCAAACCCTTGATAACTCACAATTAAAGTAACGGGCAAGGCAGCAACGGTTAACTCGAACCGACCACTTTCGTCTGTACTTGTGCCATTTTGTTTTCCTTTAACAAGGATGTCGGCCGCAATTAGAGGTGCTCCAGCCTTATCCATCACTGTGCCGGTTAGTGTTTGTCCTAAAGTCGAACCATAAGATAGGGCTAATAGGAGAACAAATAAAATACCACGAGGGCTTTTTGGGGATGACATCATTACCTTCAAAGAACAGAAAAAAAAGGGAAATGTTGATACTTGTTATACTTTAATCGTTACAGCTTTTAATATTGGGCTAATTTTGGGCAATGATTAATAAAGCGTGGCTGTGGTGTGTCGTTCTATTTTTGGCTTCCTGTCAAGAGGGTAAACAGATTAATAACGGCGACATTCTTGGGTTGTGGAAGATTGAGGTTGGTATTGCAGAAGAAGACAAAAAGATTCCATTCTTTTTAGAACTAATTGAAGTGGATGAGCAGCTTAAAGCCGCAGTATGGAATGGGGACGAACAAATCGTTCATGACTCCATACGATTTAATGGGGATACACTCGTAGCGGAAAGCCCATACTTCAATTCTTCGCTCGAACTCACTTTTGAGGGCAACAATGTAACTGGCTTCTTTGTTGATTATTCTCGAAAAGAATACAAAATGCCGCTTACGGGTAAGTATAATTTGTCTCAGCGCTTTAGATATAGTGGCCCTTTAGAAACAAAAATTGATGGTAAATGGCAGGTTGTATTTAGTCCTAATACCGCCGATGCATATAGCGCTATAGGCTTATTTGAGACTGACCCCAACAGTATGAAGGGAACTTTTATCACCGAAACGGGTGACTATCGATTTTTGGAAGGCGGTTTTGCGGGTAACCAATTGCAGCTTTCTACTTTTGATGGTGCTCATGCATTTTTGTTTGAAGCAAGTTTGAAAAGCGACACGTTAAAAGGGTGGTTCTATAGCGGGAAACATTGGAAAGAGCCTTTTGTTGCATGGAAAAATGACGAACCAACCTTAATAAGCCCGTATGAAATGACTGAATTGGTGGATGCGGAAAAAACGGTATCATTTGAATTTCAAAGTATAGATGGCGAGGTCGTTTCGTCAGAAGATTCCGTATATGCAAATCGGCCAATGTTAATTCAAATAATGGGGAGCTGGTGTCCTAATTGTATGGATGAGATGTTGTTTTTAGCAAATAACAAAGCATATATTGAAGACTTGGGTGTTCAGGTGGTGGCTTTAAGTTTTGAGCGGCTACATTTTGAAAAAGCACAAATTCCACTACAAAAATTACGAGACCACCTCAACGTATTCTACCCAATTCTTTATGCTGGCGAAGCAAAAAAATCTGAGGCGATTAAATCTGTACCATGGCTAAAACAGATCAAATCGTACCCAACGCTGATTTATGTTCTGCCCAACAAAAAGGTGTTTAAGATTCATACAGGTTTTTATGGACCAAGCACAAAGTCTTATTACGAAGTGCAGTCAAAAGAAATGTTTGACGACTTAAAACAGTTATCGAAATTGTCGGCTACTATTCAGTGACCAAAACCGATTTAGCAGAAATATTTACTACCCTAAAAAACCCATAAGCGTTGCCACTAATGTTTGAAGTTGGGTTAAACGGTGGAGGGTCGAAAGGAGTACCAGACCGTTGCTGTTGTGTGCTAAACTCTGATATAAAGTTGTAGTAATCTTCACTTATTCTAAGTTGCTCAACAGTTACGCTATCCCCTTTTTCAAAACTCCATGGAAAAGGACGAGGGAAGACGCCACGATCAATGTCTTTAAGCGGGTCGTTTGGGTCAATAGAAATATTAAAAAAGCCAGTTTCTCTAAACTCATCCGAGTCGATTAGGTAACCAATTGAATCTGTTAGAATGTTTCCGTTTTGATAGATACTCCACATATAGAAATCACCATCTGGTTCGTATTCTCCAGCTTTTTCGAACACATAATAACCAACAGGTATAAAACCGTTTCTTTCAGGCAAATAGTACGACTGAACCAAATCAATGGTGTCTTGGTAAAAGCACTTTTCTGTTGCCGTGTAGGTTTTAGATCCATGCACTACACGCAGTGTATACACATCACCAATAATACAGGTCTTATCCACTTTACTAACGTAGTTTCCATCAGCATCGTAAACTAGCGTGTCTATAGTACCGTTGTTGTCTTCAATATATACCCGTGCGTCGTCAACAAAAGCAATACCTGATTGATCAAAGTAAGGTTGGGTTAGGGCTAGGTTTACTACCCACTTTTCTGTTTGGTTAGAGATTTGACTTTCAATAACAACTATTGCATCAGCATTAGGAAGGTCGAGCTGAACAACTTTTTCACAAGCATTTAAGGGTGCCAAAGTGACTATAGCCACTACTATTTTTATCGTATTCTTCATGGTTAAAATTCGAAATTCCAGGTTATAGATGGTAAGATTTTAAACAAGGTTACTTGTACTGCAACCTGATCTCCACTTTGCACAAACTCATTTTCTGCAGCTTCTTCTGGCGTTGCCGTTCGGAAGTAAATGGCGTAGGCATTCGCTCTGTTGTAGGCGTTATACACAGATAGGTTCCAACTGCTTTTGTATTTTTTGGTTGGTTTATTTTTCCATGTTATGCCGATGTCTAAACGGTGGTAATCTGGCAACCTAGCATTGTTACGTTCGCCGTATAAAGGGTACCAATCTCCAGCCCAAAAGTATTTGCCTTCTGGCGTGGTATAAGGCTTACCTGTTGTATAGGTGAACGTGGCAGAAGCAGACAATTGTGCCATAATTTTACGCGTTGCAACAACAGAAAGGTTATTCCGAATATCAAAATTGGCAACATAATCTTCATTATTGTTAATCCCAATGGTGTTTCTTGTTGTTTTAGATAACGTGTAAGATATAAACCCTGTTGTTAGGCCTTCGGTTTTACTCAAAAACAATTCTGTACCATATGCCTGACCAGTACCAGTAAGTAACTCGCCATCTAACTGTTCATTGAAAACCAAAACGGCACCATCACGATAGTCAATTTGGTTCTGCATGGTTTTATAATACACCTCCAACGAGGTTTCAATTCCCTTATTAAAGTTTTTGAAAACACCCACCGCCACTTGATCAGCAATTTGTGGTTCAATGTTTAGGTTGGACGAAAACCATTGGTCGGTTGGGAAAGCAGATGCCGTATTAGACGCCTGTTGAATGTATTGAAACGTACGATTGTATGAAGCCTTAACGGCTGTTTTTTTCGCAACATTATAACTAAGGGCGAGTCTTGGCTCTAATCCCCAATAGGTGTTGTAGATGTTGCCCTGGCTATATACAGTTTCTCTAGTTAAACTGTCGATAGGGGCATAATTTTCGTTTTTGGTATAGTTGTATTCCGTTCCACCGATGTTTGAAAACGATGAAAGTCGAGCACCGTAGCGCACATTGAATTTTTTGCTAAATTTTACTTCATCGTCAATGTAAACAGCACCTTCTAAGGCGTTTTTGTTTTCTAAGATTAAGTCTTCAGTAAATGTTTTTCTCGTTTCTTCATTGGCAGCAAAGAACTTTCCTGGTTTGAAATAGTGACGCGTAAGCTGCATGCCAAAACGCAACGTGTTTTTGGGAGACATGTAATAGGTGAAATCCGGCTTTATGTAAAAATCACGGATGTTTTGCTCAAGACCAAAAGCGGCGTTTTCTGCAAACTCAAAATTAAAACCATAATTAAAATCACTGAACACAAACGAGGTGTTCAAGAATAGTTTCTTGTTAAATAGGTGATTCCAACGAACAGTTCCGGTTGCGTTTCCCCAGTTTATACCAAACAAACTGCCGAAACCAAAAACGTCTCTACCAAAATATCCACTAGCAAAAAGCTTGTCTTTGTCAGAAAGCTTATAATTCAGTTTAAGGTTAAGATCGTAAAAATAGAGTGTACTTTCTCTTGCAAGTTCGCTACCTGAAAATGGCAGAAAAACATCTGCATACGATCGACGACCAGCAATCATGAATGATGAAGTATCCTTTTTAATCGGGCCCTCTAAGGTCAAACGACTTGAAATCGTACCGATTCCACCCGTTGCACCGTATTTCTTTTTATTACCATCTTTCATTTTGATGTCGAGTAGGGAAGCAAGCCTACCGCCATATTGTGCTGGTATGCCACCTTTGTACACCTGTATATCCTTGATCGCATCGCCATTAAATACCGAAAAGAATCCGAGTAAGTGAGATGCGTTATAAACGGTTGCTTCATCAAGCAGAATTAAGTTTTGGTCTTGAGAGCCTCCCCTTACGTTAATACCTGAATTACCTTCACCTGCAGATTGTATACCTGGCAGAAGGGTAATGGTTTTCAAAACATCTACTTCGCCAAAGATGACAGGAATCTCCTTGATGGTTTTGATGTCCATGTTTACCACCGAAATTTGTTTGTTTTCAACCTGTCTTTCACGTTTGTCCAGATCAATCACAACGTCTTTTAAGCGTTCGCCGTTAGGCATAAGCTCAATGTTTAGCGTGGTGTCTTTTTGAAGGTCAATAACCTTAACAATGGTAGCGAACCCAACGTATTCATATACCAAGGTATATTCACCTGGGTCCAAGGTTAGCGAGTAGAAGCCGTAATCATTGGCTTCAGTTCCTAACGATTTGTCTTTTACAAGTACTGTGGAGTAAAGTAAATCTTCACCTGAACTTCCGTCTGAAATACGCCCACTAACGGTATATTTTTGGGCAAATGCACCCGACGCAAATAAGAAAAGCGACAGGAGACAAAAAATTCTGTACATAGACTGTTATTTTTTTTTGCAAAATTACTGGGCTTATTTTGCGAACCAGCTTGATTAGACAATCAAACACGAAAAACAGACAAAAGTTTGAAAATTCTTAAACACATACCAAACGCCTTCACATTAAGCAACCTAGGATTGGGTGTACTTTCTATAGTTTGCTCAATGAATCATGAGGTACTTTGGGCTTCTACGTTTATCGCATTAGCAACCATTCCCGACTTTTTGGATGGTCTAATTGCACGATTACTGAAGGTTTCATCTGACGTGGGCAAAGACCTAGACAGTCTGGCAGACTTGGTTAGTTTTGGTGTGGCACCGAGTATTATGATTTTCAGTCTTCAGATGCAGTACAACACTGGCTGGATACATTACGTTGCGCTAATCATACCCATTTTTGCGGCCCTCCGTTTAGCCAAGTATAACAACGATGAGCGGCAAGATGTGGAGTTCTATGGTTTAACTACAACGGTTACCGCCCTTTGGTTAAGTTCTTGGCCCTTTCTAATTGAATATGATAGACATATACCCGAAACGGTTTTTGTTTCTCAGTATTTGTTTTTGGCCATCCCTATACTCGCATCTATTCTAATGGTGGCTAATTTTAGAATGTTTTCTTTAAAGCTTAAAAACCTGAAATGGAAGGACAATCAGCTACAGTATATTTTTATTATCCTGTGTTTGGGTCACTTAGCGTTGTTTGGTTTTTTTGGTGTAACTCTTATCATTTTTACGTACATAATTCTATCGTTAATACGTAATTTTGCCGAATGACTTTCAGAGCGGAAATTAACGTGATGCCCCAAAAGGCTTTATTAGATCCTCAAGGGAAAACAGTACATCAGAGCATGCATTTGTTGGGCTTAAAAGACATCAATAATGTGCGAATTGGAAAACACATTATGGTTGAACTTGAAGCAGCAGATGAGGCGCAAGCCAAAGCACAAGTTGAAAAAGCTTGTAAAGAGTTATTGGCCAATCAAGTAATGGAGCATTACGAGTACGTTCTAGTACAGGTGTAACTTCAACTTTTTGTTTTTGAGTAATACGGAACGATTATAAAGTTCCCTCAGATTTAGCGTATCACGGTTAACGAACCGGAATACCTAAATATGTCGTTGTAGACGTTTTTAACCGTAATTAAGTATAGGTAAGTTCCTTCTTGAACCAATGCCCCTTGATATGTTCCATTCCAAGGTTTTTCAATGTCATCGGTGTGGTAAATTTTCTCACCCCATCTTGTGTAAATGGTCATATCTAAAGACTTAATACCATATAACATGCCGCCAGGACCAAATGTGGTGTTTACATCGTTATCAGGGCCAGGGCTAAATGCATTTGGTATGAAGATGTTTAAGTTAGGTTTAATGATAACGGTACGATAAAAAGTATCGGCACATCGAAAGTTGTTATTGGCGATGAGCCTCGCTCTAAATATTCCAGTGTCTAAATATTGATGCATTACTTCTGGGCCAAATTCTTCTGGACTAAAATCACCGAAATACCAATTCCACGAATTTGCGTCTGAGCCACTTTCAACAAAGTTTACGAAAGGATCTGTGATATAAATATCCTCTGGAAAAAGGTCAAACTTGGCTTTGGCTTTAGGCCATACAGTTATATTTTGCTCTACTGAATCTAGGCAACCGAAACTATTTTGAACACGTAATTGAACAGGATAACTTCCAGCCGTATTGAAGACTTGCTGATGGTCTTGTAGATAAGAAACAATTTTTCCTCTGACTTTCCAGCGCCAATCGTCAATACTCCCTTTGGTTTTAGAGCTGTCGTAGAAAAAGGCATCCTGACGTTCACAAATATTTTCAAACCGGAAAATTATTTCTGGTAAAGGTTTAATTTCAACAGAACTATTCAAGGTGTCAAAGCAATTAAACGTGTTTTTTGTGATTAAGGTAACGTCCTTTATGCCTGTGGTGCCGAAGGCATGATTTGGCGAAACCGTTTTATATGTTGAACCATCAATAGTCCAATCTTGCGTTAACGGCATACCCAAAGTTGAGGTTGACGTCGAGGTAAACTTTGTTACATCGCTTGCACAGGTATCATTATGCATGAAACTACTTTGCGGTAAGGGGTACACCTGAACAGACTTGGTAATGGAATCCCAACACCCACGATTGCCACGAACCTTTCGTTTTATGTTAAAGGTGCCGTCGCTGCTAAAGCCATGAAGCAATGTATTAACATTGTGCGCAGTATTGTTTTCGTACTCCCAAACGGAGGTGTCGATACTCCCCAATTGAATATAGGAGGAGTCTGTAAACAAAATGGGTTCCAAATAACAGTCATTGTTAAAGGTAAAGTTTGGAACAGGACAGTACGGGTAATTACTTAGCACCCACGCACCGGAATAACTTCTAAGATTTTCTGTTACCGTTTCGTTATTGGAAACACTCGTGGTCCCATTTATGTTGTAATTCCAAGACGCAAAACCCACATCGAACCGAGATGGTTTCAAATCCTTTTCTATAATATCATTAAGGCCGCCTGCAGAGCCATCCCACTCTCTATCGACGTAGGTAAACCCAAGTTTAACAATTGGGTTAGACGTATAACCATTGGTTGTAATAACAAAAAAACGGTCTAGCGCTTTTGTATCATTTTCAATTTTATATTGGTTATCGAGATGAGGCACACCTATTGGTAAGGGCCTATTGTTGGGTACGGCTGTTGTATTAGTCGGGTAGGTGGCTACCGCAATGTATCCAGAATCGGCTACTTGTGTGCCAGCTGATGTAACATCAATCGACAGGGGTATATACAGAAAATCGGTCGTGCCAAAGGGTATGCTATGTAGGGATCCAGGAACACCGCTCCTAACATTCCATTGTACTTTGCTATAGCCAACACTCGGATTCGTTTCTCCAAGCAGCAAACCGCTTGTTCTGGAAAAGGCACCCGCTGACGGATTATTTATTATTAAAGTATTGGAATTCAACAACAAGTGTCGGTTGGTTAAGTCCAATTTACCATTTTTGGCACCCGAAAAACCACCACCAACGAGGGTCGAAACCAATATTGACTTTATACCGCCGCCCGACAGTGTTAAGTTATTAAATGAGGTAGACCGACTACCCATGATTTGCTGGTTGTTACCTGTTAGCTCTACAGTCCCGTCGTTGTTTCCGACTGCAGGTGATGTTCCAATGTTATTCCAATCTCCATCAAGGTGCACAGTGCCGTTGTTTGAGGCAGTAACCAAGGCGGTTCCTTTACTGGTATAATTTGCTGTTGCGCCATGTATTACCACATGGGCATTATCTTTTAACACCACATGGGCATCTTTGGTAACCCAGCCCTGTGCAAATACGGGAGATACCGATAGTGTTAAAACGATATATGATAACAGTTTATTCATTTAGCGTAAGGGCTATTTTCTATTTTTTAAGTAAATTCTTAATAGCTACAATCTCTTCTTTTAGGGCTTTAATTTCAGCACCTTGTTTAGATATTGTTGATTCTAAATTTTCTATCTTATTGGTACGCACAATAAGAGCTTGCACGGCTGCGATGTTTACACCATCAAAAGCTAGTGTGCTAATACCAAGGCTGTCAGAACCACCCAAACCAAAAGATTTATGGAAGTCTTGCGCCATTGGCCCAATGAACTTAACGCTATCGGGGTTTCCTTTGTAATTCCATTTAGTAATGGGTAGATCTTCTATTTTATCGAGAAGGTCTTCTCCATTTATATCTTCAAAATTTTCTTTCATGTTTCTATCCGAAACCGAAGTCCATGATGTACCGCCATTCAGCATGTAAACACCAGTAGTTAAATCTGATTTGGAGTAAAGTCTATACCCGTTGTTAAAACGCATAGTCATGGTGTGTTGAGCAGGACTAAACATGGTTGTTGTTGTACTTCCGTCACCAAATATGAATGAGCCATTTTTTAGGTTGGTCGACACAAAGCTTCCTATAGCCACAGACCTGTCAGCAATAGCATCGGCATTGTTTCCAATAGCGACAGAATACGGGTTATTTGTGCGCACGTTAAATCCAATGGCAACCGCTCCAGTTCCTTCAGAATATGCATTATGACCGATGGCCACAGCATAATCGCCCTTTACGGTATCTCTATGACCAAAGGCATAGCCATGTTTGTATCCACTTAATACAAAACACTCTTCACCAAATATTCCAGAATTTGTACCTAATGATCTAGAGTTAATTCCTGTAATAAAGGAGTATTGACCATATGCGGTATTTCCTGTTCCAATGGCCATTGTGTTTTTACCACCTGTCACCGACCTATTTCCCATGGCAATGGAATACTCAAGTAGAGTTACTGTACTATCACCGATGGCAATACTGTGATCACCAACGGCACTTGCGCCTTTACCGGCAGCAAATGTGTAGTCATCTGAAGCAAGCGAGCCATATCCAAAAGCTGTAGAGTAAAGCCCCAAATTGGCTGCGTCCCACTCTGTTGCTACAGCAGTTCCTGCGCGAAATGCAGATGTTCTTGGGTTAAAGTGTAAACGTGTACTTGCACCAATGGAACCCGCTGTAGCGCCTGTCCCAACTTTTCCGTCAACCAAAAACCCATCAGCTCCTTTTATTTCTACTGCGCCATTATCGGCGGTAATTGTCCTACCATTTCCAGCACCGCCTTCGTCATAGGCCATATCCAACGTGTTTCGGTCTAAATAACCGGGCACCCATGTTGTGCCATCCCAAACAATAACATCTCCTACTGTATTACCAGACTTTAGTCCCACCTTTTTAGGGCTAGCTGCGGTACCTGCACCAGTTAAGTTTAAGAAGCCATTGGCAATGGTGTCTGTAACTTCATTACCCACAATACCATCAACCTCGTTCGGGTGAACGATTTGTGACGGTACCCAATTCGAGCCATTCCACATCCATACGTCTCCGTTGCTTTTACCTGTCGTTACCCCAATTTTGTATGGGTTCGCTACCGTTCCAGATCCTGAACGCTGCAAAACACCTCTTGCGTTTATTGTATCAGTCAACTCATTACCAATTATTCCATCCACTTCATTTGGGTGCGTGATTTGTGTAGGCACCCAAGAAGTACCGTTCCACATCCAAACATCACCGGAGGCTGAACCACTGTTTATGCCAACTGTAAATGGGTCTGCGTCGACCCCAGTTCCGCCCCTTGTTAAAATCCCATTAGACCCCAGTGTATCTGCAATTTCATTACCAATGACACTGTCTTTTTCCAATGGAATAACGATGGTTGTAAGCACCCACTTTGTTCCATCCCACACTAAAGATTGTCCTGCGCTGGTTCCAGGTTTTGCTCCTATGGTATAAGGGTCAACATCTGTTCCGCTGCCTTGTCTGACAATCAAACCATACGTGTTAAATGTATCTGCAATTTCGTTACCAATGACACTGTCTTTTTCTTTTGGAATAATAACTGGTGGGTGAGTAATCTGAGAGGGCACCCAAGAGGAGCCATTCCACATCCACACATCACCAGTCGAGTTGCCTGGTTCTATTCCCATTTTTAATGGATTTGTTTGTGTGCCTGAACCGTAGAGGTTTAACACGCCACGTGCATTAATTGTATCCGTTACCTCGTTTCCAATAACACTGTCTTGTTCGCTTGGAATAGTGACAGATGATGACGTCCATTTATTGCCGTCCCACATCCAAACGTCACCGACATTGTTTCCTGCGTTTACTGATATTTTATACGGATTTGCTGTGGTGCCACTTCCTTGACGGTTTATGACGCCCCTAGCGTTAGTGGTATCCGTAAGTTCGTTTCCAATAATGCCGTCTTGTTCTGTTGGGAAAACAATGGGATTTGAAACCCACTTATTACCGTCCCACATAAAAACATCCCCGATAGCCGAACCAGCTGTTACCCCTAGTGTGTATGGATTTGCGGAGTTTCCACGACCATTCCGAATCAATATGCCCCTAGATTGGGCGGTATCACTAATTTCATTTCCGATTATACTGTCTTGTTCAAATGGAAACTGGGTTAACACCCAATTGTTGCCGTCCCACATCCAAATATCATTTTGTGAACTTCCACTGTTTACACCAACGGTGTATGGATCAGCAGAGGTTCCAGAACCTGCTCTGTTAAGCAGTCCTAAACTATTTGCGGTGTCTGTTATTTCATTTCCAATAATGCCATCTTGTTCTCGCAAAGCAACATTGCGCGCAAACACCAACTGTCCGAATGCATTAACCGTAAACTGTGGTATAGAGTCGGCATTTCCATATTGACCGGTCGTAATTCCTGTAGGTTCTAAATTAATGGTGCCATACCCTTCAATTTTGTTGCCCGTTAAGCCATTACCTGCCGTGATATTTTGAAAAACGGGTTTCCACCTATTTATGTCATAATACCAAAAACCAATCGTGTCGTCGGTTTGGTACACCAACAAACCGTTGGCAGGGCCGGGTATTCCTAGCTTTACGGCTTTTGTGAGTCGTGGAACCAACATACCTCTTGAATTTGACTTTACGTCAAGAATGGCAGATGGGTCCGGATCAGTACCATCCTCATTTACACCAACGCCTTGTCCGTAAGTCGCTGAAAATGTGGACAGTAAGAAAATTAGTGAAGACGCCCATCGGAAAATGTTGGGCAGCAAGTTTCTATTTTGCAGAGTATGAGCTGAACGATAATTACGCATTATATCAATGATTTCAAATGTTACTTTCTGTAGTTAGTAATCGCAAATTAATAAATTGTAGACAGAATTGGCTTACACCACAGCGGTTTAGTTATCTTTGTGTGTACAATAAAATGGAAATGGATACAGAGATTTTTGATTTAATCAACCAAGAATTACACCGTCAACAAGAAGGTATTGAGTTAATCGCAAGTGAGAACTTTGTTTCTGAACAAGTGCTTCAGGCGGTTGGAAGTGTATTGACAAACAAGTATGCTGAAGGATTACCTGGCAAACGCTATTATGGTGGTTGCGAGGTAGTTGACCAAGTTGAACAGATTGCCATTGATAGAGCAAAAAAGTTGTTCGGCGTATCATGGGCGAATGTGCAGCCACACTCTGGCTCACAAGCCAATGCAGCAGTTATGCTAGCTTGTTTAGAACCAGGAGAAAAGTTGCTTGGGTTTGATTTATCGAATGGGGGCCACTTAACACATGGTTCACCTGTAAATTTTTCAGGAAAAACATATACTGCGTTCCACTATGGTATAGACCATGAAACTGGATTAGTAGATATGGATAGCGTTGAGGAAATAGCACTACGCGAAAAGCCAAAATTGATAATCTGTGGAGCATCAAGTTATTCGAGAGATTGGGACTATGCTAGGTTTAGAGAAATTGCTGATAAAGTAGATGCTATCTTGCTTGCAGATATTTCACACCCATCTGGGCTAATCGCCACAGGTTTGCTAAACGACCCTGTCAAACATTGCCATATACTTACTACTACAACCCACAAAACGTTAAGAGGGCCAAGAGGAGGAATGATTATGGTGGGAGAAGATTTCGAAAACAAACGAGGCACACGAGATCGTAAAGGGAATTTACGTAAGATGACGGCTCTTTTGGATTCTGCCGTATTTCCTGGAAGTCAAGGTGGACCTTTAGAACACGTTATTGCAGGTAAAGCGGTAGCTTTTAAAGAAGCAGATACAGAAGAGTACAAGACTTATTGTAAACAGCTCGTTTTGAACGCCAAAGAAATGGCACGCCAATTTGAAAAACGTGGCTATAAAGTCATTTCAGGTGGAACAGACAATCATTTGATGTTAATCGATTTGAGAACAAAGTTTGAAGACTTAACGGGTCGCATGGCAGAAGACACCTTGGTTCGATGTCATATAACCATCAATAAAAATACCGTTCCACAAGAAACTCGATCTCCGTTTGTAACGTCAGGAATGCGCATTGGCACCCCAGCCATTACAACACGTGGATTAAAGGAAGAGCAAATGGCGACAATCGTAAGCTTAATCGACCGTGCGTTAAATAATCATGACGATGAAAGTGTTCTAAATGAGGTTACTACGGAAGTAAATGCAATGATGCGACAGTTCCCACTTTATTCAGACCGTCAGAAGATGGCAACGGCATAATTTCGGCCTAATCAAGAAATTAATTTTGACTTCTTGATTGGTTTTGATATTTTGCCCTATTCATGAGCGACCCTCTTTTATTAAACCTACCCAAAACTGGTCTTGCTGGATTAAAGCAAAACTGGAGACACGACCTAATTGCTGCAATCAGCGTTGCGCTAGTTGCATTGCCCCTCGGGCTTGGCATATCTATCGCATCCGGTTCTGCCGTGCCACCCATGGCTGGAGTTATTTCCGCCATCATTGGAGGTTTGCTTACCACTTTTATTCGAGGCAGTAATGTCGGAATCAACGGGCCAGGCGCAGGTCTGGTTGGTGTTTCATTAATCGGTGTTGTCACATTAGCAAAAGCAGGAGGAGGATCAGGCTACAATCATTATATGGCAGCAATTATGGTTGCCGGAGCAATGCAGGCCTTAATGGGTTTGCTAAAATGGGGAAAGTACGGTGAGTTATTGCCCGCCTCAGTAGTTAGGGGAGTTCTAGCGGCCATCGGGATTATCATTTTTGCAAGTCAAATTCATATCGCACTGGATACGGGGTTTGGGAAAGCTTCAGCCATAGATAGCATCACCGCGTTACCAAGTAATATCCAAAACATCAATTGGCCGATAGCGTTTATTTCTATCATAAGTTTAATCATTTTAATCACGCACCCAATGTTTATCAACAAGCTGAAAGTGCTGCACTATATACCGGCACCTATGCTTGTGCTATTGATTGCCATTCCGTTTTACTTCATATTTGGATTACCCGAAGAACATGTTATTTCCTTGTTTGGAAACGGCTATATGGTCGGACCCAAAAACCTTATACAGGTTGCAGACATAACCGAGAGTTTTAACCTACGGCCAGACTTTAGCTTAATAGGGACAGGTGTTTTTTGGGCTACCGCGATAAGTGTTTTTCTTGTAAGTACAATTGAAACAATACCGAGTTGTAAGGCGGTTGACAAACTAGATCCACATAAACGATTGACCAACCTTAACAAAGACCTTGTAGGCACAGGAATAAGTACCATTGTTGCTGGTTTTGTTGGAGGCTTGCCTGTAATTACGGTAATCGTTCGGAGTTCACTGAATATAAATCACGGCGCAAGAACAAAGTGGTCTAACTTTTTTCACGGACTAATTTTGCTTGCTTTAGTATTCTTCTTAATTGATGAAATTCAAATGGTGCCATTGGCTGCGTTAGCCGCAATATTGGTCTTTACTGGGATCAAGCTAGCTTCCCCTAAAATGTTCCGCGACACTATGAAACTTGGATACGAACAGGTAGTTATCGTTGCCTTCACCATAATTTCAACACTTCAATATGATTTAAAAACAGGGTTAATTGCGGGTATTTTAATTACCCTTTTAATCCACCTGGTAAAATCACATATACCCATAAACTTGTTTTTTAAGTACCTGCGCAAGCCGCAATATTTGGTGTCTGATGACGAAAACAAAGTGATATTAAAAGTTAAAGGAATTTCTAATTTTTCCAATGTCTTACAATTGTCGAAACAATTGGAGCAAATTGGTTATGGACGCGATGTGATTATTGATTTTTCACAGGCAAGGTTGGTAGATCACTCGGTGTTAGAAATCATGAAAGACTGGGATGATAAAAATGCCAACGAAGGGGGCACTTTTGACATTATTGGGTTAGATATGCATGTTACTACTTCTCAGCACCCGCTAAGCCTACATGTATTGCCACCCAAAACAAGTCTATTTTTAAGTAAGCGTCAACAAAAGTTAAAGGAGTTATCGGCAAAAAATAAATGGACGTTTGATCCAAGCGTTGTGTGGAGTAAGTCAAGGTTTAGAAAGTTCATGATGTTTGAGTCAAGACCGATTGAGTTTTCAAAAAACCGAATTAAAGGCGTTCTTGGTGACTCGAATGTCAAATGGGAGATCTGTGATATAACTTTTGATGAGGGGGCATTTCTTGCTACCGAGGTGCATCAAACAACAGCTGTGTTAGTGTTGCTTCAAGATATTGATTTACCACGGTTCGAAATTGAAAAGGAAGGTTGGCTAAAACGTATTTTGGATTTTGCTAAACGAGAAGAAATTTCATTTGACGACGAAAAGTTCACAGATGATTTTGCTGTAAAAGGACAGAACCCAGAAAAAGTAAAGACCTTTTTTACCAAAGAAATTATTCAATACCTATCAGATAACAACAGGTACCATATTGAAGGAAATGAGAATGGTTTGTTGGTGTTTCAAAACTACAGATTCGCAAGTTCTACCGAGGTAGAAGAATTGTTACAGTTTACAAAAGGGTTGGTTGATACGATAACAAATAAAGGGGTTTAAAGCATAAACTTTAAACCGATTTGACCACACCAATTCACAGGTAGATTTTCTGAAACCATAGATTCTAAACCAGCAATTTTTGCTGTTATCGTGTGTTTGCCGAGGGGAATATAGGTTCCAAGCGACAGGGCATAATTTCCAAAACCACCAACACGTGCACCTACATTCCAAGAGGCATTTGTGCCCTTAAAACGCTGATGGTATTCAGCTTTTAACAAGGGGTAATAACCTGTGAAGTATAGGTAATGTATTTCTGCTCTAAAAGAATTCCTATTTCCAAGTGGTTTACTTATCGCAAAACGTGTTGAAAACGGCAATAACTGAACAGCACTTGAAGTATCTGTTTCAAAGTAATTGTTATTTACGGAATCTTGAAGTGTAACGCCTCCGGCGTTATTTATTTGAGAAGAAAGGTTGAAACCGTCGAAGGTGCATGCCTCTATCATTTGTGCCGAGCGGATATTGGAACCAAAGAAAACGCCAAGATTGTTGATTTCAAACGAGATAAGATTTTCGTTGAAAATTTGATTCATTTTAAAACTAGCGCCTATACCAAAGGTGTTGAATGGATCTGAAATGTCTTGGGAAATTGAGAGGGCGGCATCGTTTACTTGGATTGATTCACCAGCGCTGTCTAAATCAAAGGTGCCTCCATCGGCACTATACTTAGAATAATTTTGTCTTCCGTAAAGGTTTACGCTAAAACTAGTTTTACGTTGAGCGGAAGAGTCAACGAACTCTTTGCCGACAGTTACAAATGCAAACCCGATTTGTTCGAACCCGTTATGCTGATCTAAGGTAATGTTGGGTTGGTTTTTGTTTCCCTCTAGAATCAGTTGAAAAATAGATTTTTGTGTAGTCGCACCAATTATGTTTTGATAACCAGCTCCGAAAAAAGTGCCATTCCCTATGTGGTATGTTGCATCAAAAGCCACATAAGCACCAAAACGATTTTTGCTACCCAGGGCGTTGATTTGATTTTGAATGATTTCATCAGTCCAATGATTTTCCTTCACTAAACTATTATTGAGAAAGCTTGTAATGACACCGCCATTTCCAACAACAACTAATTTTTTGTCAATGGATATTTCCTTTTGGAAGGTCGTATTTTGATTTACCGAGTCACCTTCCTGTCCGAAGCAGGTGCCGTATAAAAGAATAAGAACGACGAGATTATAAAGTCTGTTCATAAACAAAGTCTGCCGACAATTGAGTTTTAAGTAAGTAATCACTAAATATTTTGTTGGGCGAACCATTGGGTGAATCAAACACACTGGTTATGCGCACCTTTGTTGACTCCCGAATGATGTCCATCTGTTGTTCTGATATGGTAGCAGTTAGGTAACTAAGCGCCGCCTCATCTGTTTTACCTGTTGCACCATTTATTTGTGCTGCTTCAATTTTTTCGCCTGAGGCAAATAGAGGTAGAAGAACTTCGTCAACTTCATTTAAAAACTCAACTTTTATCTCGGCGTCAAATGGGTAGTCGTTAAGTACTTTTAGCTTGAATGACCCACTTTTTATCTTTTCGGCATTTTCAAGAGAATTGAAATCAAAGGGTTGTTTTTCTACTAACGTGAGGTTGTCGGCAGAGAATTGAACCGGCATTACAACATTTAACCTAGCCCGAAGGTAGCTTTCGTCTTTAACAAAATCCGTATAGTCATTACTTCCGTTAGGGCGACTAATTATTTTTAAATCGGTGGTTATTTGATCCGGGAGAACCTCGAAAAACGCTTTAATATTTGATGTGTTTTGATCAAACTCATAAAACTGCGTATGGGCTAACAAAGGGGGGTTGGTTGCTCTGGTTAATAAAATGTCTTGACCAATGGCCTCTGGGTGCGTTAATGAAACCGAGTTATTGTTCATTGAGTTACTGGCGGTGATTGAATTCACTGTCGTTAACGCTTGGATGCCAAAAGCATTATCAAGGAAGAGATTCATTTTAACCGATTCTAAATCGATTGCGCCAGATACGTTTTTGAAAATAGGAATATCAACAGTTTCGTTCAATTCAAATTCTTTCTTTCCAAAGTCGCCAAAGGCATATTCTGGTTTTATATCTACCAACCCAAATTCTATCTCAACAAAATCATCTAAAGACAAGTCTCTTACTTCTCCTGAATACACAGTTCGAGCCGTAAGTTCACTATATACGGTGTTGAAAAAGGGTGGTTGTGTTGGATCTTGTCCTTTGTATTGCATCACATATCCGTCCAAAGGGAAGGTGCCCTCAATAACCTGTGTTGTGCCTGGTTTAGCAGCGGGTACACGATATTGCTTATTAAATGGCTTATTAAAATCTCCATTTTCCCCACTATTCGGGAAGGAATAGTCGATGATGATTTCTTCAGCGATGGTACTGGAAATTCGCATTTTGACCGTACCACTTCGTGCCTTAATTTCTGTAATAAGCGGACCACCAAATTTATACACTACTTCCTGTTTGTCTTCTACTAAAGTTTGTTCAGGAAAAATGGCCGTTGCATACTCTGGTTCAAGAGAATGAACGGACAACGATAGACGAACGCCTTTATCGGCATCAATAAGCACAGGACCGTTGCTTGCTCGTGTTTCGACTCTAACAATGCTGCCAACCATCACGCCGTCCACAACCTTACCGGCCAAATCAATAGATTTGGACGAAGAATCATCTGGTGCAATATCTGTAAAGGTGTCTTGTGCTACAATTTCACCACTTTGTTTATTGACGAGTTTAAATATGATTACATCCACATAAACGGGTAGGTCGTTGTGAATCTTAATATCCAAAAAGCCTTTGTTGAATTTGGCTGTTTGGAAGAACTCCTCACTAACATCTATTTCTTGTTCTCCTTGTGGGTTTTCAATTTTTTGAGCATCAAAGGGTAGAGTTAACCCATCAAACAAACCTGTTTGAGGATCCATTTCGCGCAATGTAAAGGTGTCTACATACGTACGGTCAGCCAACACAAGCTTGTCAAGCGTGATTTTCACCTTGTCAAGAGTGTCTGGAACATCAAGATAACTTCCAACACTGTCGATGGCATATCCATAGTCATAACTTAGGCTATAACTTTTATCTGATTGAACAACCAGAAGGCTGTCATCTAAAAGATTATTGAAACCAAGTTCTGCTTTGAATAACGGAGCTTTAATATTTGTGTCCCAGGTTTTCTCTTTTCGTTTGCAAGACGATATCAGCAAAACTGATAAAAGGGCTAGAATGATTTTTGTCGGCATTTGATCGTGAGTAAATTTGTATAACACCTTAATGCTAACAAAGTACGTATTTTACGCACACATAGTTGTAACTATATAGTCAAGAATGTCATCACACCATTTCGTCCGCGACAAGCAAGAGCCAGCACTTATCATTGCCAATGGAGATGAGTGTTCTAATGAAGTACTTAATCAGCTGCTAGAGTGGAACCCTTTTGTGCTTGTATTAGACGGTGCTTTAGACCGGGTGCTTATGAAGGGTATCAAGGTTGATGCGGTAATTGGAGATTTTGATAGTTTAAATGTCAATCGACTTAGTGTAGAAGACGAGCAGCAGATTGATTGGATTGTTATTGAAGATCAAGAGACAACAGACCTGGAAAAAGGTATAAAGTATCTTTTAGACACCGGACACAAAGCGGCTAACATTGTTTGGGCTACGGGTAAAAGATTAGACCACTCTCATAACAATTTAATTACTGTCGCCAAATATGGTTCGAATATGCCCATTTGCATAATCGACGATTATTCCAAAGCCTATATGCTGCCCTCAAAACCAGCAAAGTTTGCCAAATATTTCAGTGCCGAGTCCATCATTTCTCTTATTCCAATGACTGATGTTCGTGGAATTGAGACGACTGGGTTAAAATTTAATCTACATCAAGAAGATTTTATTATTCCACAAAGAACAGGAAGTAGCAACGAAGCGGAAACCGACGGTATCATTGAGATACAGTTTGATTCGGGCATCCTGTTTCTGATGGAATGTTTCGACTAGTCGACTGCTCTTTGTCGATTAAAACAAAACTTTTATAGTACTTTGTATTGCATGGTACCATGCAAAACATATATATTTGCATAACCAAATAAGAGTTACACCCACATGAAGTTAGAAAATATACAAGCACAGATGCGGAAAGGAATACTTGAGTATTGCATATTGGCAATAATCAGTAGTGAGGAAATATACGCCTCTGACATAATTGGAAAGTTGAAAGACGCTAAACTTTTAATCGTGGAAGGGACACTTTATCCCTTGTTAACCAGATTAAAAAACGCAGGATTTCTTGATTATAATTGGAAGGAGTCGGATCAAGGACCGCCTCGAAAGTATTATTCAATAACTGCAGAAGGCACAGCCTTTTTGACCGAATTAGACAAGACATGGAAGGTATTAAGCTATTCTGTGAAACAATTAACAAGCCTATAATTAAAAAATGAATAAGATAGCTACCATCAACATTGGCGGAATTGCCATTACAATCGAAGAAGATGCTTTTGACTCCCTAAGGGATTATTTAAAAAACATTGGGAATCATTTCAGAGATACGGAAAACGGTGATGAGATCATTGCCGACATTGAGTTGCGTGTTGGAGAAATGCTTCAGGCTAAATTGAATGAAACAAAAATTTCAATCAGCATGCAGGATGTGGAGGATGTGGCACAAACAATGGGTTACCCATCAGACTTTGAAGCCGAAGCAGAACCACAAGAAACTACTTCGGGAAATGCGACCGAAGAGCCAAAACAAAAAGACGCAAAAACGAAATCTTCATCTAGAGCGAAAAGACGCTTGTTTCGAGACATAGACAACCAGCAAATCGGTGGTGTCTGTGCGGGGCTTGCCAAGTATCTTGACTTTGACCCAACGGTACTGCGTATTCTATGGCTAGTTTCTTTATTGGTGTTCGGGTTCGGGTTTTGGATATATATCATTTTGTGGGCCATTTTACCTGGGGCAAAAACTACTGCTGAAAAACTAGAAATGATGGGTGAGTCACCCAATATAGAGAATATAAAGAATACCATACATAGTGAGGCAAAAGCAGCTTACGACCGTATCGCTTCTCCAGAAAACAGAAAGTCCGTATCGCATTTTTTTGAGTCCTTTTTTGGGTTTCTTAAGCGGGTATTCGGTGCATTTTTCAAACTCTTTGCAGTGATGGCTTTCGTAGGAATTATTGTTTTACTCATTTCGTCTTTGATGGGTATTTTGTTTAATGGCCATTTCTTTAACCTGGATTCAAATATTCGGATTGACGGAAATGTATTTAATGTTATGGTTCTGGGTGCCGGATCGTGGTTCTTTAAAATTGCGTTCTACTTGATTTTTGCTATACCATTGGCGTATCTAGCCATTCACATATTACCAGAAGTACTTTCGGCCGTTCCTAAACCATCAAAACCGGTAAAGCAATCTATGATTTCAGGTTGGTTTCTTGCCATTATTTTAGCCATAATTGGATTCTTTTATAATGCACGAGAATACCAGTCGGAAGGAACTGCTACAGTTGTCGAAACACTTGATGTGAATAGCGATACAATTATTTTGCGGGTAGATGATTTGTTAGCAGAAGAGTATACGAAAACGAGGAGAAACATTAAACTTGATGTAATCCAATCGTCTGGAAATAACGTTGAGCTAAAAGTTCAAAAGTCTGCTAGAGGAAGGAATGAAGATGTTGCTAAAGAATCTACCGAAGCAATTGCCCCCGCCTATAGATTGACAAACAACACTTTATTGCTTAGTGAGAAGGTGTTATTGAATGATAAGAGGCACATTACGTCCGCATCATTATTTTTAACGGTTAAGGTCCCGATTGGGCAGACAGTCATATTTCATGAATCTACCAAACAGATAATCCACCATGTAGACAACCTTCAAGATATCGATGATGCGAATATGGCCGGTCATGTTTTTTATATGTCAGAGGCGGGCTTTAGATGTGAAGATTGTTCTGAGAAAATATCCAAACAGAAATATAACAGTATGGATGGAGATTACAACGAGCTTGAAGTTAATGGTGCACTAACTGTTCGTGTAATTGAAGGCAATGAATCTGGTGTTGATATTCCAGCACGTGATGATGGACGTAAATGGGTGGATGTCGATATATCTGACAACAAAATTGAGTTAACACAAAAAAAGAGCTTTGTTGGTGAAGACGAAGTCATCACTATTCAGCTTTCAAACTTAAAAGCGTTAGAGGTTGCAGGATCTTGTAAAGTTACTTTGGACGCTTCTGACAATGAGAAGTCATATTTTGATCTTCGATTGACAGGGGCGTCCGAAGTAGAAGTGAACAACATTATTTCAGAAAAAATTTCAATCGATGGTTCAGGTGGGTCTATGTCAACGTTTGCCGGTAAAACCGACCTCTTGTTGCTCGAGTTAAATGGGGCATCAAACTTTAATGGAAAAAATCTAACAACGGAAAATGCAAATGTTGATATGAGTGGAGCGTCTAAAGCATCAGCTGAAGTAACCTCAGAATTAACAGGGGATTTAAACGCAGCATCGAATTTTAGTTACTCAGGAAACCCATCCATAAAAGTAGATAGATCAGCAGGGGCAAGTCTAAACCAAACTAACCCATAAATAGGGACTTCTCTTCTTCCGTTGGAATCCGACAAGTCTCTTTTTCGCCAAACCACTGGTACCTATTTTTAGCCACTATATCGTATACATAATTGCGCAAAAAGCGAGGAATAAGTTTAAAGACATAGAGTAACGAATAGGGAAAGCCAAGTTGAAAAACGATCGCCAAAACGGCGTTCGACTTTTGTTTGACTTTTCCTTCATGGTAGTATACAATGCTCTTTAAATCTTTAGGATTAACGGAAGAGTTATTCAGGAGGTTTATAGCAAACGCTGATTGTAAGGAAGCAAATCGAAATTTCTTTTTCTTATCCCATCGTATAACCTTGTCGACCGAAGAGTTGCATAAATTGCAAACACCGTCAAAAAGGATAATAGGACCAGTATATTCTTTGTTCGATTTCATTTTATGCATTTGTCGTGCTAATGTATAACAATGCGACAGCCATTTTGTTAAATTAAATGCGTCAAATTTGGTACTTTTGCACCACGCTTTGGGTGCAAGTTTAACAAATAAAGCGTGGTTTTTTCATTAGTATCAAATCAAAGAATACATGAGTCAAGTGGCGGAAAAAGCAAATATCAGTAAAGAAGAGTTTCTATCTGAAATCATCAATGATTATAAGATTGCTTACAGAAGTCGCCAAGCTAGTTTATTAGGACGAAAAGAGGTCTTAACTGGAAAAGCTAAGTTTGGCATTTTTGGAGATGGTAAAGAGGTTGCTCAACTTGCCATGGCAAAGGCTTTCGAGAAAGGTGACTTTCGATCTGGGTATTATCGAGATCAAACGTTCATGTTTGCTAAAGGCATTAGTTCGGAGCGCGAGTTTTTTGCACAACTGTACGCCATAACCAGTGTTGAAGAAGAGCCAGCAAGTGCAGGTAGAAGTATGAATGGGCATTTTGGAACTCGTTTGTTAAATGACGACGGGAGCTGGAAAATTCAAACAGAAAACTATAATTCATCTTCTGATATTAGTCCTACTGCAGGACAAATGAGTCGACTGGTTGGCCTTGCATGGGCATCCAAACTCTATCGTGACAACCAAGCCCTTCATGATTTAACTGACTTTTCCATTAATGGAAATGAGATTGGTTTTGGTACTATTGGCAACGCCAGTACAAGCGAGGGGCCTTTCTGGGAATCGATAAACGCAGCAGGTGTACTTCAAATACCAATGTTGGTTTCGATATGGGACGATGCGTATGGAATTTCTGTTCCGGCAAAATATCAAACGACAAAAGAAAATCTAAGCTCTATTTTGAAAGGGTTTAAAACAGACAAGGATGGATTGGGTTACGACCTTTACACGGTTAAAGGATGGGACTATCCTGAGCTAGTTAAAACATATGCTAAAGCGGCTGCTAAATGTCGTAAAAACCACGTTCCTGCCATTATTCATGTGACAGAAGTAACACAGCCGCAAGGTCATTCGACTTCAGGTTCACACGAACGATATAAATCGAAAGAAAGATTAGAATGGGAAGCACAATATGATTGTATTGCCCAAATGCGTTCTTGGATGGTTACAAGCAAGGTAGCCACGGAAGAAGAATTGATTGCCGTTGAAGAGGAGGCTGTTGCTGAAGTTAAAGCGGCTAAAGAAGGCGCCTGGACTGCATATATAAAACCTATTCAAGAAGAAAAGGCCGTTTGTATACAAGCGCTTGAGGCTTTGAGTCAAGAGTCTAGTCAACAACAGGAAATAAATGCACTTATTAAAGGACTAAGTGCAGACAAAAACGCAATACGAAAAGATTTAGGTGTTTCTGTGGCTAAAGCACTACGTTTAACAATTGGTGAAGAAAGTAATGGCCGACAGGCTGTAATCAATTGGTATGACGATTATAAGAACGTAAACAAAGAACGTTATTCTAGTCATTTGTATAGCGAGTCGGAATGGAACGCGCTTAAAGTCAACGAAATACCTGCAGCGTATAGTGATGATAGTGAGTTACTAAATGGCTTTGAAATACTGCAACAATGTTTTGATGGTGCATTAAACCGAGACAAAACTGTAGTTGCGTTTGGAGAAGATCTTGGCCACATAGGTGACGTAAACCAGGGCTTCGCAGGTCTTCAAGAAAAACACGGGATTAATCGTGTAATGGACACTGGTATTCGTGAAAACACCATTATCGGACAAGCCGTTGGGGCATCTCTTCGAGGGTTGAGGCCAATAGCGGAGATTCAATATCTCGACTATTTGATTTACGCGATTCAAATAATGAGCGACGACATTGCGACATTGCAATATCGAACCAAAGGAGGACAGAAAAATCCTGTTATTATAAGAACAAGAGGTCATCGACTGGAAGGAATCTGGCATAGTGGATCACCCATGTCGATGATTATAAATGCCGTACGAGGAATGCATGTTTTAGTACCTCGCAATATGGTTAAGGCGGCTGGTTTCTATAACACGTTGCTGCTTTCAGATGAACCAGCAATTGTTGTTGAGTGTCTTAATGGGTATCGTTTGAAAGAAAGAAAACCAGACAATTTGGGCTCTTATACGATGCCATTAGGCCAAGTAGAAGTACTGCAAGAAGGTTCTGATGTAACATTAGTGACCTATGGGTCGTGTTGCAGAATTGCCGAGGATGCCATTAAGCAATTAGAAGAACATGGAATATCTGTCGAATTAATTGATGTACAGTCTTTGTTGCCTTTCGATTTGGATAAAAACATCGTAAAGTCTCTTGAGAAAACGAATAAGATTGTTTTCTTGGATGAAGACGTACCTGGTGGGGCAACAGCATATATGTTGCAGCATGTTTTAGAAAAGCAAGAGGGTTACCGTTGGCTTGACGCGCAGCCTAAAACAATCACTTCACGTGCGCATAGACCAGCATATAGCACAGATGGCGATTATTTTTCTAAGCCGAATGCCGAAGATGTGTTTACCGTCGTTTATGGGTTGATGAGTGATTCTGACCCCGAAACGTATCCTGAATTTATATCCTAAATTTTAAGATTACTGATAATTATGTTGTTGGTTTAATACATTCATCGTAATATTGCAATATACAAATGAGGGTTACTAAGAAAAATTTATTTGACAACGTGCAAAATGAGCTCGCAACGGTTTCAAAAGCCTTTGCACACCCAGCACGGATAGCCATTGTTCAACATTTACTCAAAACAAATGCTTGTATAAATGGAGATTTGGTGGCTGAGTTGGGTTTGGCACAGGCGACGATTAGTCAACATTTACGAGAACTCAAAGACGTTGGTATCATTCAGGGTTCCATTGAGGGAACTTCTGTAAGTTATTGTATAAACCCTTTGCGATGGGAAGAGATTAGAAACATGCTCAATCAATTGTTTGATCAATTTACCTCTTGCGGAGACAACTGTTGTTAAAAGTATAAATATGAAATTATCAGAAGTAAAATCACAGCTAACATCAATAGGCGAAGTTCGCTTCAAGTTGCCTAACGGTTCGTATGTTCCACAACATTTTCATGTGACAGAAATTGGAGCAGTGTCAAAACATTTCATCGATTGCGGTGGAAAAGTAAGAGAGGACAACACGATTAACTTCCAGCTCTGGGAAGCCAACGATTATGATCATCGAATTGCTCCTACCAAATTTTTGGACATCATCAACTTGTCTGAAAACATACTTGAATTGACCGATGGTGATATTGAGGTCGAATATCAATCCAATACGATTGGAAAGTATGGGCTGAGTTTCGACGGGAAAGATTTTGTTTTAACAAACACCTATACAGATTGCTTAGCTAAAGACAATTGCGGCATACCTATGGAAAAAGTACAGAAGAGCTTGGCGTCATTAACACCCGATGCTGAATCGTGCTGTACACCGGGCGGTGGTTGCTGTTAATATGGAGGGATCATTAAAAATATATATCGACGACCTGTCTGTTGAGGCTATTCCTTTACCACGGCAGGCCCAGTTGCGTGACGTGTCGGAGCAAATAAAACAAGAGATGGAGCAAAATGGAGAAGTTAACCTTAACTTCATTTGCACCCACAACTCTCGACGAAGCCAGTTTGCTCAAGTGTGGGCACAATGCTTATCGGAGTATTTCGCGTATGATGTGAATTGCTTTTCGGGCGGGGTAGAGATAACCGAGTGTAACCCTCGAACAGTACATGCACTCGAGGTGACCGGTTTCCAAGTGAGTCGAACCGGACTAAACAATCCCGTATATCATGTAAATTTCGATGCGGAGAAAGAACCTATTTCACTTTTTTCGAAGCTCCATTCTGATGAAGCGAATCCCAAACGATTTATAGCCATTATGACATGCGATCATGCCGATCAAAACTGTCCTGTTATTCCGCATGCGGTTAAGCGAATCCCCTTAACGTATATTGACCCTAAAGCGTCGGATGGTACAGAGACTGAAACTGAAACCTATTTGAAAACTTCTGAAAAGATTGCAACAGAAATGAAATTCCTATTTTCACAATAACCTTAACAATGTCTAAAAACACAAAAAAACTTAGCTTCTTAAACCAATACTTAACACTTTGGATTTTTATCGCAATGGCGCTTGGTGTTGCCATTGGATATTTCGTTCCAAACACAGCCAAAGTCGTTGATTCTTTGAGTCATGGAACAACCAATATTCCAATTGCCATTGGCCTTATACTCATGATGTATCCACCATTAGCCAAAGTTAATTATAGCCTACTTCCTGTGGTTTTTAAGAACGTAAAAGTACTTACGTTATCGCTGGTGCTTAACTGGATAATCGGACCAGTTTTGATGTTCGTATTGGCCGTGACATTTTTGCATGACTACCCTGAATACATGGTCGGGGTGATTTTAATTGGTTTGGCGCGCTGTATCGCTATGGTTCTGGTTTGGAACGACTTAGCTGACGGAAGTAGTGAGTATGGTGCTGGCTTAGTTGCGTTAAATAGTGTTTTTCAAGTATTTGGATATAGTTTTTACGCTTGGTTGTTTATTACCAAACTGCCACCACTATTTGGCTTTGAAGGGGCCATAGTCGATATATCTATTGGCACAATTGCCGAGAGTGTGGCCATTTATTTAGGTATTCCTTTTTTAGCCGGTATTGTTACAAGAGCGTTGTTGGTCAAACAAAAAGGGTTAGACTGGTACAACAATACGTTTATACCCAAAATATCACCCATGACTCTTGTTGCTCTGCTATTTACCATTGTCGTGATGTTTTCGCTAAAGGGTGAGTACATTGTTGATTTACCTATGGACGTACTAAGAATATCGATTCCATTGGTTATCTATTTTGTCGTGATGTTTTTTATCAGTTTCCTATTTAGCAAATTGTTGGGAGCGACTTACGCACAGAACGCTTCAGTTTCGTTTACTGCCGCTGGTAATAACTTTGAATTAGCCATTGCTGTAGCCATCGCTGTTTTTGGTATACATGGTAAGCAAGCATTTGCAGGTGTGATAGGACCATTAGTAGAAGTACCGGCATTAATTTTGTTGGTGCGTTTATCGTTTTGGCTTAAAAAGAAGTGGTACAAGTAATAGATTGAATGATGAATAAATTTTCTATCGCTATACATGGTGGGGCAGGAACCTTGGTTAAAGGTATGATGACGACCAGTAAAGAAGCAGCGTATAAAGCATCACTCGAAGCCAGTATTAATGCTGGATACGAAATTTTGCAAAATGGTGGTTCAGCTGTCGATGCCGTTGAAAAAGCGGTTACAGTCTTGGAAGATTCGCCTCTGTTTAATGCAGGCAAAGGAAGTGTCTTCACGGCAGATGGCGCACATGAAATGGATGCCTCCATAATGGACGGGTCCAACAAAGAAGCAGGTGCAGTAGGATTAATATCTGGGATTAAAAACCCAATTCAGTTGGCACGCAAGGTCATGGATAATTCTGAACACGTTTTTTTAGGTGGAGATGGAGCTATGGAATTTGCAAAATCTCAAAACGTCAAAACAGTGGACGAGGCATACTTCTTTGACCAATTGCGTTACGACCAATGGCAAGAAATTAAAGACACGGATTCTTTTCAACTCGATCATTCTAAGTCTAAGGATCACAAATTTGGGACTGTAGGTGCTGTTGCATTAGATCAAAATGGCAACGTAGCTGCTGCTACATCTACTGGCGGAATGACTAACAAGCGTTTTGGGAGAATAGGTGATAGCCCAATGATTGGATCTGGGAACTATGCAAATAATAAAACGTGTGCTGTTTCTTGTACCGGCAGTGGAGAGTTCTTTATTCGAGGTGTTGTTGCTTATGAGGTAAGCGCACTTATAGAATTTAAAGGTTGCACACTTGAGGAGGCTGCTAACGAAGTAATTAACAAGAGAATACTTGAAATCGGTGGAGATGGGGGATTAATTGCTGTCGATTCAGAAGGCAATATAACTATGCCATTTAATACCGAAGGGATGTATAGAGCGCAACATATTTCTGGTCAAGAAACCCAGGTTGCGATTTACAAATAGCAAGTATTAGTCGAACTCGAAAGGTGCGTCAATTGGAAGTACCGTAACCTTTCTTTCTGTCAATGAAAATCTATCTGAATTAGAGAGCACGTGAACCTTCAAGTCGGTTATGGTCATTGGTGTACCAGGCTCTAATATTTTTTCGTTGTTGTGCACCAAGCTGCTACCATCAAAAATGATGACCATCCCTGACCCAATTACTTTCAGGTCATTACCCTCTTTAATCACCAAGCCAGTGTCTTCAGCTAAGCCTATGCCTATTAATTCTGGGTGCTTAGCAACAGCTTCACTTATTCTTCCAAACCTACCACGCATTATGAAGTGGGTATCGAACATTATGCCTGGAGCCAAACCCAAACCCGTGTACATTTTAACAGCACCTTTAATAAATGCTTCCGTACTACTTCCACCTGCAATCATTTCATTGGACATGGCCATCGCACCAGCACTTGTTCCAGCAATCACAAAACCTTTATCTTCCTGATATCGGTCCATTAGAATTTTATGAATAGCGGTGCCACCTATCTTTTTCGCAATTTTTGACTGATCTCCGCCAGAAAACATAACACAATTGGCTCTGGTAATCAGATCGATGGCATGTGCAGTTTCTGAGTCTTCTTTTTTTCGAATGTCTAAAACCAAAACATTGTTACACCCTAATTTTTGAAAGGCGTCAAGGTAATTTTCACCTACTTCTTCAGGAATACTTGATGCTGTTGGAATAACTACAATTAAAGAATCTGTTCCGCCACATTCGCGAACAACGTGTGATAATATTCCCTGTTCGATAAAATCTAACGAGTAGTTTTCTGTTAAACCATCTCCTTTATCCTCATTACCTCCAATTGGAATTAGTGTCCCTTTTGCCATCCCGCAAATTTGTAAATAAAACAAAGTATAATTTCATTAATTATTAAAAAAGTTATTATTGTACAGCAGGCGTATACAACAACGCCTTCTATCGCGTCATTAGTGGCTTTTGGTCACATTTACCAGCATAATAACATAGAAGGATATGGAGATTAGAGAAATACAAGCAATGCGAGGGCCAAATTATTGGTCTGTAAGAAGACACAGATTGATCGTAATGGTGCTTGACCTTCAAGATATGGAAGAAAAACCGTCGGATAAAATTGATGGTTTTGCAGACAGGTTAAAGTACATGTTTCCTACGATGTTTGCCCACAGATGTTCAGTGGGTACACCAGGTGGATTTTTTCAACGTGTGGAAGAAGGCACTTGGATGGGTCATATTATTGAACACATTGCTCTAGAAATTCAAACCTTAGCGGGTATGGATGTTGGCTTCGGACGAACACGTGGTTATGGAGAAGAGGGTGTATATAATGTGGTTTTTGCGTACATGGAAGAAAATGTGGGACGCTATGCAGCGAGAGCTGCTGTTCGCATTTGTGAAGCATTAATTAGTGGAGAATCATATGACTTGGATGAAGACATTCAAGAAATGCGTGTTTTAAGAGAAAACGAACGACTCGGGCCAAGCACTGGGTCAATCGTTGAAGAGGCAGAAAAACGCGGCATACCGTGGTTAAGGTTAAATAAATATTCTCTTTGCCAATTGGGTTACGGAGCTAATCAAAAAAGAATTCAAGCCACAGTAACAAGCGAAACGAGCAACATTGCCGTAGAGTTAGCCTGCGACAAAGAGGATACAAAATATCTTTTAGAACAGGCGGAAGTTGAGGTACCAAGAGGAGAAATAATCAGACGCGAAAGCAGTTTGAAAGAGACCTGCAGATATGTTGGCTTTCCGCTAGTGGTTAAACCAATCGATGGGAATCACGGTCGCGGAATTACAGTGAACATAAACAGTTATGAAGACGCTTTGGTTGCCTTCAGAGAAGCGCAAAAGGTGTCTCGAGCGGTAATCGTTGAGAAGTTTATTGTGGGTGACGACTACCGACTGTTGGTTATCAATCACAAGTTGGTTGCTGCGGCAAAAAGAACACCGGCTCATGTTATTGGTGATGGTAAATCAACTATTCAACAATTAATTGACGAGGTAAACAAAGACCCAAGACGTGGATACGGACACGAAAAAGTGTTAACCGCGATAAAGGTGAATGAGTTGACACAAACGTTGATTCAATCTAAGGGATATACGGTAGACACAGTCATTTCTGAAGGTGAAATGTTAATACTAAAAGACACCGCCAATTTAAGTACTGGAGGGACGGCCGAAGATGTAACCGATGTGGTGCATCCAGCAAACGTATTTATGGCCGAAAGAATTTCTAAAATTATAGGACTGGATATTTGCGGAATCGACATAATGACTTCTGATATCAGCACGCCATTGGCGGATACTAGAGGAGCGGTGCTAGAAGTTAATGCGGGCCCTGGGTTTAGAATGCATTTGGCACCAACCACAGGTTTACCTCGCAATGTTGCTGCACCCGTTATAGATAAATTATTCCCTCCAGGTTCTAACGCAAGAATTCCAATTGTTGCTGTTTCTGGAACGAATGGGAAAACAACAACCACGCGTTTGATTGCCTATATGGCGAAAATGAAAGGCTACAAAGTTGGATATACGACTAGTGATGGTGTGTATATTCAAAATAGACTTTTGATGAAGGGAGATTGCACAGGGCCTTCTAGCGCAGAATTTGTATTGAAAGACCCAACAGTCAATTTTGCGGTTTTAGAATCTGCGAGAGGTGGATTGCTGCGTGCAGGTTTAGGGTTTAAGAATTGCGATGTTGGAATTGTCACCAATGTGGCCGCCGACCATTTAGGCCTTAAAGGAATTCATACCATCGAGCAACTCGCTGCAGTAAAAGGTGTAATTCCAGAAACGGTACTTCCAAATGGTTATGCCATCCTGAATGCCGATGATGATCTGGTTTATAAAATGAGAAAAAAGGTGGAATGTAATGTGGCCCTGTTCTCTATGGACGAGGAAAACATCCATATCAAAGCCATGCAAAAGCGAGACGGCTTAAGTGCTATCTACGAAAATGGCTATATCACGATTTGCCGTGGCGAATGGAAAATGAGAATATCCAAAGCGGTAAATATTCCATTAACGTATGGAGGAAAGGCCAAATTTATGATTCAGAATGTGTTGCCAGCAGTACTAGCTGCACACGTTCAAGGATTTAGCAACGAGGATATTAAAGTAGCTTTAGAAACGTTTATTCCTTCACCAACCCAAACGCCAGGAAGATTGAATTTATTCCACTTTAAGAACTTCAAAATACTGTTGGATTATGCCCACAACCCCGCTGGGATGCGAGCACTTCAGCAATTTATTGAAAACATTGAGTGCACGGTTAAGGTCGGTATTATAGCAGGAATTGGAGACAGAAGAGTAGAAGACAATAATGAAATGGGTAGCATCGCTGCTGATATGTTTGATGAGATTATCATTCGTCAAGACAAACGATTAAGAGGTAAAACGGAGGAGGAGTTGATAAAAATGTTGGATGATGGAATCAAAATGCATGATCCCAACATTAAAACAACCATAATACCTTCCGAATCTGAGGCCATAAAACATGCGGTAGACAACGCGGTGGATGGGTCGTTAATTGTGTTGTGTAGTGACGTTGTTCCAGATGCTTTAGAATTGGTAAAACGACTAAAAGAAGAAGAGGCAGATAGGTTATACGAATTCTCGACAGAACAGATTCCGAACCAAATGTAGTAGTCGCAAACGGAAATGGGTTTTATCTGTTATGTTTCAGATAATGACTAATCAAAAAGACCAAGTTGCCGTATTTTGGTTTCGTCGTGATTTACGATTGGAAGACAATGTGGGCTTATCCAAGGCGTTGAAGTCTGGGCACCCTGTCGTCCCTATATTTATCTTCGATGATGAAATCCTAAACGAGCTTGATTCAAACGACCCGCGGGTTTCTTTTATCCACGAGCGTTTAAAAGAAATTCATCAAAAATTAACCCGCCATCAATCAGGGTTGTTCATGTTCAATGGAAACCCGTTAGATGTTTTCAAGACGTTGATGAAAGACTGGGAAATTGCAACGGTGTATTCCAATCACGATTACGAACCTTATGGGAGGTATCGCGACGAAAAAATTAACGAACTCCTTCAATCCAAAAAAATCCCTTTTAACACCTTTAAAGACCAAGTAATGGTCGAAAAAAATGAAGTGGTTAAGGCAGATGGATCTCCTTATACGGTATACACTCCTTTTAAAAACAGATGGCTTCAGCACATACATTTAAACGAGGTTAAACCAATGGAAAACCCAGGCAAACCGAACTGGTACAAAACGGCTGGAGCGTCGTTATCTCTTGCTGAAATAGGTTTTGAAAAATCAAATATTGAGGTTAAACCCTTTAATATCGACGACTTATCAGGGTATGCACAAAACCGAGATTTACCAGCTGTTGATAAAACAAGCTACCTAAGCCCGCACTTGCGATTTGGAACAATTGGTATTAGAACCATACTGAGTGAAGTAAAAGACAATGCGGTTTTTGTGTCTGAGCTCATATGGCGCGAGTTTTTTATGCAAATTTTGTATCATTTTCCATCTGTTGTCGAACATAATTTCAAGAGAAAGTACGATAGCATTGAATGGCGGAATGATAGGTCAGAATTTGAGAAGTGGTGTTCGGGCAATACGGGGTACCCAATGGTTGATGCCGGAATGCGACAATTAAATGCAACAGGGTATATGCATAACCGTGTCCGCATGGTCACCGCTAGTTTTTTGTGTAAACACCTTCTGATTGATTGGCGATGGGGGGAAGCATATTTTGCCTCTAAACTGCTTGATTTCGAGCTGGCTTCAAACAATGGAAACTGGCAGTGGGCAGCAGGAACGGGATGTGATGCAGCGCCCTATTTTAGGATATTTAACCCCATCGAACAGTTAAGGAAATTTGATGGACAATGGCAATATGTCGCCAAATGGATTCCGGAAGTGTCAACTGAGAAGTATCCGAACCCTATGGTTGATCATAAATTGGCAAGGATTCGTGCTTTGGAAACATACAAACGGGGATTGGGGTAATCAGTTTACAATAGATGAATTACATTTGGATACTATGTTTAAGAGAAGTAAAAAATTAATAGCAGTTGTATCTATTTCATTAATAGCGACGCTTGGTTTTGGTCAAGAAAAGTCTTACAAATGGATGATGGATGACATCAACTACAATTTCTATGAAGTTGTTGATTCAGCGGAAGTCTATTTCGATAAAAATGGTACAGGGAAAGGTAGCGGTTGGAAAGGATATCAGCGTTGGAAAAACGAAAACGAGAGCAAATATTTTCCTTCAGGAGATAGACTAAATGCCTATGATCTTGGTGCGATTGAAAGCTATCGAAACGTATCAAACGGCCGAGTTAACAAACACGGAAAAGCACTCGAAAACGGCTGGGAAGAATTAGGACCTTGGGATGCCAATAACATCACCTCGCACTATTCTCCAGGTATTGGTAGGGTTGAAACGTTTTGGGTAAACCCATCCAATACAGACCAAATATTCCTTGGATCAAGGAGCGGTGGTTTTTGGAGAACATCAGATGGTGGAAAGAACTGGGAAAATACGACGGATACCTTAGTGGTTTCAGGTGTAGAATCTTTGAGTGTTAATCCGTCTGATAATAACGATATTTTAATTGCCGCTCGTCAAGGGGGCAATGCCAATACACATGGTCTTTTCAGATCTAGTGATGGCGGAACAACGTGGTTTGAGACGAAATTCAATCCCTTAGCAACATCTTTTGGTGGATTAGGTAGAAATCATAGAATTTACAAAATAGCGTTTCACCCGACGAGAACGGGAATAATATACATAGGCACGTCGAATGGGATGTATCTGTCGAAAGACAATTTGCAAACTTGGACGCTTGTATTCTCTGGAAGGAATACAGACATGGAATTTCATCCAACTAACCCTGCCCGTATTTACGCATACGATTATTATCAATCTGATAGAAATTATCTTAAGTACTCAAACGATACAGGTAAAACCTGGAACAATTCTGCGCTAATTGCAGATAACAATAATGCAAAACTGCATATTGCCGTTTCGCCAAGCGCACCAAACAATGTGTATGTGGCGTCTACCAATGGTGTTTGGCGCTCAAAAAACCAAGGCGCATTTTTTACCTTTTTATCAAATCCTGACGAAAGCTGTTTAGGCTTTGCCGTGTCGGATTTAGACGTAAAAAACATGATTTACGGTTATGTCGATACGGAGGCAAGTACGGATGAAGGTCAAACCTTTAAACAAGTCACGAAATGGAGTAATAGAAATGCGGCTTATGTACATGCGGATATTCGAACAGCAGAATGCCTAAATGGCGTATTTTATTTAGGTACGGATGGATATTTAGCAAAAAGTTCGGATAATGGTACAACTTGGACGAGACTGAATGATGGTACAGCGATTCGTGAATTTTATGCTGTGGGTTTAAGCCAATCCAATATCTATGCGAACATAGCAGGATCACAAGACAACGGCACCAGCATTTTGAAAGAAGCAGGTTGGGTTGAATGGAATGGTGGTGATGGAATGGAAGGCATTGTACAACCGCTTAACAGTGATTGGATGATAGGCAGCTGGCAATATGGATCGAGAAACATAACGAGAAATGGAGGTCAAACGCGAACATCTGTGGGTAACCCTAGACGTGGTTCGGGTCAAGCCGACTGGGAAGCACCATTGTTGTTAGACCCTTTAAACCACTTTAGACTATATCACTTTGCAGATTCAATTTTTGTTAGTGATGATTTTGGAGTGTCTTGGGAATTTTACAGTGCTCCCAATATTGGGTTAGTTAAGGATGCGGATATCGCTCAAAACAATTCTGATATTATTGCGATTTCTAGAAATTCTACTATCCGACTTACGCAAGACGGGGGTAAAACATGGACGGATATTCGTTCAAATCTGCCTAATTATAGTGTGACTGATATTGCATTTCATCCGTTAAAAGATAGTACGCTTGTTGTCACCTATAATCGACATCAAAGAGACAATCAAAAAGTATTCATATCACACGATTTAGGGCAGAGTTGGCAAAACATCACGTATAACCTTGGAGATATGCCATTGCGAACAGTAACAATGGATCAATCTGACTCTTCGTACATATATGTAGGTGGAGAGATAGGTGTTTACTACAAAAGCATGAATGCAAATTCGTGGACGTTGTATAACGACCAGCTGCCAAATGTTACCGTTAAAGACTTAGAAATACATCACGGAAGCAATACATTAAGAGCAGCGTCATGGGGACGTGGACTTTGGGAAAATACAACAATTGCCAAAGCATCTTATCCAAGAATCTTGCAAGTCTCCACAACCGAAGTAGTTACAGATCGAACACCAAGAAAGGGTTTTGATCAAGTTGTAACTATAGAAATCGAATCAAAGAATGGTGTAAAGAATGCAAAGTTATTGTGGTCAAAGAATGCCATAACCTTAGGCAGTGAAATTGAACTTGAAAACACTTCTGGCAACACATGGATGTCGAAGCAGGGAATTCCTTCAGAAGAAGAAGGCGACGATATATACTTCAAGTTGATAGTAGAATCTAACAGTGGTGAAATCACAACGTCTTACAGGTATCATTACAGGGTTCGACCTTTTGTTTATTGTGAAGGCAGAGGGGGATCTGGTACAGGGGCTGATTGGATTAAATATGTGGGACTAGAAAGCATGTCAAATACGACAAACCAAGAGTACTATGGTGATTACACAGACAGCATCGTCCACCTGATGCAAAACCAAACCTACACGCTTTCGATGGAACTTAATTATCATTTTGAGCTTAACAAAGTAGAGGCTTGGATTGACTACGACTTAGACGCAGAATTTGAAAGTAACGAGCGACTAAATATGGGTCAAATTGATGGCAGTCATTCAAGTTTGGGCACGTTCACCATCCCTAGTGACGTAGTACTTGACAAAGAACTAAGACTGCGCGTTGTGTGCAGATATACATCAAACGAGGTTGACCCATGTGGTTTGGAAAGTGGAGAAGTGGAAGACTATACTGTTATTGTGTCTAAAGACACATTGAGTAGTGTATTGGATGTGAAAAGTATTACTGGAGCGCTTTACCCCAATCCAAACGATGGCAAATTTTTGATTGAGCTTGATGAAGCGTGCGTAAATGGCACATTGGTTATTTATGACCAACTTGGTAAAGTTGTACTGACAAAGAATGGTCTTAGTGGGACAAGCATTGAAGTAAATAGCAAACTCACATCAGGGATATACATATTAGAACTGAATACGCATCAGGGTAGTTTAAACAGAAAACTGATAATTGATTAACAATGTTTGTAAGAAAGAATTTCACTTTCAAAGGGGTGATGACGTTTTCTGGTGGTCACCTGATATGGTTAATAGCATGGGCAACACTTGTTCCGTTGTTTATCGAATTTCTGCACAGCAAGAAGATTTATGCATTTGAGGTACCATGGTTGCCTGTTTCCTTAGTGGGTACAGCAGTTGCTTTCTACGTTGGATTCAAGAATAATAGCTCATACGATAGACTGTGGGAGGCTAGAAAGATTTGGGGAGCTATTGTAAACAGTAGCCGAATGTGGGGAGCAAGTGTAAGAGGCTTTGTCACAAATCAATTTAGGGATGAAGAGGCTTCAGAAGAAACAATCACTGGAGTACACAAACGACTTGTATATCGACACATTGCGTGGCTGTATTCTCTTAGAAGCCAATTGTTGATTCCAACACAATGGGAACATATAAACCAAGGGCGTTTGGTTAGAAGGAAAACGAAATCATCATTTAAATCTTATGGTATTGGTTTGTACGGCGACGATGTTACCGCATACGAATTACCACGTTGTCTTCCAAAAGAAGAAGTAGATCGTTTAATTAACAGTCAAAATACAGCAACACAGATAATTGATCAACAAGCGCAGGATTTAAAGGAATTCAGAAAGCAAAACCTTATTGACGATTTTCGTCATATGGAGCTTCAAGGAATATTAAATGACTTTTATACGCACCAAGGTAAAGCCGAGCGAATTAAGAAATTCCCACTTCCTCGCCAATATGGTAGTATGAGTTTGGTGTTTGTTGGGTTGTTTATCTTCTTACTTCCTTTTGGCTTGGTAACCGAGTTTCATGACTTGAGTGAATGGGGCGCATGGCTGTCTATACCTTTTACTGTGATTGTAGGCTGGGTGTTTTTGATGATGGAACTCATTGGTGATTATTCAGAAAACCCATTTGAAGGACTTGGCAACGACATACCCATGTTGTCTTTATGCCGAACGATAGAAATAGACCTTTTGGAGATGCTAGGTGAAAAGGATTTGCCAGAGCCAATTAAACCCGTAAAGGATGTACTGATGTAGCTTTTTATGTCTGGGGGTAACCTCATAAGTTAGTTACAAAGTTTGTAAATGTTTGTGCTGATAATCAGTTGATTCTTCTGATTCTGAGCAGTGTGGTAGCTGATAAACCACAGGAACTTTGTAACAAAAAGGACATGAAAAAAGTATTACTATTATTCGCATTTGTTGCGACTTATTGTTACGCTCAAGCTCAAGTAATAGCTTCGTTTAGCGTGTCGGACAGTATCATTTGTACGGGTCAAGATGTTACTTTAACGTATACGGGTCAGGGGGCTTCTTTATACCAATGGGACTTTGGTGATGGAACAGTGCCAAGTTCAACAATAAACCCTGTTATTAAAAAGAATTTCGGTAATCCTGGCACCTACTATGTTCTTTTGTCGGCCACTAACGGCATGTCAACAGATTCAGCAGAGATATTTATCCGCGTGCACCCTAAAATTGAAACGAACTTTAGTTTGAATCAATCGAGTACCAATGGCTACTATTGTTTGGGTACGTCTCTAACGATTTCTGAGTGGAGTAATATCAATGGGTATGACAGCCTAATGTGGGATTTCGGAGACGGTACAACGTCAAATCAATTGTATCCGCGCCATACGTATAAGGCAACGGGTATGCACACCATTAAGTTAAAGGTTAAGGGTTTTTGTGGAGACCAAGAAAGTAGTCAAGTCGTTACGATTGTAGACGACGCACGTGCCAAACCAGATGGGGGGTTAAGCATTAATCCAACTGAGGTGTGCCCTAACCAATTGGTGAACGTTAGTGTTTGGCCAGGAAATTCACCATTAGACAGTTTACGTGTTTATTTAGGCGACGGAAAGAATACCAGATTGGATGAATTAGAGTATGGTTACCCGTCTGTTGGTGAATATGAGGTAATGGCTATTGCGTACAATGGATGCGGCATTGATACCTCAAGGCAAAAAGTCAATGTGACTACTTCTTTCATGAGAAATGGAAATATTTACTTTAACACAGACAAACTGTGTTTAGGGCAAAAGTTACGCGGCTCTGTAAGTTCATATTCAGCCATTAGAACGGTCTTAAATTATGGAGATGGATCATTTGACACATTGTCTAACAACAATAACAGTTTTATACATGCGTATACCAAGGATGGTTCATATACTGTCGAAGCCACATTTGAATATATGTGTGGCACTAGCTACACAACAACACGCACACTAACCATTGGAACTGGAGCAGACATTTTAAATTTTTCCATAAATCCTTTCCGAAGCCAATACTGTTTAGGAGAAACAGCACAGTTTAATCCTCCTTGGTTGTATCTTGGCGATACACTAGATGTTGACTATGGCGATGGCAATACAGCACGATTCGTAAACATTCCAAATGTATCTAAAACGACGATAAGTTATGTCGTATATCCAAATCCTAGTAATAATTTGGTTACGATTAAATCAACGATCAACACAGGAAACGCTGCAATTACTTTTACGGATTTAACGGGCAAATTAATGAACGTGGAAACCACAAAGCGCACAAATGGCTTGTATGCGTCTAATGTTTCTGGTTTATCAAGTGGAATATATATTCTTGACGTTAAACAAGGGAATCAAGAATACAGGGCACGTATTGTTATTCAGCGGTAACTAAAAATGCCAATCAAGTAACATAATTACTTGATTGGCATTTATTTTTTCAAGGGCATTATTGAACGCTCAATCGAATTGATTCGTGCGTGTTTCCAGTACCAATATTTAGAATATACACGCCTGGTATTAGTTTGTGGTTAAGATGAACATTACTGTCATTTAACCCATCTTTACTCATAATAAGACGACCGGTTAAGTCTCTTAAATCATAACTAATAATTCGATAATTGGAATAACTGACTATATGAAATGAACCGTTATTTGGATTTGGCACAACACGAATTCGATTCTGTGATTTAGTCGTGTTTCCTGCTGCAAGACCAATAACGTCATAACAATCGGTTTGTTTTGTACAGCTGTTAAGGTTAATAATACAGGCAAATGAACCGGAGTATGTAGCTGTGTACGACTTCTTAGTTGCTCCTGATATTTCTTTGTTTGTGTTACAATCAATCCATTGATATGATATTGCTTCTTGAGTAACAGAAAGCATGTGATTTGAAATATCTACGGACATATCGGGTTTGACAACCTTAAGATCGATGGTAACATTAGAATCACAGCCGGCACTGGTTGCATCTGTATATTTAATAATGCCTGTATTTGTACGCCAAACATTGTTGATTAAAACAGAATCGCAAACTTCTAATTTATTCTCACTGCTTTTGGTTTCGGATAAAGTAAGGTCGTAGGCAATTATTGAGTCACATCCATATTGTGAAGTATAGCGTTCAGTATGGACTCCTGTTGTGAGATAGTGATAACCTGCAGGCGAGATAAATGAGTCGCAGTCCTGCAAAGGAATAGTAACATTACTGCTATTGTTTATGGTTAAATCAATAACTACTAGTGAATCGCACTTATACTTATTAGCCTTAGATAGTTTTTCTTTATAAATACCCGATTTGGTATACGTATTCCCTAGGGTAGAGGTAAATCGGTCGCAATGTGTTTCAAACAAAGTTGCTGAGCTTGATTCGTTCACTGTTATATCTATTGAGTGAATAGAGTCGCACCCAGTTACTGCCGTTCCATTTTGAGAAAGTTCGATATCAGAGAAGTACCACTTGTTATTAATCGAAATGGAATCACACACCACTATGTCTTCTTGAGTTTCAACTTTTGGGTTGACCTTTACCTCCATGATTAATACAGAATCACAACCTTTCGGTGCAACACCCTTTATTGTATCACGATAGAAACCAGTTTGGTAGACTACTCTTCCCAAAGGCATTACAAAGGAGTCACAAACCGTATGACGAGTGAAATGGTAAACCCTCCCAAGTGTAACGTTTAACGTTATTAGAGAATCGCAACCAGCCGCATTTGGAATTTTACGGGTATACTTGCCAGGAGACGAATAGACCGTACCATCTATAGTCGTGTAGGTATAACATCCAAACACATCTTCAGTTGACTTAGTGTCTCCACCAGTTAGCGTGTCACCAGTGACCCAATTGGATTTTGAACCGGATAGACTGAAGTTACTTAAGGTTCCATTTTTTTTGGTGGATGAATAATCCTTTGCTGTTTTGTTCGAAGTATTTGTAGAACCTGGATTGCCTTCGTTAAGTTTATAATAACCGACTAATCCTTTCGAGTTGGAACAGTATTCTTTACCCATATCTGCTTTAATCTCAGACTGCGTACGAATGCGGTTAAAAATGCGTACTTCATCAATCTCGCCGTCAAAACTATTAATACCATCAACACGCTGACCAATGCGAACGTTAATTGAAGTACCAGTATTTATAGAAGTAGGAATGCTTCCACTTGTATCTAAAACACCATCAACATATAAGGCTATGTTATTTTGCTTACCAACCTGTGAATACACAGCAGCTACATGGTGCCATTTGCCGTCATTTATAGCTGTCTGACCATTCATGCCAGATCCCTGAACCTCTAAACGTAAGGCATTATCTGTTTTTATATTTAGCGTAAACCTTGCACCGGTTGACGCTGCACCCCAATCAACTATTACCTTTTGTTTACCTCCTTTTTGAGGGTCACAATTTGCGGTGGTGCGAATGATCGCTTCCACTGTTCGTGCATTTTGACCACTAATACCTGGGTTTGATGTTTGAACCACATCATCACTTCCATCAAAGTGGAGTGCTACGTTCTGAGCAAACGAATTTGAGGATATAAGAACAATAAGAAAGCCAAGCGTAGTGTAAATGGAAGATTTCATATAACTATCATTTACACAATATTATACAAAAAACACTTGACCAACTTTTAAAGCGGTCAATGCTTTAAAACTAATCTACTTCCTCGTAATCAATGTACGTGCCATCGTCAGAGGTACTAGGCTTTGTTTTTTTACTTGATTGAATGTTGATTTCACCGTCCTGTCTTGTCTGTTTTTCGGCAGCGCGTGTTTGGTTCAAAAACTCATCTCTTTGGTTGATAACCAGTTTTCGAAAACGCCAGGCTTTGCTTATAAAACGCCAAAGTAAGTAGGCAACAAGTAATAACAGCAGGTTTCTAAAAAACATCTTATTTACTTAGGTACATCGATTTCTCTTTGTATAAATCTCTGAAGTAAGGATCTTTTAAGTCGTCAACAAATAAGATTGCCTCACCGGTTGACTTCATTTCAGGACCCAATTCCTTGTTTACGTTAGGAAACTTATTGAAGGAGAATACAGGCTTCTTAATTGCGTAGCCTTTAGGCTTTTTAACAATGTCGAAGTCTTTTAGTTTGTGCGTACCTAGCATAATTTTAGTTGCAATGTTAACGTACGGCACTTCGTATGCTTTGCAAATGAATGGTACCGTTCTTGAGCCTCTTGGGTTCGCTTCAATTACATATACTTTATCATCTTTAACGGCAAACTGAATATTCAGCAAGCCTCTAATGTTTAATGCGTGGGCTATTTTTTCCGTGTACTCTTCCATTTGGTCAAGTACAGATTGTGAGAAACTGAATGGAGGTAATACGGCAGATGAATCGCCAGAATGTATGCCGGCAGGTTCGATGTGCTCCATCATACCTAAAATATGAACATCCTCACCATCACAGATACTGTCACTTTCAGACTCTTCAGCTCTATCAAGGAAGTGATCAATCAGAATTTTATTATCTGGCAGGTCACCCTGAAGATCGATAACTGCTTTTTGCAAATCTTCGTCGTTGATGACAATTTTCATTCCTTGTCCACCTAAAACATAAGAAGGGCGAACCAATACAGGGTACCCAACTCTGTTTGCAATTTCAACAGCTTCATAAGCGTTGTCTGCAACACCATAATCTGGGTAGGGAATTCCTAGCTCCTTCAACAAGTCAGAAAACGAACCGCGGTCTTCTGCTAAGTCCATATCAGGAAATGCGGTACCAATGATTTTAATACCTTTTTCATGCAAACGTTCAGCAAGTTTTAAGGCGGTTTGACCACCGAGTTGAACGATTACACCTTCAGGTTTTTCTAGTTCAATAATCTCTATTAGGTGTTCCCAAAAAACAGGCTCAAAATAAAGCTTGTTCGCCATGTCGAAATCAGTCGACACAGTTTCAGGGTTACAGTTAATCATGATAGCTTCGTAATCCATTTCTTTGGAAGCGATTAGACCATGAACACAGCAATAATCAAATTCAATACCTTGACCAATTCGGTTTGGACCCGCCCCTAAAACGACAACTTTCTTTTTTTCTGTAACAACCGACTCGTTTTCTCCGTCGAATGACGAATAGAAATAGTTGGTAGGTGATTCAAACTCGGCAGAGCATGTATCAACCATTTTGTAAACACGTTTGATACCTAATTCACTTCTTTTTTCAAAGACATCATCTTCGGTACAACTGCCCATGGTATGTGCTATTTGGTAATCAGAAAAACCTTTTTCCTTAGCAATACGTAAAACGGAAGGCTCTATGTTTTGAAGTGTATACTTCTTAATTTCTCTTTCTGTTTTGACCAAGTCGTAAATCTGTTCTAAGAACCAACGGTCAATTTTCGTGGCCTCCTGTATAGACGTAATAGGCACACCTAAGGAAATTGCATCTTTAATATGGAATAGTCTATCCCAACTTGGATTTTTAAGACTGTCGATTAGCTTTTCTAAATTACGCTCTTCGTAACCATCGCAACCCAAGCCCATTCTTTTTAGCTCAAGACTCTGACAGGCTTTTTGGATGGCTTCTTGGAAACTACGTCCGATTGCCATCACCTCACCCACAGATTTCATTTGAAGACCGAGTTGCGTATCAGCACCAGGGAATTTTGCAAAATTCCATCTTGGAATCTTAACAATCGTATAGTCAATTGACGGCTCAAAAAATGCAGAAGTCGTTTTGGTTACTGGATTCTTTAATTCATCTAAATGATAGCCAATCGCTAGTTTAGCAGCGATTTTGGCGATAGGATAACCCGTTGCTTTCGATGCAAGTGCAGAAGACCGACTTACACGTGGATTAATCTCAATTGCGATTATATCTTCATTTTCAGGATTAACAGAGAACTGAACATTACAGCCACCGGCAAAATTTCCGATGCTTCGCATCATTTTAATGGACTGATCGCGCATCTCTTGAAAACAAGTATCACTCAAGGTCATTGCTGGCGCAACGGTAATAGAGTCCCCAGTATGAATGCCCATCGGATCGAAATTTTCGATCGTACAAATGATGGTTATGTTATCGTTGGCATCACGTAGCAATTCCAATTCGTATTCTTTCCAACCCAAAACGGCTTGTTCAACCAATACTTCGTGCGTTGGTGAAGCCTCTAATCCTCTCTTTAAAGATTCATCAAACTCGTCTTTTGAATGCACAAAGCCACCACCATAACCACCAAGGGTATAGGAAGGACGGATTACAAGTGGGAAGCCCAATTGCTGTGCCGCTTCTTTGCCTTCTAAAAACGAATTAGCAATTTTGGATGGTGCAACACCGATGCCTATTTCTACCATTAATCGACGAAATTCCTCACGGTTTTCAGTCTTCTCAACGGCTTCCATGTCTACGCCAATCATGCGCACATTGTACTTCTCCCAAATGCCAAGCTCATCTACCTCCTTGGCTAAATTTAGTGCAGTTTGACCACCCATTGTTGGCAGTACCGCGTCTATATCGTGCTTCGCTAGAATTGACTCGATTGATTCTGGAGTTAACGGCAGCAAGTAAATGTTGTCGGCCATAACAGGATCCGTCATAATGGTGGCCGGATTCGAGTTAATTAACGTAACTGAAATCCCTTCTTCCATTAGACTTCTCGATGCTTGAGAGCCGGAGTAATCAAATTCACAGGCTTGGCCTATGATAATGGGACCACTACCAATAATTAGGACTGATTTTAATGAAGTATCTTTGGGCATTAGTTTTCTTTCAAATTGGGCAAAATTAAGACTTTAAAGTACTAATTAATACATTGTGGAAAAGGTATTTACATGGAGGAATTCACAAATCAATTATGTGGAGTTTGGTGAGGGTACAGAAACCTTGATTTGCTTCCATGGTTACGGCCAAGATTGTACCGTTTTCAACGTTTTCGAGCAAAGTTTGGGTAAGAAATATCGGCTTGTTTCTGTCGATTTACCTTTTCAAGGTAAAACAATTTGGGGCGAAAAAGAGAAGCTAACGCCAGAATTGTTGGCAGACTTAATGACTCGTTTTTTGCTTTATGTAAAGGCGAGTGAATCAATAAGCTTACTTGGCTATAGTATTGGTGGAAATTACGCACTCGGTTTTGCCGTTGCTTTCAAGGATAAAATAAACGACTTGTGGTTAATCGCAGCTGATGGGTTGAAACGAAAACCCGCCTTTAGTTTTATTACAAAAACGAGTGTAGGCCAATTACTTTTTAAAAGCTTTGTGCTCTATCCTGGATGGTTTTTCTCTACAGTTAAGTTTATCAAGAAGCTCGGATTAATTAACCCGAAAGCCTTGAAGTTTTATAAATCTACCGTAGATACCCTAAGTAAACGTCAGGAATTATTTGATCGCTGGTCGAGTACGGCAAGAATTAGTCCTGGTATCTCTAAAACAATTGCTGAAATAGGGGAGTCAGACATCAGGTCGTTTCTAATTTATGGTAAATCTGATAGTGTGATTTCCTATAAAAGTGCCAAACGGTATCAGAAGTTGGTCCCTAATACACACTTAAAACTCGTAGATGGTGGGCACCGCTTACTAATCCCCAAAACAAACGAAATAATTAATGCACTATTACCTTAGGATTATAGCTGCAATTGTCCTACATCGTATATCTGGTAAAATAAACCCCAACTTGGTCAAAGATTTCGGGGCTAACAATACACCTTTGTCATACAACAGAATTTAATGCAGAAAGCAATTCAATTATTGGTTCAGTTCTTGGGTTGGTTAAGCCCCAATTTAGCAGGAAGGTTTGCATATTATTTATTCTTCAAGCCATTTAGGCTAAAATCACATCCTTTAGATCTAGAAAAAAAGGCAAGGAATCAAGTTGAGCTTTACCATCGCGGGTAAAAGAACAAATGCATGGTACTGGGGCAAAGGGCCAGTGGTGGTTTTGGTACATGGTTGGAGCAGCAAAGGTTTTCACTTTAGAAAGTTCATCGATCCATTGGTGCAAAAAGGTTTTACCGTTGTGATTCCAGACTTGCCGGGTCATGTAAAGTCTGAAGGTAAAACAACCAATGTTCTGGAGTTTAAAGCCACAGTAGAGGCTATCGTCAATCACTTCGATACTGTTTATGCACTTGTTGGGCATTCGTTAGGCGCAATGGCTAGTGTATTGTTTCTGACAGAAAACACGCATAAGGTCGATAGGCTGGTAGTGGCCAATTCTGCAGCTTATGCCGAATCGATAATGAACAGGTTTATGGAGCAGATAAATGGAAGCAATCAAGTGAAACAAGCGCTGTTAAAACGCTTATGGGCGAAATTTGACCAAGACTTTAATTATTACTCCATCTACAATAGAATACAAGAAGTAAAAGAACTACCTAAAATACTTGTTATTGGTGACCATGATGACCCAGAGGTAAGCATAGAAGAGGTGAAGGCGTTTGCGCAAGTTACCAATAGTAAACTTATGGAAACTGAAGGTTTAGGGCACAACAATGGTTTAAAGTCTGATGATGTAGTGGAGGAGGTTGTTGAATTTATGGCATAAAAAAACCGGGCGAAAGCCCGGTTCAACAAAATATGTTTCTGCTGTTTATAGCTCATCTTCGTTAAAGAAATAATCGTCTGTGGTCGGATATTCACTCCATACCTCATCGATTGATTCAAATGCATCTCCGTCATCCTCTAATTCTTGTAGGTTTTCTACAACTTCCAAAGGAGCACCAGATCGAATGGCATAATCTATTAACTCATCTTTGCTCGCTGGCCAAGGTGCGTCATCTAAATAGGATGCTAGTTCTAAAGTCCAATACATAAAATAATATTAATCTGTCTCAATTGTTCGCGAAAATAAATTTCTACTTCAAAAAAACAAGCAAAAACTTGTTTAGTTTTAAAATACAAGAACTGTGCCAATTCTGGCATAACTAACTCGTTATCAGTTAGATGTGATTGTGAGGAAATTTTGAGATGAAATTAGTCGAAATACAAGGTGTTCAAAACCACTAAATTGACGCCTGAAACATAGCAATTGCTCCTGCAACCGACACATTTAAGGAGTCAATATCTTCCGATATTTCGATACCATAGGTGGCATCACATAGTGCTAAACTGTTTTGATGTAATCCCGTTTCTTCATTTCCTAATACCAACGCAACAGGCTCGTTTATTTTCATATCGCGAATGGATTCAGAGGCTTTTTCTGTTATTCCTATAACTTTTAAGCCAAAGCCTTTCATCGCTTCCAATGATCGGCTGAGATTGATTGATTTGGAGACAGGTATTTTCATCAGCGCACCGGCTGAAGCTTTTACTGCGTCTTGATGAATTAGCGCTGAACCTTTATTAGGTACAACCACCGCATGAAATCCAAATGCCAGTGCCGACCGGCTTAAAGCACCAAAATTTCGTACATCTGTAATTCCATCGAGCACCAAAATTTTTGGATCTTCACCTGCTTCGAACGCTCGAGTGATGATTTCATCAATTTCAACGTTTGGAATCAAAGACAAAAAGGCAACAACACCCTGATGGTTGCCACGCGACAATCTGTTTAACTTGTGGATTGGCACGTGATGAACCGGGAGTCGATTTGTTTTAATTAGAGCGTTAAGCTCCATCAAAGCTTCGCCTTTGTCTGTTTTTAAAATGTAAATTCTTTCAAACTGCTTGCCTGCTTCAATAGCTTCTTGCACTGCATGAATGCCGTAAATCAGCTGCTTTGGTTGCGGTTTCTTTTCCATGTTAATGTGCAGATGGGCAAACTGCCGATCTTTTCTTATCTGCTAAAAGTACTCTGCAAATTAGACAACGTATTGACAGCTGTCGAATCACTCATTCGTGTTGCGATGCCAATATTTTGCTGTAAGTCTCGTGCAGTAGATTCTAACTTTTGTTTACCAATTTTCTTAAATTTTCGGTCCTTATTGGTTGCCAGTTTACGATAGTATGCCATTTCCTCTGTGATTTGATTCACACTTCGGTCTAACAACATTTTGGCTGTTTCTAAGTCTCCGCTCGTATTAAGCATTTCTATGTAGTACGATCGAACGTAAACATCCATCGGTAATACTGATTCTGGAATAACACGTAACGATTCAAGAAGTAATTCTTTGGCTTTAGCCGTATCTCCTTCACTAGAGTATTGCTGAGCAACCTGAACGAATAGAATTCTAAGGTTACGAGGCACTAGGGTGGCTTTGTGGTCTAAGAACATAGTGCCCTTATCCATATTGCCCCAAGTGAAGTCTTTCATTAACCTTTTATAAATTAATTCTTTATCAACGAGGCCTCTATATTGATCCCAATTGTGTTTCATCGGAACAAGTCGATAAGTCAAACCTTCATGTCGGAAGTATGATTCCAAACCAGCGTAGGTGTCGTCTCCAGTTGTTGTTGTAAAGTAGATTGGTCGTTCCCAGCCATTTGCAGCATTGGAAGCGATTATATCAAGCATTACAATACTTCCTTTCATCAATCGAGAACCTAAATTGAACTGGATATTATCTACTATTTTACCCGTATCCTTTTCTTCTAACATACCTGATTTAAGCACTGCGTCTTTGTCTACAGGTACAATTACATTCCGGCTTGGTAGGTAGTTTTCTAACTCGCTTGGCTTTACAGGATTCGAGGCAGCTTTGTGTCTGTCGTCGTCGCTAATCATAAATTTTAGCACTGTTGCCAGGTTGTAGTAATCCGTTGAGTTAAAGAATGGATTGTCTTTTTTCCATGCTAAGCTTTCGCGCTCGCCGTCTTTTAATTTATCACTAGGTATAATACTCAAAGGCAATGGTTCTGATCCATAGTACTTTCTTGTAAGTGCTTGAGCGTAGTATTCGGTACTTAAAAGACTTAGGTTAATCACCCTTACATCAGTTCTGTACCCTTCTACGTTTTGTGCGTACCACAATGGATACGTATCGTTATCACCATTGGTAAATAAAATGGCGTTTTCGTCACAGGAGTTTAAGTAGTTTTTTGCAAAACTGATACCCAAGTATCTGTCAGAACGGTCATGGTCGTCCCAGTTTTGTGACCCCATTAGGTAAGGTGCCGTAGCACAAACCAGAATAGCAACTACAGCTGCTAATTTCCCATTTATATACTTCTTTAGCGCTTCGGCAATGGCCAATACAGCCAAACCAATCCAAATACAGAAAGTTTGATACGACCCAACGTTGGTGTAATCCCGTTCTCTTGGTTCTAAAGGCGGTTGATTCAGATAAATTACAATCATCATTCCTGTAAACACAAATAGTGCAAGAACAACGGTTGCGTCCAATTTCTGTCGAGTGAACTGAAAGAATATCCCAATTAATCCTAGGAAGAATGGAATGAGGTAGTACTTGTTTCGTGCTTTATTGCTTGACAAAGAAGCAGGAATATTGTCTTGTGGTCCAATACGACGATTGTCGAATGCACCTATACCACTCATCCAGTTGCCTTCAAAAATGTTATTGTCGACGTTTTGAATGTCACTTTGTCTTCCACCAAAATTCCAGAAGAAATATCGCCAATACATCCAGCCCAGTTGGTAGTTCATCATGAACCCAATGTTGTCTTTAAAGTCAGGCGTAACTATTTCTTTATTCCCGTTTCCGTCGGTTTTTTCACGTTCCTTATACCAATACTTGTACCCTTTATTCTTGTCGGTTAAATCACCCATACGTGGGAAATTGGTAAGGTATCTATCGTCCCAAACATACTCAGTTCGGTTTCCAGTTTTTACATATTCTGGCTTTCCTTCACTGTCTATACCATTTCGATATTGAGCAGAACCTTCTTTGTAATAAGGTGGCTTCAAACGTGCGTTGTAGTATGGGCCTTTAAATAATGGACGATCACCATATTGTTCACGTTGAATATAGCTTAATAAACTGTAGGCATCTTCAGGATCGTTCATGTCAATTGCTGGTTCGGCCAACGAACGAATTACTACCATTGAATATGAACTATAACCAATTAAAATAAACGTTGTACACAACATCACTAAGTTGAGTAATGGCTTTTTATTAATGATCGTATATCGAATACCAAAGATTATCAAGCCTATTACCAATGCAACTGCGAACAATACACCAGAGTTGAACGGTAAACCGAGGCTGTTTACAAAAATCTTGTCGAAGAATGCAGCGATTTTTGGTACCCCAGGAATCAATCCCCAGTTAATAAATACCAATGAACCCGCTCCAATACCTAAAGCACGAATTACATTCATTCGGTTTACTTCATATTGGTTAAAGAAGTAGTATAACACTACCGCTGGCATAACCAGTAAGTTAAGTAAGTGAAGTCCTATTGATAAACCAATGGTGTAGGCTATAAATACCAACCAACGATTTGATTTTGGTTTGTCCTTGTTTGTCTCCCACTTTAATATTCCCCAAAACGATAAGGCTGTAAACAAAGAGGAGGAAGCGTATACTTCTGCTTCAACTGCACTGAACCAGAAAGTATCCATAAACGTTAAGGCTAATGCTGCAATCAAGCCCGATCCAAAGATGGTCATGCTATTTTCAACAGACACGGTTGGGTTTTGAACGTTCAGGTGTAATGCCTTTACTGCAAAATGTGTGGTGATCCAAAAAGTAAAACCAACAGTCAATGCACTGGCAACAACCGATAACATATTAACGGCAAGTGCTACATGTTCGGCACTTGGCGCAAACAAAGAAAACAAACGCCCCAAAAGCAAGAAAAGTGGAGCACCAGGAGGGTGAACTACTTGTAAACTGTATGAAGCAGAGATAAACTCGCCGCAATCCCATAAGGGTACCGATGGCTCAACAGTCATTGAGTAAACGACCATCGCGATCGCGAAACTTATCCATCCCAGTATGTTGTTCCACAACTTATATTGTATCATATTCGTACGTGTCTTTGTTGTCACAAAAATATTTCTTTTTTTTACACCTTAAAGCTAATGTATGTATATCGGAGAATATAAAGTGTTAGACATCGAATATGACGAATTAATGGGACTTGCAAGTCACTATAAAAGCGCCTATTCATCTAACTCTCCTTTCCCAAATATTTATTTTGATGATTTCTTTAATTCGGAATTTTTATCATTGGTATTATCTGAGTTTCCAGATATGGGTGATAAGGGGGATATTCAGTATAAAACGCCTAATGAGGTAAAGCTTGCTTCACGCGGAGAAGACAGATTTGGGAAGGCTACCAAAGTGTTTATGCACTTTTTAAACTCAGAACCTTTTCTAAATTTTCTTTCGGAACTTACGGGTATCGAAGATTTACTAGGAGATCCGTATTTCGAAGGTGGAGGCTGTCACCAAATTAAACGCGGTGGGTTTTTGAAAGTCCACGCTGATTTTAATAAAAACAAACGCACTGGCTTAGATAGAAGGTTGAATGTTTTGGTATATCTGAACAAAGACTGGAAGGAAGAATATGGCGGACACTTTGAGCTTTGGAACGAAGACATGACTGTTGGTGAGAAGAAAATATTGCCCTTATTTAACCGAATGGCTATGTTCTCGACCACAGATTTTTCATACCACGGACACCCAGATAAGTTAAGTTGTCCTGAAGACAGAAGTCGAAGGTCACTGGCGCTATACTACTACACCAATGGTCGTCCATCACATGAAGTGAATGAAGGATTAGAAGACCACACAACGCTGTTTGTAGACAGAAAAGGAGTGGAGAGCGAGAAGGGTATGCGCAAGTACAATTCCATTGTAAACTTTGCAAGCAACTGGATGCCGCCAATTATTTGGCGCGCCGTTAAAAATATGCGTAACAAATAGGCTACGACAAAAAGGACTTTAACATCCAAATTGTTTTTTCCTGTTCTGATATGTATTGCGTCATTAAATCAGAGGTAGCAATGTCTTTGTTATCTTCTGCGATTTCAAGCGTTTCTCTTTGTTGAATAACCAGCTGTTCTAACTGAATTTTAATTTGATTAACCGCTTCTGAGCCATCAGTCACATTTTCGTGTGCACTAATCTTTGCATGCTTGGTATATTGGTTAAAGCTGTGCAGTGGCGTTGCTTCTAAAGTGAGCACACGCTCTGCGATTTCATCGATTTTTATTTGGGCGTTATTGTAGAATTCTTCAAATTTTAGATGTAATTCAAAGAAGTCTTTTCCGATAATGTTCCAATGATACCCACGCAAGTTTTGATAAAAAATTTGATACGATGAAAGGAGATCATTCAATCGGTTTACCACCCGCTCTACACCTACTTTGTCAAGACCCATTACTGTGTTACTCATGATTTTTATTCTTTTGTTGACACAAAGTTTAGACATAAAAAAACCCTATGCCAATTGATTGTTGACATAGGGGTATCAATATTTTTCATAGAATTATTGTCTACCAGTCATCATCTTCTTCGATAGGATTTGTTTGACAAGTTTTCCGTAACTCAGTCATCATGGAGTTGATTTTCTTATCAGCAGCGACTAAAATTCTATCACCCGCTCTAACATCGTCTTCACTTTTCATCAGGTACTCAAAGTATGTTCTTTCACCTTCTTTCTCCCCTGGACGAGGCTCGGCGATATGAACAAGGTTTTTAACCGTATAACGGTATCTACCGTCTCTAACACGTATTTCCATGTCATACTCTACCATTCCTTCAGTAACCGTTGTAAATTCATTTGGTTGAATTTCACAAGGGAATGCACCATGTATCGTTATTTTGTGTTCGTTTTCTCCAGCAGCATCATTAATGCCATCCATCGTTAAAAACTTTTTCAAGTTCTTACCGAATTCAGCTTCTAACCATTGATTCGTACGAAAACGGATTGTGTCAATTTCTACTTCATAACCGTCTCGGTCCATAACCTCTATAACCGCTTTGTATAATACAAGCTCGCGTGAGGAGTCGTAAGGAGGAACAAATCTTATGTAGGGTTTACGAATGATTTTCTTTGGAACGTACTCTTCACGTTTGCTACTACCGAATGCATCTCCAAAGTCATCATCTCCGTAGTCATCACCGTAATCACCATCTTCAGAGTATTCGTCACTGCTGTCTCCAGAGTAATCGTCTTCATAGTCTTCAGAGTAGTCGGAAGAATAATCGTCAGAGTAGTCATCAGAGTATTCGTCGTCTTGAGCATTAGAAATAAAAGCCAAGCTGCATAACAAAGTCAACAATAGGCTAAACCTTCTTAGCCATGTTTGTCCTTGTAGTGGTTTAATTTTATAAATCTTTTTCATTTCTTAACAAGTTGTGCAAAATTATACATATAGTTCACTTTGCGTAATTAAATTTTCGGTTACGCAATGAACGTTATAAACATTGTTTTATTGTAGTGATGCTATATTTGACCTCAAGTTATCGATAAGAATGAACAGAATTACTAGACTCACCGTAAGTTCAAGCCTGATCTTACTTTCACTACCTTTACTTAATAGTTGCAAAAACAATACCGCTTTAAATACCGAATCCAGTCAGGGGTCAACAGCCGAATCAATGGAGGTGACAGCCGACGCGCATTCCTTCAGCAATCCGCATGAAGTCTCGGTACGTCATATGCATCTAGACTTAGCCGTAGACTTTGAGAAAAGAGTACTTAAAGGCAGCGTACGTCTTGACTTAGACCGAAAAACAAATGCAACTGTTTTGCATCTTGATAGTCGTCAACTGAATATCGAAAAAATACTTCTGAACGACGGTAGTGAGGCAGAGTTCTTGCTCTCCGAGGATGTAGAATATTTTGGACAAGATTTAGCCATAAACCTAAAAAAGAAGACCAAGAGCGTCACAATCTTTTACGAAACTGACCCTTCTGCTGAGGCATTGCAATGGTTAAAGCCACAGCAAACCGCTGGTGGGAAGCACCCGTATTTATTTAGTCAGTCTCAAGCGATACTAGCGCGCACATGGATTCCGTGTCAAGACAGCCCAGGTGTTAAGTTTACTTATAGCGCGAGTATTACGACACTACCTGATTTAATTGCCTTAATGAGCGCTGAGAATGGACAAAAGAAGACCAAAGACGGCGTATATTCTTTTACAATGAACCAACCAGTCTCGTCCTATTTGTTGGCGTTAACCGTAGGTGATTTGGAGTACGAACAATTGGGCAGAAACTGCGGCGTTTATGCCGAGCCTAGTATGTTAAAGAAATGCGTTTGGGAATTTCAAGATATGCAAAGTATGATCGACAGTGCCGAGGCATTATATGGCAAGTATGCTTGGGGTCAATATGATGTAGTTGTTCTTCCTCCAAGTTTCCCATTTGGTGGAATGGAGAACCCGCGTTTGACATTCGCAACACCTACAATTATTGCGGGTGATAGAAGTTTAGTAGCGTTGATAGCACATGAGCTTGCCCATTCGTGGTCAGGAAATTTGGTAACCAACGAAACATGGGATGACTTTTGGTTGAACGAAGGTTTCACGGTTTATTTTGAGCAAAGGATTATGGAAAAAATCTTCGGCAAACCTTATGAAGAGATGCAAACCAAGCTTGGTATGGGAGAGTTACAGCACACTATAGAGCGCCTGACGAGAGAAAACAAGGTGGACGATACCCATTTGTATTTGGAATTAACAGGAAGAAATCCTGATGATGGTTTGACGGATATTGCTTACGAAAAAGGGCGCTTCTTTCTTCAAACAATCGAATTCGCTGTTGGCCGAGAAAAATTTGACGTTTTCTTAAAGCAGTATTTTTCAGAAAATGCCTTTAAGTCAATGAACACAGCGAAGTTTGAGGCTTACTTAGATAAACATTTGTTAAAAGGGGATTCAAATTTGTATGCCAAAATCCAGCCTAAAGAATGGATTTATGGTCCGGGCCTTCCTTCGTCAGCACCGAATCCTGAATCGGGTGAGCTGGAAAAAGTAGAGGTGGAAATACTTAAATTTATGAACGGGGATCAGGCAGACGAACTTTTAACCGAAAACTGGACAACCCACCATTGGTTATACTTTTTGAGAGGGCTGAAGGATAAGTTAGATGTGAATCAAGTGGCCGAGTTGGATAACGTGTTTGATTTGACAAACAGTGGGAATAATGAAATACTCTGTGACTGGTTTCAACACTGCATAGCCGTTCAATATGAACCCGCCTACGATAATATGGAAAGCTTCCTTACTTCTGTAGGTCGTCGAAAGTTCTTGTCGCCATTGTACGAAGCTTTAGTGAAAACGGAAGATGGTAAAGAATGGGCAAAGCGCGTGTATGAATTGGCGAAGCCCGGATATCATGCGGTTTCTTCGAATAGTATTGAAGAAATTTTAGGGCTTAAGCGTAAGAGCTAAAAGACAATATAAATTGCATAAAAAAAGACGTCATCTGACGTCTTTTTTTTGTGTTCCGGTTTCCCTAATTCTTTTTGGCGATCAATTTTATCGCTAAATCAAAATTGTCTTTAATCATCGCGTCTCCCAACAAACTAGATTTATAAATGATACCAAATTTTGTTCTATCGATGGTAAGCTTGGCATTATAAAACATATAGTTTGCTGTTTTTGCAGTGTTTACGGCAGTAAATGTAAGAGACTGCGTTTTACCTAAAATGGTCATATCTCCGGTCATCTGCAAGGTGTGTTTACCTGTAGAGTCAACACTTAATGATTTGCAGTCGGTTAACACCAATGTACTCGCAGGGAACTTGGCAACGTTAAAAAAGTCTTGCCCTTTAAGGTGGTTAAGAAGTTTTGTGCTTTCAGAGTCAGTCACCTTAATCGTTGGCATGTCAATCACTATGTTTCCTGATGTTATCATATCTTCTTCCATGGATAACGTGCCGCTTTTTATTTTTACAATACCTTGGTGTTCTCCACCAGGCTTATACCCAGTCCATTTAACAGAACTTTTACTGGCTAATACCGTATAATCGGTCGAGGTGACTGCGGCGGTGAAGCTTAGTAAGGTTAATCCTATTAAGGATAATATCGTACTGGTTTTTGTCTTTTTATTCATTTATTATTTTTTCTCAAATCGTCTAAAACTTTGTTTGCAATCGATACTTCTGATTGGTCTAAATGGGCAAATTGTTGCTCGTATCGTCCCATCAATGCGTCTATCTCTGCCAAAATTTCTAGTCCTTTGGTCGTAATACAAACATCTACCTGACGCTTATCGGTATTACAGGTTTGACGGAGTATCATAGTTTTCTTACGCAACTTCTCTACCAACCTCGACGCATTGCTCATTTTGTCAATCATTCTGTCAGTTATCGTATTGATAGACACGGGGTTAGGATGTTTACCTCTTAAAATACGAAGTACGTTGTACTGTTGCATAGAGAGGTCGTAAGGCTTCAAATAGTTGTTTAGTAAATTAGTCAAATAACTATTTGTAAAGGCGATGTTAATCGCCAGCTTTTGATACTCTGATCTAAATTTTTCCTGTTTAATATCTTCTTCGAGTGACATAGAACAAAATTATATGTATATACAATTAAATGCCCCAAGTTGTTTTAACAATTTATAAAACTGTCTAGTTCAGTGCTATAATCGATAAAAACGAAACAAAAGTGATTTCGATTTGTCTACTTTGCATCGCTTCTTTAAAGGCGACGCTTAAACAATGAAACCTATTGTCATATTTCTTGGGATCTTACTACTCTTAAACCTGTATGTTTTTCAGGGGTATAAGATTATCATCCAAAACTTTGAGGGTAAATCGTCAACCATTTTTAAAATCCTGTATTGGGTGGTTGTGGCACTGGCGTACGGCTGTTTGATATACACCACTTTGCATATGCGCACGACCCCGATAGGTTTTTGGACTAAGGTGGCGCTCAGTTATTTTTTCATTTTTTTAATGGTTCAGTTAATCTGGGGTTTGTTCATGGCTATTGACGATATCATTAGGCTAGTGCAGTGGATAGGGACCTTGTTTCAGGCCAGTGCAAAACCAGAAGAAGGAATCACTAGGAAGTCTTTTTTAATGAAATCTGGAGCTTTGCTGGCGACGGGTTTTGGTGCGGCCCTTTCTTACGGTGTTATACGAGGGTCTCACCAGTATCAAGTGGTCAACCAAAAATTAAAAATTGATAATTTGCCTGAAGCGTTCAAAGGGTTAAAACTGGTACAAATTTCTGATATACATAGTGGTAGTTTTTGGAGTAAGGATGCCGTACAAAAAGGCGTTGACATGATTAATGACCAAAAGGCAGACATGGTCTTTTTTACAGGAGATATTGTAAATAACGATGCGAGCGAGATGGATGATTATATCGACGTTTTTTCTCAAATCAGTGCACCACTAGGAGTATTTGCAACAATGGGTAATCATGATTATGGAGAATATGTACCAAACTTTACACCTAAAGATTTACCCATAAACAAAGCCAAAATTCAAAAAGTACACGATAATCTTGGTTGGCGGTTGCTTATGAATGAGCATCAAATTATTGAGAAAGATGGAGCACAATTGGCGGTTGTTGGCATAGAAAACTGGGGAGCAAAAATGCATTTTAAAAAATACGGAGATATGTCTAAGGCGATTTCTGGGGTTGATGCAAATATTCCTACCTTGCTTCTTTCCCACGACCCTAGTCATTGGCGAGGTGAAATACTACAGGACTACCCACAGGTAGACGCTATGTTTAGTGGGCATACCCATGGCATGCAATTTGGCATAGAAACCGGAGGGTTCAAGTGGAGTCCAATTAAATATGTTTATCCAGAATGGGCCGGCTTATATAAAGAGGGAGGTCAACAACTGTATGTCAATAGAGGTTTTGGGTACCTAGGTTTTCCAGGGAGGTTCGGTATCTGGCCAGAAATTACCGTTTTTGAACTAGCCTAACAAAACCAGAAGACATCTGATTTTGTACCGTTAATCTTTTCTTGTATGTCTAATTGCCCTTGCTTGTCGGCTACCGCAATTACGACTTGATGTGTTGGGCTTGGGTCGAACGTTTCGGTCGACTCTAAGACGGTACCGTAAATATTATGACCGATTTTGTTTTTGTTGTCGGTTAGCCAGCTAAACAGAATGCCATTTTCTGTCCAATACTTGGCGATGGCTTTACCTTTTTTACCTGCACCCCACAATACCAATTCTTGGGCAGGGTTCAAATCGATTAAACTAAAGTAGTGAAGCTTCAATTGCATAAACCGATTGTCGGAATAGTGTTTTGACACTCGAGTAGTGCGGGTTGGATGATCTCGCCATTGATGAATAATACCTACTGTGCCTTGTGTTTTGAGGCCAGCCTCGTAAAAGCGAAAGCACAAGTCGTAATCTTCAGGGTATTTATTTGACTCAAACCCGCCTGACTTCAAAAAGTCGTCGCGGTGAGCCAACCAGCACGGTGAAGGAACCACACACTCCTTGTATATTTCTGCAAAACTATTGTTCGTTTTAGTCCGGTCATTTAACCACTGTTGGTATTGCGAATACCCTGCGCCAAGCCCGTCTGACCGAAAATATTGCACCAGCCCAATTGCGATCTTTCCTGGCGAAACAGCATAAACCAATTGTTCAAGGTTGTCGATAGTTTTGATATCGTCGCCATCCATCCTAGATATTAGGTTGCCGGTAGATTGTTTGAAACCGTATTGTAGCGCTTCTATTACACCGCTGTTGGGATTTTTGAAGTATCTAATTCGTTTGTCATTTTTGGCCGAATTTTGTGCAATTCTAGGACTCGCATCGGTACTGTTATCATCCACTAAAATTAACTCCCATTGTGCATGCGTTTGATTGATGATGGAGTCAATGCATTCACCTAAATAGTCCTCCTCATTTTTAAAAGGAAGAATGATGCTTACCAACGAGGTTTTACCGTGTAAATGACGCATAAATAATGCGACAAAAATATAGCTTTATCTAAGTGCGAGCGGGATAAAAAAGTTACCTTTGAAGCAGGGCGTTGAATCCGATTGAAAAATTCAACACTTATACTTTACCGGCTTAACCGGTGTTTCAAAACCAGGCCTCATTCATTTCGGTGAAAGAGACGCAAGTCAAACGGTGGAAGGTTGCGATACTGCTGGGGGCCAAATCCTATTTTTTAGGGATTTTTCAACTTTCACGCCCTTTATTTTATTTCTGTAATCAACCGAATATTTGTTGGTTGTTCCACATTGAAATAAAACAAACCATCATTTCCCCAAATCAATATTCTCTCTTTCGATAATGCGCTCACAGCACTGTGAACAGTTGTGATTTCGTCAAACATATCGGAGTCAGGGTTGAATGTAGAAGGGCTTTTAAAATCGAACAGGCTAAAACCGGCATTTCCATCACACAATAACATTGAGGAATCCACGATTGATATAGATTGAGGCTGAGTGAACGGAAACTGCCTTGGCATAAAGGGTTGACTTAACCCATTTATTGGATGAATATGTAGGGTGTTTTGTGAGTTACAATTTTGATTGGAGCTTGTTCTAAAGTCGGTATAGATTGCAGCGTTTTGAAATAGGTAAAAGTTGCCACAGGTGAACGGACTGCTTACAAATGTGGAGACAACTCGAGATAAAGAACCGTCAGTCTGAAAAAGGAAAATATTTGACCTTGGAGTACCAACAGCAACAAACTCTCGGGTACTGTTAATTTTTGGGCTTCCAGTATTTCTTCCCGACACTATAGAATTAGATGCACGAAAGGTTAAGTCACCACCACTTATCGAAAAACTTGATACGTTTTTGTTATCACAAGCATGTAAATGGTTGTTGGTGATGTGCAGATCAACATGCGGCTCGACAGACTGGCTTTCGATCTCAGAGCGATTCTCGGGCATGATGTGTGTTTCTGCACAATGTGCATCCTCAAGAATCAGTCGCACATACGCTTCGGTGTAACCCACAATGAAGGAGTCAGATTTAACATAATCCGCGTTAAACACATTACTTATTCTAGCTTCAACTTGGATTGAGTTCAGGTCAGATACATCGATACTAACAAGGTCGGTGGCCTGACCAACATACAGTGTATTATTGATTGCTTCAAGCGATAAATATCCAGGGATGCTAATAAAAGCAATGCGCTTAGGTTCGGTGAAATTTACCTTGTCTACCACATGAACTCCTTTCCCTTTTTCTTCCAAAAAGTATGCGTGGTCCAATTCCACTATTTGTGTGATGGTGTCCATGGGTTGAACACCTTTAATTTCAAAACCTTTTCGCAAGGTTTCAATGCTTCCATACACAGGCACTTTTGCATAATAGTATACCGACGTGTCACAATTTGACGTACATGAATTTAGCGCTAAAACTGAAATAAAAATGACTATATAAACAGGAAGGTTTTTCATAAATTCCGCCGAAATGTATTCAAAACTAACAAAGTTTTCAGGACTTTATTCTAGCCGAATTTCACGGTTAGTTCATTTTTTATTCATCATGGTTTTGATGGTATTAACGTCCACATCTTATGCTCAGGTAAAACAGAACTATGCCCGGGTCGATTTAAAGTCGGGAACAACGGTTGAAGGCAAAGTAATTAAGATCGATTATCAAAAAAGTATCGACTTATTTGTTAACCAACAGGATACCTTACACATTCCTTGGGGTGATATTCTGAGTGTAAGTTTTATTGATGCTGAGATAAAAGAGCGAGCAAGAGCTTTGGTTAAGCCCCAAAAAGTGAACAAACCATTTCGGGATTCGGGTACATATTTCTTTTTTGATGCAGGTATCCCACTTGGTCTTGATTATTGGGGTGATCCTGTGGCTGGCGGTAGTGTCAACTTTGGCTATGGTAAAGGGTTTAATTACAGGCACCATTTAGCAGCCACCATAGGTTATGACGCATATTTGTGGCCTGATGTTACGATTGTACCATTAGGTTTAGAGTATTACGGTAGATTTAAGGAACAAAATAAATCTTGGTTTTATTTTTATGGTACAGGGTTTGGCCTCCCTCATTTGTCTGAATATTCATGGCGTGATAATTCAAAAGTTACGGGTGGATTGTATTTTAATCCTGGTTTTGGTATAACAAACAAACGTCACGAAAAGAGAAGTTGGTATCTAAAGTTTGGATACAAGTATCAAACGCTTAAAGCTGAATATCAAGGATTTGTATGGGAATTTGGATCTAGTAGAGTTGCCCAAATAAAAGAAGAAATATTCTATCATAGGATAGATATTAGATTTGGCTTAAGGTTCGATTAAGCACCAATAATTCCGCTGCCAATTAACTCATTGTTGTCGTACCAAGCGGCAAACTGACCTGCAGCAATCGCTTTTTGTGGCTCGTCGAACGAAATAATCAGACCTTCTTTGGTTCTTGATAACGTCGCTTTTTGTAACGTTTGGCGGTAACGAATTCGGCACAAATATGTTTTTTCATCTCCTATTTTTAGGGATAAATCTGGTCGTACCCAATGCACATCCGCTGCATCTATAAATAAGTTCTTTCGAGATAAGCCAGGATGGTGATCACCCATTCCAACGTAAATGGTATTCGAATCGACATTTGTTCCTATCACAAAAAGAGGTTCTTCTTTGCCACCAACACCCAGCCCTTTGCGCTGACCAATGGTATAGAAATGAGCACCTTGGTGCCTTCCAACCACCGAACCATCACTTTCTTGATACGACATTTCGTGTATGTCGCTCTCCATATCAGAACCATATAAACCTGACTCTGGTGAAATCTCAACGATATTGCCTGGCTTTGGTTTCAACTGCTGCTGTAAAAAATCAGGCAATCGTACTTTTCCGATAAAACATAAACCTTGCGAGTCTTTTTTATCAGCAGTAATAAGGTCTCTTTCTCTGGCAATAGCCCGAACCGCACTCTTTTCTAAATGGCCTATAGGGAAAAGGGCTTTTGAAAGTTGTTCTTGGTTGACTTGACACAAAAAATAGGATTGGTCTTTGTTTTGATCCTTGCCAGCAATGAGGTGCACAATGTCACCGTCATCCGATTTTGTAATTTCTTTTTGGCAATAATGTCCAGTTGCAACGTAGTCGGCGCCAAGTGATTGCGCAGCCTCTAAGAATACGTCAAATTTAATTTCTCGATTGCACAATACATCTGGGTTAGGCGTCCGTCCAGCTTTGTATTCTGCAAACATATAGTCGACTATGCGCTCTTTATATACTGCGCTTAAATCAAGCGTTTGAAATGGGATTCCTAGCTTCTCAGCAACAATGAGGGCGTCTTTACTGTCTTCTTCCCAAGGGCAGTCGTCACTAATCGTAGCATCCGTGTCGTGCCAGTTTTTCATAAACACACCAATGACATCATAGCCTTGATCTAACAATAAGGCAGCAGCAACAGACGAGTCAACGCCTCCAGAAAGACCTACTACAACACGTGTCATGTAAATGGGTTTATTAGTGTTTAAACAACACCCGCTCGGTAAAGGTTTGACCTGTTTTGGTCTGAATTGTAATGGTATACAATCCGTCAACAGGGTTAACCAAATCGATTTTGCCGTTTACTATGTTAAAATCAACGATTTGCCCTAGCGCATTGATACACGTTACAGCGCCTAAATCTTCATAAAAAGAATTCGACAATTGAATTGTCCCATCTGACGTCGGATTCGGATATAAGTATGTCCGTGGTTTTGTTAGCGTATGAGCACTACTTAAATCTTCAACAAACATGGTAAACTGTCGGATAGTATCATCTTGAGTTGTACTAACGGTACCAAATATTTTAGCGTAAATCTTAATTTGAATTTCTAGCGGGTATTCTCCAATATCACCTTTCGAAGCTGTGCCTTCCATAGTTGCGCAACCTGTTGAATCAGGAATAAACGTACAGTTTTTATTGGAACAGGAGTAGTAAAAACCAGTGGGCATGCCTTCAATTCCATTGACTACAATAGAATCAATCGTAGCCAACACTGGGTTACCATTTAGTACAACGGACGTATCTTTAAAAATACGTACTTGAAGTACTTGCTTGTAAACGGAATCAACGTATGCAGGTTCTATCGTTTTTGGATGAAATCCTACCTCTTTAATATTTTGGTCGGAGATGCAATTTTGACTAAACCCCAATAGGGCAAAAAGCAAAACCGGTATGATAAGAAGAATGCGTCGCATATTTTCACTAAACTTGTATAACACGAATTTAGTTAAAATAGAGTGATGAAGCAATGGTATATTTTGATAGTCGCAGTTTTGTTTAGTGGTATTGCTGAGGCACAATTACGTCCGATAAGCGGGTTTGTTATAAATGAGTCCAAACAACCCATTTCAGATGCCGTAGTGAAGGATTTAGACAGCACAGAGAATATTGCCGTAACGGATTCCTTCGGACGATTTAGTCTCATTACCTCCTCTAAACAGTTAGAAATTAGTCACATATCTTATAAAAAACGCGTATTGATAACTACGGGTTTTGTCAATGGGTCGCGGGTAACGCTTAACGACGCCTATGGTACTATGCTGGATCAAACAGTTATAGGTTCTGATAAGGTAGGTCGAGCGTTGAAAAATCAAATCGTCTCGATTGAAGCCGTCAGCCCGAGTTTAATCGTTGATAAAAATACCGTTACGGCTGATGAAATCGTAAACCAAGTGCCAGGCGTGGTGGTTACAGATGGTCAAATAAACATAAGAAACGGTGCTGGCTGGAGCTACGGTGCAGGTACAAGAGCACTTCTTGTGGTTGATGGAATTCCTCTGATAAGTGGTGATGCTGGTCAAGTACAATGGAATTTTATCACAACCGACAACATACGGAACATGGAAGTGGTGAAAGGGGCGAGTTCTGTGCTCTATGGTTCTTCCGCTTTAAACGGAATGATTAACATACGGTCTTCCTGGCCAGGTCAAAAAGCCCTTACTAAGGTTACGCTATACACAGGGCAATATTCGAATGCTTCAAGAAAAACTTTAAATTGGACTGGTAATAATCAGAATTCTAATGGAGTACGTGTCACAGATTTGAGAAGATCAGGTAAGCACGACTTCGTTACGACATTTGAATATATAGATGATCAGGGCTACAGATTTGGGGATTTTGACGAAAGAGTACATGCCGGCCTAGATTATCGCTACAGGGTAAAGGATAATTTTAATTTTGGTGTTAGAACACACTTATTATCAACGAATAATGGTTCTTTTTTGTTATGGAAAAGTTACGACAGTGCTTATAATGCTTTAGATGACCAAACAACCATAACCAATGGATTAAAATTTCGAGTTGATCCGTTTATGAGTTATAAAACGAAAAAGGGTTGGCAACACAACATAAAAACTAGGTTTTTAAGCATTGACAATCAAGTTGATAATGGAGACACAGCGATAAACCAATCCAACAAAAGCACCATGTTGTATGCTGATTACCAATCTACGTATCCGATAAAGAACGACATTGATATTGTTTATGGAGCCACAGTAATTTCTACGGTCACAAATAGCCCTTTGTTTACCGGAACTCAGAAGGCAAGTAATCAAGCCTTGTATGGACAGTTAAATCACAAATGGAATAAATTAACTTATTCTGTAGGACTGCGATACGAAAATTATAGCCTGAATGATTATTCGGAGTCAAAACCTGTGTTTAGGGCTGGAATGAATTATGGACTGGCTAAAGCCACCTATTTGCGAGCAAGTTATGGTCAAGGATATCGATTTCCAACCATTGGAGAATCATACATAAAGACTACAGTTGGCGCCATTTCGGTGTATCCGAATAGTAACTTAAAATCTGAAACAGGTGATAATATTGAAATTGGGATTAAACAGGGCTTTAAAACCAAGAAAATTAAGGGCTATATGGATGTTGCCCTTTTTCAGATGTCTTACGAAAACATGATGGAATTTACGTTTGGCCAATGGTCTAGCGACGTTTCAGCCGGAAATGGATACGGATTAGGATTTAAATCACTGAATACCGGACCAACGAAAATTACGGGGTTAGACCTGAGTGTGGTTGGTCAGATGAGAGTTCTTAAAGGGAATGTCCGCGTTTTTGGTGGCTACACAAGCTCTTTACCAGTTGCTGAAAATACGGGTTATGTATTTGCTAACGACAGTGTAGGCAATGCGTTGACCTATACATCTACAAGTTCGGATGCAACAAATGGAGTACTTAAGTATCGTAGTTTAAGAACTTTTAAGATGGATGTTTCTTATCGAATAAAGCGCATTAATGTGGGGATATCATGGCGCTACCAAAGTCAAGTTCAAAATATCGACAAGGCCTTTGTTGATCCGTTATTTGCTTTTTTCGTACCTGGTGTTCAAACCGGGTTAAACTTAAATCCTAAAGGGTATTGGGTAACAGATTTGCGGATGTCGTATCGCCTAAGTTATCGATTAAAGTTATCTGTGATTGTGAATAATTATGGCAATGTGGAGTACATGGAAAGACCTGCCGACATTGGTGCCCCACGCTTGGTGACCTTCCAACTGAAGTCTTCTATTTAGTAGCGTTCAAATCGTTATCGATTTGTTTTAATCCTTCGTACCACTTGTCTCCAAAACGGCGTTGTAATGCGGTTTTGACAAATTCGTAGACTTTAACTTGTTCGGTATTGCCTTTGTCGCAAGCATCCGAACATAAATACCACTGGTGATAATTAAGCGCCGTATAGGTGTCAAATTCTTTAATTCTAACCGGATATAGGTGACAGCTTATTGGTTTAATAAAATCTACTTTGTTTTTATAGTAGGCATTTTCAATACCACAATTCAATATGCCATTGGCATTTTCTACGACAAAACAACACTTGCCATCATCCATACATGTGGTCACAAGTTCTCCGTCATCATCTTCTTCATAAAAACCGTTGGCCTCTATAAAGTCAATGTGTTCTTGACTCAGTTCTTCGTAAATTGTGTCTTTAATTCTGTCAATTTCAGCGACTTCACTTGTTGACACCGGTGCTCCCTTATCTCCCTCAATACAGCAAGCCCCTTTGCATTTAAGTACGTCACAGGCAAAAAATTCCTTTAAAACGTCATCGCTGATTAGCGTGTCTTCATGAATAATCATGAATTGCTCAAATACGATTCAAACCCAATGTCTTCTATACGATCAGCTTTATCAAGTACGGTGTTTTCCATACGCGATTTATACGCAGTTACTCGGTCGAGAACATTTTTGTCAGATGAACCAATGATTTGAGCGGCCAAAATGCCTGCGTTTTTTGCACCATTGATGGCTACGGTTGCAACAGGAACACCAGGAGGCATTTGTACGATGCTATACAACGAATCAATGCCACTCATTGTGGATGACTTAACCGGTACGCCAATAACTGGAAGTGGCGTTAACGATGCGACCATACCTGGTAAATGTGCTGCTCCACCGGCTCCGGCGATAATCACTTTAAAGCCATTATCAACGGCAGATTCTGAATAGGTGTATAAACGTTTTGGGGTGCGATGCGCACTTACAACGGTAAGTTCGTATGCGATACCCAACTCATCCAAAACTTTAGCAGCTTCAGACATAACAGGGAGATCAGAATCAGATCCCATGATTATACCAACGTGGATTGCCATATTACAAATTCTTGTTTGGGCAAAGCTACCACATTTGAAATAATATCAACGAGGCTGTGTCTTTAGCTTCTTTTTTAAATCGTGTGATTTTTTTACGGCTGCATCTAAATCGGAGTCAAGTACCGTGAAATGACCCATTTTTCTGCCGGGTTTGGTTACGGATTTGTTGTACCAATGCAAATAAGCACCTTTTGTTGCCATTAAATCTTGTAAGCCATCAAGGGTATATGCACCAGTCACGTTCTCTGAGCCAATAATGTTTGTCATTACGGCGGGCGTGATTAAATCAGTTTCACCCAACGGCATATTTAGCATGATACGCATCAATTGCTCGTATTGAGAAGTATAATTGGCTTCGATTGTATGGTGTCCGGAATTGTGTGGTCTTGGCGCAATTTCATTTATTAAAATTTCGCCTTCCTGCGTTAAAAATAACTCAACAGCAAAAATGCCAACACCTTTTAAAGCCTCTATAGCCTTTATGGACAGAGTGTTTGCATCATCCTTAATATCATTAGCAACTGTACTAGGGGCAAATAAATAATCTACCAGGTTTATTTCTGGGTCAAACACCATTTCTACAATCGGAAAACTGCGTATATCACCGGCAGCATTTCTTGCTACAATAACCGACAATTCGGTTACGTCAGGCACGTAATTTTCTAGGACCACTTGGCCGTTAAAAACGGCAGGTACATTACCTTCGGCAATGTCTGATTTCGACATAATCGATACCCCTTTTCCGTCATAACCACCTGTACAACTTTTGACAACAACACGGTTTCCCGGAAATCGATCTAAACCGATTGTTGATGCTTCAGAGGAATCAATAATTACAAAAGGTGATGTGGCAAGATTGTTATCGAGATAAAACTGCTTTTGCAAGCCCTTGTCTTGTATTACTTCTAAGATTGCTCCAGAAGGGATTACGACAGTGCCATTTGATTCTAAAAATTTAAGCGTTTCAACACCTACATGCTCAATTTCGTATGTAATTACATCACTTATGGACGCCAATTCTTTGATTTTTTCAGCGTCCATCAAACTACCCTCAATGAAGGTTGACGCATATTCAAAGCATGGGCAATCTTTGCTCGCTTCCAGAATGTTAAATTCAACATTCCAAGGTTTTGCGCTTTCAATAAGCATTTTGCCTAACTGGCCTCCGCCTATTATTCCGATTTTAGTTGAGAAAGGTTGTGTCATTTTTTATACGGTTTCAAAGGTATGATTAAACAGGAACAAAATCGGATTCGTATTTTACACGATATTTGGAAAAAACACAATCATGAACCGATTTATTACCCTATCACTTATACTTCTCATTTCAATATCTGCATACGCTCAATGTACTGTGGTTCCTTTCAGTTTAGAAAAAAAGGTGAAGATGGCTGACGTTGCAGTGGAAGCTACAATTATAGAAAAAGAGAGTTTTTGGAACGACGCACAAAACTTCATTTATACAACAAATCTGTTGGAGGTTTCTATGGTGTTTAAAGGGCAGAATATCTCACATCAAATAGAATTAATTACAGAAGGTGGGGTTGTTGGATTAACAGCGTTGGTAAGAGAACCATCTTTACAGGTTGAGGTGGGTGAGGTTGGCATATTCTTATTAAAATCTTCTGATTTAAAGTTCAACACAAAATCAGGTCAATTTTTTCAACCTGTGGCAAGTGTTCAATCATTCATTAAGTATGACAAAATCGGACACGTAGCCCACGGATATTTTGAAAAATATGAAAATATTAAAACGCATTTAATTCCATTAATTGAACGTTATAGCCAACAGCAGAAAAAGAGAATTGGGAATGACCCACTAGGGATGGGTTCTATTAAGCCACTAGCCAATCCTGTAATCAGCTCAATAGATAAGGATACGATAACCGCAGGTGCAGGTGAACTATTAACCATTACTGGAAGCAACTTTGGTATAATTAAAGGCAAGGGCTACGTAGAATTTGTTGACCCAAACTACGGAGATGGACGGTTTAAGGAGTTACATTATCCTTCCTCTTTTAAGTCTTGGAGCAATAGCAAAATAGAGGTGTATATGCCGCCAAGAGCTGGATCTGGGAAGATTAGAGTGACAAACAACAGTAGTGAAACGGGTATGTCTTCTGCTTCAATTGTTATACGCTATGCGCATTCAAACTATCTATTTCAAGGGACCTCATCTGTTGATTCGGGATATTTCCAGCCACGTCATATTGACCTAAACGGCAATGGTGGATATCGTTGGACGATGTCGACTAACTTTTCGCCTAAAACAGATGCGGTAAATGCTTTTTATCGCGCAGCTCAAAATTGGAGATGTGGTACCCTCATGAATTGGGATATTAATACATCAACTACTACGTCCGAACTCGCGGTTAAAGACAACATAAATATTGTTAGGTTCACAAAATTTGGCGACAGTAGACTTGGTGTATGCGGTAGTTGGTATGGAGGATGTACGCAAGGAAGCAACGCATTCTTTTATGTTTCAGAGCTTGATATTTCATTTGATTCTACGCGTAATTGGTATTACGGAACCACTAAACCACAAACGAGTCAGTATGATTTCGAAACAGTGGCTACCCACGAGTTAGGACACGGTCATCAGCTTTCACATGTCATAGATGATACCAAAATCATGCACTATAGTTTGACCAATGGCGAGCGCAAAACAACATTGCACAAGGATGATTTAGATGGAGGCATATACGTTCGTGATGAAAGCAAAGCCGGCAAAGTATGTGGCCGAGATTTGTATAAACCTATTGCAGCTAACGATTGTAACATTACCAAACCTAAAGCGGCATTCGACATCAATATAAAAACGCCTTGTCCAGGAACGGATGTAAGGTTTACGGATAAAACGGAAGGTAAGGTTACAAAATATGCATGGGATTTCGGTACAGACGCGTCCACCGGAACGGCTACAGGTTCTGGGCCTTATATCTTAAATTATTCATCATCTGGAGATAAAACGGTTAGGTTGATTGCAACCAACGATTTTGGAAGTGATACGGCGTATTTAACAGTTACTGTTCAACCAGATGCCCCTAGCGCTCCAATAGCGATCACTATCGATACGGCGTGCATTGCAGAAGGCAACCAAACGTATGAAGTAACGGCTGTGAAAGATGCCACCTCATATATCTGGTCACTAGCTTCAGGTGGAGCCATATTTGGTTCTAACAAAGACCGAGCTGTTATAATAGCTTGGAATGCGGCTGGAAATCATGAGTTATCTGTGTCTGCCAAAAACAGCTGCGGAACCAGTGCAGCAACCAAACAAACTGCACCAATATTTGATGATGTAAAAGCTGATTTTTCGGTTAATGATGACGGTATGGACTTTGAATTTGTCAATACAAGTACGGATAACAATGCGCAAAGTTGGTCGTTTGGTGATGGAAACTCATCCACTGAAACGAGTCCGAAGCATACCTATGCGACGAGAAACACCTATACCGTGCGCTTAATTGTTTCGAATACCTGTTCTGTGGATACGATGGAAAAGGAAGTGGAGGCTAAGTTCAACCTAGGCGTTAAGCCATTAAATAGTGCGGACATCTTTATTTCACCGAACCCAGCAACGGAATCGGTTCATATATCTGGTGTATCAAGTGGAAGTATAAGTGTTTACAACACAGCGGGCCAAAAGGTATTACACCACAATAACGTTAATACGTCTACAGTACTGGATCTACAACATCTACCTCGTGGTATTTATACGTACAAAATTGCGACTGAAACTACGTTAGTAAGCGGCAGGCTGGTGCTTAAATAGCATCCAGTTTTTCCTTACGAATGGCAATTAACCAGAGTGCAATACCACATAGGGGAATGGTTAACGTGACTATAAATGTTGTCATAAAAAAATTGGGACTGGTGTTAAAGAAATAAACAACAACCAAGCCCAATACAGTGATAATAATTGCACCGGGTTTTTCATATTTCCAAGCAATAATTACAGGAATAAGCAAGCCTAACCATGGTATTGCATTTGGACTGTTTTTGATAATTCCTTTAATACCACCTCCAAAAGATTCGGAACCAGAAACTATGGCAAAGCCAATGATTAATAGAATGAGCAACGTAAGAAAGACCTTAATAAAAAAGGACAATCGGTTTAATGACTTATGCATAATGTGTTTCTTAGACTACGACTAAGATACAAATCCCACTAGTCTTCCTTTATGATATCAAACACATAGTTCCGATTGTAAGTGCGCACGTACAACTGATTGTTTTTTTCAATAACCATGCTTGGCCCTTTTTTCAAAGGGTGTTTTAAGAGTACTTTCCCCGTAAATCGATTTAGGCCATAAATAAAATCGTCTTCATTCGTAAACCCATATCCGGTAAAAATGTGGTCACCATGAAGTGCAAATGTTCTTGCGTTTGAAATAAGCGGATCACTTCTCCAAATCACTTCCTTTGATTTTAAATCAAAACAGGTGATATAGGCGTTTTTTCTTTCTGATGAGTCTGCATAGGTACGGTGATGGGTGCTAAAGTATAACGTATCATTAATACACTTTACCCGGGCCAACCCTTGGCTAGTAAAGTCGAATCCGTCATATCCATATTTGCGACTAACTGGAGCTTTCTGGTAATAATAAAAATCTAAGGCAGCAATCACCGAATCCATGTCTTTATTCATGATTACCAAATATCGACCACTGTTTCTTTCTCCTTCATAGGCAATGAAATGATATGAGGAGTCTACAAAGTGCTGCGTTATGATACTGCTTTGATACGTTTTTGACATACCACCTGGTACCTGATCGTAATTCGCTGCAGAAGGGTGGTATACTGTCCGGTTTAGGTCTAATCCATTTCGTTTTAACCAAGCGTCAGGTTTATACCCTTCAGATACTTCTGAAAAAACCTGTTTTAACGTAACCGAAGCAACATTTTGTCCAGAATCTAGTGTGTTTCCTGTAAAAGAAGGACGATGTAGGAGAAGTGGTTTTACTTTAGTGTAATTAAAGTCACTTCGATAGTCCCAGGTCTTGTCTCCATATAAAACTACTTGTTCACCACTAGACAGGGTTGTGTACTTTATTTCCTGCCCTAAGGCATTCAATACCGTTATACAAAAAAAGGCGAGAGCCCAAAAACGCATTATCTACTGTAGTTTGGTGCTTCCTTAGTAATGTTTACATCGTGCGGATGGCTTTCTCTCATGCCGCTTCCAGTAATTTTCGTAAAATTCGCCTGCTTTAAAGTGTCAATGTCTTTGGCGCCACAATATCCCATGCCGGCCCGCAAACCACCAACATATTGATAGATTACTTCTTTCAGGTTTCCTTTATAAGGAACCGTTCCTACAATACCTTCAGGTACTAATTTAGCTATTCCTTCTTCAGCGTCTTGGAAATAGCGATCACTACTGCCTTTTTTCATAGCCTCAATACTACCCATACCACGATATGATTTAACTTTTCGGCCTTCGTATATACTTGTTTCTCCTGGAGCTTCTTCCGTCCCTGCAAACAAAGAACCAGCCATGATGCAATCTGCGCCTCCTACGAGTGCTTTAACCAAATCACCACTGTAACGTATACCACCGTCAGCAATGATTGGTACACCATATTTACTTGCTACTTCAGCACATTCAATAATGGCCGACAATTGAGGCACTCCTATTCCTGCAATTATTCTAGTTGTACAGATAGATCCCGGACCTACTCCAACTTTAATCGCATCTGCGCCAGCTTCCGCCAAGAATTTGGCAGCATCACCAGTAGCCACGTTACCTACTATTACCTGTAAATCTGGAAAATGCTTTTTGATTTTTTTCAATTCATCTGCAACACCTTTTGAGTGGCCATGTGCCGTATCAAGTGTTATACAATCAACTTCTTCTGCCGATAGTGCTTTCACTCTATCTAGTGTGTCTGCAGTAATGCCAACCGCTGCTCCAACCAATAAACGGCCAAAGGAGTCTTTAGAAGAAGATGGGTGATTTTTCACCTTCTCAATATCTTTGAACGTTATTAATCCAACCAAAACACCATTTGCGTCTACCACCGGTAATTTCTCAATCTTATGTTTTTGCAAAATTCCTTTTGCTTTTGTAAGATCAGTGTCTACGTCAGTTGTAATTAAATTGTGTTGAGTCATTACCTCTGAAATAGGCTTGGTCATAATTTTCTCAAACCTTAAATCTCGATTTGTAATGATTCCTCTTAATATTCCATTCTTGTCAACTACAGGAATACCACCAATGCGGTGCTCCCTCATAAGCGCCAAAGCCTGTTGCAAGGTTGCATCGCCGGTTAATGTAATGGGGTCTTTTATCATACCACTTTCAGAACGCTTAACTTTTTTTACCTCAGCTGCTTGCGCTTCAATGGACATATTTTTATGAATGATGCCAATTCCACCTTCGCGCGCAATGGCGATGGCTAGTTTACTTTCGGTTACGGTATCCATGGCAGCAGAGACTATGGGTACGTTGATAGAAAGTTTTTTGGTTAAACGAGTTTGTGTTGAAACGTCTCGTGGCAACACTTCTGAGTATTTTGGTAAAACCAAGACATCGTCAAAAGTTAAACCGTGATAAGAAATTTTGGAGGATGATAAGTTAGACATGTGCAAATAATTAAATGCGGCTATTATTTGCGGTGCAAATATAAATTATATGTCGTGGCCAACATACATTAATTGGTCAAAATTGCAAATGGCTTATTTTTGCCTTCTTTTCAAAGCATGGCAATCTATCAAACCAGTAAGCAAATTACCAAATTCACAATAAGCGGAATCATCGCTGTTTTTGTTGATTTTGCGATATACTACGGCTTAAGTAACTTACTTGGGAATGCTAATGATATAGTAGCTGGTAGCATGCATTGGAATGACGTTTATAAGGGACTTGGATTTATGTCAGGAACCGTTGTTACCTATAATTTGAATAAGTTTTGGACTTGGCGAACGTCTGATAGAAACAATAAAAGACTGATGAACTTCTTCTTTCTTTACTTGATTTCTTTTGTGATAAACATTTTAATTAATAAGTGGGGGTTACACACATTCAAAGACGACGAGATTGCATTAATATTCACGAGTCATAAGGCCGTATCTACCAGTTTATTGGCGTTTAAAACAGATAAGCTTTTTGCCTTTGTTCTAGCCACTGCCGTCAGTAGCATAGTAAACTTTTTGGGTCAGAAAATTTGGGTATTTAAAGGCGCTCAGCCTATTTCCATGGACGATTCAGAATAGCATCGTTTATTACCGCTTGACGTAAGTCAAATTCACTAGACTGGTCCGACCCTTCATCTAACGATATTCTAACGGTCTTGGATTTCGTGCGTTTTTCGACCTTCTTTTCTTCCTTAATTTCTATGTTAGGAACTTCATAATCAAATGTAGGCCTTGCGGGTTCTCTTTCCTGCTCAACGGGCGTTTCTCCTTGTTGTGCTAAATCACGTAAAATTTCTTCTAGATTTTTTTGACGTGACGGTGGCTTCTGATTTGATTGCGGACGTTTTGGTGCTACCTTTTTATCTTTATTCCCCTTTGCCCTAAGGAAATAGTAAATCGCAAAACCAATAAGAATTAATATTTGCTTGGTATCCATGTAACAAATGTATGGAATTGCAGCCAGACTGCATTTGACTCTTGGCGGATGACGGAAATTATTAGACCTTTGAATCGGTTTTATGGACAGAGATTTTGAAATAGCCCATCGGAAAGAAGTTTTAGTCCTTTTGCTAGGAACAAATATGGGTGACCGGTCACAAAACTTAACCCAAGCCATTCTTGGTTTGAATAAAATATTGGGAGAACCGATTAAGCAATCTACAATATATGAAACGCCGCCATGGGGTTATGAAGACCAAGACGCATTTCTAAATATGGCAGTGATGTATTCTACCAGCATGAAACCAACCATTTTGCTTGATACAATCTTACAATTAGAGGTTGATCTTGGACGAATTAGGCAAGAAAAGTGGGGTCCGCGGTTGATAGACATCGATATCATTTTTTATGGCGACATGATCTACCAGTCCGACTTTTTGGAAATCCCACATCCGTATATGCACGAACGTAAATTTGTTTTAGAACCGCTAAACGAAATTGCCCCTCAATATGAACACCCACTATTGGGGCAAAGTGTTTCGCAGTTATATCAAGCCATAAATGCCAATGAGTGAGGTTTTACCTGTTTATAGCTTCCCATCCTTGTTGTGGTGGCAAACTTTAAAACAAAACGAGAATTGTTTACTGGAAGTTCATGAGAACTGGGTAAAACAAAGTTTTAGAAATCGATTCGAAATTGCCGGACCCAACGGCAGACAAAGTTTGTCTATTCCAACAATCAAAAAATCACGTATTAAGCTTAAAGACGTCCGTATCAGTTATGCGGAAGATTGGGTTAAAAACCATATACGAAGTGTTAAAACGGCGTATAATAGTTCTCCATATTACGCCTATTATGCACATGAATTTGACAACCTTCTAACCTCTAAGCCTACATTTTTAATTGATCTAAATATTAGGGTAATAGAAGTTGGTATAAACAGATTAGAGGTAAACCACAAGATGAACCAAACGAATCAATTTGTAGAATCGGTGGAAATGAATTTGAAAACCATGCATACTCCTAAATACAATCAAGTATTCGAAGAGAAGAATGGATTTATACCAAACCTTAGTTTTATTGACTTACTGTTTAATTGTGGCCCCGAATCGGGAGTCGTTTTGAGTTAATCTTCTTGAACTACACCCATGTTGCTGAATTTTTCAATCCGTTGAGCGATTAGTTCTTCAGTACTCAGTACTTTTAATTCTTTAAGCGTGCGTTTCAATTCATTTTTAACTGTCTTGAACATAGCTTCCTTGTCGCTATGTGCACCGCCCAATGGTTCTTTAATAATCTTATCAATCAAACCATTTTTAAGCATGTCGTTGCCTGTAAGCTTCAAGGCTTCTGCTGCTTTTTCTTTGTATTCCCAGCTGTGCCACAAAATCGTAGAGCAATTTTCGGGAGAAATAACAGAGTACCAAGAATTTTCAAGCATCGCAATTTTATCACCTACACCAATTCCAAGTGCTCCACCCGAGGCACCCTCACCAATTACGACGCATATGATTGGCACCTTTAGCACGGCCATTTCCATAAGGTTTTTGGCTATGGCTTCACCTTGGCCCCGCTCTTCAGCTTCTAAACCAGGAGAAGCGCCAGGAGTGTCTATCAATGTTATTATTGGTCTGTTGAATTTTTCAGCCAACTTCATAAATCGAAGTGCTTTTCTATATCCTTCAGGGTTGGCCATACCGAAGTTACGATACTGCCGCTCTTTTGTGTTACGGCCTTTTTGATGACCGAGAATCATCACTGGGTAGTTGTCGATTGAGGCAAATCCTCCAACAATAGCTTTATCGTCGCCCATGTTTCGATCACCGTGTAACTCAATAAAGTTGTTGGTCATCCCTTTTATATAATCAAGTGTATAGGGCCTATCTGGATGTCGAGACACTTGAACTTTTTGCCAGCCCGTCAAATTTTTATACAGGCTCTTGCGTGTTTGATCTATTTTACCTTGAAGTTGTTCAATGGTATCAGTCATATCTACCTTCCCTTTTTCGTGGGTGGCTTGTGCTTTTTCAAGCTGTTCTACTAACTCTTCAATCGGCTTTTCAAAATCCAATAATATCATAGAATGATTGTTAAAAATTGAGGGTCAAAGTTAGAAATATTTAGTCAGTGAAGTCTTTCTATATAAAAGTGAAAAAAAATTAATTTGTTTTTACTCAAAAATCTATATTTGCACACCAATTTAAAACGGTCTGAGACATTTAGATTTGTTTTAAGCTACGGTCTGGTAGTTCAGTTGGTTAGAATACCTGCCTGTCACGCAGGGGGTCGCGGGTTCGAGTCCCGTCCAGACCGCAAAAAAGCTCTCCAAAAGGGGGGCTTTTTTTGTGCAACCAAACTTAAAGCTATGTTTCATGTATATGTTTTGTATTCTACAAGACTCAATTCGTTTTATAAAGGACATACATCTGATTTAACTGAAAGACTAAAACGTCATAGTGCTGGCAGAGAACAGTACACCAAAAAGGAGACGCCTTGGATTTTGGTATGGTCTGTTCAAAAAACTACAAAGTCGGATGCTTATAAATTTGAACTTAAGTTGAAGAACTTGTCGCGAAAAAGAATGTTGGAGTTTATGCTTAAATATGAAACAGAAGTCGCGGGTTCCGACGAATTACTTTTGATAAAGCAATTGTCGGAATGCTGACCGAAGCGTCAGCATTCGAGTCCCGTCCAGACCGCAACCTTTATCATTAAACCCTTGTAAGTCAAATACTTGCAAGGGTTTTTTGTTGGCAGCTAAAACATTACTAGTCTTACACGCAGTTTTTTAATCTGAACGTGCCGGTTAAAATCATCAATTATTTTTTCGTACCTCTATATTGATTTTCTGGAAATATGCATTATCTCAATCTCGTTTGAAACTTTTTATTTAACGCAGCAACTTTAGCTTTTGTTATTCTCGGTAAGTTTTTTAAGCATGCCGTTGAAGATTATGCCATGAAAAGGGAGCACCAAAAACCAATATAATCTTCCTAATAATCCCAATGGTCTATATGTGGCTGTTTGAACGAGTTCATTTTTCACTATTTTAAACTCTAACCAGGCTTCTCCTGGAAGCTTCATTTCGGCAAATAGGAGTAAACGACCTTCTTTCTTGTCAGCATACAAAACTCTCCAAAAGTCTATAGCATCTCCAGGATTTATCTTTGTATTATTTGTGCGGCCTCTTCGTATTCCAACCCCACCAACAAATTTATCCAAGACTCCACGCAATTTCCAAAGCCAATCCGCGTAATACCATCCTGTCTCACCACCGATACGCCAAATTTTGTTTCGGCACATCTTCGCATCCTCAATGGTGCTTTTTCTCTGATCCACAAAACATCCATAACTTGGGACTTGAACAAAATCGGAAACATTAAAGCTTATGTCGCTGCTTGAATAAGAATCTTTCCAACTAGATATTATCTCATTGCTTTCAATTTTAGTGAATGCTTTTGCTAACGCTTCTCTATACGTGATGGGTTGAATATCGAGAATACCATTAATCGCATTGTCACGACAAACGACTTCAATCTTCATACTATTTACCAGAGAAACGGCAAGTTTGTATGAAGTAGAAGTTACAAAATATAGCCAATACGACGACAACCTTGGGGTCATTACAGGAACCACAAGAATGGTGCGCTTTAAGTTTCTAATAAATGCAAAGCCAAGTAACATGTCTTTATAGGTAAGCACATCTGGACCACCAATGTCAAAGTTTTGGTTGAACGTTTTGGGATTTAATAGGGATTTGGACAAGAACGCGATTACATCAGATACACCAATGGGTTGGCATTTGGTCATTAGCCATTTAGGGGTAATCATCACCGGCAGTTTTTCAACAAGGTCACGAATGATTTCAAAAGACGCACTTCCTGAACCTATAATTATCCCTGCCCTTAGTGTTGTGAGATTATAATGACCTTTCCCTAATTCAGTTTCAACATCTTTTCTTGAACTTAAGTGTTCTGATAGTTCGGTATTGTTTACAATTCCACTGAGATAGATAACCTGCTGTACACTCGTTTTTTCAACAGCATTTCGAAAATTTATAGAAGAGGTTTTTTCGAGTGATTTATATTCACTGGACGATGCCATTGAATGGACGAGATAATAAGCACCATCTATGTCTTCGGGAATACGATTGAGAGACTCTTCGTTCAGTAAGTCGATTTCTATAACGGATATCTTTTGCTTAATGGACACAGGTGGATTAAACCGGTTAGTATCTCGAACACAACACACTACTTCATGACCAGCTTCCACCAATGCTGGTAAAAGCCGTTTCCCAATATATCCCGTTGCCCCGGTTAGTAGTATCTTCATTGCAAACTATTATACCTAAGCATAGTTAACAAGGAGGTTCGTGATTAGTTTTTTTATGAAACGTTCATAATTCATAATGCTGATTATTATTCCTGTTGTTTAGTCTTATTTGTCTTTAGTGGATGTGCTATGAATTAATGTAATTCTCAAATGATGCAAATCTGGTGTTACCAATCTTCCGCATCAACCGCATTGGTCAAAATCGCGGGTTTTACCAAGTTGTGAATCTGGTACATTTGTTCGTGTCCTAGTTTTCGTCCAGCTTTTCCTGCAAACCACAATACAAAAATACCACCCAACACAAATGGAACAGCCCATAGTATATATGCCGTAAGCCCAAGGTTTAAACGTGAAATACCAATAACCAGCAACACCATGGCTACAAACCCCATGAAGAAATACAGGAACATAAACAAGAGCCAAACATTTGGATTTGGGCCATATAGCCCCCGAATAATGGGTTTACCCTCAACAGTTTCAATATTTAACGACAATTGGGGTGACCAAAAATGTTGTTGTCCCTCAGGAATCTTAATGGTAGCGTGATGATGAACTACCCTTCCCACAATGTCTTTGTTTGTGTCCAGCATTTGATTGAGTTGGTTTATTATCGAATCAATGTCATCTGGACTTTGTTTTTTAAATCTTGGACGGATTTCTAAGAATTCTAAAGACATGGTTACGAATATTTATAATTCTTGTCGTATTTCTACTGACGATTGTCACATTAATATTTTATTTCATTTTTGGTGCAACATATTGCACCAGTAAACGTCTAACGTATATAAGAGTTAACTGAAAAAATTTATCGCGAAAACCTAAATAACGGTTGGAGCAATTAATAAGACATGAAATAAGCCTCTACCAGCTACACTTTTATACTTAATTACACACTACAGATCTTGCCACATGCAGCGATGCACTATGGCAGAGTGACACTGATAGGGGCTTTTTCTAAAGCATAAATATTTACATAAAAAAAGCCCGGTATGATTACCGGGCCTTTTTTTATATAATCTTTTAAATCCTACACTTCAACATTGAATGTTGTAGTTACAGTAACTTCATGATCTACTGGGATTATTTCATCGTTTATTGCTTCTAGCTTAAAAGAAAACTTTCCGTCTTTAATATAGTCCGTCAATTCTAAGTCAATACCGCTAATTTCAATAGATTTTTGATCAGGAAGTACTTCAGTTACCATTGCAACTTCAGTTTCTGGTTGTACCTCACCAATAATAAATATTTTAGCAGATTTTAGCCAGTTGAAGTTTCCCGTAGCTGGACTCTCTAAATTGATTGTTAGCGATTTAATTGTTGCCTTCTTAATGAGATCAGAAGAAACACCATTTTTTTCGAGTTCACTTTTAGGGTCAATAGAAGCTGATTCTATGACATAAGTTGTGTCTGGATTTTCTGTAGCGTCAATAGTCATGGCTACAGTGGCAAAGTCCATATTGTAATTAATAAGACTTAAGTCGTCACAAGCAGACATGAACGCTAACAAGCCAATAAGTAGTGCGGAGATTTTGAATTTCATTTCATTTTTTTACAAAAATTACATTAAATCATGGACTTTGCAAGACATATGCGCACTAATTCAGGCGGTTAGGCTTACTGGTCTGGCACAAAGTCTTCCTTGAAATGAAATTACATCGTGCTGCTTTGAAGCTCGTTTATGCTACCTATACTTGCAAAATTAATTGCTCGGCTAATGAACAAATTGTTATGTATTCTTTCCGTTTTGGTCATTCTTTCGGCATGTAAACAAGAAAAAGAACCCGAAATGGAAATACCCAAGATACCTGTGAAAGAATTTTTTAGAAATCCTGATGTGACAGGTTATTCATTATCACCTGACGGAAAATATTTGGCTTACATGGCTCCTGTAAATCAGCGCCTTAATGTATTTGTTAGGGCCATTGACGATGAAAAGGCCAAACAAATAACAAATGAAACCAAGAGGGATGTAGCAGGATTTATTTGGAAAGGAAATGGCCGGATTTTATACATGAAGGATAATGCTGGAGACGAAAACTATGCATTATTTGGTTTGCAAATCGATAGCGGAACTATTCAGGGGTATACGAATTTCGAAAACGTAGTTACAAACATCATCGACAGGCTGCCTGACGATGACCAACACGTAATTATAGGTATGAACCAGCGTAATCCACAAATCTTTGATGCATATAGATTGAACGTGGAGACCAGTGTGTTGACCATGATTGCCGAAAATCCGGGTAACATTTCGAGTTGGATGACGGACCACAAAGGGAATTTGCGTGTGGCAATTCAAACCGACGGGGTTAATTCTTCGGTTCTTCATCGATTGGATGAGGTTTCGGATTGGGATACGGTAATCACAACGAACTTCAGGGAAGCATTTAACCCCCAATTTTTTGATTTTAACGACTCAACTGTGGTGTATGGAACGTCTAACATTGGAAGAGATAAAGCGGCATTGGTTAAAGTCGATATGACAACAGGAAAGGAGTTAGAAGTCGTATATCAAAATGAAAATAATGACATTTCTGGAGCGGCATATTCGCGTAAGCGAAAAGTACTAACGTCTGTATTTTGGATTGGTGAAAAAGCACAAAGGAGTGGATTTGACCCTACTGTTGATGCCATCTACAAACATTTGGAACAAGAATTACCAGGGGTTGAAATTTACCTAACCTCTCGCAACAAAGCAGAAACGATATACCTCGTTAAAACAGCGAGTGATAAAACACGTGGTAGTTATTACTCCTATTCGGTACAGGATAAAACACTTCAAAAAATTGCGGATGTTTCTCCGTGGTTAAACGAAGGTTTTATGGCAGATATGAAACCTATTTCATATAAATCGCGAGATGGGCTCACTATTCACGGTTATTTAACACTACCCAAAGGACAGTCGCCTAAAGATTTACCCGTTGTGGTAAATCCACATGGGGGACCATGGGCGAGAGACGTTTGGGGTTTTAACCCAGAAGTTCAAATGCTTGCCAATCGAGGCTACGCTGTTTTACAAGTAAATTTCCGTGGGTCTACATCGTACGGTCGGAGCTTTTGGGAGGCATCTTTCAAACAATGGGGTCAAAGTATGCAAAATGACATAAGTGACGGTATTCGATATTTGGTTAAGGAAGGTATTGCAGACCAAAATCGAATAGGGATTTACGGCGGAAGTTATGGCGGTTATGCTACTTTGGCAGGTGTTACTTTAACACCTGATTTATATGCTTGTGCCATAGATTATGTTGGTGTAAGTAACTTATTTACGTTTATGGAAACGATACCTCCATATTGGGTTCAGTACCGTGAAATGCTTTACGAAATGGTTGGTGATCCAGTTGCAGACAAGGAAATGCTGTCGCGGTATTCACCAGCACTTCATGCCGACCAGATCAAAACGCCATTGTTTATTGCCCAAGGGGCAAACGACCCACGAGTTAAACAAGCCGAAAGCGACCAGATGGTGAAAGCCTTGAAAGAAAAAGGTGTTGAAGTTGAGTATATGCTTAAGACCAATGAGGGTCACGGTTTTCGTAATGAAGAAAACAAATTTGAATTCTATTCAGCCATGGAGCAATTTTTAGAAAAGCACCTGCGACCAGACATGCACTCTGACTTGTAGTGTGGACATGTATTCTAGGATTTACTCCTATGAGTTCTGGATATTTGTGTATGAATCGTAAGCAAGCTGTTTATGTATTAATCCTGTTTGCCCATATAGTTTCCTGCAGTTCAACCAAGAAATTAGCGTTACAATCGGGCTGTACGTTGCAATATGATTTGGTGGCGAATCAAAAGTCACTCCGGGTTGATGTTAAACTATTGGAATCAAGCCCAAAATGGAAGTTCGACTATGTAATTCAAGAAGATAACCTAGCGGCACAACTATCCTCCTCGTCTCTCGCGGTAAAAAGTTCCACGGAGTTGTACCATAATTTTAACGGCTCTGACAAAATGCTAAACTCAAGCACCGCGTTGAGATTAAGTGATTCAACCTACCAATCTTTAAAAAATGGAGATAGTGCAGAAATATCGTATCGTATTGGTTTTGTTAAAAATACATATGCGTATAGAGTTGTTGAAAATCAAAAGATTAAGATATTAATCAATGGGAAACAACGACCCTTAAATGTTTTATATATAGAAGACCTTTCTGACAAGAGTTTGGCTTTGTGGGTTTGGGACAACCCATCTACACCATTGATTTTTCGACACAATTTGGGGTACGAAATGGTCATCAATCAGATGTACATTCCTTAGGTTGGCCGAATAAGTTTCAATAAATACGGGAGCTTGTTGTACTGCAATACGGGATAATTTTCTTCGATGCTGCCAAAACTGGCGAAGTACTTTTTAACTCCAGGTAAATCAGAGCCTTCAAAATCAAAAACGTAATCACTCTCGCTGTGCTTGTCCATAATTTTTGCAAGCAATACCGACATGGCATTCGGATGTTTTTTGGAATTGATACTTGTGGCAAATACGTTGATGATGCGGTTGTATTTTTTTAAAAACACACCTGCTGCAACGATATCATCCCCGTCGGTCAAATGATATAAGTCGGCGTTATTTCGTTGAGCAGCTTCAGCGAATAGTTTTGTCGCTACTGCATACCCGGCATCACCGAGTTTAACTTTGCTTTCTAATTGATCTTTATACAAAGAGATTATTTCTTCAACGTTTGATGTTTCGTTTAACTGCAAACCCGACGACCGCTTTAAACGTTTTCGGAGGGAGCTCGAGAAATTCGACATAATGGTGTCGAATGTAGCGTTCAAAGGGAGTATCAAGTTCGTTTTCCATTCGCCGCCTATTACAGTGTTTTTATTATTGAATGCGTAGTGCAGGCGTTTAAATTTGGTAGGAATACAATTAACAAATTCATCAACGTTTATTTGTTCTGTTTGGTGAAAGACACCTAATTGTTGGCTAAAAAGAGGTCGGTAAACCTGTGGTATGCCAAAGATCTTTTTGTTAAACGGCAATGGCATTACCGCGGTGTAATCGTCAGAAATGAGTGCATCCCATTGCCTATTTGTTGTAATATTTAAATACCACGATTCAGCGTAAATTTTAGGATTGGTAGATTTTGAAATGGCCATATCCCAGCGATTTTGATCAATATCTTTATGGGACACATAATTCACGCTCATGGTTGCAAGAATACAACAATTGTGTTTGTTCCATAAAACGGATTGCTTATTTCATCATGCACAACAGATAAAAAAACGACAACTAAACCTATCAGATAATCTCTCTTGTATTTACCTTTTACACTTTGAGGGGTATCAACCACAAAAAGTGGTTACGATGCTTTAGTTACCGTTAGAAACAAATTAGTGTGCGGAAGCAACTAAAGAAATTCTGAATGTACTTTTGGAGTCGATAATCTGAGCATAAATATTTGCTATGAAACATAAAAACGTAATTCTTTCAGTCCTATTGGTATCAATTTTTTCGCTATCTGTTAGTGCTCAACTAGACACGAAACACGTCACAATTTTCAAAAATGGGACAGCATTTATTCAAAAATCTGGAAAGGTGCCCATTGAAGATGGTGCATTTCGCTGGTCGGAAAATTTACCAGAAGCCATTTATGGGACGTTTTGGTTTGCTTCACCAACTGGCACAATACAGTCGGTCAAAAGCAAATCTGATACAGTTGAAAAATCAAGAGCTTGGGCTTCGTTCTTGGACCTTATTCGTTCGAATATTGGCAAATCTGTTGAATTGACGATGACCAATGGTAAAGAGATTTCGGGTGAAATCGTTTCGGCTAATGGATCTGGCTCTTCGGCCATAGTGCTGGTAAAACACCCCACAGGATATGAACTCATTAAAAACCATCTAATCGAACGTGCTTCCATAAAAGGAGACTTAAACCAAATGGTTGTTTATGAAAATGTTCAAACAACTATTTCTGTACACTTCAACGAAAGCAAAGCCAATCAGAACCTAGAGGCGACCTATTTGTCGAAAGGATTTAATTGGACGCCGATGTATCAATTGCTATTGGACGGCGATAATGGTGGAAAATTGTCGCTTAAAGCCTCTATTAAAAACGATGCAGAAAATATAAAGGATGCACATTTAAACCTAGTGGTCGGTAGCCCGAACTTCTTGACAACAACTCAGCTAAGTGACTTAATATCCGAGCAATTCAACGTGTACAACCGCAGTTTTCAGAGTAATAACAATATAACATTTGCGAATTCTATTTCAGGATTTTACGAATCCAATGATAAAAAATCGGCGAATACAAAGGACAATATAAAAGCCGACGGCATTGCCGATTTGTACCTGTTCAAGTTAGATAATTTCTCATTAGAAAAAGGCGAAAGGGCATTTTATCCATTATTTGAAACGAAGGTTAAAGTAGAGCATAAATATGTGTGTAACCTCAATGGGAATGCGGTCGTAAACAATAATAATTATATCAAAAAGTATAATTCATATTCTGATGTTGCTCAGTTTAATCACCAAATAAAAATTTGGAACAACTCTCCAAACCCATTTACATCAGGGACATTAATCGTAAACCAAAATTTAAACGGTGTTAAGCAGGCATTGGCAACGGCCAAGTTGGACTATACAGCAATAGAAAACTGTTCTTATGTGACCATTTCTAATGCTCCCGATATAGAGATTAAAGAAGAAGAGGAAGAGACTTCTAGAACAGGTGCTACCAAGTATTGGAACAAACATAAATACGTTGCCATTAATGTAACAGCCGTAATTACCGTTCATAATTACAAGGCAAAAAAGGCACACCTAGAAATTAACCGATTGATTTATGGATCGTTAAAGAAGTCGGATGTCGCTTGGAAAAAGAAATCATTAGCAAACACATATTACGTAAATGAAGCGAGCACTGTAACTTGGGAAATGGATATTGAGCCAGGTGCTGAAAAAACGATTACGTATAACTATGTTGTTTATGTGAGAGGTTAATTCTGCTTTATAAGAATTAATTTTTCTTCTGGAATGCATTCAGCAATGCGGTAAGCTAAGAATTCATCGCTTATGAAGTTTGGATAAAAATAAATGCGCTGTTGTTCGAAATCAAATATCCAATCGCGGTTTGTTGCAATTTTACCAAATGACAGCTTGCCGTATAACTGCGAATATGGGTCGCTTGTATCAGGTTCAGGACGATTGATTATACCTAATGTGAAGGTATTGTGCTTGGCTGCTGGTTGGTTGTTTTTGTCAATCGTGAGATAGTAATTATTGCCATATGCATAGTTTGTGCTGGTATCTGCGATCAACGCAATTGTATCACCCCAAAATGAACAAGATTGACAGGTGTCTAACATCAACCACTTACCAATAAAATTGTAATTCGGCTGAAGATGCTGCGGGAACTGTTTTTTGTAGTAGTACTTTGTTTCAACAAACAAGGACGGTAAAGTATGTTCGTTGCGCTCGGTCAAAACAAGTTCGTCATAAGTTAACTTTTGGATATACATAAATGAAGCGCGTTTACGATTACGTAAACGGATAAAACTACCTGTTCGGTTGCGTTTAAATTTTACTTCTTCTATTATGCTGTCATTTAGAAACTCAAGGATTGTGCGCGATTTAAAAAAAATATGTCTGTCTGTAAATCTTAGGGTATAGTTAGAATTGAAATTGCTCGAATAACTTTCGACAGAGTCGCGATTTAAATAACCATAACCAACACTCGATTGCACCAAATCCCATGAACCGGTTAACACAGATGAAGTATCGAGCTGTGCGAGCAGATTTGTCGCACTTAGCCATGTAACACAAATTAAAAGACAACATTTCTTCACCATAGTATAACGTGGAGCGTGCAGATTAAGTGTAGGTTTTACATTTTTAAAACTTTATCCGTAGCCACTGTATTGCCAGACGTAACCGTTATGATATATAACACCCGTTCCCAGTTAAAACTTGAGATTGGGTTACTGTTGGTTTGTTTAAAAACTTCTTTGCCAGTAACACCATCGTCAAATGAAATCTCTAAATACACTTCGTCTAAGTCAAAAATGGACCTCGCCATGGCGGGCTGACCGGAGCCACCCAAACTAACAGAATAGTTTCCATTGTGAACTGCAACGGATATCGTTCCGCTTGACCAAAGTATTGTATTGCTGGCGTCTAGGATTTTAAATTCGAAATCAAAATCTCCATCAAACCCTACGTCTGATGTGTCGGTAATAGATCCTTGATAAGGAATGACATTTGGGATTTGAGCATGTAGTGTTGTAGTTAAAATTGAGCGAACAACCAAGTAATCATGCGTTTCATAGTGGATTAATTATGCTTAAATCTATGAAAATTCACTTCTATGTCCATGAAACTATTGTCATATATAATTATTACGATTGTCTTATAATTTGAATTGTTTGTCTAAAACGTTCATAATCAAACCGCCAATTTCAAGGATGCGGTTTTAATCACGATTACATTTGAGTTTCTCAATAGAAGTTGAAAAATAGAATTTTAGCAAAATTGGCCGGTGAAACGGCGATATATGGTATCACGCATACCTTAGGACGACTAATAAATTTCTTATTAGTGCCACTATACATCAAGCTGTTTACTCCGGATGACTATGGAGTGATAAGCACCTATTATGCCGTGGTTGGTTTTGCCATTGTTGTTTTGATGTATGGAATGGAAACCGCGTTCTTTAACTTTTCAAGAGAAGAAAAACCGGAAAAGGTTTTTGCAACTGCGCAGATATCACTTCTTGTTACAACTGGGGTTTTAATGCTGGTGGGATTAACCTGCCAACAAGGAATAGCCAATTTTTTAGAACACCCAAATCAAACGGATTATGTACGAATTTTTGTTTTCATTTTAGCCCTTGATGCGCTTTCAAACCTGCCTTTAGCCTGGCTCCGTTTTAAGAAAATGCCAATTCGTTTTGGCCTTATTCGAATAACAAATATCTTGGTCAATATTGGTTTCAACCTATTCTTTTTGTTGTTGGTGCCATGGCTTGTAAAAAAAGGGTATGACCTTACATTTTTTGACCCAGAATTTGGTGTGGGCTATATATTTCTCTCCAACCTGTTTGCCAGTATGGTCATGTTTGTGATGCTGTTGCCTTATTGGAAGCCAATTTCCGAGGGTTTCGACGGTCATCTCTGGAAGAGAATGTGGAAGTACGGCAGACCCTTAGTAATAATTGGCTTGGCAGGAATAGTCAATGAAATGATAGACCGTATTTTGTTGCTAAAAATGTTACCTAATGAGGTGGCGGATTTTGAGATTGGTGTGTACAGCGCTTTTTACAAATTGAGTATGTTCATGACCATTTTTGTCCAGAGCTTTCGATTTGCTGCCGAACCATTCTTTTTTGAGCAATCAAAGGGGGAAGATCCTAAACTCATATACGCCAAAGTGATGCATTACTTTGTAATTGCTTTATGCCTCATATTTTTGGTAACTCTTGTGTTTCTGAAACAAATTGGACCACTTATTATTACCCGCGAAGTGTATTTTAGACATCCAAACGCGATGATGCTTACACCGATTTTACTCTTAGCTAATTTGTTTTTAGGGGTAATGTACAACCTAAATATTTGGTACAAATTGAATGACAAAATGCGAATTGGCATGTGGATTTCGATTGGCGGGGCATTGGGAACGATAGCCTTAAATGTGGCGCTGATACCAGTGATAGGAATCTTGGGTTCAGCCATAGCAACCTTGGTAGTTTACTTCGGTATGGCGGTAGCAAGCTATATGCTTGGGCAAAAACATTATGCGGTTCCATACAACTTAAAAATGATTGCTTTCTATATCATTTTGTGTCAGGCCTTGTATTGGCTTTATGCATTTTTGAATCGAATATTAAGTGATTATGCTTTAGTGTGGTCCGCACTGACATTAATCGCTTTTATTGCAGTGGTTTACATGATAGAACGTCCAACGAAAAACCGTAAGTTTGCCGCTTAAATGAAGGATGCACTTCACATACAAACCTTAAATCTTTCCGATTTAGCATTGCCGAAACATGAAACGGTAAACTCAGCAGGAGTAGATCTTCGCGCAAATGTGGAAGAATCAATTGTACTTCATCCGATGCACCGAAAGTTAATTCCAACTGGGCTAAAAATTGCGCTACCTGAAGGGTATGAAGCACAGGTTAGACCCCGAAGTGGTTTGGCGTATAAACATGGCATTACGGTTTTAAATTCACCCGGCACCATAGACGCTGATTATAGGGGTGAAATTAAGGTGTTGTTGATCAATTTGAGTGAAGAACCGTTTACCATAAGTAGAGGGGATAGAATTGCCCAAATGATTGTAGCATCCTACAAAAAAATAGTATTAGAATTAACCGATAGTTTACAAGAAACCGAACGCGGTTCTGGAGGCTACGGTAGCACAGGAAAAGGTTAAAACATATAAAGATGAATATTATTATTCCGATGGCCGGAATGGGAAAAAGAATGCGGCCACACACATTAACAACACCAAAACCATTGTTGCCTATAGTTGGAAAACCAATAGTACAAAGGTTGGTTGAAGACATTGCACACGTTTGTGATGAAAAAATTGACAACATCGCTTTTGTTGTTGGTCCAAATTTTGGTGAAGAAGTTTTTGCTGACCTGCATGACATAGCCAATTCGTTAGGAGCCGTTGGGCACATTTGTGTTCAAGAAGAGGCATTGGGGACAGCCCACGCGGTGTATTGTGCCGAGAAAGTTTTAGACGGCAACGTCATTGTTGGCTTTGCCGATACTCTATTTAGAGCAGACTTTACAATTGACCCATCTAAAGATGGTGTTATTTGGGTGAAACAAGTGGATGATCCTAGTGCATTTGGTGTAATAAAGATGTCGGAGGATGGAGTGATTCGTGATTTTATTGAAAAGCCCGAAACATTTGTTTCTGACCTTGCTATCATTGGAATTTATTATTTCAAAGACGGAGCACGTTTAAGAAAAGAAATAAAATATTTGCTCGACAATAACATCACAGAAAAGGAAGAATTTCAACTGACCAATGCGCTTGAAAACATGAAAAATGACGGCCTTGAGTTTGTTCCTGGAGAGGTTACCGATTGGATGGATTGCGGAAATAAAAATGCAACTGTAGACACAAACAAAAGAGTGTTGTCCCACTTATCCGACGAGAAGCTAATATCAGACACTTCTAAAACGATTAATGCGACTATCATTGAGCCGTGTTATCTTGGTGAAAACGTTGTTATTGAAGATTCTACTATTGGGCCACATGTTTCAGTTGGAGACAATACGACGATCAAAAACTCCGTTATTTCTAATAGCATCATTCAAACTAATACACAAATTAAGAATGCATCTTTCGATAATTCAATGATTGGTAATTTTGTTGAATATGATGGTAAGTCAAACCAACTTAGCATCAGCGATTATAGCACAGTCAAAAACAATTAATGAAGTATAACCCGCTACGCTTATCCATCTATTTGGTTGCTGCTGTTTTGTTAACAGCATGCGCGGGTAAAAAAAGTTTGCCTAGTGCCAGCAAACTGTCGTATAACGAACGAGCTCAGTTTGACCAGTTATATTTCAAAGCGAGTAAAGAAAAGTTACTGGGTAACTATACAGAGTCTGCCCGTTTGTTTGCAGACGCGCTGAAAATCGACCCGAATAGTCATGCGGCGATGTATCAGATGGGAAACCTAAACATGGCTGTTTCTGGGTTTAACGACGCCGTTTATTGGTCAGAGCAAGCCATGCTTGCAAACCCTGCGTATAATTATTGGTATGCGGGTCAACTTGCGCAAGCGTATAGCAAGGTTGCTGCGTATGAAAAATCGGCCAAAATATTTGAAATTATGGTTGCTGAAGAGCCTGAAAAACCGCTCAATTATTTAGAGGCAGGCAAGCAGTACATCAATGCTCAAGAATTTAAAAAGGCCATTAAGTGGTTGGAAAATTATGTCGGTAAATTCGGCATAGACGAAGAAACTGCTCGCTTGCTTGAGGGGTTGAACTTACAAATTGGAAAGGATAAAGAAGCCATCCAGTGGATGGAAAAATTGGCAGAGTCTGATCAAGAAAGTGTAAGATTTCAGGGCTTACTCGCAGAATCTTTCATTCGCACGGGCCAAATGGATAAAGCCAAAACCTTATACAATGGGATTTTGAAGAAAGACCCTAAAAATGGTTATGCTTATTTCGGCCTGTCAGACATTTACAAACGAAACAAACAACACGACAGCAGCTTCTATTTCTTACAAGAAGGGTTTAACGACATTACTGTTCCTATAGAACTAAAAATTAAAGTTGTCGGTAGCTTTTTCTCGTACCTAAGAACGGATGAGTCAATGCGATTAAAAGCATTAACCTTAACCCAAAAGTTAGTTAAGGTTCATCCAAATGAAGACAAGGCGCATCTCGTAAGAAGCGACGTGTTACACGCTATCGGAGAAAAAACTAAAGCCAGAAGCCATATAATAAAAGCCTCCGAACTAAACCCAGGGGATATTGGTATTTGGAAAAAACTTCTAGGTATTGACGATGAATTAAGCAATGCTACTTATTTGCTTAAAGACTCGAAGAAGGCTTTAGAGTACTATCCAAATCAGCCCTTCCTCTACATTATTAATTCTTTTGCCAACTTTACTGAAGGTAACTATGAAACGGCAATTTCAGTAGCTGAAGAAGGAATGGAAATAGCTTTATTGCGTAACGATCAAACTGACTTATTAGTAACCATAGCGGATGCCTCTTACGAACTTGGGCTCTATGAAAAAAGTTTTGAAACCTACGATGAGGTCCTGGAATTGGACCCCCCTAATGACGGAGCAATGAATAATTATGCATACTACTTAGCCGAGCAAAAAACCAGGTTAGAAGATGCATTAACAATGATTGACAAAGCGTTAGGCGCTAATCCGAACAGGCCAACCTATTTAGATACAAAAGGTTGGGTGCTTTTTCAGTTAGGGCGCTACAACGACGCGATTATCATTTTAGAGAAAGCGTACAACCATTTTAGACGGGATAGTGAAGTTGGTATGCATTATATCAAGTGCCTGGAAAAACTCGGGAGAACCGAAGAGGCTAATAAAATTAGGAATGAAATAAGCCAAGTAAACTAACATATGAAAAGTTTCGTTCTTATAATCTTATCAACTCTACTTGTTACGGTAAGCGGTATTGGCTGCAAATCGAGAAAAGCGAAACTAGACTGTGCTCAAGCGTTAACATCATACCCTAAAGAGGTATTAACAGAGGTGTCTGAGAACCTAGCGTCTTTCGAGTTTTTGTCGATGCGCGCAAAGGCGAATTACACCCAAGGTCAAAATAGCAACAGCTTTGGCATGAACATAAAGATGCAAAAAGATTCCTTTGTTTGGGTATCTATTGTGGCTGTTATTGAACTGGCGAGAGCATATATAACGCCAGACACTTTTGTATTGCTCGATAGATTCAACAAAAAATATTATAAAGGCGCAATTCAAGACCTTGAAAAATTTACCGGCCAAAATTTAAGCCTTTCACAACTTCAAAATTTGCTCATATCCAATCCTATATATGGCATTACCTTGTTCGAAAAAAATAACGACGAACTACGTAAGGACCATTTGAAATATGAAAGTGATGGCATTGTAAACCGGGTAGAACTTTCAGGGTGTTATCGATCTATATCGTCCGAGTTTACCACTACAACGGATTCAAAAAAGGTAGTAGTTGACTACCAAAATTTCTCCAAAGAGAAGGATCTTGGTTATGTTGGAAACCAAATTAACATCAATGCAAACGGCGCAGGGAAGTCATTTAATTTCCTAATGGAATATACCTCCATAAGCACTGCTGAGTTTGACCCAATCGTTTTTATTATTCCGAGTAGGTATGAAAAAGGTAACTAAACTTGTTGCTTTTATAGGTGTTGTATTAACCTTGACCTCTAGCCTAGCCCAAACACGGCAGGAATTTGCTCGAAAATTAAATCAAAACAAAAGGCAACTCATGTTGTCTGAAAAGATGTTAAAGGAGGTTCTTGCGCAGAAGAAAACCACCATAAAAACCGTGGCAATTTATCAATCTCAGATTGAATTGCGCGAAGAAGGGTTACGCCATACACAAGGGAAGTTGGATGCTTTAGACGTTGATATTGAAGATGCTAAGCAAGAAATTATTGGCATCACTACAGAAATTGAACGCATTAAAGTTGCATTCTCTGAAGCCATCGTGTTAAGTTATAAGAGCAATAAAAAGATGAGTAAAATGCATTATGTGTTTATGGCATCTAGCTTTAACGACCTTATACGCCGATTAAATTATTTGCGACGCATTATGGATTTTAGACGTCAGCAATTGGGTTTGATACAAAAGAAAAAGCAAGAAAATTCAGTACGAATCAATGAGTTGTTGGTTTTACAAGATCGTTTAGCCCTGTCACTAAAAGACAAAGAAAAGGAATCGGAGCAGTTGAAAAAGGATAAGTTGGAGTACGCGGCTGTAGTGAATGGGTTAAAATCACAAGAAGCCAAGTTGACTAAAGAAATTGAGCAAAGAAAAAAACGGTCCCGTGAGTTAGAAAAGAGTATTCGAAACGCGATTGCCAGAGCTCCTAAAGCCGAAGCGGTATCGGGGTTTGTGCCAGGAAATCTTCCATGGCCGGTAAACAACGGTTATATCTCAGAACGTTTTGGTTTGCATAAACACACAGATTTTAAAAATGTGTCAACTGTAAATAATGGGATTAATATCATTTGCGAACGTAATTCATCTGTCAGTCCAGTTTTCGAAGGAACAGTGACTGCAATCATTGAAGTGCCAGGCATGCAAACAACCGTGTTGGTTAAGCACGGCGGTTATTACACTGTTTACGCAAATCTTGGAAGTATATCGTGTACGCAAGGCCAGCAAGTGTCTCGAGAGGCTGTTATTGGACGAGTAGGGCTTAACTCAGAACGTATCACGGAACTCCATTTTGAAGTATGGAGGGGTACAAATAAACTCAATCCAGAATCTTGGATCAGACGATGATAAAGGCGCTTTAAGCTTGTGTCACCGCATTGTCTGCTGTTATAAATTCACTTATTTTCGTTTACTTTATCGCATGGTGACGAATCAAATGTCAGTTGCAATCAGTTTTGCAATGTGATATAAACGTTAATAAATAATTGGAAATGAAGGTATTAAGAATTTTTTTAGCTATCGTAATTGTGCAGTTAATTCATACTGACCTAAAGGCGCAGTCGTTACGTATTGTTTACGATTTTATTCAAGACGAGGTGCGTTATTACAAAATTAAACCAGGAGATGCCGTTGGCAAAGAGATAAGTTCTCCGGTAGTGGGTAGAAATAAACTCGTTACGGTTGAGGTCATAAATTTCAACAAATTTGTTTATGCTGCTGACGCAACCTATAAATCAAAAATGGTGGAGAAGCAGTCTGATATGGGTTTTTTGGATATCGTAAGTCCACTGGTTAATCCAATTGGGTCTGGAAGTTTTTTCACTGCACTGGGAGGAACACTGCCTGCTGAGATAGGGCGTGGTGGAGGTCTAATGGGCTCGCGTGGAGCCAGTTCTGCTTATGACGACATCCTTGGTGCATATAAAAAATTGTCAAGTCTTGAAAGTGATATGAAGTCTGTGTCATATGCAATTTCCAAACTCAACAAATTGAAGTATAACCCTTATTTACCTACCGATACTATTGTAAACATGTCGAACACAATTGTGTCGAACATTTTTAATAAATCTGTGATGAACCCAAGCGACTTCTCAGAGGTTATTGTAAAGTTTAACAAAAACTACAGCAGTTCCGTAGCGAATTTAAAAACGGCTACGGTCTCGTTTTTACGTGAATACAATGAATTTGCTAATGGTCGAGAGGGCCACTTTGAAGGCAGGGGGTTAGATCAAGCGGTGCGTAGTTTTAATGCTGAAGTGAATACAATTACAAAGAAATTCAATCCGGAATATATCACTGCTCAAATAGATTATCTAGAAACGATATATACCTCTATTGTTGCTACTCGCTATACCTTTAACTCAAGTCATGCGGCCAAAGATGACGAAATTGACCTGACACTTAAGTTTTACAAGGTACCCACGGATGCTGAGGGAAATCATCAATCGGTGGATCGTAATAAAATGTCTGATTTGGCTCAGATTAAAGAGAAAAATATAACCATAGTGGTGCGTGGGGACGTAAAAGTGTCGTCGAGTATTGGTTTGGCTTTCCCGAAGTATCAATCAACAGACGAATATATTTACCGAGATAGTGCGATAACGACGGTAGGTGGCAGTAAATTTTCACCAAACTTAGGAGCGTACGTAAATGTATATCCGTACACGGGCAGAACATTGCAGCTTGGCGGAACTTTTGGCGTTGGTGTTCCGTTACAAGAAGAACAAAAGAATGTAAATATGTACATGGGATTAACCGCTTTATTTGGTTCAGACAGCCGAGTAGGATTGCACGCAGGTGCAAGTTTGGGGCAGGTTAAGAAATTAGGTTCAGGTTATTCTGTCGGTGATGCGCTGTTACCTGGAGACTTAGCTATTCCTACCAGAAATGTTTGGGAATGGGGGACATTTATAGGCATCAGTTTCAATATCGCAAAAACAGGAAGTTAATGGGGTGGTTTTGGTATATCATATTAGGAGCAATTTCAGGTTGGGTAACGCAAAAACTGCTCAAAAGAGAACCTAAGGGTTTTATTAGAAATTTGTTATTGGGCGCAGCTGGGGGTTTTGTCGGGTCTTGGATCTTCAAATTGCTAAGACTGTCGCCAGAACCAAGTAAACTGGGTTTTGTTATAACTGCCGTGTTTGGTGGTGTAATTGTTGTTTGGGTCGCTGACCGACTACGCGCTTAATTTACCCAGCTTTTTAATTTAAGTTTGCGACAAATCAGCAGTTTGAAGCTATCCGTTGTCATAGTCAATTACAATGTCAAATATTTCCTAGAGCAATGTTTGTTATCGGTACAAAAAGCACTTGTTGGTGTAGATGCCGAAGTATGGGTAGTTGACAACGATTCAATCGACGGTTCGGTTGACATGGTAAAGGATAAATTCCCGGAAGTAAAGTGCATTGCTAATACAAACAATACCGGCTTCTCGGTGGCCAACAACCAGGCCATTGTTAAATCGTCTGGAGAATACGTTCTATTGCTAAATCCAGATACCGTTGTTCAAGAAGACACATTCAAAATTTGCCTTAAATATTTAGATAAACACCAAGACGTTGGCGGTTTAGGTGTAAAGATGATTGATGGGAAGGGTAAATTTTTACCCGAGTCTAAACGAGGATTACCAACACCTGAAGTGGCACTATACAAGATGATCGGCCTCAATAAGTTGTTTCCAAAATCCAAACGATTTGGGAAGTATCATTTGGGTTTTATCGATGAAAATCAAACGGCCGAGATAGATGTTTTGGCTGGAGCCTACATGATGATGCGTAAGAGTGTTTTGGACCAAACAGGGTTGTTGGATGAAACGTTTTTTATGTATGGTGAAGATATAGACTTAAGTTACCGTATTACAAAAGCGGGGTACAAAAACGTCTATTTACCCACCACGTCCATTATTCATTATAAGGGTGAAAGTACCAAGCGGATGTCGGTAAACTATGTATTCATATTTTATCGGGCAATGGTCATTTTCGCCAAGAAACACTATACAGGAAGTTTTGCGAGCTTGTTTGTCTCGCTTATAAATGTTTCCATTTACGTCAGGGCTTTTTTGGCCGTTTTACAAAGATTCGTTTCGAAAGTTTGGTTGTACGTCGTTGATATAGCGCTGGTCATGTCTGGCCTTTTGGCTGTAAAAGGGTATTGGGAAGAACATATTAAAGGCTTTGAAGGTTATTTTTCTCCTGCGTATGCACAAACGCATTTTCCAGCATACACGGTAATATGGTTGTTGATGGTGTTTTGGAGTGGAGGGTATCAAAAGCCCTATTCACTCACTAAAGTCGTTAGAGGGGTATTCGCTGGAACTCTGGTAATCTCAGCCTTGTTTGCCTTTTTGCCAGATCATCTTCAATATAGTAGGGGAATTATACTGGCAGGAACAGCATCCACCGCATTTCTTTTGCTGGTCATTAGATTTATTGCGCACTATGTGCAATACAAAAACCTAAATTTTGGGCAAGCACCCCATTATAAATCAATAATTGTAGGACATAAAGCTGAACGTGTAAGGGTTTTACAATTAATTCAAAAAACGGAATCACCTACTGAGTTTATCGGTTTTGTTACTATTGATGAGGAGGAAGGAGATCAGGTTTTGGGTATTGTAAACCGATTAGAAGATTTGTGCAAGCTATATAAGGTGGATGAAGTAATATTTTGTTCTAAGGATGTAAGTAGCTCAAAAACAATGCACTGGATGAGTAAATTGGCTGCAACTTCAGTGAGCTTTAAGATCGTTCCAGACGATAGCGGGTTTATCATCGGAAGTAATGCCAAAGATATTAGCGGAGAGCTTTATACAGAAGAAATTCGGTTTGCATTGGCGGATAAAAACACCCTACAAAAGAAGCGATTGATTGACGTTGTATTGAGTATAGGGATGATTCCGATTGGGTTGATATTTGGTTGGTTTGGGTCAGGTATTGTGACCTATTATAAGCGGGTGTTTGACACTTTTGTAGGAAAAAAAACCTGGGTCTCATACGACAAATCGGTTGATGTAAGCGATATGCCAGTACTTAAGGATGGCGTTTTTACGGTGTCTCACGACGAAGTTTCGCAAGATGTAAACGATTCTGTAAAAAGGAGGTTGAACTTTTTCTACGCAAAAAACTACCGTATCGTTGATGATTTAGAAATCATCGCACGTAAGTTTTTCTCCTAATTTTTGGAATGCATTAAGGCGTTCATAAAATCACGAATTAACCTAAAAGAACCGTTGTAGGCTTTTTCCTCCAATCTTAAATTCTCTCGTGTGTCGTCAACGTCATGATAGTGATTGTAAGGACCCATTAAATAGAAGAAAAATGCTGGAATGCCTGATTCGGTAAAGAAGTAATGGTCGCTATTGGCTGCTTTGCCACGTTTCTTTGTTTGTGGTAAATATCCTTTGTCATTGTTAATGCGTTCAAGCAAGGCATACGATTCGGGTAATATGGAGCCGTTTACCGCCATGATACCCTCTTGGCCAGAACCCATCAAGTCCATGTTTACAACAAATTTTATATGGCTTGGTTCTACATAATTATCTAAGTCGTTAACAAAGAAATAACTTCCTACTAACCCAGCTTCTTCGGCCGCAAAACCAATGAATACCATCGAATAACGCGGAGGGAATTCTTGATAATATGTAGCAAAATTTAATATCATGGCTATGCCACTTGCATTATCATTAGCACCAGGCATAATGCATTGTTGCCCCATCATACCTAGGTGGTCGTAATGGCCGGTAACGAAAATGAACGAATCCGGAACCTCACTGCCAGGAATGAAACCAATTACATTTTTTGTTTTATACCCTTCTATTAACTGGCTTTGTACTTCTATATCTAGTACATCATTGTCGTGCAGTACGTTTGGTAAAACATGAATTTTTACTATTGAACTTTGGTCTCGACTTACAGACCATGTAAGTTTTGTGTTTGTAACAATTTGGATGTCGTTGGTGTAGTCTTTCATCAACTTATCGAACCGTTTTTTACTCGCCTTGGTATGGGTAATAGTATCTATTAATAGCACATGGTTTGACCAATCAAACTTACATACGCTTTTAAATTTTTTCTTGTTGAGCAAAAGGCTCTTGGTAATTTTAGTTACCACTAAACCGCGCTTTAAAGTGGCTGGGGCATTCGGCGACACGATATAGTGGTGACCTGCTTTTAGCGCAATTCCGTTTTGATTTATGTTTACTGTTTCCGGGAACGTGTTAACATTCAGACTGAAATTATGAAAATACCCAGCTTCGTTTAACGGTCGAAGGCCAATGCGTTCATATTCACTTTTGATAAAATTAGCGGCTTTTCGATCACCTTCATTCACATAACCACGTCCGGCAAAGTAATCACTGCATAAAGTGTCAATAATGGCCTGAGCAAACGCGACATTTTGTGCTTTACACGAAAGGCACATAATAGCGATTATGCACCCAGTTGAAATCAGCTGTTTCATAAATCGAATGTATAAAAAAAGCCGTGAAATAATTCACGGCTTTTTTTACAAATGTTATTCTGTTTATAGTTTGCCTTTTTCGGCACGTTTAAGGTATCTAGCAGCATCTTTATACTTGATTTTCTTAGCTGTTTTTCTTGGTGTTTTTCCATCGTTGTTTTCAGACTTTGGATCTGCTCCATTTTGAATTAAAGCTTCAATCGTACCCATACTCCATTGCGAAACGGCAATATATAACGGTGTTTCTCCCCAACGATTTTTTGCATTTACGTCAGCACCATTTTTTATTAGTTCTTTGGTAATGTCTACAGATCCGCGCTTAGTAGCCCAGTGTAACGGAGAGTTGCGCTGATCATCTTTTAAATTAAGATCATACCCTTGCTTAAGAATGTGCTTCACCGCCGCTAGGTTGTTTTGTTCAATTGCGTGATACAACATGGTATAACCTTGACCCAAGTCTAGTTCGGTTTTCATGCCATTGTCAATCATGTCTTTGAACATTTCAGTTCGGCCATGTTTTAATGCCACAACACCTAATGGATCTTGGCCAGGCGTAGCGTCTCTTAAGAAACTTGCCGTGTCGTTGCTGTATGCCCAAGTGTATATTTTCCACTTGTTGTATCGCGATGTATTGTTATTACGTAATGCATACTCTAGGTTATTGTACACTGCTAGTGCTTTGATTCTCAACGGAATGGTTGTGATTCTATGCACTTCGGTACTCACAGTACTTACTGCGTACCCTAAAACATCCCAGTAAGAATCTGCATCACTATTGTCGTATTTTACCTCTTTTACACAATTACACGTTGAGTCAACATAAAACCCTTTTAGTCCTCTGTCTACTCGTCCACGTACAAGAATTCCCTCAATCATATTCAAACCCGCTGTGTTGTAAACAGGTCCACCAGAGTTTCCTCCAAATGCATCAAGGTTAGTTCCAAACCAGGTGCCGGCAGAGTTAATAGTCACTTTTGCACCATCAGATAACTTAAGAGGCAATCCAGCAGGAGCTCCGATCATGGCAAGGTTGTCGCCTTTCGCTACTTTTGCCCCCGTTCGAAAACGGAATGGGTCTCTGTCTGTTTCCCGATCAAGCATCACAATTGCGTAGTCAATTTTGTTTTTGTAGTCAAGGATGCTGACTAAAACCTTTTTTACCCCGTATTGCTTTGAAGTTGGGATTGTAGTCACATAGTATGCAGAACCGTCTTGGTATTTTTTCGTCATACTTAAATCGTTGGTGTAGTCTAACACCCAATTCATGGTGTTGTACTTAAGCTGATTTTGTTTGTCGCGATTGGCTTTATGGAATAACAATTCACCATCATTTATTTCGTGCTGATCGCTAGAAATACAGTGTCCTGCGGTTACCATAATGTTTGGTGCAATTAAAAATCCGCTACAACCGCCTAAAGTAGGTTGACTACGGAATCTTAGATTGGGATCTACCTTATCCGTTTTAAAGGCCATTTTTAACTTTTCTTCTAATGTCCAACTGTAGGCTAAAGAGCCTTTAAAGTCCGACTTGTTCATACGGGTCATAACCGCATTGGTGTACCCTAAATAGTCATAGGTCTTTGCTTCTTTTCGGCTATCATATCCATAAATGTCACGTGTTGTCGACGTGTCACTTGGATCATAGCCAAATGGATTTTGTGCTAAGGCTCCCATTGGGAGTGTAGCAAGGCATCCAATAACCATCAGTTTTAAATACTTCATAATCCTTTATTTTTAGTTTAAAATATGCCAAAGTCTGGACTATCGGCACTGTTATTATGTTCTTCAATAAGTCTATCCTTCAAATTGGATAGTATGTTTATTTCTTGAGCAGACGTGGTTGCTGTTGTGTCTTGTATTGCATAGTCTGCATCATAATCAGAACCCTCTGTCTGATTGTATAAATCAAATACCACTGTAGAACCATTGCCCTCAGCCAGTGGAACTTGTATATAATCCATTTTTGATGAATACCATTTGATCTTTGTGAACCATGCTTCGTAATCCATGCTATCATTCAGATTCTCAAAACTACGGGTTATGGCCAAAGTTAGTATTCCATTTCCGTTAAGCTCTCTTGCTGTACCCATAATGTGGTTAGCAGAAACATGAAACAAATTGGCGTGACCTGCACTGGGCATCGAGAAAGGAAGATCATCAATGATTCCAGTTTCATACAAACCGATTTTTTCAAAATCATGGGTTTCTCTGTTCGCTTCAAGCGGCAAACTACCACCCCTTTCGTATGGGAAGACTGCAGCGCTACCTGACCAACCGAAACCGGCATCTACCATTAGTAGAAACTGACCATCAATACCAAGTTTTATTCTAAAACGATTCACAATCTCACTTAACTCATCATCTAATAAGTGATTCTCATTATTGTACAAGGCGTCATAATATTTCGGCGCATTATATAAGACTAATGATTCATCATATCCATCAGATTCGTCACCGTTATAATCAACGATTAATTGTCCATGACCGGCAAAGTATAAAAGAACGATGTCTCCTTTCGAACAGCTGTCATATATGGCATTAATATGGGACAAAATATTTTGTTTAGTTGCCTGATTGTTAACCAGTTTGGATACATTATTAAAACCTATTGTTTTAACTTTTTCCAACATTGAATTTGCGTCATTATCACCATGTGTTTCATACCATTCGGTATCGGGTCCATAGTCTCCTAAGCCAATTATTAAACCCCGTTTTTCGATCGCGTTGGCATTTAAAAGGCCTAAAAAGATAGTCAACGTAGTTAGATAATACTTCGCATTTTTTACAGATATGTCAATTATACTTTTCATTTAAATAATTTATATATCTATATGTTTTTCAACCGCTTAGGTAAATGAATTATTGTCATAATAGTGTTACTATCGAATTTCAAATCCAACATCCGTTGTAGACGATTCCATAGAAGAGCTTCTTACTTTATTTGTCACACCACCACGCGTGGATGACTTATACCCGTCTGCAAAAAGGTTTTCAAGTTGAGAAGTGTAGCTTCTTGTTCTTGGTTTTTGGGTTAAAATGGGAGTAAAATCTATTGGTTCTTTACTGGCAAATAGTTTGAAAACCTCAAGGCCCACCGGAGGGTAAAATCGTACAAAACTCCCTGGGGCTATAAAGCTTTGACCAGCTTTTATCTTAAAATCTTCTGGACTTTGTTTCATGTCCTTGTCTTCAGCGGGCAATATGCCATTGATTCCGCCATCTGGTTGTATATCAATAATGCTGTAGTACGCGTCGTTTTCACCAATGTTGGTTACCTTGATGATAATGCCAATGGGCACATCACTGTTAAATACAGGTACACCGTCAACCGAAATATCTCCAATCGTTAACGTATCTGTAATTTTCGCTGACCCGTCAGGTAATTCTACAAAACGTACTGGAATAAACTCAAAAATGACCTTATACTTGGGATCTGACAGTTCTAAATTTTTCATGTATGCCCCACGAGCAAAAGCTTTAAGGGTATCTAGTACCATTTTATAATTGTTGCTGGAAGACAAGTTTTCAGCATGAACTTTATTATTTGTTGCACGGATGATATCAATCGTACCACGACCACCATCTTCAATTACAAAGTCATATGCTTCTTTCACCACACTTATGAGGTTCGAAGCAGATAAAGCGGCCGTTACTTTGTCTCTGGTTTGTTTGTCACGGATATCGACATTGACACAAATGGTTAAATCACCGAAGCTTTTTTCGGTTACAAAAAACCAATAATCGTCCATGTCTAATTCAAGATCCTGGTCAAATTCAATTTTACACCACGTACCTTCTGCAATAATGCATTTTCCTTTTGCGAGGGCCGGTTTCCCTTTTGGTGAGGTAGTTCCTATGGCGTGAGCTTCTACCACGGCATTTTTAAAAATCCCGTTCAATTTACCTCCATATAAAAAAGCGGTATTGTCGCGTACTTTGTATGCCTTATAAAAAGGTGATTGCTCAATCACTCTGCCAGCAAACAATACCCGATCAATATTGCCTTCAATGACTGGCCTTTGGTCAGGCGCCAATACAGACATTTCCTTTATTATTTGAGCGAAAAAACCACGATAGGTCATCAATGAGTTTAGCTTGTCAATACTTCTACTAATTGCTGTAGATAGCGACCCAGCGCCTTTATACTCGTAATTAACTTGAGAAGCTTGTGCACCTGATATAACAACTAATGGTGCCAAGGCACTCATGTCAATATTCTCATAGTTGCTAGATTGAAATACGCCAACATCACTTGTCCCTTTTGTAGGTGTATAATTTGGTCTTTTCATAGCGGGTAACCCACCTCTACTTTTTTCTATTCCTCGAGACACTGTACCGCTATGACATGCGTCGGCAAACATGATAACATCACCTGTGCTGCCTACTTTCAAACGAATGGCCATTAAAAGACTTTCGATTTCATCGTCACGCAAATGCTGCGAAAAATCATATCCATCTTTGTATGCAGCTGGTGCGCCGTAAGGCACAATAGCTTCGTCAAAACCGTCTATTTCATCCTTATTGTCGTCTTCAATTTGTTGTCCATGACTGGAGAAATGAAGGACTACGATATCTCCTTTTTGGCATGCTTTTGTCAACGCTTTGATTGCGTTTACAATTCCCTTTTTTGTCGCAGCTTTTTCTTTTATCACGCTGATATTGTCTGATTTAAAACCTTGTTTTTGTAAGGCAGACCGAATTAAAGGAATATCATTTACTGAGCTAATGTCACGCCAATCAGGCGATTGACCAGATTCAGGATAGTCGCCAATGGCTACAATTAAACCGCGCTTGGTCTGCGCTTGGCCAATCATTGACATGTGAAGAAGTAGAATGACTAGAAATGCCAGTAGGCCGCATTTGTTTCGAAGGTGCATTACGTTTTTCATAACAATTGTCTTTACTTACATATGAAAGCGACTAATGTAGTAAACGGTTTTATGTAAGGTTACTGTCAAAGTAAATTAAACTAACCTACAAATGCAATAGGGCAGATGCCTTATATGTCTAGTACAAGTGCATGATTACAAAGTAATTCTGCCGTTTATATATCCTATTTTGAAATATGCGATAACAGTTGCCTCGATTACCGTATAAGTCGAATGGGAGACTTAATATTGTATTCATAAAGGGTTAAAATTCATTCTAAGACGTGCTTAAAGCTTCTGACATAGATAAAATTAGAGAGATAATGCGGAACCAATTGAAAAAATTGGAAGTCGACATTAAGGAGTATACGGAATTGACAAAACCAATCTCTCCTGAAAACGCAATTGGCCGAATAAGTAGAATGGATGCCATCAATAATAAATCCGTTAATGAGGCCGCGTTAAGAAATTCTAAAAACAAGCAGCAACGTCTAAAACGTGCGCTAGCTGAAGTGGATTCTTCATCTTTTGGTTTGTGCCGTCAATGCGGTAGTGAAATCGAGTTAGAAAAGTTACTGGTGATGCCTGATAGTGTTAGGTGCGTCACCTGTATTAAAAGTGCGCGGTAGGTGAATAAGAATATAAGTCTACTAGAAGAATATCTGCCATCTGGTGTGGCTGAAGACGTTTGGAGCAGAGTAGAGAAGGACAATGTCCGGTTTAGGATTGCCAAACCACGTAAAACAAAATTAGGCGATTATAGACCTCCATACGGTAAACACGGTCATAGAATTTCGGTCAATGCAGACTTAAACCCCTATTCGTTTTTAATTACGGTATTGCATGAGTTTGCACACCTTGAAACCTGGAAAAAGTTTAAACGCACAACTAAACCACATGGCAATGAATGGAAGATGGCTTTTCAGGAGATTTTACAACCGTATGTACAACGATCAATTTTTCCTCTTGAGGTAACGGAGGCTTTAAACCAATATTTGGTTAATCCTTCAGCCAGCAGTTGCGTTGATATTTCATTGATGCGCGCCCTTGGTGCCTACGACAAAATCCCACAAGTGTTTGTAGAAAACCTAGATGCTGGGGCACATTTTAAATTAGCCAACGGATTGGTGTTTATACGTGGCGAAAAACTCCGAAAACGATACCGATGTAAGTGCATTACGAACGAAAAATGGTACTTCGTTTCAGCTACTGCTAATGCAATCCCGATTCCTGTTCAGCAACGGCTGTTTTGATAAACCAGTAAACAGGCTTTCTTTTGCAAAAAATCACGATATGAAACACATTCTTTTTATACCTTTCTTATTTGTTGCTTTGGTTTCCTTTGGCCAGACACCTAATCTTCCAGACGGATTTGAAGTGCTTCAGATGTGTAACAATACATCTGTGAAAAGTCAAGATAGAACCGGAACGTGTTGGAGCTTCTCCACAAGTTCGTTCTTAGAATCAGAAGTTCTTAAGCAAACGGGTCAAGTAATAGACTTATCTGAAATGTATACGGTAAGGATGATATATCTTGAAAAAGCGGATAAGTACATTCGTTATCAAGGAATTTCAAATTTTAGTCAAGGAAGTTTGGGGCACGACGTCATTCGGGCTTACGAAAAATACGGTATGATGCCAGAGGCTGCATACTCAGGGAAGAATGGGGCTAAAATACACAACCATGGTGTTCTTGTAAAAGAGCTAAAAGGCTACTTAGATAGTATGCTGAAAAATCGACCTGTTGAAGCGCATTGGAAAGAGGGATTCACAAACATTCTTGATGAACATTTAGGTGCTATTAAACCTGTATTTGAGTACAAAGGGATGTCATATAACCCACAGTCGTTTGCACAGCAGGTGTTGCAATTGAAAATGGGTAAATATTATGGCTTTACTTCGTTCACACATCACAAATTCTACGACAAATTTATTGTTGAGGTGCCAGACAACTTTAGTAATGGCAAGTACAACAATGTGCCGCTTAATGAACTTATGTCTGTTATGGACGAAGCACTTGAAGAAGGGTATACCATCGAATGGGATGGTGATGTGAGTGAAAAGGGATTTATGCGAAGAGGAGGGTATGCCTTTAATACCAATGACACCAACATCTTAAAACAAGCGCCAAACGTTACAGCTGAGGAGCCGACCAATCAATCTTTACGACAGGTAGGTTTTGACAATCTGACGACAACAGACGATCATTTAATGCACGTTGTGGGCAAGGCAAAATACTCGGATGGGAAAATATTTTACATCGTCAAAAATTCATGGAGCACCAAAGCCGGCTTTGATGGTTACTACCTTATGAGTGAGGCCTATATGAAAATGAAAACGGTTTCAATTATTGTAAACAAAAAGGCAGTAAAAAAGAAGCTGTTAAAGAAACTAGACGACTAGTAAAAAGTACATCGCTTGCGATATAGTTGAGGACGAATAATCCGCAATCCCTCTATTTTGTTACATTTGTAACACTAAACCAGAAAAATATGTTAAAAGAATTCAAGAATTTTATCATGACTGGAAACGTAATTGAATTTGCGGTTGCAGTTATTATGGCGGGTGCTTTAGGAGCAGTTATTAACGGATTTGTATCTGATATTGCCATGCCTTTTGTTGGACATTTTGCAGGCGGAATGGACTTCGCAAGTTTAAAAATTGTCTTAGACCCAGCAGTACCAGCATCTGAAGGTGTTGACGCCGTAGCGGAAAATGCCGTTTTATATGGTAAGTGGATTAATACCATCATTAGCTTGATTATTGTGGGATTTGTAATGTTTATGCTTATCAGAACATATAACAAAACGAAAAAGCCAGTTGAAGCGCCAGCTCCATCAGGACCATCAGACAACGATTTGTTAACTGAAATCCGAGATCTTTTGAAGAAATAAGTAAAAACTAAAATTACTAATGATTAGGCCCTAGCGAAAGCTGGGGCTTTTTTATTTCCCGCCCTTTAGAAACTAACTTCTATTATTGCGGTTGCACAGCATATGAAAAATAAGTCGGCATTAGGCGTAATTTTTTTAACCACTTTTTTAGACCTATTAGGGTTTGGGTTAATTATTCCCATACTCCCAACTTTTGCTGAAGATTTGGGTGCGAGTGAGATGCAGATTGGGTTTATCGCAGCAATTTATGCCCTGATGAATTTTTCATTTTCTCCTTTCTGGGGAAGAATGAGTGACAGACATGGAAGAAGACCAATCATACTAATCAGTATATTGGTAACAGCCACTGCGTATTTAATCTTCTCACAAACTGAAACTATACTAATTCTAGTGCTGTCACGTATTTTTTCGGGCATTGGGTCAGCGAATATTGGTGCTGCTCAAGCCTATATTGGAGACATATCTGAGCCCAAAGACAGAGCTAAAAGTATGGGAATATTGGGTGCGGCTTTTGGTTTAGGTTTCGTGTTTGGCCCTCCGATAGGTGGATTCTTAAAAGCGGACTTCGGTATTGAAATATTGGGATTTGTAGTAGCAGGTCTTTCGTTTATGAACTTTATTGTGGCGTATTTTTTCTTGCCTGAATCTCTCAAAGAGAAAAACAAAAATGCGAAACGAACGAATATTATTACAGGTATTGTTACCCAGCTGAAAAAGCCTGAAATCAGTAAATTATTTTTTATCAACTTGCTGTTTATTTCGGCATTCTCGATGATGCAAGTTACGGCAGTGTTGCTATGGAGCGACCATAGTTTTTTTGATGACAAACAGATCGGTTTTGTTTTCATGTTTATCGGTATAAGTAGTGCATTGGTTCAAGGCTTACTTGTTGGGCCTATTGCAAAACGTTTTGGAGAAAAGCAAATGCTCACCATAGGAATGACATTGTTGGCCATAGGGCTTTTTGCTATGCCGTTTTTTCAAGCAGAGTTATTCATTCCTTGGGAACTCATTGCCATTGGGTTAATCGCATTAGCCAATGGATTTATAAATCCAGCGTTGATGTCGCTTATAACTAAAATGAGTAAACCAAACGAGCTAGGGCAATTAACGGGTCTATATCAATCTTTTGGTTCGATAGGCCGTGTTTTAGGGCCAGCAGTTGGCGGGGCAATTTATGGCATCAGCTATTACCTGCCCTATATTGTTGGGCCAATATTATTGCTGGTTGGTTTGTTTATTTCGAAACGAGTCAACATGCCAACGACCAGCAATGCCATATCGAAAGAGGTAGACTGAGCCGTCTCGGTTATAGTTTTTTCAAAAAATCTGGATCTTCTTCTAATCTGTTGCCTATCACAACAACATCTGCACCAGCGTTCCACGCAGCATGGATTCCTTCGGTCGTTCGTATTCCACCACCTCCTACGATAGGTTGATTGGTGTTTGATCGAACTGCCTCAATCATTGCGGTTGGTATTGGATTTTTGGCACCACTTCCTGCGTCCATATAAATGATTTGTAGACCCAATTGCTCACCAGCAAGGGCAGTCATGGCTGCTAAACCAGGTTTGTTATGTGGTATTGGCGTTGTACCCGAAATATAGGAGACCGTTGTAGGTGCTCCTCCATCAATAAGTACATAACCTGTTGGGAGAATTTCGAGATTGGATTGTTTTAGCCGTAATGCGGATTCTACGTGCTTGCCAATCAACAATTCTGGGTTTCTACCAGAAATGAGTGAGAGAAGTAGAATGGCATCTGCTTCTGAAGAAATTTGATCTGGGCTGCCCGGGAAAATCACACAAGGAATATCACATAATGACTTAACCGTCTTAATTGCATCATGAATGTTACCTGAGGTAAGAACGCTTCCACCAATAAAAAGTAAATCGATTTTAGCAATATTGCCTGGTTGCAATACGTTTTGAAGATGTTCGGGGTTTGCTTTATCAGGATCAATAAGAACAGCTAGTAGTTTTTTACCAGTTCTTTTACTGCCATTAATGAAAGCTGCAATTTTTTCACCCATCTCGGCTACAAAGAAAGTAAAATAATTCCCAACCTGAGGTCGGTTATTCTTTTGAATCGCGGAAGCTCAAGTTTGCAAGTGGGGTATTTTTAAATCTTTATTGCAAGAGTGAAAATAACTAGTGAAAATATTTATCAAAACCAATGTGTCCAAAAATATTATTGGTCCAAAACGGGCGCATTTTATTGGCTCTCAGTTCTTTAGGTTTTATACATGAAATATGCACAAAATGTTGAGTATTTGTTATCAACACACACACGTCAGAATAACCGTACAATTTTTTTTATGTGTGGAAAAGTGTAATCAAAAAGTCATGTTTTGTGAAGGTACTTTTGAGCAAAAACCACTAAACATTTTTTCGAATTAGTGGAGAGAGTATATCCCATTTGATTAATAAAGTAATGCGTAACGTATGAGCCAAAAGAAGACAAATTTAAACAGTAGTACAGGTCTAAAGTTCGACCGGTATTTTACAAAAAACGGCACTGCAGCCAACGAACTATTCGATTACGAAATTAGAAGTTCAGTTATTCAAAATCCAGGTGGAGACACTGTTTTTAGAATGGATAATGTTGAAGTTCCGAAGGCATGGTCGCAAGTTGCTACAGATATTTTAGCTCAGAAATACTTTAGGAAAGCGGGTGTCCCTCAAGAAGACGGAAGTCTTGGTGCTGAAAACTCAATTAAACAAGTATCACACCGATTGGCTGACTGTTGGAGAACATGGGGCGAACGCCATAATTATTTCGCTTCAGAGGCAGATGCGCAGGTTTTTTACGATGAATTGGTTTACAGTATAACGGCTCAACATGCTGCACCAAATTCACCACAGTGGTTCAATACTGGTTTGCATAATACCTACGACATTACTGGTAAACCACAAGGACATTACTTCTGTGACCCAGAAACGGGTAAACTAAAAAAATCGACATCAGCATATGAGCGCCCTCAGCCGCATGCATGTTTTATTTTGTCTGTTAAAGATGATTTAGTAAATGATGGAGGTATCATGGACCTTTGGGTACGTGAGGCAAGAATATTTAAATATGGATCAGGTGTTGGAACAAACTTCTCAGCAATTCGAGGAGCAGGAGAAAAATTAAGCGGAGGCGGAACGTCGAGCGGCTTAATGTCTTTCTTGAAAATTGGAGATCGAGCAGCTGGTGCTATTAAATCAGGGGGTACAACACGACGCGCAGCTAAAATGGTGACGTTGGATTTGGATCACCCAGAAATCATGTCTTTCATTAACTGGAAGAAAGAGGAAGAAAAGAAAGTAGCCGCATTAATTGATGGTGGTTATTCTTCGCATTACGAAGGCGATGCATACCAAACGGTTTCGGGTCAGAACTCAAACAACTCAGTACGTATTCCTAATAAGTTTTTTGAAGCATTAAAGAACAATGAAAATTGGGATTTGATTGCACGTAGCAATGGAGAAGTGATGGATAGCATTCCTGCTGAAAAAATCTGGGATGATATTTCATTTGCAGCTTGGGCTTGTGCAGATCCAGGTGTACAATACGACACCACAATCAATGAGTGGCACACATGTCCTCAAGGTGGTCCAATTAACGCATCAAACCCATGTTCGGAATATATGTTCTTGGACAATACAGCGTGTAACCTAGCCTCATTAAACTTAAGACACTTCTTTAATGAATCATCATTAGAGTTTGATGTGGAAGGTATCAAATATGCTTCACGTCTTTGGACAACGGTTCTTGAAATATCGGTATTAATGGCACAGTTCCCTTCTAAGGAGGTAGCTGAGTTGTCTTATGCATATAGAACACTTGGTTTAGGATATGCCAACCTTGGGTCTGTTTTAATGTTAAGCGGCATTCCTTATGATAGTGAAAAAGCAACTGCAATTTGTGGTGCTATTACTGCGATCTTAACAGGTACGGCTTACGCAACATCAGCAGAAATGGCCGAACACCTTGGACCATTTAAAGAATACGAGAAAAACAAAGAAGACATGTTACGTGTAATGCGTAACCATAGATATGCTGCATACAATGCATCAGATTACGAAGGTTTAAGTGTACAACCAGTAGGTATTGACCCTAAACATTGCCCAGATTACTTATTGACTGCTGCATGCGATCAATGGGATATGGCAGTTATGAAGGGTGAGAAGTTTGGATACAGAAACGCACAAACAACGGTAATCGCTCCAACAGGAACAATCGGTCTTGTTATGGATTGTGATACCACAGGAATAGAACCAGATTTTGCTTTGGTAAAATTCAAGAAGTTAAGTGGTGGTGGTTACTTTAAAATAGTAAATCAGTCTGTTCCAGGAGCACTTAAAAACCTTGGATATACTGAATCTCAAATTGAAGGCATTGTAAATTATGCTAAAGGTCATGCAACACTAAAAGGAGCACCAGGGGTTAACCATAAGTCTTTAACAGAGAAAGGTTTCAAGAAAGCAGACCTTACGGCTATTGAAGCTGGTTTGGCAAGTGCTTTCGAAATTAGCTTTGTATTTAATCATTGGACACTGGGTGAAGAAACCATGGAACGACTTGGTTTTGATAAAGAAACATATGAAGGGGCGGATTTCGACTTGCTAACTGCATTAGGATATGCACAAGAAGACATCAATCAGGCAAACGATTATGTATGTGGAACAATGACAGTTGAAGGCGCTCCAAATCTTAAGGACGAAGACCTTGCTGTATTTGATTGCGCAAACAGATGTGGAAATATCGGTGAGCGCTTTATCCATGCACACGGACACATTCGTATGATGGGTGCTGCTCAACCATTTATTTCAGGAGCAATCTCAAAAACAATTAACCTGCCTAACGAAGCGAGTCAGTCTGATATCAAATCATGTTACCAGTTAAGCTGGGAATTAGGGCTTAAAGCAAACGCATTGTACAGAGATGGTTGTAAACTATCTCAACCGTTAAGTAACAAGTCAGACACCAAGAAAGAAGAAAAAGTTAAGGATAAGATTGAAGAAGTGTTGGCAGAAAAAGCGGAGCTTACACTAGACGAAATTACGCCTGACATGGTATTGGATGCTGCTCGTCGCATAATTGATGAGAGTAACGATACGATCTTCCAAATGCAACTTTCGAATATTGTAGAACGTAAGAAACTTCCAAGCAAACGAAGCGGATTTACGCAAAAAGCTAAGGTTGGCGGACAAACGTTATTCATCAGAACTGGCGAGTATAGTGACGGACGTTTAGGAGAAATATTTGTGGACATGCACAAAGAAGGAGCAACCTTTAGATCTCTAATGAACTGCTTCTCAATTGCTGTATCTATTGGTCTTCAATATGGGGTACCATTAAGAGAATTTGTAGATAAATTCACCTTTACGAAATTTGAGCCTGCAGGGTATGTTGAAGGACACGACAACATTAAAAACGCCACATCAATCATCGATTTCATCTTTAGATTGTTAGGCTTCGAATATTTAAATCGAAATGACTTGGTACAAGTTCCACCAGTATCTGATACGGGTGATAATAATGTACAAAGTGCAACACAGTCGTCTACAATTGCAGTTACAAAAACAAAATCTGTTGTAACATCTGTTTCTGTAGAAGCAAAAGCAGCATCAAGTAACTCAGCGTCTGACATGCATTTACAATCAATGCAAAGTGATGCACCAGCATGTAACGAATGCGGTCATTTAACAGTTAGAAGCGGTACATGTTACAAGTGCTTGAACTGTGGTAACTCTTTGGGTTGCAGTTAAAGAATTATTTCAGAGATAATCTGATTTAGGTACGCATAAATAAATTCAATAGCCAAGAATTGTGAGGTCACCCTTCACGATCTCTTGGCTATTTTTGTGTAAACGAACGTTACCATAAAGTTGTAAGACATGACTTGTTCAACAAAAAAGAATGAATATGATACTATTGAAGCTGCAGAAGTAGCTTTAATTGATACACGTATTAGGTTTCTGGGAAATGCTGCAGTAAATGTTTATCAATGTGAGATATGCGGTTTATGGCATCTTACCTCTAGAGGAGTAGTGAACGTTAAACTCCAAGAAATGATAGACTCTGGGGCGTTGGAAGAAGAAATAAAGAAGTTCGAATGGAGAGAACGGTATACTTAACGGATGTTAAAATAGCCAACCAACGGTTAACTTCAATCGGTTACGGTTAACTGTTCTACTAACCTCCTGACCCCACCAATTTACAAATTCACGTTGTAATACGCCTCCTTGATATCCCAATTCAAGATACGTTCCTCTTTGCGGATGAGAACGATTTGGAAATATGTGCCTATAATCGGCTCCATACACCCAACTGGGTGTGTAACCTGTGTTATTCCAATTACGACTGGATAGCAATACGGCGTATCCACCATGAAACTGCACCACGTCTTTTTTAGCACTGTCAATAAAAAACCCAGTACCCAATTCAAACGGGATTGTTGTTATGTCATAACGGGCCGGAAAGCGAATCCCGGATTTAAAAAACCCTAAAATATCTGAGGTACTTAGCAGACGACCGACCTCCAAATCCAAACCAAAAGAACCTACTGCTATACCATAAGATTTATACCACTTTGGTATGTCATAGTTTGGCCGTGGATCTTTTTTAGTATAGCCGTAATTATAGGTTGAAAAGCCAACCGTATTGAAGGTAATACTCTCAATATCTTTTCTTTTAAGTGTAATGTCTCCAAGAAGCGTAGAGTTGATGGTTACCGTTGTGTCTGTACGTGTGGTCACGTTTCCGGCCACAATTTCTCCAGATTTTAATATGATATGGTCCATTTTTTCTTGAGCAGACGACAAGCTAAACCCACTTATCAATATGAAAAGCGAAAGGAAGAGTTTGTTACACGTTCGAAGAAAAAACATAATTATTGCGGAATTTAATGGTTCCTTATTGGCCTTTGCAAGTAACAATGTAAAAATGATATCTGTGTCAATTTTTTTTCAGCATATCAAGAAGCTACTGAGATAACGTAACTTTATGGTTTAAAACAACATCATGAAATCACTATTTAGTCGTTCAATCGCCTTAATCGTTTTAACTGCTGGTATTTTAACATCTTGTTCCGATAAGTGTACCGATACGTATAAACTAATCGAAACGGTAACAGTCTATAAATCTTTGACAGACATAAGGAATTCTTTTGATTCTCAAGGTCCAAAGGAAATTGATAGACCAGGCAAACTGTACGTATTTGGTGACCTATTATTTGTAGTCGACCGATTTACAGGTATTCATGTTATTGATAACAGGAACCCTTCTGCACCACAAAACATCAAATTTGTTCGCTTAGACGGATGTACGGATGTTGTTATTAAAGGAGATTATTTGTACGCAAATAGCGCAAATGATTTAGTTACTATCCAGATGAATCAAGGCATTTTTACCCTAGTCGATCGAAATGAAAATGTGTTTGATTTGTTTGAAACCAAAACAGACTCCATGGCGATAGACAAAATTGAAGTGGAACGATGGGTGACTGACGAATCATATGATTGCGAAGGGTCGGGATTTACTTTTGGTGTCCAAGACGACAACGTGGCTGTACTTGACGCAGGCTCAGGAGCAGAGTCGAGGGGTAGTGGAACAGGTGGTTCAACGGCGCGCATGACGGTTGTAAACGACTACATATATGCCGTTGATAATTTAAACCTCTTGGCTATCGATATTTCGAATGGGGCAGACCCACAAAAAGCGAAGGTGAAAGATATTAGTAGTTGGATGAACAGCACCATAGAAACGATATTTCCGATAGGTGATTATTTGTTTATTGGCACCACAACGGGGATGCAAATTTTTAATCACTCCGTAAATCCTGGAAACCCAGCACATGAAAGTACGGCGGAGCATTTCAGATCATGCGATCCAGTGGTGGTTCAAAACAACATTGCGTATGTGACCACACATGGAGGCGCTCGGTGTGGAGGCGCACGAAATTCGTTGTATGTGTATGATGTAACTAATGTGAAAAATCCAATTCAACTAGCGGAGTATGATATGACCTATCCTCTGGGTTTGGGGATTGATGGAAACACCTTATTTGTCTGTGAAGATGATTTTGGGTTAAAGGTTTATGACGCAACCAACTCAACGGAAATTACAAGTAACTTGCTTAGCGAGTTAACGGATATAAGACCAGTGGACGTTATTCCATTAAACAAGCTTCTTATTGTTACAGCAAAAGACGGTGTTTATCAATATGACTATACTGATCCGTCAAATTTGGTATTATTAAGTAAGGTTTACGAGATTAAATCGATTTAAATCTCTGCTAATACAGTTTCACCACCACGCGTAATGTCATTTAAGTTGACATTTATTTTGGTGCCAATTGGGAGGAAAACGTCTATGCGACTACCGAATTTGATGAAACCCATTTCTTCGCCTTGGGTTACCGTGTCGCCTGTATCCACATAATAACAAATACGACGTGCAACAGCACCAGCTATTTGTCTAAATAGAACTTCAGTACCAGCATCGTTTTTAATTACTGTTGTGGTACGTTCGTTTAATGTAGACGACTTCGGGTGCCAAGCTACTAGGTATTCGCCTGGATGATATTTAAAATAGCTCACAGTGCCCGAAATTGGATTTCGATTCACATGTACGTTTAAGGGTGACATGAAAATACTAAGTTGTATGCGCTTGCCTTCAAAATATTCGGGTTCCTCAACTTCTTCTATCACTACAACTTTGCCGTCGGCAGGAGCGATAACATGATGGGCATCTATAACGGTATGACGGGCAGGGTTTCTGAAAAATTGCAGAAATAAACCAAAAATAACAACACCTGCGGCTAAGGTTAAGTATTTAACCCATGAAATTCCGGTATACTTAAAAACCAGAAAGACAATCACACTAACAATGATTAGTGTCGTAATTAAAATGGTATACCCTTCTTTATGAATCATTAATATGTTCCGCGTAACCTTTTGGTACTAGCAACTTTGTCGATCGCAACGATGTATGCTGCAATACGCATGTCTACTTTATACTTACGTGATGCTTGATATACAGTTTCGAATGCTTGTTTCATGATTCGATCTGCTCTCCTATTAACACGTTCTTCTGTCCAAAAATAACCCAAACGATTTTGAACCCATTCGAAATATGAAACAGAAACACCGCCAGCGTTGGCTAAAATGTCTGGAATAACCATTATACCAGCGTCATTTAATATTTTATCTGCACCAGAAGAAGTAGGACCGTTTGCGCCTTCTACTATAAGTTTAGCTTTTATTCTTGATGCGTTTTCTGCTGTTATTTGATCTTCTAATGCAGCAGGTACCAACACATCAACATCTAATTCTAACAATTCGTCATTGGTAATGATATCACCTTTGGTGAATCCTTCCAATGTTCCGTTGTTTTTTGACGTATACCCAATGGCGTCTTGAATGTCAATACCGTTCGGGTTGAAGTACGCACCTGATACGTCTGATATCGCAACAATAGTAACACCTTGTTCTTCCAATAGCTTTGCGCTAATTGACCCAACATTACCAAATCCTTGAACAGCAGCTGTTGATTTACTTGGGTTCATTTTTAATTTACCCATGGCAGACCTTGCAGACACCATTACACCACGACCTGTTGCTTCGATACGACCATTAGATCCTCCTAAGACAATCGGTTTTCCGGTAACCACAGCAGGACTAGATACCCCTTTAAGCTTAGAGTATTCATCCATTATCCAAGCCATAGTTTGTGGGTTTGTTCCAACATCTGGAGCGGGTATATCACGTTCCGGACCAAAAACATTACTCATGGAATTGGTGTATGCTCTTGTAAGCCTTTCTAATTCCCCGGTACTCATGGTTCTTGGGTCACATTTTATCCCTCCTTTAGCACCACCGTAAGGAATTCCTACAACTGCACACTTCCAAGTCATCCAGGCAGCTAATGCCTTTACTTCGTCTAAAGTCACCCCTAGCGAATAACGTATTCCACCTTTGGATGGGCCTAAATTGGCAGAATGAATAACACGATGACCTTCAAATATTTTAATAGTGCCGTCGTCCATCGTTACCGAAAGATTTACGGTTACACTTTTTTCAGGAGACTTTAAAGCATCGTAAGTTGAATCGTCTAATCCTAAGATTTTGGTTGCTTCAGAAAATCTTTCCATCATTGAATCCAATGGGTTAAGATGATCCTTAATTGGGGCGGGTTCTTTGTATCTAGAACTCATGTATTTTTTCGAAAAATTTACGGCAAAGCTATCTAATTAATTTGCAGCCAAACAACTGTTAGTGGCTTTTTTTTTAACCTTTGGTAGTTATACGACTGCGAAATGATTCAAATAATAAAAACACGCAGGTGATGCCAAAATTATTGAGTCCATTCTGTCCAGAAATCCACCGTGTCCACCTAGTGCTGTGCCCGAGTCTTTTATGCCCAATTGGCGTTTGATTTTTGATTCAAATAGGTCACCTAAGGTGCCAATAATCGAACAAATTAGTGCCAATGCAACGAAATGAATACGGTCTAAAAAGGGGAAGAAGGTATGAATCAATAGGCCGAAGATCACTGAAAAAAAAATTCCACCAATAAAACCTTCTATCGTTTTTTTGGGTGACAACTGAGGTGCAAGTTTGGTTCTCCCAAATTTCTTCCCAACCAAATAGGCAAAAGAGTCGTTTGCCCATATAAGAACGAAAATGAGCAAAAGTAAAAGGCCATTGTATGGCAACAGTTCTGTAACGCTCACATCAAAACTCAAGTTTCCGACCCGCAATAAAAACGCGAGTGGAATACTTATATATACCCAACCAAACACCATTTGTCCTGCCTCAAAGAGTAAGTTTTCTGATTTGTAATAAATGAGATAGCTCAAAAACACTACTAACAAGGGTATTAAATACCACAATAGCATTTTTAGATTTATGATTGCGTCTTGGTTGACATAAGTCAAAAAGAAAAGAAAACTACCAATAAGCATTGGAAATACTATGGTAGCAACAGACTTTGGGTTTATCGTAATTTTATAAAACTCATACAAGCAAAATGCTTGAATTAGCCATACATACAGCCCGGCGGCAAACTGGTTAAACGATACAGCAACCACGGTTACAATAACGTACAACGATCCAACAAGTAAGCGAGAATTGAGATTATTCATAACTAAAGTCGTTGTCTTTGGTCTTTTTCCAAAAAAGGAAACCAATTCCGACGAATGCAAGAATACTTAAGATTATTTGTAATTCCGTGAATTGAAACTCTGCACTAAATATGGGTAACGACTTCCCGGTTTGCTCAGCCCAATCACCTACTACAACAATGGCGTTGTTAATGGCATGGATACATATTGGAACCCAGATTGATTTTGTACGGTAATAAACATACCCTAAAAATATACCAAGGGTGAGCATGGGTAGAATCTTGTATGGCTGAAAATGGACAAGGGTGAATATCAAGGCAGACGTTAGTATACCAACATGAATGTTTCCAAACCATTTAGAAAGCACCCGTAAAAGGATTCCTCGAAAGAATATTTCTTCACCAACGGCTGCCAATACACTCATAATCAACAAGTTAATAATAAACTGACTGCCTGTATTAAACTTTAGAAATAGGGCGTAGGTATGGTTGCTTTTCTCTTCTAGTTCTGTAAACGACTGTGCCATGTTTTCTGGGAAAGACCATGACGCATTAAAACGAACAAGACCGTCTACAATAGGAATTAAACATACCAGCAATGCTATTCCAATGATAAGATGTAGTGGATGTATACGCGTTTTTATATTAGTGAAGGAGGCAAAATTTTGTCTGAAAGTCTTGGCACAAACAAAACCGGCTATCACGAAAGAAAGGGCGATTATAAACTGGGCCACTTTAAGGGCCATTGTTTCAGTAAGTGTTGCGTCAGCCAAAGAGAACGTGGATAGAGAATCAAGACTCATCCCATATACTTTTTGCACTATAATCATCGCAACTCCGGTCATGGCAAACAGCGATAAGATTAATATCCCAACAGCTAGAAAAAAGTGGGAGATTCCACTGACTTTTGATTGTACTCTGTTTTGCATGGATGAATTATCTTTGCAAAGGTGATAAAAATCGGTGATATAAGCCTTGGGGAGTTCCCCTTACTATTAGCCCCAATGGAGGATGTCAGTGACCCCCCGTTTCGCGCAGTGTGCAAGGAACATGGGGTTGATATGATGTACACTGAGTTTATCTCATCTGAGGGGCTCATACGTGACGCAGCCAAAAGCACACAAAAACTCGACATATTCGGTTACGAAAGACCAATGGGTATTCAGATTTTTGGGAGCGATATTGATGTGATGAAAGAAGCCACCGAGATCGCCACTGAAGCAAAACCAGATTTAATCGACATCAATTATGGTTGCCCGGTCAAAGCAGTTGCCTGTAAAGGAGCTGGTGCTGCTTTGTTACAAGATGTACCTAAAATGGTGGAGATGACGGCGGAGATTGTGAAGTCAACACATCTACCGGTTACGGTAAAAACGCGTTTAGGCTGGGACAATAAATCTAAATTTATCAAGGATGTTGCTTACCGGTTACAAGACGTTGGTATACAAGCGTTGAGTATACATGGAAGAACCCGTGTACAGATGTACAAAGGAGAGGCCGATTGGACTTTAATTGGCGAAATTGCACAAGACCCTAAAATTCATATTCCGATTTTTGGTAATGGAGATGTGAATTCACCTCAAAAAGCGAAGCAAATGAGGGATGAATACGGTGTTCAGGGAATAATGATAGGTAGAGCGAGTATTGGGCACCCATGGATATTTAGAGAGATAAAGCACTATTTTAAAACGGGTGAATTATTACCAGGCCCTACAATGGTAGAGCGAATTGACACATGTGAACAGCACTTCGAAGAAAGTTTAAAATGGAAAGGTGAACGTCTTGGAATTTTTGAAATGCGTCGTCATTATGCCAACTACTTTAAAGGGATAGCCAACTTTAAACCTAACCGAATGCGATTGGTTACGGCAAATGAGCCAGATGAAGTGCGTCAAATAATTTCGGAACTGCGTGCGTATTACACAGACGTTTTGGTGTAGACACTACGCAGGTGAAACACGTTCAATCCCTTTATCAAGTAAAAACGATTGCCAGTTATTTAATGTAGTACCAGACATTACCCTCGGAAATTTGTGTTGCGACCCTTCTTTACCATTCAATTTCATCCATTCATTGAACCATTGAATAGGAATAAAAGACACCTCAATTTGTTGGAGAGCATGACTACGCTCAACAGCATAATCATCATTCAATTCACTTAAAAAAGCATCCAATTGTGCTGTATGATTTTGTTCAATCAAATCGGCATTATGCGTTCCGATATACCACTGATGACCAAATACACTATTATTTGAGGTTCCGAAAACGGTAAATTCTTCAAAGTTTTCTTGGAGCGCATCAGCCAACATGTTTACTGAGTTGGTCATGTTATCGACGCTTAAATGCTCACCAACCAAACTCAAGAAATGTTTGGTGCGTCCAGTAATTATTATCTCTCGTTTCTTAAGATTTTTGAATTTTATCGTGTCGCCGATAAGATAGCGCCACGCACCTGAGCAAGTCGAAAGCAATAAAGCGTATTCTACATTTTCTTCTGCTTCCCACATTGGAACAGCTTTGGCCGTAGAACGTAGTTTATAGTTCTCGTCAAAGTTGGATTTATCGAAACGCACAAACTCATAGAAAATGCCATTGCGCAGCAACATGCGCATTCCGCCATTGTTGTTTTGTCGGTTTTGAAAAGCAATAAAGCCCTCTGAAGCTAGGTATGTTTCAAAATATTTAATTGGTTTACCTAGCAAACGGTTTATTCCAGATTTATATGGTTTTATAGAGACCCCTCCATGTATATACACCTCTAAATGTGGCCATATCTCGTGGATGTTCTTTAAGTTGTAGGTGTCTATTATATTCTGAAACAGCAGTTGGATCCATGCGGGTACCCCAGCCACCATGCTTACATCCCAATTCGGTGCTTCAGCAGTGATTCGATCAATTTTTTCTTGCCAGTTGTCACTTGCCTTAATCTCTGGATCTGGCTTGGAGACACGCTGAAATATAGGCGGAATCTTACTGGTTGTGATACCGCTTAAATCTCCGGCATAATAAATACCATTATAATTTAAAGAAGTGCTTCCTCCAATCATTAACCAGTGTTTGGTCATGTGGTCTTTTGGCATGTCTGTACGTGCAATGGAAAGCACCTGACGCATACTTGCACGCCTAATTGCCTTAACCATTTCTGGTGAAACTGGAATGTATTTCGATGCACCATCAGATGTGCCAGAACTCAAAGCAAAATGTTCAATTTTTCCGGGCCAGGTAACATTTTTCTCTCCTTTACGTGCTTTATCCCACCAAGGCAACATGCTGGAATAATCGCCTGCTGGCACCTTATCTCTAAACTCA
>JAIBDD010000046.1 GCA_024679565.1 Bacteroidota bacterium | reverse complement strand
TTTATGATGGTTATGATGATGGTCGTTGGACCGACAATAGAAGATATTCTCGATATAGAAGTAATAGGTGGAATAATTACGACCCATACTACGACTACGGATTTTATAATTACCAAAGACCTTATCGGTTTAATAGATGGAATCGATGGAACAGGTGGAATAGATCTAACGTTTACGTAGGCTACTCAACACGTTTTGGTTGGTACGGAGGCTATAACAATGGCTGGAATAATGGCTGGAACGGCGGTTGGACTTGTTACCCTACGCCGGCGTATGGATACGGTTGGAATAATGGCTGGGGTTCGTATGGATATGGGTGGAATAACTACGGTTATCGATACAACAATGGTTGGAACAACAATGGTTATGGCTGGAATAATGGTTGGAACAGGGGTAATTATAATTACTACAATTACGGCTATAATAGAGGGTATCGAAATAGAAACTGGAATAGAGGAGTTGTATCAGGTGGCAACAACACCGGAGGTAACGGTATAGGTAGAAATACAGGGAAAATTAATCGACCTAGAGAAACGGTTCGAACAAATACGACGACCCGTGGTAGACAAACTCAGGTAAAACCGCGTAGCTCAGGAAAAATGGAAATACCATCTGGAGGTACAGTAAGAAAACCAGGAGAGGTTGTTTCTGGAAGAACGCCTTCGCAAGGTTCTGGTGGCGTTACAAATACGAGTTCAGGTGGACGTAAAGCGCCTCGCAGTGGAACTGCAGGAACAACACCAAGTCAAGGGCCGACTTCAGGTACAACAGTAAGACAGTCTGGGAGATCAAGTACGCGACAGAAAGAGCAACAGGTTACGCAGCCAAGTCATACAACAACTACACATAGCAGAACAACACGTTCGAGCACAAGGGGTAATACGCCTAGCCAAAGTACTACGCCTTCAAGGTCAAACAATACGACTCAACCAAGAAGTACGACAACACGAAAAGTTAGAAGTGGCTCAAATGTTTCTCCAAGTCGAACGAACAGTTCACCTTCAAGATCAACAACGTCACCTTCAAGAAGCACAACGCCAAGCAGACAGGTAAGTCCATCGCGAAGCAATAGAACGACTGCACCGACTAGAACACGTTCATCGAGTCCGACTCGCACAACGTCTCCTTCTAGAAGTATAACGCCAAGCAGACAGGTAAGTCCATCGCGAAGTAATAGAACGACTGCACCGACTAGAACACGTTCATCGAGTCCGAGTCGCACAACGTCTCCTTCAAGAAGCACAACGCCAAGCAGACAGGTAAGTCCATCACGAAGTAATAGAACGACTGCACCGACAAGAACACGCTCATCGAGTCCGAGTCGCACAACGTCTCCTTCTAGAAGTACAACGCCAAGCAGACAGGTAAGTCCATCGCGAAGTAGCAGAACGACTGCACCGACAAGAACACGTTCATCAAGTCCAAGCCGCTCTACATCTCCTTCAAGAAGCACCTCTCCAAGCAGGTCTTCAGGGTCAAATAGACGGTCAGGAGGAAGAACTAGATAGTACTTAATCACAACTAAAGAAAACATTATGAAAAAGCTGATAAATTCACTTTTAATGCTACTGGTATGCCAGGGAGCATTTGCACAAGGCGATATAGATGCCTTACGTTATTCGCAAGATGAAATAGGGTCAACGGCAAAATCTATAGCAGTTGGTGGTGCTTACGGGGCACTAGGCGCGGATCTTTCAAGTGCGGTAATAAATCCAGCTGGATTAGCCGTGTTTAGATCTAACTCCTTCACTTTTGGAGGCTCAATGATCAATACAAAAAGCAACATTGCTTATCAAGACAATACCAAAAAAGACTTTGATTTTAATTTGGCTTTACCAAGTGTTGGAATGGTCTTTTATAATGGAAAATATGACAAGCGGAAACCGGCAACCAAAGGTTGGGTGAACACCAACTTCTCTATAACCGTAAATCGAACAAATAACTTTAATGGTATTCGGAACTATTCAGGTACCAATGATGACAACTCAATGTTAGACTACTTCGCTGAGCGGGCAAATGGATTATCAGTAAATGAGATTTCAGCGAGCAGTGAAGAACTTGAAACCGGGTATTTCGATATTGAAACAATGGCTTGGGATGCTTACTTAATAGATAGCGTTGGGTTAAGGACATTTGGTGCTGCGATTGATCCTTTGAACAATCAATTGAATCAAAAAAACGTAATTACAACCAACGGCGGAACACACGAAATTGGTATTCACCTTTCATCAAATTATGAAAACAAATTCTATATAGGAGGAGGGTTGAACGTAACAACAGTAAGGTATAAGGAACAGAACAGGTTTATAGAAACGGACGAAAGCTCAAATTATAACAACTGGTCGGTTTGGTCATTAACTCAAAATGTGCTGACAAAAGGCGTTGGGGTTAGTGCCAATGTTGGTGTGATATTTAAACCTACGGCAAATGTGCGCGTCGGTGCAGCCTTAAAAACACCAACGTTATATGATTTAAGGGATGAGTATAATGACGAATTGGTGGTCGACTACGATGATGGTACCTACGGTGAGTTTAAAACCATGGAAGGTTACTATGAGTATAAAATACTCAGTCCTTTGAAAACAACATTGAGTGGTGTTTACTTATTTGGGAAAAACGGTTTTATTTCATCAGACATCGAGATTGTAGATTATTCAACGATGCGTCTACGTCCTGCCAATAGCGCCTTCGAAGTGGCGAACGACAGAATAAGCAGTAAATACGGGAAAGCCGTCAATATAAGGCTAGGGGGAGAATACGTTAGAAACATGGTTCGGCTACGTGGCGGATTAGCGCGATACAGCAGCCCACTGGCAACAGCAGCTGATGACAACTTAACCCGTAACTATATTACTGGTGGTGTCGGACTAAAAGACAAAAGATGGTCGCTTGACATGGCTGTCGTACAACAATTAGGTAAAGAAACCATTCAACCTTACACCTTAGATGCTGGAATAGTTCCAACGGCTGTAAACAGTGCCAAACGAAACAGTTTGGTCATTACATTAACCACGAAGTTTTAACAAAAAAGGCCTTACACATGTGTAAGGCCTTTTTTAATTGTTTCTAAATCTTATTGTTTAATAAAACGCTGTGTATATGTAACACCGGCGCTTTTGATCGCTACCCAATACATCCCTGATTTCAATGAAGCCACATTAATTGAGCTAGCATTAATGCTACTTGTAGCAACTGTCTCGCCAAGAATATTTAATACCGTAATAGATTCAAGGTTGGCAGGTGTGTTCATAAGCTGCACCTTGTCTGTTACCGGATTCGGCGCTAAGATGAATTGAGCAGTAGTTGTATAGGAAGCGCTCAAGCTTTCACACCATAAATCTAAATAATAGGTTGCCGTACTGTTTACAGATGGCTCGTCGATTTTATACACATATAAGCTAACCATTGCTCCTTCAGGACAACAAGAGTCATACGGGTAAAAATGGCAAATCATATCAAATGATTCATTGGCAGTAACAGTAAAGTCAGCAGAATCAGTGGTTTCAAGGTAACATGAATTTTTGTCACAGATAGCAGTTTTAATCTTACAATTTTCTTTGTAAGATCTTACCCAACGGTAAGTTCCTGGATTCGCAAACGTTACAACGTTGTGCGTTTCAATGTCTGGATTGGATTCAAATCCACGTGCTGTATCAGCTATTGCCTGATCCCAAGTAATTTGGCCATAACTTAAGCTAGCTACACAACCAAATACGAATAATGCTAAAATCTTTTTCATGTATACATCGAACTTTCAGGTCGCAAGATGAAGAAAAAAAGCAACATATTGAATCGCGACTGGCATAATTGTACCAAATCATGTCATTTATTTGACGCTAATACTATGTAAATTTGTGTGTTAATGCACTCTACTACCAATTCAGCATAAGTTGAAAACGAGACATTCATATCCGCGTTTACATGCGCCATGTCTAACAATGCTCCTGATTATTCTAATCGGAAGCATACCAAGCTATGCACAATTTATTGTAGGAGAAGGCTTTTCTGCACAGGTGTTGGTGGGTAATGTTTTAGTCGGTGACGGGGTACAAACACGAAATATCTCCTATACGGGTCACAACAGAGCTATAGCATTATTTGAAAATGGAGACGACGCAGAGCTAGGTCTTGACAAAGGCATAATTATTTCTTCAGGCATTGCAGCGGAGTCCAAAGGGCCAAATAATACATTAGACAACACACAAGATTTGGGTTATCCCGGAGATAAAACACTTGACAAAATCGCAAGCTTACAAACAGGTGATGCCGGTGTTTTGCAATTTGATTTTAAACCACAGACGGAAGAAATTGAGTTCAAATACATCTTTTCGTCAGAAGAGTATATAAAATATGTTGATCGTGGGTTTAACGACGTGTTTGGGTTCTTTATATCCGGTCCTGGAATTACAGGAGAGCAAAACGTGGCTAAAATACCAGGGACCAATGTGGAAGTGACCATCGATAATGTGAATCACAAGAAAAACGCGCAGTTTTTCAAAATGAACGACCAGCCAGGCTCCAATTCCTATAAATATTTACAACACAATGCACAAACTTCGGTATTGAAAGCAAACTTGACTTTAGTTGCTTGTGAGTGGTATACGATAAAACTGGCTCTCGCTGATGTTGGGGACAGAGACCTTGATTCATGGGTGTTTATAGGGAGCAAGAGTTTTAAGCATAAAACTGGAATTGGATCAGACACGGCATTTTGTTCTGAAAACTTTGTGCAAACACTAGACGCGGGTCATCCTACCCGACAAGTACTGTGGTCTAATGGTGAACGGACTCAACAAATCAAGGTAAGTGGTTACGGTAAGTATTGGGTGGAAGTGTTCACACAATGCGGTTCGTTTAAAGATGAAATTAATATTCTTCCGGCAATCAAAGAGATTTCGATAGGGGAGGATACGCTGATTTGTGGTAATGAAGTGAACCGCGAATTGCAAGTTGAAAATAGAGTTTTTGACAGCTATAAGTGGTCTACAGGAGATACAACTCCTTCACTTATTGTCAAAAAACCTGGTGATTACTGGCTAGAGGTTACACGTTCGGGGTGTACAGCAAGTGATACCGTTAAAATTAATGAAATACCTGTGCCTGTATTTAGTCTCGGCACGGATACATTAATCTGTGGTGATATTGATTTAGATATTAAACCGAATATCAACGCGGATGATTTTACTTGGTTTGATGGCTCTAAAAATGGTGTTATGCGGGTTACAGAACCTGGTAATTACTGGTTGAGAGCAGATTTGGGTGTGTGCCATTACATAGATACTATTGCGATTACAAACCGCACATCTTTAGATGTAGATATCGGGCCACCTGAAATTTCATATTGCGAAAAACAGGATGTTCGTTTAACCACACAACTTAATGATACCAGTACGTACTCGATTCGATGGAATACTGGAGATGAAGTTGGTGCCATCACGGTAAATGAATCAGGTTTATACGATGTAACGGTTACAGATAAGATTTGTAATTTCATCGCTTCGGATCAATGCAATGTTCTGTTTCTATCAGAAGCCTTGGACTATTACGTTCCTAATGCATTTAGTCCCAATATGGATGGACTTAATGAGTCTTTTTCAGTACAATTCGGGCTAAGTGAAGTCGACACCTTTAAAATTACCATTTATAATCTGTGGGGCGAGCAAGTATATTCAAGTGAAAGCCTAGCGGATCGATGGGATGGTATGTGGAAAGGAGCATTAGTACCGGGCGGAACATACGTGTGGTATGCTGTTCTAAAAACACCTTGTTTGCCAGACGAGAAAAGATACCAGAGTGGAACGCTAACGATTATGCGTTAATTGAGTTTACCCAGCTTCAGCTTCTACCGCTTCAACTTCAGGAACCATTCTTTTAAGTAAATTCTCAATTCCTGCCTTTAATGTCATGGTGCTACTCGGGCATCCACTACAAGAACCTTTCATCACAACGTTAACTACGCCATCTTGAAAGCTTTTAAATGATATGGCTCCCCCATCCATTTCTACGGCTGGTTTTACGTGATCATTTAACAATTGCTTGATTTTCTTAACTACTTCAGATTCTTCCTCTTCAGTTAGCTCAACCTCTACTTTAGTAACGATTTCTTTACCGTCCTGTAAATAGTCCTGAATGTACTTTTTTAAAGTAGGTATTACGTCAAACCATTCGTAGTCTTCTGATTTAGTAATACTAACGAAGTTGTTCATAATAAAAACGCCTTTTACATAAGGGAAGTCAAAAAGAGCCTCAGCTAAGGGAGCATTTTTCACCTTGTCTTTTGATCTGAAGTCAATGCTATCGTTTGGCAAGATCATCCGATTAGAAACAAATTTCATTGATTCTGGATTTGGTGTGGCTTCTGAATATACAGTTACGATTTCGTCTAAAGTCATTTTATTAAAAAGTGGCTACAAAGGTAACCAACAAGACGAAATTTAGTTTTTAGTGATTTACTTTATTTTCTGTACGTGTCAGAAACGAAATTGCACCAATGGCACTCGGGTTTCATACAGCCATTAACAAACTCTTTGTTTTTGATCTTTCCATAAACTCCTTCAATTATTTTTTCAATTTGGGAGGTGTTTTCGTCCTCGATGAAAACTTTCTTAGATATGAATGCCCCTGATTCACTTGGCTCAACGAAATCCATCTCCCCGCTAATCATCTTGTAATCTCTTCCGTGATCGTTGTTTACCAATAAAGAGTAGAACATTATTTGTCTCCAATAGGGTCCTCCAAATCGTTTATTTATAGTGTCGTTTTCTGTTGCATCAATGTGTGGAGGGGATAGTTTCTTTGACCCCTTTTCAGCATCCCCCGTTTTGTAATCGACCACGTTAACTGACTTGCCCATGTGTTCAAGCTTATCAAGCTGCCCTTTAATGGGTATCCCATTTACCTCAATTCGGTCAAAATATACCTCGGTTTCTATTTTGTTAATCTCTTTCCAGTTATCTGCTTTTGCCTCGAAGTATAGGTCAAGTACCGACTTACCTAGAGTGGTGAAGTCCTTATATTCGATATCGGTGAAAACGGATTGCTCGCGTTTTAAATAGAACGCATACAGGTCTTGCAAGGTCTTCGCTGAGAATTCTTCCGGTTTGCTGTTCAGTATTTTTACAATATGATCTAAAGCATTGTGAATCGCAATTCCGAAACTCATGTATACATTTTTTTCAGACGGGACTCTCAAAATATTTTGGAAATAAAATCGTGTTGGACACTCAATGTAACTGTTTAGATGGCTTACGCTCAACTTGTAGTTTTCCAGATAGGCGGATAAAAAAGGCGGATCCAATAAATCAAATTCATGCATCGGAGGTTTGATGTAGAGTTTAGAAAGTGCCGTTAAACCTAAACTACTGGGTAGCTGTTCTTCATGATGTTCGGCCACCGGTGTTGCCATAACCTCATCTAAAAACATTGTTCGTGACTGCTCCTTTTCGCTTGTGTCTTCAGTAAAATAGGTTAATGTCAAATGCTCCTCGGCTCTTGTCATAGCCACATAAAATAATCGACGTAACTCCTCTTCCTTTGCCGATTTTTCGTCACTTCCAAACACGCTATTGACTCCAAAAGGAGACCCAGGACTGCGACGTTTTTCCCACGCTTTCTCTACACAGTGAATCAAGTAAACGTCTCGAAATTCTAAGCCTTTACTAGAGTGTGCGGTCATTAAATTGACGCCAGATTTGTCGAACAAAACACTCTCTTTGGATAAGGCTATCCGATGTTTTTTCATTAAATCTAACTTGATCAATATGTCATTAATCGTGGTGTTGTTATTTTTAATGCACTCCCCTTCAACAAAATGTATAAATGTAACCATGCTTTCCAGTTCAAATGGGAACTCTTTCTCCTCGAATGATGTCTCATTTAAATGTAAACCTTCAAACACTTTACGTACAGTCATTTGTGCCGAATGATGTGTCGCATAAGTCAGCATTTCTTCAAGCGCTTTGCTCGCCTCAACAAACTTTTTTATGTCTGCCGAAGTAAGGTGTATCTCATCTAACGAAATAGATTCAATATCTGCCAGCAAACTCCTCCAACTTGGATGTAGATGACGATTTTTATTGATAAAATAAGAAAGTCGCGCAAGTTGAATACTAGGAATATTAAAGTATGGAAAGTGTAGGATTTCGAATAATTCAAAATCCGCTGAAAATGGATGCTTGATTTCTTTGTTTATATATTTAATCAGTTGAATGAGCCTCTTTACGGTTTCTGATTCAAAGGCGTCACGACTTCGTTTTAAATACACCGGAATCCCTTCATGATTTAATAGTTTAGCGACAAGTTCACCATGAGCATGTTTGGCATAAATTATGGCAAAATCTGTTGCTTTATAGCCATTTGAAAGTTTCTTTTTAATGTCTTCAACTACCCATAGGGACTCCATAAAAGGGTTTGCGAGTGCCGCTATTTTAGGTTTGTGCCCATCTAGCCCAGAGGCAGATACAAGCGTTTTGTCGAGTCCTGCCATTAACTGGACCAGTCGTCCCGAATTGTTTTCGATAACATTTTTTGCCGCTTCAAGAATGTGCTGAGTTGACCGATAATTTTGTTTTAGCAAAATCGATTTCAGATGTTGTTTATGCTGGTCAGCAAAGTCCAAGACATTTTTCACTTCAGCGCCTTGAAAGCGATAAATACTTTGGTCATCGTCACCGACAACAAAAACGTTAGGCTTTTCCCAATAATTAATAAGCAACTGTAATACAGAGTTTTGAGCACCAGAAGTGTCTTGAAACTCGTCTACCAAAATGAACTGAAATTGCTCTTGATAGTCTGCTAAAACATTGGCATCATTTTGAAAGAGATCAATAACCCATAAAATCATGTCGGCATAGTCGTACCGATTCATTGCCAACATTTTTTGTGCAAAGGTTTTCGACAATTCTGCCGCAGCACTAAGGTCATTTAGCTTTTTTTCGGTTTTACGAACCAAGTCAATTTTTAAATCGCCCTTTTTAAAGTCTTTGTGTGCTCTTTTGTAACGATATTTCTCATCGGTTTGTATGTCATTTTTAAGTTTTGTGATTTCTTGCGAAATGGTGGAAGCTGAAACATCTTCCTTCTTCATCCAATCAAATATTTGACCTAAAGATTTAACGAGGTTGCCGATGTTACCCTTCATCTTTTTTAGCGGATGAGTCTCGTCCAATTTTTGCGCGATGTCGGTGATTAATTCTATTTTTTCGAGATCGCTAATCGGGTCTAGTTCTTTATAATTGAAATGTTCCGGGTTGTCTTGAATAACGCGATTACAAAATCCATGGAAGGTGTGAATGGCTACTCGATGAGCATCGTGCCCAATCATAGTTAGCAGCCTTTTTCGCATGGCAATGGTGCCTGCTTCAGTGTACGTTAAACAGAGAATATTTTGTGCCGAAGCGTCGGTTTTTACTAAAATCTCAGCAACGCGACTTGCCAATATTTGGGTCTTACCGGTGCCTGGTCCGGCGATAACCATAACGGGGCCTTCAATTTGTGTTACGGCTTGTTTTTGTTCTGGGTTTAGTTGGTCTAAAACGTGGTTTTCTTGCATTGAAATTCAAAAGTAACCCTTACAGTGGGATAGAAGAAGCAGAAATGTTGTGATATTAATGTAAATTGTATGTCATGAAAAAAAATAACACACAGATAATGAGGTAGTTGCGATTTCGTACTATAAATAAACTAAACTTTTCTTGTAACCTTCGATAAAGACATGTGTCTAAAAATATAAGAATCCCTATTTTTGAGGCCCTTATAAAAAAACAAGTAGAACACAAAGTAATAATTTTATGAAAATCACCTTTACTAATTTTAAAGATTCAGCTTATCGCGCTTCCGGTAAGTTGATTATGCTGTTGGCAACAGTTTTAATGGGAAGCAGTGCATTTGCACAAACGTATTGTAATGCGTACCACTATTTCGGTTGCGGTTACAACTCGACAGCGTATAGATACTCCGCAATTGAGGAGGTAACTTTTACGCAAAACGGCAATGTGCTATACAGCAAAAGCCCAGATGGTTGTCAAGACAGAACATCTACAACACGAAACTCATCGTACTATCATACGATTAACACTTCTCCAGGATTTAAATTGTCTTATGGAAGTGAGTTTAGTATTTGGATGAGTGGTCAGAACTACAACTTCTACACGAGTTTTCCTGTAGGCGTTTGGATTGATTTGAACCGTGATGGTGACTTCAATGATGCTGGCGAGTTTTTAGGAAATAAAATAATTCCTGCAGTAGTGAACAGAACACTTAGTGGTACTCCTCCTGCGGCAAAAGAATTTAAGTTTCAAATTCCTTGTGGTGCTAGTGGATCTGGTACTTCAAGAATTCGTCTAAGATCTACGGCTCCTTACAACACAAATGGTTGGACTTCTGGTCAATCATGTATTAATGGTACTGGTAGCTCATACTATGGAGAAACTGAAGACTTTATTGTTACGTTGTCAAACGCAACAACGGTAGCAGCAGGTTTCTTTATGGTTGATACTGCTTATGTTAAGACTAAGGTCAACATGGTAAACAACAACCAAGAAGGTTATACTTACCATGGATGGGACATCGGAGACGATGGTTCTATTGATTACACGACCACAGATGCAACTGAGAAATTTAATTCTACAGGTAAATATTGTGTACGTTTATATTCTGAAAACTGTATTGGAAGAGATTCAATCTTAAAATGTGTTGAAATCGTATCTCCTACTGCACCTCCAGTAGCTGATTTCGTATCAAGCTCCAATGCAATTGAATTGTACAACAGTTTTACATTAACTGATTTATCTACCAATGGTGCTATCTATTGGGAGTGGTTTATGTACCAACAATCTGATTCAGCTGGA
>JAIBDD010000048.1 GCA_024679565.1 Bacteroidota bacterium | reverse complement strand
TCCAGCTGAATCAGATTGTTGGTACATAAACCACTCCCAATAGATAGCACCATTGGTAGATAAATCAGTTAATGTAAAACTGTTGTACAATTCAATTGCATTGGAGCTTGATACGAAATCAGCTACTGGAGGTGCAGTAGGTCTTACAATCTCTACGCAACGTAAAACAGAGTCTCTACCTAAGCAGTTTTCAGAGTATAAACGCACACAGTATTTACCTGTAGAATTAAATTTTTCAGTAACATTTGTAGTGGTGTAATCAATAGACCCATCGTCTCCGATGTCCCATCCGTGGTATTGGTAACCAGTTTGGTTGTTATTAATCATGTTCACTTTTGTTTTTACATAAGCCGTGTCAACCATAAAGAAACCAGCGGCCAATGATCCTGAAACAGCTAAAGTCATCGTGTAATCTTCTTCCTCACCGTAACTTAAGTTTGTACATGACGAACCGGCACTATGTGTGTTACCAAATGCGTAATCGCCTTTTATACGAAGTCGAGTAACACCCGTTTTGATGTTTTTACACCCAACACTGAACGTATATGTTTTTGTTGAATTCGCAGCTTGCTGCGTCCATCCCGTAGACACAAATTCACCCGCGTCATTAAAATCTTTGTCATTATTCAAATCAATCCAAACGCCCATATTCATTGGGAATCTACCACAACCAATTGCGATGCTATAATTTGAACCACCATTTAATGTGAAAGCAGATGTACTCGTGATAAGTGTACTACTAGATGTTGTAGAACCGTTACAGCCATCTTTTGCTTTGTCATAAATAGTTGTGCCACTTGAAATAATTGTGACATTCTCAATGGACATACCGTTCAAAGAACAATATGCATTTGTCCAACCGGACTGACAATACTGCGCGGAGGCAGACATCGCCGATAATACTACTGCAGCCAACAGTAATGTAAATCGATTCAAAGAACCGACTTGATTTTTTAATTGTGTAAACCTGTTTTTCATATGTTTATTTATGTTGATAAATACTACTTTTCTACAAAGTTGGACACCAAATATATGCGTTTATCCAACTTTATAGACACAAACCTGACAAAAAGTTTCAGGATATTTCAAATTTTGTATTTCTATGACATTAAACTTACATTTGACTTATGTTGTTCAACTCCGTAGTTTCCTGGTATTTTAAGAAGAGAATACAACAGGTTCAGTATGGTATGGAGAATGCCGTAGAGGTCCAAAACAATCTTTTTCTTAAACTAATTGAGGCAGGAAAATCTACGGGTTTTGGAAAAAAACATGGATTTGATGCGTTGACAGATCGAAATTCTTACCGAAATAACATACCTGTTCAAAACTACGAATCATTAAAGCCATATATACAGCGCCTATTGGAAGGTCAACAATTCGAATTGTGGCCAACCGAGATAAAGTGGTTTGCGATTTCATCGGGTACTACCTCTGAAAAGAGTAAGTTTATCCCTGTAAGTTTTGAGGCATTGGACGAATGTCAGTTTAGAGGGGCTCGAGACTTGATGACTATCTATTGTCATAACAACCCAAACAGTAAAATATTTGAAGGTAAAAGCTTGATGATTGGTGGGAGTCATGAGGTAAATAAGCTGCATAATAATTCGTTTTGTGGTGATTTGTCAGCAGTTATGATGAATAACCTCCCATTCTGGGTGAACTTACTTCGGACACCAAAGGCCAAAATTGCTTTGATGAGCGATTGGGAAATCAAATTGGAAAAAATGGCTCAATCGACCATTAATGTGGATGTTACTAGTATTTCTGGAGTGCCAACCTGGACGATGTTGCTCATGAATAGGTTATTGCAAATGACCGGAGCAAAAAACATTTTAGAGGTTTGGCCAAATCTGGAATTGTACATGCATGGTGGGGTTGGATTTGACCCATACCGGCAACCATTTGGGAAACTAATTCCATCGAAGTCAATGAATTATATGGAAACATATAACGCATCTGAAGGATTTTTTGGGATTCAAGATACTTTGGAGCCAACAGGTGATATGCTATTAATGATGGATTATGGGATTTATTATGAGTTTATGCCGATGGCTGAGTACGGCAAATTGGAACCCAAAACAAAGACTTTGGAAGAAGTCGAAATTGGCAAACAATATGCGATTATAATTACGACCAATGCAGGTTTGTGGCGCTACCTTTTAGGCGATACTATAATGTTTACAAGCGTTGAGCCTTACAGGTTTAGAATTACTGGAAGAACGAAACTCTATATAAACGCTTTCGGAGAAGAACTTATGATTGATAATGCAGAAGTTGCCGTTGCTGAGGCCTGTAAAAGAACAAATGCAATTGTCAAAGAATATACCGCTGCACCGATTTATCTGGAGAAAGACAAGTCCGGAGGACATCAATGGTTAATAGAATTTGAAAAAGCACCCGAAAATCTAAACCAATTCCAATCTGAACTCGATACCTTATTAAAATCTGTTAACTCTGACTACGAAGCCAAAAGAACAGGTGATTTAGCGCTGAAACCACCGCAAATTCAGGTCTGTAATTCTGGAACTTTTTATAAATGGATGAAAAGTAAGGGTAAGCTTGGCGGCCAAAACAAAGTCCCACGATTGTCAAACGACAGGGTAATAATTGAAGAAATTCTCGCATTACTCAAAAATTAAAATTTTTTGTACGGCATGATGTTATTTTTGTCTTATGCCATTTAAACTCAGTTCTGACTTCAGTCCTAAAGGAGATCAACCAGAAGCCATTAAACAATTAGTCGAAGGATTAGATGGAGGGCTCAAAAGTCAGACCCTGTTGGGAGTAACAGGCTCTGGAAAAACATTTACGATGGCCAATGTGATTCAGGAGGTGCAAAAACCAACACTGATCATCAGTCATAATAAAACCTTGGTTGCTCAGTTGTACGGAGAGTTTAAACAGTTTTTTCCGGATAATGCCGTGGAGTACTTTGTATCTTATTACGACTACTACCAACCAGAGGCATTTTTACCAACGACCAATACATACATTGAGAAGGACCTTCAGATTAATGATGAAATCGAAAAATTGCGTCTTTCAGCAACCTCCTCTTTGCTAAGTGGTCGGCGTGATGTTATTGTGCTTGCCTCTGTTAGTTGCATCTATGGTGCAGGAAATCCAAATGATTTTGAAACGAGCATCATTCGTTTGGAAGTGGGCCAAAAGATGAGCAGAAATACCCTGTTATATGCGCTTGTTGAAAGTTTGTATTCTAGAACAACAGCCGATTTTAAACGTGGTACTTTTCGCGTAAAAGGAGATAACGTTGATATTTTTTTAGCGTATGATGATCATGCGCTGCGCGTGACCTTTTTTGGTAATGAAATAGAAGAATTATCATTAATTGACCCGGTTTCAGGTAAGACGATTGATCCATTGACTACAGCGGCGGTATTCCCAGCAAATCTCTGGGTAACACCGCGCGAGCGTCTAAATAACGCCATCAGGCACATTCAGGACGACATGGTTAAGCAGGTTGATTTTTTCCAGGCCAACGAGAAACCGCTCGAAGCAAAACGAATCGAAGAACGAACTACGTACGATCTTGAAATGATCAGAGAGTTGGGTTATTGCAGTGGGATAGAAAATTACAGCAGGTATATGGACGACAGGAAACCAGGAACACGTCCGTATTGTTTGATAGACTACTTCCCTGAAGATTTTCTAATGATTGTTGACGAAAGTCACGTGACCTTACCTCAGGTCAGGGCCATGTACGGCGGTGATCGCTCTCGAAAAATTAATCTTGTTGATTATGGTTTCAGGTTACCCGCTGCAATGGATAACAGACCACTAAAATTTGACGAGTTTGAACAGCTTGTTAATCAAGTAGTCTATGTAAGTGCAACGCCAGCAGATTATGAAATAATGGAATCGGAAGGTGTAATTGTAGAACAAGTTATTCGCCCTACGGGTTTGTTAGACCCTGTTTTACAAGTTAGACCTTGTGTGAATCAAGTTGATGATTTGCTCGATGAAATTGATAATGAAGTAAAAAAGGGAGCACGTGTTTTGGTGACAACGTTAACCAAGCGGATGGCTGAAGAACTGGACAAATACCTACAACGACTAAATATTAGTAGCGCGTATATTCACTCCGAAGTGAAGACATTAGACCGGGTTGAAATTCTTAGAGACTTGAGACTTGGTGTTTACGATGTGTTGGTGGGTGTGAACCTATTGCGAGAAGGATTAGACTTGCCAGAAGTGTCTTTAGTGGCAATTCTAGATGCAGATAAAGAAGGCTTCTTAAGGTCTCATCGTTCTTTGACGCAGACAATAGGTCGTGCAGCAAGGAACGAGAATGGAAGAGTTATCATGTATGCAGATAGAATTACGGATTCTATGAAACTTACCATCGAGGAAAACAATCGACGAAGAGAAATCCAGATGGAACACAATACTAAACATGGGATTGTGCCAACTACCATATACAAAAGCAAAGAAGCCATTTTGGAACAGACGTCTGTTGCAGACAGAAAGACCACAAGAGAAGCCAAGCCTTATTTCAATGATGTAGAAGTAAGTTTAGCATCTGATCCGGTGTATAAGTACATGACCAAAGACCAGCTGACTGCTGCTATTGACCAGAATAAGAAGAAAATGAAAAAGGCTGCCAAGGATTTGGACTTTATCGAAGCTGCTCGCTTTAGAGATGAGATAAGTGCCTTAGAAAAAATGCTATAAAAAAAAGAGCTATCAGACGATAGCTCTTTTTTTTATGTCTAATAAGAAATTACTTTCTGTAATATAGCTTCACTTCAACTCGGCGATTCAAAGCACGACCTTCTGGTGTACTGTTATCAGCGATTGGTTGAGTTTCGCCATAACCCTTAGACGATAGTCTTGTTGCGTCTACCCCTTTTGCAACCAAATAAGCTTGCACGGCATCTGCACCTCTTTGACTTAACGTCATGTTGTCTTCAGGAGCACCCACGTTATCTGTGTGCCCTTCAACATACACGTTGATTGTTGGGTTATCAAGTAAAATGTTTACAATCGAATCTAAGTCTGCATTACTTGCTTCTTTAATCGTAGCACTTGCTGTTTCGAAGTGAATATTCTTCGCGGCAAGATTAACCTTCTCAACAAGTTCTTTAGGGACTTCTTCTTCATGCTTAAATCTGTAAGCACCTTCATTGTCACCGAAGTTAAATACAAAACCAGCTGAATGATAAAGGAAGGCATCATGTAATGCGTTCAACCTAACCTTACTCAACGAGAATGGCAATCCATCGTAGTTGTCGTCGTACGTATAGTTGTACGATGATTGAAGTGTTAAATCAATCCCATCTGTTAATGCGATTCTAACACCACCGCCTGCATTCCAATGCGCAGCAATCCATGACCTGTTGTTGACGAAATTTTCGTCATATCCAGGTTGTTCATGAATAATTCTTGAAATTGATTGCATTCCGCCCCATCCTGCATTTAAAAAAGGTCGGATACGGCTATCTTCATTCATAATTTTACCATTGGTAAATTTAAAGCGAAGTCCAAGCGTTAAGTCAGTAACTTGAGCAGTAAAACCAAGTTTACGTGGGTAGCTATCATCTCTATGACCAAGTTCACCCATTGATGCAGTTACAATTGCATCAAATGATGGATTTACATAATATCCAAATGAAGCACCAATTGCTTGATAATCTGGCTTTTCAGCAAGGAAATAACGTGTTCCACGATCTCCTCCATATTCCCTTAAACCACCATTTATCTCGAACCCGAATTTGTGCATGTAGTTTTGGGCTACAGCATCGCCAATTCCAAGTAATGATAGTGCAAGTACAGCACAGGAAATAAAAATTTTCTTATTCATTTCTTTTAAGTTTTCTCAATAAAGTTTTACTAGAGTTTATAATGAATTGTCATATAAATCTCACACAACAATATTAAGCGTTCTTAGATAAATAAAAAATAATTTGATTTTATTTTTAATTTTTTGACAATCTGATAGTTACAAACTAAGCCCAGATTTTAGTTCCCTCAGTGCAGTTCTTACATATATCTATGTTTTTGCGCGATTGTAGAACGAGTTTTCTGAATGCGTTATACTCCTGATTCTTCCAGATATCAGCGAAATTTGAAACACGCATGTCGCCGAATTGATGACTTGCGTCTTTGTCAAAGCAACATGGGGCAATTTTTCCGTCCCATGTGACTACACAAGCATGCCATAACCGCCAACAGTGGTTTAATAGTTTGTTTTTGATTTTAGGATTCCCCGTTTTACTATATCGGGCATATTTTTCGTTATCAGGTATCAAACTAAGGTTTGTTTCGAAATCGTACACTTGAGCCGTTTTTATCCCTAGTTCGTCAACGCCATATTCTTTTGCTAACGACTTAATTTCTTCTATTTGATGTTCGTTATGACCAAATACAATAAACTGCCATATTATATGTGGGCCATAGCCTGCCTTCTTTTTCGCATCAACTATGTTTTTAGTGCCCGCCAGAACTTTGTCTATGTTGCCTCCAATGCGGTACTTTCCATAGGTATCTTGTGTTGTACCATCAATGGAAATAATTAGTCGTTTTAAACCGGAGCGTACCGTTGCTTCAGAGACTTCTTTTGTTAAATAGTGGGCGTTGGTACTTGTTGCTGTATATATATTATGTTTTGACGCATAAGCTACCATGTCAAGAAAGGACTGATTTAAATAAGGTTCTCCTTGAAAGTAGTACGTGATGTAGGTTAGGGTTTCATGCAGTTCGTCAATAATCTTCTTGTTTAGATCTGTATCCAACATTCCAGTATCGCGTGTAAACTCTCTTAAGCCGCTTGGACATTGTGGGCATCTTAAATTACACGAGGTAGTCGGTTCAATACTAATGGCAATAGGTAAACCTGTGTGGTGATTTTGTCCGGTAGCTTTAGAGTAAAAATAACTAGAGGTTATCTTTAGCATATTCACGAATCTTTTAAATCGCAACGTCTTGACATACGCTAGACTATCTCTGAAGTTAATTTTCACTCGACTAATGTAAGCTTGTTACTCTGAAATGTTTAACAAGTTTCGTGCGTTTTCAAGGTCGTCTTTGTACACATAAAGTTCAATACCACCATTCGCTTGTGTAAAATAGTTATACGTAGTGGCATTAACATCACCCATTATTTGTGAAAAAATCCCACAACTTTCTAAATGATTTTTGGCATTATGCGCATCCAAGCTATTGAAATAGGTGTGAAGTAAAACGAAGTTTTCCATTTTCTTAAGGTACAAAGAAATTAGTATGCCTTGGCAAACAATACCCGTTTATTCGATGGATTGCCTGAAAAAACGCAAGAACCAGCTTCTTCCTCTGCATCAAAGGGGATACAACGAATTGTTGCTTTCGTTTCTTGTTTAATCTTTTCTTCAGTTTCTCCAGTACCATCCCAATGCGCCGAAATAAACCCCGTTTTGTTTTCCAACACATCCTTAAATTCATCCCATGTATTAACAGGTGTGATGTGATTGTCTCTATAGGTTTTGGCACTTAAAAATAGATTTTCTTGAATAGATTCCAGTAAGTGTTGAACCTTGTTAGGTAAATCACTTATTAGAAGGGTCTCTTTCTCTTTGGTATCTCGACGTGCAACTTCTACCGAACCATTTTTTAAATCACGAGGACCCATTGCAATTCTAACTGGAACTCCTTTTAACTCCCATTCTGCAAATTTGAAACCTGGTTTATGTGTATCACGGTCGTCGAATTTGACAGAAATTCCTTTCTCTTCTAACGCTGATTTGATGGCTAAGGCTTTTTCTGCTATTTCTTCAAGTTGATCTACACCTTTATATATGGGCACAATAACGACCTGAATTGGAGCCAAGTTCGGAGGCAAAACCAATCCTTCATCATCACTGTGCGTCATAATCAGCGCGCCCATCAATCTTGTTGATACACCCCAACTCGTTGCCCAAACCAATTCTTGCTTACCTTCTTTATTGGTAAACTTTACATCGAAAGCGTCTGCAAAATTTTGGCCTAGAAAATGTGAGGTGCCCATTTGTAGCGCTTTTCCGTCTTGCATCAAGCCTTCAATACACAATGTATCAATGGCACCAGCAAAACGCTCATTTTCTGTCTTTGTACCTTTTATTACAGGAGTTGCCATGAATTTTTCTGCAAACTCTGCATATACATTTAACATTTGATTCGTTTCGTCTATCGCTTCTTGCTTGGTAGCATGTGCGGTATGACCTTCTTGCCACAAGAACTCTGTAGTGCGCAAGAACAAACGTGTTCGCATTTCCCAACGAACAACATTCGCCCATTGATTTACAAGAATTGGCAAATCACGATACGATTGAATCCATCCTTTATATGTTTTCCAGATTATAGCCTCACTCGTTGGTCGAACGATTAGTTCTTCTTCAAGTTTTGCTTCTGGATCAACAATTAATTTGCTTTTATCTTCAGGGTCTGTTTTTAGTCGATAATGCGTTACTACAGCGCACTCTTTTGCAAAACCTTCGGCATTTTTCTCTTCCGCTTCAAACAAACTTTTAGGCACAAATAATGGGAAGTAGGCATTAGAATGACCAGTGGCCTTGAACATTCTGTCTAACTCTTGTTGCATTTTTTCCCAAATCGCATATCCGTATGGTTTTATTACCATACATCCGCGCACGGCAGAATGCTCTGCAAGGTCAGCATTTACTACTAAATCATTGTACCATTTTGAATAATCTTGGTCACGGGAAACTTTATCAAACGCCATTGTGTTTTACTTTGGAATACTCTTTGCCTTATTAGGTTGAAGGGGCAAAGTTAGAACTTATCCCATTCAAATGAATTGATTAATTAAATACGCCTATGAAAACCTTTCTTTACACATTAGTAGTTGGCTTGACATTAAGTTCTTGTGCCTCGTTACAAGGTACAAACACTGGTCAAATGACAGTCGATGATGATATTTATTATACACCCGGAGACGAAAAGGTAAATGACCAAAACGAAATAATTTCGGAGAATTCGGACGTCGAATCTTACCAAAATCAGTCCAGAAAAGTGGATGTGGAATATAAAAAAACAGACACCTACACCGAACAGGAAGAAGTTTATGGTGATGATCAATATAGTGACGAAACGGAAACAGTTTTTAATGAGGATCAAGGATACGCAACAGAAGGGTTGTCTTATGAGGATCACTTTAATAAACTAAATGGAGACGATGATGATTTTTATGATGGTTATGATGATGGTCGTTGGACCGACAATAGAAGATATTCTCGATATAGAAGTAATAGGTGGAATAATTACGACCCATACTACGACTACGGATTT
>JAIBDD010000006.1 GCA_024679565.1 Bacteroidota bacterium | reverse complement strand
TTTTTTTGTTTCGTTTTTTCATCAAGGAAAAAATGAAAGCCGGGTTATAGGGGTGGCAACCCCTAATGAACAAAATACCTACAATATCTTATTTGAAAATCCTTAAGTTTGCTATCACTGAAAAAAAACAAAAAATCTTACCACAATGAACTTCCACATCGAACAACAAGAAACCTATTCGAGGGGCGAACTTTTACTCAGAAACTTTTTAGGCTTTCTCTATATCATGATCCCACATTTGCTCGTATCGTTTTGTTACGGTCTAGTATTGATGGTTATCGGTTTTATTCGGTTTTTCTCGATTTTAATTACCGGCAAATTCCCGAGAAATGCCCATAATGCGATGGTACAAATTGGGAGGTATAACTTACGATTAACGGCACGAATTTTTAACCTACGCGATGGATATCCTCCTTTTACACTTGAAACTGAAGATGAAGGGATCATCTTTGACATGCCTTATGTAGAAAACGTTAACAGAGGTCGATTATTGATAAGAACCTTATTTGGAGGCCTACTATTAATTCCACATATTTTTATTGTGGGGTTAAGAATTTATGGTGTCATGTTCGCGAATATTTACGCATTTTTTATGGTGTTATTCACCAAAAAATTCCCAGACGGCGTTTTTAAGTTTTCAGTTGAGACGTTTAGATGGAATTACAGAATGAATAACTATATGGTGTATTACACCGACGATTATCCTCCATTTCACGGACGTGTATTGCCGCACGAAAACCAAAACATAGATGGTGACTCAACAGCAGACCATTTGGTTGAAGTGTAAGAAATTGAACGAATTAAAAAGGCCATCAGTTTTACTGATGGCCTTTTTTTATGTGCATCCACACCCTTTAAACTTTTTGACCTTCCCCTTTTTATTTATGCTTTTGATTAACTCCTCATCCCTGTAAAAGAATGTCCATTTACGCTCACCTTTTTTATAATACTTCTTCTCTACGAGTTGTCCGTTGTAATTAAACCGTTCCCAACTCCCCCACTTCATTCCGTCTTTATACCGATGTATTTCAACAACATATCCGCTGCTGTCTTTGATAGCACAGGTCACTTTCCTGCCTAGTGTATCACATTCAGTCGATTGACCAAAAGATGGCGACACAGTCGTCAACCATAACACTACACCAAAGAATAGATAACAGAAGCTGAACCGACTAGAAAGCAATAGTATGCGAACCATTTGAGTTGACTTTTTTCTACTAACTTTATCATCCATTTAATAGCGAATAACCCGCTAATAAAGGCCACCACGAACCCTATGGACATTTCAAATATCGGCGATGAAGCTTGATCTACCGCTGGCATATCCATAAAATCTTTGAGACTTTTTGCTGCCGCACCCAGTATAAGAGGCAACACCATAATAAACGAGAAACGTGCTGCTTTAGTTCTTGGTAAGCCCAACAATACGCCCGTGACTATTGTGGAACCTGACCGACTAATGCCCGGTAATATGGAAATGGCTTGAACAATACCCATAATAATCGATTTTCCCGTCGATAACGATTCCGCTTTGTCCCGCTTTACGGTATCTGAAATGTAAAGCAAAACACCCGTGACCAACAACATCGACCCAACCAATAAAACGTTCTTATCAAATAAGGTTTCAATTTGGTCTTTCAGAAACAATCCAACCACTGCAGCTGGTATCATGGAAATTAAAACAAACCAAGCAAATTTGGTTTCCTCATTCCATTTAAAAGATAATATCCCTTTAAAAATGTCTACTAAGTCTTTTCGAAATACAACAACAGTACTTAACGCTGTAGCAAGGTGAAGAAAAACGGTGAACAGTAAATCTTCTTCTAATTCTGTCCCCTGGATGGCTTTAACCAATTCAATATGGCCAGAACTACTAACGGGCAAAAACTCTGTCAACCCTTGAACGATGCCAAGGATTATCGCCTCAACTAGGCTCATCTTCTGACGTAGCGCTTCCTTTAAAAATAGCGTAAACTTCTACGGCAAACCCTATCAAGACAACCAAAGGCGCTATAGTTACCTTCATTGTTGTGCTGAAACTTTTCTTGCCTGTGGTGAATATTTCTGCGTTGTTGAAGATATCATCAGTCTTCCCCATCATCAGAATAAAGCCTATTACTATGATGGCAAATCCTATGATCATCCACTTGTAATTGTCCTTGGTGAAGGCCATCTCATAAGTCGGTTTTGACTTTTGAGGCTCAGTGCTTTTTTTATTTTTTGCTGCCATAATCTGTGCGCTAATATAAATCGTTTACACGCAGTCTAAGATACTTTTTGGTTGCGAAATATGTACTTGGCAACACAATACAAAACCCTAGAATCGCTATGCATGCAAATAAAATAGAATATATCGTAATATCCGATTTAAAAATATGATCGACTTCAAAAAAATTAGACTCTACCCAATTTGTAACGGCCTTATTACATAAAACAACACAAACAAAAGCCAGCACTGAAGATAAGAATGTTAACCAGGCGGCCTTTAACACAAATGGTTGTATGATAAACCATTCGCTTGCTCCTACCAATTGCATGCTTTTTACCACAAATCGTTTGGCGTAAACGTTTAGTCTAATCGTATTGTTAATAAGAACCAACGAAACAATGAGTAGAATCATCGCAGCGCCAATCATGACAAAGCCAGCAATTCTTTTATTCTTTCGTATTTGGTCAACTAGATCCTCTTGAAACTCGACGCCCGTAACGCCGTCTATGTTACCAAAGTATGCTAATGCTGAATCCAAATCATCATTGAGTGCCACGGCATTTAAGTTAACTTCGATAGACGCTGGTAGCGGATTATTGCCTAAAACTTCAACAAAATCTTTACCCAACACTTCTTTGTAATCCATTGCTGCCTGCTCTCCAGTAACGTAGGAGACGCTTTTGACATACGACAAATCATTGATTTCATTTGTGTGCATCTTCAATACCTCTTCCCCACTCTGGTTGTCAAAATACAAAATGACCAATACATTTTCTTGAAGATACGCTGTTAATTTCTGTGTGTTGATTAAAAGCATCCCGAATAAACCGAGCACAAATAAGACCATGCAAACACTTATCATGACTGACCAGCCCGTAAATCTCCTCTTTGTTTGCATAGCACAAATGTAGCCAATCACTACACCAAAAATGGCTTAAGTTTTACCACACAATTGTTTATTTAGAATAGTTCTATTATGACTAAAGCCAACCTGTAAAAACATCCTTAGATTACCTTTGTTAGCTATATAGAAAAGCTAAAATAATATGTCAAATCGCAAAGGAACGACTTCCGTTGGGAGGAAAATTTTAATGGCGCTATCAGGATTGTTCTTGATCGTATTTCTACTCCAGCATTGCACCATAAATTTTCTGTCGGTAGTTGCACCCGATACCTTTAATGAGGTCTCTCAATTTATGGGAACAAACCCACTAATACAGTATGCATTGCAACCCGTACTTGCCTTTGGTGTATTCTTCCATTTAATCATGGGCATCTACCTAGAAAGAAAAAATCGTAATGCTCGACCGATCAAATACGCCATGGACAAACCTGCGACAAACTCGAGTTGGATGTCGCGAAACATGATCATCACTGGAATTATGGTTATGCTCTTTCTAGCGGTTCACTTTTACGATTTCTGGCTTCCAGAGTTAAATACAAAATTTCTAAAAGGCGATATGTCTGGACTTAACGCCGCAGGCGAGTATAGGTATATGGAAGAAATGGCTCATAAATTTAGCAATGCAGGACGTGTAATCCTATACGTGTTGTCATTCATTTTTTTAAGTCTGCATTTGTTGCATGGGTTCCAATCTGCATTTCAAAGTGTCGGTTTCAATCATAACAAATACACCCCAACCATAAAACGTTTAGGTAATCTATACGCTATAGTTGTTCCTGCAGTATTCATATTTATTGCACTTTTTCATTATTTCAATCAACACGCTTAAGCCTACAATTCAGATATGAGTAAGTTAGATTCTAAAATACCTGAAGGTCCTATTAAAGACAAATGGACCACGTATAAAGACAAAATTGACTTGGTAAACCCTGCTAACAAAAGGCACATCGACGTAATTGTTGTGGGTACCGGTCTTGCAGGCGGTTCTGCTGCTGCTACATTGGCTGAATTAGGCTACAATGTAAAAGCATTTTGTTACCAAGATTCTCCACGTCGAGCCCACTCAATTGCCGCTCAAGGTGGAATTAACGCAGCAAAAAACTATCAAGGTGATGGTGATTCCGTATATCGATTATTCTACGATACGGTAAAGGGTGGGGATTATCGTTCGCGAGAAGCCAACGTGCATCGCCTATCTGAAGTTTCTGCTAATATCATCGACCAATGCGTTGCTCAAGGTGTGCCATTTGCTAGAGAATATGGCGGATTACTAGATAATCGATCATTCGGCGGGGTTTTGGTATCACGAACCTTTTATGCCAAAGGACAAACCGGACAGCAATTGTTACTCGGCGCATACTCGGCGATGAACCGTCAAATTGCCCGTGGTAAAATAGAAATGTTTAACCGCCATGAAATGTTGGACGTGGTTATTGTTGACGGTAAAGCTAGAGGCATTATTGCACGAAACCTTGTTACAGGAGAAATAGAACGTCATTCTGCCCATGCGGTTGTTATTGCTTCAGGTGGATACGGAAACGTTTACTTTCTATCAACCAATGCAATGGGTTCAAATGTGACAGCATCTTGGAAAATCCATAAGAAAGGCGCATACTTCGCGAACCCATGTTACACACAAATTCACCCTACCTGTATTCCACGTTCGGGTGACTACCAATCCAAATTGACCTTGATGTCTGAATCATTAAGAAATGATGGACGTATTTGGGTACCCAAAAACATGGACGACGTGCATGCAATTAGAGCAGGTAAATTAAAACCGACTGAAATTGCAGAAGAGAATCGAGACTATTACTTGGAGAGAAGGTATCCCGCATTCGGGAACCTAGTACCTAGAGATGTTGCCTCACGTGCGGCAAAAGAAAGATGTGATGCAGGTTACGGAGTAAACGAAACAGGAGAAGCGGTTTATCTCGACTTCAGATCGGCCATTGAAAGATACGGAAGCGAACAAGCTAAATTAAAAGGTTTAGTGAACGCTTCAAAAGAAGAAATTACTTCACTAGGCGAAAACGTTGTTGAAGCCAAATATGGCAACTTGTTCCAGATGTATGAGAAAATCGTGGATGAGAACCCATACAAAACGCCTATGATGATTTACCCGGCTACCCACTACACCATGGGTGGTGTTTGGGTTGACTATAACTTAATGACCACAATCCCTGGCTGTTATGCCATTGGTGAGGCCAACTTCTCAGACCACGGTGCCAACCGTTTAGGTGCTTCGGCGTTGATGCAAGGATTGGCTGATGGTTATTTTGTATTGCCATATACGATAGGAAATTACTTGTCAGACGATATTAGAACTGGAAAAATCTCAACGGATACAGCTGAATTTGAAGAAGCTGAAAAGAATGTTACCGATCGCATCAATCAATTTGTGAATAACAAAGGAACTAAGTCGGTAGATTACTTCCACAAGCGCTTGGGTAAAGTGATGTGGGACAAAGTTGGAATGTCGCGAAACACCAAAGGGTTGAAAGAAGCGATAGAGGAGATTCAAAGTATTCGTGAAGAATTTTGGAAGGATGTGTTAGTTCCAGGTTCAGCCGACGGTATGAATACTGAGTTGGAAAAAGCAGGCAGAGTTGCCGACTTTTTAGAACTCGGCGAGCTATTTGCTAAAGACGCCTTAGACAGAAATGAATCTTGCGGAGGTCATTTCCGTGAAGAATCTGTTGAGCTTGATGGTGAGCAAAAAGGAGAAGCAAAACGTGATGATGAAAACTACGCATACGTTTCGGCTTGGGAATATACGGGAGAACCAAAAGACGCGATTCTACATAAAGAAGAACTCGAGTTTAACGATATTGAATTAAAGCAGAGAAGTTATAAGTAGCTATTGGCTAACTGATAAAAACGAAACAAGATGAACTTAAAACTCAAAATTTGGAGACAGAAAGACGCAGAAGACAAAGGTAAGATGGTAGCTTATAATGTTACGGATATCTCTGAACATATGTCGTTTTTAGAAATGCTAGACGTTTTAAATGAGCAATTAGTAAACTCGGGTGAAGAACCCGTAGCCTTCGATCACGATTGTCGTGAAGGGATATGTGGCATGTGCTCGTTATATATCAATGGTGAGGCTCATGGCCCAGATAGAGGCGTAACAACCTGCCAATTGCATATGCGTATGTTTAACGATGGTGACACAATCTTTATTGAACCATTCAGAGCAAAAGCCTTCCCAGTGATTAAAGATTTAGTGGTTGATCGAAGCGCGTTTGACCGCATCCAACAATCTGGTGGATACATTTCGGTCAACACCTCTGGAAATACGCAAGATGCCAATGCCATTCCAATTCCAAAAGCGGATGCCGACGAAGCGATGGACGCTGCAACTTGTATCGGATGTGGTGCATGCGTTGCAACATGTAAAAACTCATCAGCGATGTTGTTCGTTGGAGCAAAGGTTTCACAATATGCATTACTTCCTCAAGGTAAAGTTGAAGCCAAAGACCGTGTGATGAATATGGTAAATCAAATGGACAAAGAAGGCTTTGGTAACTGTACCAACACAGGCGCATGCGAAGTTGAATGTCCGAAAGGCATATCATTAACAAACATTGCGCGCATGAACCGCGAGTATTTTTCCGCTTCTGTAACTGAAGACTAAAATGTTTACTGGAATCATTGAAGCAGTTGGTCAGGTGACCAAAATAGAACGTGAAGGATCAAACCTGCACTTCACTATTGCTTCTGCAATTTCGGACGAACTAAAAATAGACCAAAGCATCGCACATAATGGCGTGTGCCTAACTGTTACTGCCAAAGACGCTACAAGTCATGTCGTTACCGCCATTAACGAGACACTCCAAAAATCTAACCTTGGCAAATGGACTGAAGGAACTGATGTTAACCTCGAGCGTTGTTTAAAAGTTGGCGATAGACTTGATGGGCACATGGTTCAAGGGCATGTAGATACGATGGCCACTTGCATCGACAAAAAAGATGAAGAGGGTAGTTGGGTATTTACCTTTAAACACAACATCCACCCAAACTTCACAACAGTCGAGAAAGGTTCTATTTGCGTGAATGGTGCCAGCCTAACTGTTTTCAACTCGCAAAGAGACCAATTCTCGGTCGCGATAATTCCTTACACACATGAACACACCAATTTCAACTCCATTGAAGTTGATTCGGTTGTAAATCTTGAGTTCGACATTCTTGGGAAGTATATTGCTAAGATAGTTAAGTCATAAGTTTTCATTATTGCTTCTTCCATTAGGGGCTATCACCTCTATAATCCCGTCTTCATTTTTTCTTTGATAGAAAAACGAAGCAAAAAAATCAAGACTTCTGAACTTTTCCTTGAACTTCACGAAAGGCTTTGTTTCCCCGCATCCAAAGCCGTTGCATTTTCCTATCTGCTTTTCGCAACTCCAAGCACCAAAACCTTTCTAAGTTCTACGCAAAAATTCAAATGTCGGCTTTGATCGTGCATAATTTTAATTCCAGCACTCAAATCTGAAAGCATAAATCTGCACTTTAAAATGGCTATTGGCAAGTAATGAATAAAGCAATGACTTGTTCCACTTAAACTTACTTAGTCTATTCTCTTTAGTCTACTCTCTATCGTCTTTAGCATCAATCATAATACCTGCATCATTTCAAATAAAAAAGCCCCACACAAAGTGAAGGGTTAATGAAGTACCTAAATCTTGCTCTAAAAATTCTAGTATACGTTTACGGTGTCGTTGGTCTAAATTCTTACTGACACATTAATTGTCATATCGTTGCAATTACTTTAAGCTCAATCCCAATAGGCGTTGGTAAACAGTTAATCTCGAGAGTAGTTCTGCAGGGCTGATTGTCTTTAAAGTATTCTGCATACAGTTTGTTGTATGTTTTGAAGTCGTCTTTCATGTTGGTTAAAAATACGGTCACATCCACGATGTTGTCCCAACTGCTGCCGGCATCTTCCAAAATGTACCTAATATTTTTAAAAACCGAATGGCATTGCGCTGCAATGTCATAACTCTTAATTGACCCGTCTTCCGCTAATTCTACCCCTGGTATTTTCTTGGTTCCTCGTTCACGAGGACCAACCCCGCTTAGAAACAATAGATCGCCTACTTTTCTTGCATGTGGATAAGCACCAACTGGTTCGGGTGCTTTACTTGAATCAAATTTTTGGTTAATCATCTTCTATTGTAATTTGAATTTCGTCTGTATCGGTGATTATCTCGCCTTTAAGCTCTGGTTTAACTGGCTCGGGTTTACTTTGGTTGGCTGTTCCGAATCCGCCTGATCGTGACACTCCAGCATTATGACTCCCGGAAAGCTTGCGCTGTTTTTCCATTCGTTTTAATTGCTTGGCAATATCGGTATTACTAAACTCGAATTTCATACCCGTTTTCCAAACAGACAAGCCATAGGTCGGTTGGTTTTCGATTGAATCAACTTGGAATGCGGAAAAAACATAACGCATATCCTTCGACATTGTTACTTGCCGCACCTTACCATTTTGTTCGGCATAGCTATCAACAAGTTCTCCGGTTTCCAGATTCCAAATTTTAGTCATACCGTCGCTACTGCCGGTAATTACATATTTGCCATCTGTGCTAATGGTTACCGAATTGATCTTCCATTTATGCCCAACGAGTACACTTTTCTGTTTTCCGCTAAAAGCGTCCCAAACTATGGCTGTTTTATCGCTACTGCCAGTAACTACATACCGTCCGTTACACGCCACTGAGTTGACAACGTCTTTATGCCCCTTATACTCTTTAAGTTTATTCCCGTTTATGTCATACAGCTTAACTACTGCCGACTCATCAGCGCACAACACATAGCTCCGTCCTTTAAGTGCAATACAATTTGTTGGAATTTTATTATTGATTACCCATTTCGAATTGCTGCGTTGGTTATGAATAACGATTCTCCCATCGTCACCAGCTGAATATACCATGTTCCCCGAAGGGCCTACAACGATACTATTGATTCCGGCAGAGTGTACGTTATTAAATTCTTTTTTAAGTGTGTATTTATCAGCATCTGTTTTGCTCCACACCATAAGTTTAAAGTCATTACCTCCTGTAACAAGGATATCCCCGTTGCCACTAAACCCAAGCGCCGACACAGCAGCACGATGCCCAGTTAAGGTCTGGAAATAAGGAAATGTTGAATCTCCTTTAAACACCTGCACCGTATTATCCCAAGAACCAGTAGCTACAAAATCTCCATTACCCGAAACGGCAACAGATTCCACGTCGTCGGTATGACTTCCGAGGGTAACATACGACACGTCATTTTGGGCATAACCCAAGTTCGTATTACACACCAAAAAGCAGAGTAAGCTTACTATAAATGCAATAGTTTTTTGCATGACTTCAAATATACCCATGTACAATTCAATACCTGAATTTGCACATCTGTTAAGAGAACGTATTATGAACACAAAGCGTATATAAGGATTGAATAATAGCCAGTGATTCTATTCACCCATGGGTTTTACCAGTCACTTTATAGACATTCCATTATAGAGACATACAACATCGTTTATTGCGAATAACCCTCTCACATGGAGTATTATCGGAATGTTATATTCGTATAAACACTAGTTAACAAACAAAAAATAATATCAGAAAATTAATACTTTACTTATCTTAATTGTTCTATCTCCTATGACATCAATTGCTCAGTCTTTAGATCTTCAGGAAGACACAACCGTAAACAACTTATATGATTCCAGACAAGGTTCTTGTGCCTTGTCTGATATCGACAATGATGGAGACCTTGACTTAATAATCACAGGTGCCGATGCTCAATTGACTAACCGCAAGACTACATTATACACCAATGACGGTCTTGGGAATTTTACCGAAATAATTGGAACAGGACTTTCTAATTGGTCCGAAGGAGGAAAAATAGCTTTTGCTGATACTGATGGAGATGCTGACCAAGATTTGCTGATTACCGGAAGAGATGGTAGTCCAAATTATTACGCCCATTTTTACTTAAATGACGGAAGCGGTAATTTCACGCCAGATGCCACCCAACCTTTTGAACCATCTATAGGGGGCAATCTTGAATTTGCGGATATCGATAATGATGGAGACTTGGATTTATTTATGACTGGCCGTGACAACAACAATTTGATATTTTCAAAACTTTACCAAAATGATGGCACAGGAGGGTTCTCTGAAGTGACATCCACTCCTTTTCTTTCTGTAGGAGGTTCAGCCTCTGCTTTTTTTGACATGGATAATGACAATGATCTGGATCTTATTCTAGCAGGAAAGAATAACAGCAATCAAAAAAAGACAACGTTGTATGAAAATGACGGATCGGGCAATTTTAGTTTGGTAAGCAATACACTTTTTGAAAATGTTGACCTTGCTGCCATTGCTATAGATGACTCTGATAACGATGGTGATTTAGATGTACTCATAAATGGAGAGAATGATTCTGGTGTGCCTGTTTGTCAACTATACTTAAATGACGGTACCGGTGCATTTAATCTTCTTGTTGGAACACCTTTTATACAAACATCTATAGGTACTGTCGACTTTGCTGATTTTGACAATGATAATGATATGGATGTCCTGGTAACTGGCTCGGTAGGAGGGCAAACATTTGCAGCTCATATCTATGAAAATCAAGGCATGAACAACTTTAGCCTAGTAGATACATTGGAAACACTTTATTTATCCTCAACAGCCCTTGGAGATATTGACAATGACAATGATCTAGATGCAATTATCGTTGGAATTGCTCAGTTATCTGCTAATATATACAAACCAAGAGTTTACGAGAATACGCTCACAACTCTATCAACTGAAAATACAACTGATAGTTATAAAGAAAATATATTACTATACCCTAATCCTTCTTCAGGAATCATAAATATCCAGACCAACCACACATTTACTCCTTCAATCAAAATATATAATTTAATTGGTGAGTTGGTCTTTTCTGAGGACAATTTGAGCTCAAATAGCCAAATTTCATTAAATCAACCACCAGGAATATATATGATAGTTGTCAAAACCAACCGTTCAACTTCTGCATCAAAGTTGATTTTAAAATAAAACCATTTGCTAACAAAACCTAAACTGCATTGAAACGCAGTTTAGCTATACCGTTAGCAGTAATGATATTCATTAAGAACAAATTTTCACTAATACGGTCATATGAACAGGGCAAGCCTCTGACGGATATCTATATGAACGGTTTACATTTGATCGGATAAAAAAAAACGTAATGAAAAACAGGTTTGATAATTTAAAAATAAAGTTTAAACTTTTACTAAGCTTCTCCTTATTTTTTGTTTTGGCAATAGCCATTATTGGAGTCTCTTATGTGAACTCAAATAGGCTAGCTAGTGATTCAGAATGGGTATCTCATACCCATGAGGTGATTGCTAAAGTAAAGGCACTTCTTGCGTCAACAATTGATGCTGAAACGGGTCAAAGAGGTTATTTGATTACAGGGTTGGAGAGGTATTTAGAGCCTTTCAATTCTGCGGGCAACCGTAATTCAGAATACCTGGATGAAATCAGAATTTTAACCAATGACAACCAAAATCAGCAAAAGAGATTAATCGTCTTAGAAGATCTAATTGAACAGAAAATGGCCGAATTAGGTACAACCATAGTTCTAAAGAGAAAAGGAAACGATGATGAAGCGCTTCGCATTGTTCTCACTGACAACGGAAAGAATTTACAAGATCAAATCCGTGTTCTTATTGAAGACATGATACAAGAAGAAAATAATCTTTTAGCCATAAGAATGGAGTCTAGCCAACAAGGACAAGAAATAACGCACATTTCTTTACTTCTGTTTTTAGGGCTTTCTCTGGCTATTGGAATCGTGACATCCGTTTATATTTCAAACTCGATATCCAAACCTATCTCGATGCTGAGTGATTCTGTTTTACAGCTAGCAGACGGTAATTATCAAGCTACGATTCCCGTCAACAATGATAGAAATGATGAGATATCAACGATCTCAAAGTCATTTAATCTTATGACTGCTACTCTAAACGACACCTTTAATTCCATAATCGAAAAATCTACGGAACTAGAAAAAAAGAATAAAGAACTTGATGATTTTTCATATATAATTTCACACGATTTAAAAGCTCCTTTAAGAGCCATATCAAGCTTGACATGTTTTTTAAAGGAGGATGTAGAAGACAAGTTAGATGGAGATGATCTTGAAAAAATGAATCTAATTATAAGTAGAACTAAACGAATGGATCAATTGATTAATGATGTGTTGTCATATAGTAAGTTGGGGAGGGAGTCTATCGTAAAAACCGAAGAAGATACCACGTTGATTCTTGAGGAGGTAGCTGGTGAGGTACAGACAGAAGGAAGCGCATTTAACATTAAATTCGAAGGCAACTTCCCCACTATGTACGTTGAGAGAATTTTTTTACGACAAATTTTCGGCAACCTTATTAGTAATGCCATTAAGTATAACGATAAGGAAAATGGAGAATTGATAATATCTTATAGAAACGAAGATTCATTTCACAACTTCTCTTTTAAAGATAATGGGCCTGGAATACCTTCCGAATTCCATGAAAAAATATTTGAAATATTTCAAACAGTTCATGGTCAGAAACGTACGGATAGCACAGGAATAGGCCTAGCTACTGTGAGAAAAATTATTGACAGTATGGGTGGAGAAATCATACTCCACGCTGAAGAAGACCAAGGTTGTAATTTTGAAGTTAAATTAGCCAAAAAGAGTTAAGAGTATGGGTAACTATAATTGGATAAATAAGATTAACTACTGCTAACAAAGTATATAGTGCATGGCTTCCTAATGTCAGCCACGTCACCATACACAAAACGTTGTACCCCATTAAAATAAAAAGCAAACGCACAAGCAAAGAGTGCTCCGCACACATTGCTTTTATCCAACGATATAATTAAAGAATTACTAATTGAATTGGCTGTAAAACCAGCCAACATACATCCACCAAAAGGACATTCTTTGACAAAATCGCAACGAAAAAAATTGGAGGAATTAGTCATGCCTTATTATGCTATATTGACTGAATACAAAGAAATTATTATTCACCCTTAGATTCAAAAATAATGACAGATCAAGATAACAACTTTTACAACCGTGCCGACGAACATATAAACTTATCGAACAATCAATGTCAAGCACAAAAGCCAGGACAAGTTAGTGCCTCTATGCTTTATGCTACAACAAGATTTAACGTATGGGTAAGCGCCCGCGGATTTGACACGGCAGACGACATGAAGGCTTCTAAAGAAGAAGTAGTTGCGTATTTTATGAAGCAATACAAAACCATGTTAGAAGAAAACTATGACGACTATGCGAATCAGTTTTCGGACTATATGAATAGGTAGAGTGCGCCTTTACTAGGCGTAAAGTACTTACTACACCTTAACGGTTTAAAGTCTACCCTTTATAAAACAACCATTTAAACAGCTCTTTGTATGTTGCTTTTTTACCGTACATCAAGATGCCCGTGCGGTAAATTTTACCAGCCAACCAAATGGTGAAACAAAATGTTGTGATTAGCAATCCTGTCGACAACGCCACTTCCCACCATTGCGTGGCAAGGTTTAAGAATGGTGCGCGTACCATCATCACAATCGGACTAGTCAGCGGAATAATACTTAGCCAAAAACTTAAGGCTCCATTAGGGTCGCGCAATACTACACTCGTAGATAGCGCAATAGAGAATACCAATGGAAGCGTGATTGGAAGCATAAACTGTTGTGTATCAGTTTCAGAATCTACGGCTGCTCCAACGGCTGCAAACAATGCAGAGTACATGAGGTAACCACCCAAGAAGTACATGATAAACGAAAGAATGATAAAAGGCCAGTTAATTGCCATCATTCCTGACACCACATTCACCATCATAGAACTCACGCCAACTTCTGCCATTTGTTCGGCAGGAATTGCCTGTGCAGAATTGGCCATATCCATGATATTCCCCATATCACTCCCAATAAAAATGAAGGAAATTACCCCCATCAATATACCAGAGAATACAAGCCATATAACAATTTGTGTTAACCCAACCAATGCCAAACCAAACACCTTCCCCATCATTAATTGAAAAGGCTTCACACTCGACACGATTACCTCAACAATACGATTGGTTTTTTCTTCAATCACCCCTTTCATAACCTGAACACCGTATAGAAATATGAAGAAGTAAATAACAAACGAAGCGCCCATACCGATAACCGTGTTGAGCTCCGTGCTACTGCTTTTTGCCTCTCCGTCCTCATCTAAAGTAAGCGCGTGTAAAGAAACAGACGTCTTCAAACTATCCATAGCTGTTTCCGACACACCTAGTTGACTCATCTTTTCATCCTCAATCGCATTTTCAATCCGTCTATTGATGCGCTCCTTTGATTCTATTGAGAGTGAGTTCTCAGATTCATACACTACTCCTTCAGGAGTATAAATATTGAAATTGGCTGGAATTAAAAGTCTCCCTGAATACCCCCCCGCATTTAGCGAATCAGTATTTCTGTCTTCCCAATTCGTGGTATACTCAAACGCCATTCGGTCGTCGTTATACAACTTGCCTTCTATCGCAGTTGATTGATCATACACCAATACTTTTTCTGTGTCTTTCCCGATACTGTCGTTAACTGCAAGAAAAATAATTATACCATAAAAAACCGCGATCAAAACCGGACCTAAAATGGTCATGATTAAAAACGACTTTTTGCGTACACGTGTGATGTATTCGCGCCATGTAATTAATCCAATTTTACCCATTGTTACCCTCCTCGACTTTTTTGATGAAAATATCTTTAATACTTGGTAGTTGCTCGCTAAATGATGCGATATCTACCTTATCGTTAAGTTCCTTTATCAAGGACTTGGCTCGTTCTGGATCAATCACAAACACGGCCCTATTCAATTCTAAACGCTCCTCTCGGGCTATTTCCTTGGCTTCAAAAGACAAGCCATTTAAGTCGCCGCGATAGAACACTTCATATTCATTCTCTTTAAAAGAATTTCGCACGTCAGAAATACTTCCTTCCAGCACTTTCTGTGAAAGATTTATCATTCCCACATAGTCACATATCTCTTCTACAGACTCCATTCGATGTGTAGAGAAAATTATAGTGGCGCCATTATCCCTGAGGTGTTGTATCTCGTCTTTGATCAGTTCGGTATTTACGGGATCAAAACCGCTGAACGGTTCATCAAGAATAATCAATTCCGGCTCGTGTAATACAGTTAATATAAACTGGACCTTTTGTGCCATCCCCTTACTGAGCTCTTCTATCTTCTTGTATTTCCAATCCAACAGATCAAATTTCTCTAGCCAATGTAACGCACGTTTTTGCGCTTCCTTTTTACTAAGATTTTTTAAACGGCCGAAATAAACAATCTGTTCCAGCACTTTCATCTTTTTGTATAGGCCTCGCTCTTCTGGCAAATACCCTATACGTGCAATGTGACTTGGATTTAGTTTTTCACCGTCAAACATCACTTCGCCCGTATCGGCTGCTGTAATTTGATTGATGATTCGAATTAGGGTTGTTTTTCCCGCACCATTTGGTCCAAGCAAACCATAAATACTCCCTTTTGGTATAGAAAAATTTAGATCCTTTATTGCCAAATGACCTTCGTAACCTTTGGTTACATTACTCACTTCCAGAAATGCCATGGGCCGAAGATAAGAGCGGTTTTAAAATCAAACGCAATACTTCGACAAAGGTCGATTTGTATTGGCTAAATAGGTGAAACTACACCTTACTACAGATCTCGAAAAGTTCTGTTCTTAACATATTGATGTCGTCTTTGCTTTTTGCCGAAATAAACATAGCTGGTAAATTTTCATTGGCGAACCATGTCTTTTTAAAATCAGCCAAATCGTGCAACGTCTCGTCTTCAAAAATATCTTCAGAGGTTGGCCGAGGATTATACGCGTCAATCTTATTAAAAATGGTAAGTGTTCGCTTATCACCGGCACCTATTTCACTCAACGTTTCCTGAACAATTTGCATCTGGCTTTCGAAAGTGGGACTCGATATATCAACAACATGAAGCAATACATCTGCTTCTTTGATCTCGTCTAAAGTCGATTTAAAACTTTCAATAAGCTGGTGTGGCAGTTTGCGGATAAACCCAACCGTATCAGAAATCAACGTAATAATTGGTGGAATATAGACCTCCGCTTCCTTGGTTAAAACCAACTTACGTACAGTTGAATCTAAGGTCGCAAACAGCTTGTTTTCCGCAAGAATGTTCGCATTTGTTAAGGCATTCATTATCGTCGACTTCCCAACATTGGTATAACCTACAAGGGCCAAACGCAATTCACCAGAACGACTTTTACGCTGTGTTACACCTTGTTTGTCGATGTGTTCAAGCTTCTTTTTTAGTAACGATATCTTATCTCGAATAATCCTTCTGTCCGTTTCAATTTCTTTCTCCCCAGGGCCTTTCATACCAATACCACCACGTTGTTTTTCAAGGTGGGTCCACATCCGTGTCAACCTTGGCAACAAATATTCGCTTTGTGCCAATTCAACCTGAGTTTTTGCTCTATTGGTTTTTGCATTTTTAGCAAAAATGTCAAGAATTAAAGTGCTACGATCAATGATTTTACATTTAAGTTCGCCTTCCAAATTTCGGATTTGTGATGGCGACAATTCATCATCGAAGATGGCCGTTTCAATACCATTTTTATCAATATAGACCGCCACCTCTTCTAACTTGCCTGTCCCTACATAAGTCTTTGGATTTGGCGCAGCTAGGCGTTGCACAAATACCTTCTCTACTTGTGCACCAGCAGTTGTCGTTAAAAATTCCAATTCCGTAAGGTAGTCATCTGTTTGCTCCCTACTTTGTGTTTGAATTTCAACAGCGATAAGCACTGCTTTTTCGACAGCGTGTGCAGTTTTTACTTGATACGAATCTTTCTTCAATGCTAAGAATGTTATTTATTACGTTCTTTGTTTGTAGATGGCAAAGTTGGGTAATATTTTGATTAGATGGTCACTCATTTCACTATTCATTTTTAGTGGATATGTCTCTGCTCAAGATATTGAATGGTCTAACCCCAGAAAACTAAAAGGAAGCACTGCTTACACCAGTGTTATTGGACAAGACGAAACAGGCTTATACCTTCTTCGGTACAGGAACCAATTTTTAACGAAAAACATTGTTATCGAAAGGTATCGCAACCATCTTGGCTACGCATTATCCAAAAACATTACGCTCAAAAAATCTAGGTTACTGTATGCTGAACTGCAGAAAAAAGGACTGCTTTTACTAACAGCCCATTACGATCGTAAAGCGATGAAGAACGAGGTGCATTGTCATTGGTATGATCACAACATCAACCCAATTGGTAAACAACGTGTTTTGGTGTCTTCTGGTTTGTCGGATTTTTACGATAAAGGAGACTTTCGCATTAGGTTCAGTAACGATCGAAAGAAAATACTGATTGCGTATACCGAAAAATCTAAAGACGACAAACGGATTCTTAACATCCAAGTATATGATCAAGACTTAAACTTGATTACAAAACACAGCTACAAACTAGACATTCGGTACAACAATTTTTTCATGACTAACTTGTTGATTGATGATAGAAGCAACGCGTTTTTTCTTGTTGCACAACGCAAGGTGGAGCACAGAAAAACTGAGCTCGCTACTCCAAAAGCAACGGTTTACTGGTTTAATGCAGCTAAAGACAGCCTTTGGGATTACGAGGTCTTGGATTCTGGAAAGAGTTTACGAAAGGCCCAATTTACCTGGGACCGCACAAAAGATAAAATTAACCTGACCGCATTTTATTCGTCAACCGAAGACCGTAATACGGATGGCATTTTTCATTTCAATTTAAACCCAGATGGGCTATCCATCCCCAAAACCACCTATCAAGCTTTTACTGACGACTTTAAGCAACAGTTGTTTGGTGATGAAGAGACGTCGGTATTTGAAGACGTCCGAAATTTCGAACTATTAAGGGCCGTTCCAAATACAGATGGCGGAATAACTATGGTGGCAGAACGGTCGTCCATCTCTAACGAAACCGACATTACCTATATCAATGGCATGCCAACCACTATGGCGCGTAATATTTACAATTTTGACGACGTACTCGTTATATCTCTTGACTCCGCATTCAACATTAAATGGAAATATTTAATCAATAAAAGCCAGAGTTCGCTCAACGACAATGGCTACTACAGCTCGGTGGTTATTGCGAATACCCGCTCACACTTATACATAATCTACAACGATAGATTAAGAAGCAATGGAGACGTGATGCAGTACATGTTTGATGCAAACGGTCAAGTATCGTACAAAATATTGGTGCGATCAGACAATCATTTTGTGTCAATAATTCCTTCGGAAGCCAAACAAATTAATTACAATCGGGTAATATTGCCTGTAACAAAAGATCGTAAGTTTTCTTTGCTCAAATTGGATTACACCAATTGATTAAAACAATAAAAAAAGGTGGCTTAGTAAGCATTGTTGTCTCGATTGTCGTGATAACCCTGGTTGGATTAATTCCGATAAGCAACCTCTATGCCTTCACTTTTGAGAACCTTGCGTTTAATCAGCCATTTGTCAAGTTTGGTGTTCCGTTGATTATGGTGATCACCCAAGCCATATGGTTTCAGCGGGTAATCCACAAGTCTCGATTTTTTGACCAATGGTCGACCTTGCCGTCAATTCTATATGTGGCTATTATTTGTTTACTTCCAGATCAACTGCACCACTGGGACACACTTGCGGTCAATTACATTTGGCTAGTGTTTTATCAAAAACTGTTTTACCAACACGACGAAGTGATATCGAATGCCCAGATATTTATGGATATTGGAATTCTAATGTGTATCAGCGCATTTATCTACCCAAAATCTATTTACCTGTTGCCTTTCCTTTACATATTGTTAAACCAGTTTACAGCAAGTAATTTGAGTAAATTCTTCGTGGTTTTGTTGTCGTTTTTGTTGGTTGTTTTTAGCACCATCGGAATTGGTTATTTCTTTGTTTCACCAACTTGGGTAACTGGTCTGCCTGAGCGTTTACCTCTGACAATTGATCTATCCACATTGCTAAACAGCGGGAAGCTTTACACTTACATCACGTTGTGTATAATCCTTGTTTTGGTATCGCCTGTGATGTACAATCAATTGTCGTTTATGCAAACCAAGAATCGAAGTGTTGTAAATATGTTGTTTTTGCAACTTTTGATGATTGCTGGCATTGCGATACTATCAGGGCAAAACGCTTATACCTCCATGCATTTAATCGCATTACCCCTTAGTTTCACCTTAAGTTTTGGATTGTACCATATTAAAAAAAGATGGTTGGCGAATCTTGGTGTACTATTTGCACTGTTTGCTTTGGTATTGATACAATTGGAATACTTAAAACTTTAATAATGCGTATCCAATAACGTGCAGAAAATGGGCAAAACCATTTTACTACATAGCATCAAAACCATTAATTTTGTAAAAACTATTTAAGAATGGACGAATCACTGAAACCCGTATTTGACTCTGTAGAAGAAGGAATGTCAAAAGCCATCGATCACCTAAATAAGGAATTGTTGAAACTACGCGCTGGAAAAGCTTCTCCCTCTATGTTGTCAGGTGTTATGGTTGAATACTATGGTTCACCAACACCATTAAACCAGGTAGCAAACGTTAATACGCCAGACGCTCGTACTCTTGTGGTACAAGCCTGGGAAAAGTCCATAGTTCCGGATATTGAACGCGCTATTATTAATAGTAATTTGGGTTATAACCCACAGAATGATGGCGAAGTAATCATCATTAACATCCCACCATTAACCGAAGAGCGTCGAATAGAATTGGTGAAGAGCGCAAAAAAAGAAGTTGAAAACGGAAAGGTTAGTCTGCGAAATATCCGTCGTGATGCTAACGAAGTAATTAAAAAATTACAAAAAGACGGCTTATCAGAAGATATGGCTAAAGACGCTGAAGCAGAAGTTCAAAAATCAACCGACGGTTACTCAGACAAAATGGACGCCATTTTTACTGACAAAGAAAAAGAGATTATGACGGTTTAACGTCTTCTAAATGATCCACAGAATTGGCTGTAATTAACTTACAAGCCTCGGTCCCATTTTTTTCAAGCACATATAAACACAAATTCGAATGTGGATATTGATCCATATTTTGCAATGGTGTTTGGAGTAATAACGACAAAAAGCTACGCATGGCACGTCCATGCATACACACTAAGATATTCTCAAAACCATCAGCTTCAATTTTTTCCCAACCACGTTTTTGACGCGTGTACATATCAATTGGGCTTTCACCTCCTTCAATCGGTGTATGCAATTCTCCTTCACGCCACGATGCCACTATATGCTGGAAAGCTTTACGTGATTCGGGCGTAGTTTCAAGACCTTCAAATACACCCCAATTGATTTCATTCAACTCTGAGAGCCGGCCCCATTCCAACCCATCATGTATAAAACCTGATACACTCTGCTGCGTTCTTTTTAATTCTGATGTGTATACGAAATCGAATTTTACGTCTTTGTAAGTCTGATAAAACAACCTTGCTTGCTTTACACCGGTAGCGTTTAAGTCGCTATCTATCCCGCTGCCTTGAACGATTCCCTTAAGATTATAGTCGGTTTGACCATGTCTGATTAGATAAATCCTTTTATTTGTAGTCAACTTATTTCCAGCCAATGTTTGATCACAAAAATATTAAAAATGAGCAGCTGCAGCATTTTTTAAAAGGGACTATGTCCGATACATTGGGCATGGAAATCGTAGAACTCGGGGAAGACTTTCTTACCATGCGAATGCCTGTAGACCATAGAACTATCCAACCTTATGGAATATTAAACGGAGGTGCCAGTATGGCTCTTGCTGAAACGGTGGCTAGTTATGCCGGAAATATTTTGGTCCGAGCTGAAGACAAACACTGTGTTGGATTGGAAATAAATGGCAACCATACTAAGGCGGTTCGTGAAGGATTCGTTTACGGAACGGCGACACCTATTCATATTGGCAAGCGCACTCATGTTTGGAATATTGACATCAAAGATGAGTCGGGAGACATTGTTTGTAAATCAAGAATGACCTTAGCTGTTTTCCCAAACCAAAAGTGAAAACACTATCAGACTTAAACAATTGGATAAGCACAGGACGCGACTTTTTATGGTTACGGACTCCTGGTCAAACACAGGTATTGTGTTTGGGCATTGGTGAACCCACAAATCAGTTGACAAATAGTGCCGTCGTCATTTGTCCGTTTAGCGCCAATACGCCTTTTGTTTATCCTATACAGCATCAACTGACAGTAGATGTTGACGCACTTGCCTCAATCTCTATCCAACTGCCTGCTCGCACTTCATTAGAAGGCACCTCAACGCAACAGCAACAGTACATTGAACAAGTCGAAAAAGCATTAGATGCCATTAAGTTGGGTGAATTGACAAAAGTGGTTGTGGCTCAAACGCAATGGCTTGACAAAAAAGTCAATCCAATAGCTGCGTTTCAAAAGGCTTGTGAATCTCAGGATGCCTATACGTACCTAGCTTATGTGAAAGGAGAATGCTGGATTGGATCAAGTCCTGAACTGTTTCTAAAAAGCGATTACACCACCAGCGAAACCGTGGCTTTAGCTGGCACCCGGTTGTCTACAAACAAAAACAAAGCTTGGGGCGAAAAAGAGATTCAAGAACAATCAATAGTTGCCACGTATTTAACAAATACCTTTAAGGATTTAAAATTCAAAGACGTTTCTTTGGGTGCCTCTTTCACAAAAACTGTGGGGCATATTCAGCACATTTGCAATACTGTGACGGCCAAAAATCCTTACGATTTAGATCTTTTAGGACTATTAACCGCCTTACATCCAACACCTGCGCTTGCCGGCTTCCCTAAAAACGCGGCCAAATCATTTATTGCGCAAACAGAACAATTTTCACGAAACCTGTATGGTGGCTTTATTGGGTATAAAGATGAAACTGGAATGGAATACTTTGTTAATATTCGATGTGCCAGATTGTTTAACGACTCGGCTCAATTGTATGCTGGTGCGGGAATAAACAGAGACTCAAATCCGCAAAGTGAATGGGAAGAGACCAACAACAAATTAGAAGTGATTCGGTCTATCTTAGGCTAAAGGTCGAAGTTTACGCCTAGGTGAGCGGCACCAAATAAACCAGAGAAAGATGTTTCTGGCCCTTCACTAATTGTACTTCCATCAAGTCTCCATTCTGTCTTACTAAAATCAAAGACGTTTCCTACCTCTCCTCCAAAAGTCAATCGGCCAATATTAAACAGTAAACCTGCTGATAGTCGTCCTGTTATTGCCGGATTTTTGTAGATGCTTTTTTTAGTTGTTCCTAGAAATCCCGTAGCAATATTTCCTGGATTTTGTGTACGCTCTTCCACTTTAAAACTGAACTGAGAATATCCTAATGAGCCCCCTAACAAAAAGTCTATAAACTTCACGTTACTTAGCAAATCATAGAACACATAGCTGTTATAGGTAAAACCAGTAAGCTTCGTATTGACTACATTGTTCCCATTGCTATTTGACATTTCAATAGGCGACATAAACGACACGTTTGACGTACTGACCATACCCTCACTACTAAACGTTATGTTTCCTCCCTGCCAAACAATCATTTCATCGAAGGCGGCTTGACTCACAAGGCTGTGACGTTCTGCCAGTGGCCACAAATCAAGCTCTTGAAGGCCATAGGAGTAGCCAATGGTAATCTTGCCATCTTCTTCAGAATCGGTATAATCATACAATTCGGTGTAGTACGGATTTTTCTCACTTGGTTGATAGGAATTCAAAAAGAAATAATCAAAATCATCAACAAAATAGTCAGCCAAAATGCTGTCTTTACTTAGGTCGAACAGCATAACTCTATTGGCAGCCAAGTTTTCGAAAAGTGCATTTATTTCGTCTTCAACCAATTCCCAATCATCATCTGCATAGTCGTCATCCTCTCCGTAAATAATACCAAAAGTGACGATGTCGTTTTGCAAATCAAGTCTTGGGTCTTCCTTTAAACGGTTGGCTAAACTTTTAAAAACATACCATTCACATGAATTCTTATCGGCTTTCTTTTTGGTTGCATGGCAACGACCAAATTGGCCATAGTACTTCCCTGGATTACTGTCGAGCAAAGCAACAAAACTGTTGTACATATACTTTTCGCGAAACACATAACCCTGTGGTGTATTTTCACTATCAAAATCACGCCACTTTATGGTTTGTTCTAGTCCTCCAATAATTCTACTAAAAAGATCAAATCTGGTTCCTAAAAAGTCTTTGTATGCGTATTCATGTTTCCGAAAGTTTTTAATAACCAATTGCAGTGTACTACTTACAGAATACGTATATCCATTGTAGCCTTCATCTTCTTTGTCGTCAAACACCTCCCGGTCTTGATACATCGCCATACCCCTAATACTTTCGATATGCAGATCAATGCTGTCATGTGGCTGCAATGTATATGGTAAAAGCAAACTGAGCACTTTAAGCGCACCAAATGATCCCCGTTCTAAATCAATTCCAAACACCTGTACTTTTTCTCCACTGTCTAAATCTCTATTAAAACGATAGAGCTGCTTATACCTTTCGGCATATTCTTTATATACGTATTTTTCAATAATGTTAAAGATGGCCGTGTCACCTGTCTGGATATATTCGTTTGCCAGCCAAGCGGTTGACAAACCGCTTTCCATAACCACGTTTCTCACTCCGGCATGCGCATAGAGGTACTTGATATTTTGTACCCAAAGTTTACTGTTGCTTTCTCTATAGGTATGGTTCTCTCCAGCGATAAATATCTTTTTATTAGGCACTACAGAATCTAGCGCCGAAAAGCCCTTTATAATCTTTCGATTTGACAGCGACAGGGTGTCGTTATAATCTATGTTTTGAGCAGAAGCTATTAGCGAAATTGACACGGTCAATAAACAGACAAAACTTCGTGAAATAAAATTGGATTTGTTATAGTTTATCACACACAATTATAGCGAATTCGCAAGTGCGACTTCCAATTGCTCCATATATTTTTTGTCTGGTATTTCGGTTGCACCAAATTGTTCTAGATGGCTGTTTAAGTACTGGGTATCTAGGAGTGTGTAACCGTTGGATTTTAAATATTCCACTAGATGTATTAAGGCCAACTTACTCGTATTTGTTTTACGGCTAAACATGGATTCGCCAAAATAAGCCTTGCCCAACGTCACCCCATACAAACCACCAACCAATCTATTGCCTTCCCACACTTCAAAGCTGATTGCATAACCCATTTCTTGAAGTCTACAGTATGCCTGGATTATTTCCTCATTTATCCATGTTCTATCACGCTCCGCACAGGCCAGCATCACTTCCTTAAACGCAGTGTTAACCTTGAGTTGGTATGGATGATTGCGCCAAAGCCTTTTAAGGTTTTTACTGATATGGAATGATTCTAGCGGTATAACACCACGTTGGTTTGGTCTATGCCAAAATATTTCCCCGCCATCTTCCGGATCGTCAGCCATTGGGAAATATCCATTCGAATAGGCGTAAATAAGTTGAGCCGGTGTTAGGTGTGATTCTTCCTCTTCCATGTATTACGCAATGCCCGTAATCTTTGCAATAAACACCGCATAAAAAAGCAAAAACAACATGCCCTCCCACTTCGAAACTTTTTTATCTTGGCTTAAGAGATAAAAGAAAACGGCAGCCACGATTAAAAATATTACAGATGTTTTTGCCAAATCAAAAGGCATCTCAATTGGCCGAATTAACGACGCCACACCTGTTACCATAAACGAATTGAATATACAAGACCCCAAAATATTACCTACGGCTATTTCGGGTTGTCCGCGGCGCGCAGCCGATATCGTAACCGCTAATTCTGGTAGAGTTGTCCCTAATGATAAAACTGTTAAACTGATGATCGTTTTGTCAACGTGTAGTGCCAAAGCTATATCCTGAATCGATTGAACTACGTACTTCGCTCCAATAAATATCCCTAAAGCAGCAACGAGCAGAATTAATACATCTTTCCATTGCACCTTGGTCATTTTTTTAACCGTTTCAGGATCGTTCAGCGTAGGCATTTCATCTGGTTTGTCCGACTTCATCAAGTACACTTGATACACAATAAAACCAACGACCAAACAAGCACCCTCTATGCGCGAAATTTCTCCATCCAAAAGAAACAATACCAAGAAAGTAGCAGAACCCAGCATAAAGTGTAGGTCTATAAAAATATATTCTTTCCCCAGTTTTATACTCCTTTTGGCAACAATTGTAGCCATTCCTAAAATCAAGAATATATTAGAGATGTTGGCCCCCAATACATTACCAATTACTATCTCCGAATGACCTGTAACAGAGGCAATAATTCCGGAAATTAACTCAGGCAACGAGGTACCAATGGCTACTATGACCACACCAACCATAAAAGGCGACATCTTTAAAGACAAGCCAATTCTTTCTGCAGCCTCGGTAAAAAACTTTGCAGCAATTATGAGCACGCCAAGGCTGATGATAAAAATTACGAATGGTAGAATCATTAAATAGAAATTATCGAAACAAAAGTAATCAACCCCTTTGATGTTTCTACAAATTGGACTTCTAAACTCATTATGAAATCAAACTGAGCAACAGCACAATATAACTAACTCATTAACAAGACATTATAAATTTAATTTTGTGGCATGTCGTTTGAAATACACACGATACTAATCAAGCTGGTGGAGTGATTCCATCAAACAAAATTTTGACATAGGTCAAATCGCATGTTATCAATAAAAGGCAACAACTGTTGCCTTTTTTATTTTTCTCTTTTTAGGTATGATTTACATTTGCCGACAATGTCAGAAACTATGACGTCGGTGTTGGAGTGGGTTGTATTGGGGCTTAATGTGGTCTTTTTACTTCTGCTCATTCGTGAAAACATTTGGTGTTGGATTTTCGGCATCGTCGCTTCTCTAATTTCAGTAGTTCTCTTTTTTGAAGCCAAGCTGTATTCCGAAACGCTGCTGTATTCGGTGTACGTTGTTTTAGGGGTTTATGCTTGGGTACAGTGGCACACGAATAGCAAAAAAACGCCAATGCCTATTCAAACCAAGTCCTTGGTGTTTCATGGCAAAGCTTTGGTCATTGGCTTTTTGGTTTGGTTCGGGTTGGGTTTCTTTTTTAAAACATATACCGACTCAAATCTACCTTGGGCAGATGCCTGTTCTACATCATTTGCATTTGTAGCGACCTACCTAGAGGCAAAAAAAGTACTCCACCACTGGATTTACTGGATTGGTGTAAATGTGTTTAGTATTTGGCTCTACCATACCCGCTCACTGCCTGTTTTAGCCCTAATGATGTTTGGATTTACGATTTTCAGTGTCGTTGGATACATTGCATGGAAAAAGCGCCTTAAACTGCAAGTAACACCGTAAAAAAGCTATCAGCTCGTTTTTGGATGGAGATATTGATATCTGTAATAAAATGAAAATATATAAGTAGTTATCAATCCAATAACAAAAGCAAACACAAAGAATTCATCCTCATCAAGCATTTCGAAACTTATGATGATAGGAACGAGTATAGGCAGCATAATATTTAAACTAATGCCAAAGATTCTTTTAAGTTTTGGTTTAAAATTCCCAATAAACGCAACATAAACTACTGCCCCTCCAAATAGTGCGAGCAAAATCTGAGCACCTACTTCACCATCTAATATGTTGAATAGGGCAAGTAGCCCCGCCACTATTCCGTACACTGTTGGAAATAGCGCACATACCAGCAACGACCAGCCAAACTCCCCTTTGTTTGTAGAACAATAAATAATGAGGAGGAAGGCCATAGAAAAACCTACTAACGAGAGGTAGCGCCAGAATTCCCATTTAAATATTCGGAATACTTGCCGGTGACTGTGGTAAGATTTGCTCCAATATATACACTTTTCATATTCTGGTAGGTTAACTATATGCGTATAAAACCCAACGTTGTTACTGCTTGATTTATCCCAAACAATGCCCTTTCCAGTGGTATTCATTTCCAAAATTTCAGAAACATCTTCCGTTTTAAATTCAGCTTTGTACTGCTTTGCCACAGAAATAAATGTCGCAATTTCTTTACGTGCTTGAGGTAACGATATTCGATCGGGATTGCCGTTATAATATTTAGCATACTCCCAATTGTAACGCATTACGTTTAAATGCAACGTATCCCATCGATTATCTAAACGGTAATCACAAGGCTTGTCGATTCGACTTAAGTAATCGTCATTCGAATTGTCATCGAGTGATTCATCGTGGTAACAGCTTTTTAGATAAAAGTGGGTCATATACTTTTCTAGTAAAGCCCTATCCTCGTAGTACGCTTTTTGGTTATGATTGATGCCTGGAGCGAAATAGCTACCAAAATAAGTGGCAAACGGAAGGCTGGTTATGCCAAAAAAAGTGATCCAGAAAGCCAGAAAAAATGCGAACCGCCTTTTAAATGGAAGAAAATGGTGTACCCGAAGCGCGTTGTACTTCGCCTGCCGAATAATAAACAATATCAGCAATAGTATTACCGGCAACACCATGGCCAAACCCAATTGTTCGAAGCTGTCATCAAGGGAATACGCAACGGTTGCAACGTTTACCAATACCGCACCAATAAGCCCAAGAACCAAGAAAGTTACGACAATGATTGGAATAAAAATGTGTATGCCAAGCACCCAAAGATTGGGATGCCGAGCCAACAAATACGTGTCAATTTTATTGTAATACTTTTTCAATTCAGACTATTTTATCTGGGGATTTACGTATTGCTTTTTGTAATACCGACCAAAAAAGTATGTACTGATCAGTGCCCCAATAAGTAAGGTGTACAGCGTCATTAGATTATACTGATTTCTTGTAAAAGGGAGGAAACAATCACAGTTCTGACGATACGACGCGTCAAAATAACAGCAATCTGAAGCCTCTTTAAATAGTACGATTAACAAGCACGCCACAACTGGTGTATATATGTGGCAAGCAATGGCGAAGGCCCGACGTAAAGCCGGTTTAAAGCGCTTGTTAAACGCAAAGAAGTATGCATTTGCGGTAAACAGCAACAATAAAAACATTCCTAATGTTGAGGCATTTTCCCCATCTACATCTCTAAACAGGAATGCCACAAGTGCGGCAACAATTCCAAAAACCGTAGGATGCAAGGCCACTACCAACATACCCCAACCGAATTCGGCAATATTCACCGAGCATAGTATAATAAGTAGGATGGCAAGCACCAGTGTTACAAACATATATCCACGCCAAAAATCCCATTCTAACGGAAAAAAGAACGACCCTTTGTTTATTACCTTATTGTGAAAGTTTATGTTGTTATCAAAAGCGCCATAGTCTTGTAAATACGAGAAAGCCGGTCGCACATTCTTTTCAAATTTGGTGTAAAACCGATCCGTTTTCAAGTTGGCATTTACGATTTGTAGCGGATCCACCTTAGTTACGTCTCCTTGATACTTATGCGACAAAGCAATAAACGAATCAATCTCGCGATACGCTTGGTCTAACGAAATTGTATCTAGGTCGTTATTGTAACTGTAATCCACAAAATGACGATACACGATGAGGCTATCCTTTGTGTCATTCAACTCATATCGTTTGTAACTGCGATGGTCTCCATAATCATCTATATAAAAACCATTTGCTTCTGCCTCAACACAATCTTCAGGGTCATCTACATAAGATTTCTCTAAGTAGAAATGAACAAACCCTTTCTGCATAATTTTCACATCTTCCGAAAACTGTGCTTCATCGAGCACAATGGTCGTTTTAATGTACGCCGTAATGTTCCCAACAAATGGAAGTGTCGTAATGGAAAGAAAAAGAAATATAAAATAGAGAAAAACTAAAAACTGCTGTTTATAGGGCAAGCTTAAGTGTACCCGTTTCGAATTGAATTTAACCTGTCTAATGATAAAAATTACAACCAACAATATCGTTGGCAGAATCATTGTAACGGATGTATTCTCGAAAAAATCGCGGTAGCGATAAAACTCAGGTAATGGGTTCAAAGGGTATAATAAACCCGCTATCCCAATAACCAAATACAGCGCAAGGATGATTGGAATGTATATATGAACACCTAACACCCAAAGATTCGGATACTTCTGCAACAGGTGATGATCGATTTTATTAAAATATGCCTTCATCCCTACTGATTAAATAATCTTTTGGTTGATTTACTGATGTTACGATAATACTTGACCGTAAATCCTTCCTTAATCAAATCAGAAAGGAAATCGTTACTGGTTCCTGTTTTATCAATTGATACCTGCAAGTATTCGCCAGTTGCCCCGTAGGTCAGATTATTTGCTTGTAAATAAGTCAACAATCTGGCTTTATCTGCGGCTTCTACTTGTACTTCAAAAACGAACTGATCGTGATCTGCTTCTAATTCATTTACTGCCCCACTAAATACCGACTCTCCTTTTCTTAAAAAGATCATATGATCACTCACCGTTTCGATTTCGTGTAATTGTTGACTACTCAAAATTACCGCCGTCGAATAGCTTTTGTCCTGAAGAATATTCTTCAAGTCACTCAAGAATTTTTGCTGTGTATTGATATCTAAATTCGCCAATGGCTCATCCAGAACCAGCAAATTTGGCTTACCTATAAGCATTCGTGCTAGTTCAAAACGAAGTCTATATCCAGTTGATATTTCGGTCCATTTAAGGTGTTTGTAATCCATCAACCCCAAAAACGATAATATCTCGTCTAAGTATGCATCGCTTTCTTCTGCTGGGATTCCGTCTAAAGCTGCCTTTAATTTCAAATTTTGAATCAAGCTGCCATACCAGCGTGGAATCCGTTGTGGGATAAACGCAATTTTCGATTTTAGTGCACTCCAATCGGTATCTTGCTTAACTTCTTCTCCAAAGTAGTTAAGTGACCCACTGGCTTCAAGCTCACCAGCAACAATATTGAGCAATGTGGTTTTTCCGTTTCCGTTTTCTCCAACAACGCCAACTATAGCCCCTTCAGACAAAGTGATGTTGGGAACCTGTAATTGAAATTTAGAACGCGGGTATTGTTTGACTATGTTGGTTGCAGTAAAAATCATAATTAGGCGTATTGGTTTGAAAACGCAATAGAGACAAATATAGTCTTTATGGATAACGCTAAAAGACCAATAGCCAAATATACAAGACGAGTGTTAGGTAATGGCTTAGACTATGCGTTTCGTCTATTTACGAACCAGTCCGAATCGCGTTTCCCTTCAGAAACAACAGGTTTGTCGCCAGACTTTAACAACTCTATGGCCAACAAGGCCGCAGCCATCGATTTAGCCTTTTCTGACTCAAGCACTTGTGCAGTGCTAAAATATTTTGGAACAAACTGGGTATCGAAATCTGCGCTAACAAAGTTTGGGTGGTTTAAAACAAAACTGCCAAAACTTAATGTCGTTTCTAAGCCCTCAATCTCATAACGATTAATGGCATCCTTCATTTTTTCTATCGCCTCAAGTCGGGTCGGTGCCCAAACAATCAGTTTCGAAATCATGTTGTCGTAAAAAATCGGAATATCATAACCTGCATCAACAAAATCGTCAACCCGTATATGTTCTCCTTTAGGTGGATTATAGGTTTCGATTCGACCTATTGTAGGTAAAAAATCGTTCATCGGATCTTCAGCACACACCCGAAGTTCGAGCGCATGTCCGTTAATCGTTAGGTCTGACTGCGTAAAAGCCAAAGACTCTCCTTCCGCAACTCTAATTTGTTGCTCAACCAAGTCCAAACCAGTTATTAATTCGGTAACAGGATGTTCTACCTGTAACCTCGTGTTCATTTCTAGGAAATAGAAATTGTGATTGCTATCCAATAAAAACTCTACGGTACCTGCACCAGAATAATCACAAGCTTTAGCCACATTAACAGCTGCATCGCCCATGGCTGAACGTAGTTCTTCTGTTAACACACCTGAAGGTGCTTCTTCTACAAGTTTTTGATGTCTTCTTTGAATGCTACATTCTCTTTCGAATAGATGGACAATGTTACCGTGATTGTCTCCAAGCACTTGAATTTCAATATGACGTGGATTTTGAACAAATCTTTCGATAAAAACCGCTCCATCACCAAATGAAGATATCGCTTCGCTAATCGCCATTTTCATTTGGCTTTCTAACTCACTTTCTTCATTTACAATTCGCATCCCTTTACCGCCACCACCAGCACTTGCCTTAATTAAAACTGGAAATCCAATCTCCTTAGCAATTTCGATTGCTTTTTTAGGATCTTCAACAGCTTCATTAATACCCGGCACCATTGGCACATCGTATTTTGCCACAGCTACTTTGGAAGCCAACTTACTTCCCATCACTTCCATCGCTTCTGGAGAAGGGCCTATCAACACAATATTGTTTTGGGTTAACAAACGCGCAAATCCTGCGTTTTCTGACAGAAACCCATAACCAGGATGAATCGCATCAACCTGATGCGTTTTACAAATGTCTATGATTTTGTCGGCACGTAAATAGCTTTCGGCACTTGGCCCAGGACCTAAACAGAATGCCTCATCGGCAAGTCTAATATGTTTTGAGAATCGGTCTGCTTCTGAATAAACAGCAACCGTTTTGATACCCAGTTTTTGACAAGTTCGAATAACTCGAACGGCAATTTCGCCTCTATTGGCGATTAATATTTTTTTAAAGCTACCCAAAAGTTGTTTAAACTTTGTCGATCATTGGCAAGTTAAGCACTTCCTTCTCTTCGTCGCTGATGCTTCCAATACCAAATATTCCACCAGACGCTTTAGCTACTTCTACAGCAATATCGTGTAACGAATCGCGGAACTGCAACGCATACGTTGGATTTAACCTCGGCAATATTGAATTTAGATTTTTTAATGCTTCAGTCGCACCAGAAACACGCTCATCTGTTGAACTACCCAATCCGTCAAAAATTGTATTGATATTGCTTAACAAGTCATTATTTGCCAGCTCAGTGTACAAGTAATGCACATCGTTATGTTCAGAGAACGTTTTCGTTTTAATGATGTCTTCAATACGAGCTAGCTCATTTTTTGACACCTCACCATCAACAGACGCAATCAATAAACCAACGTAAATCGGTGCGGTTTTCAGGCTGTCTTTTTCGGTTTCGTTTAAATTTCTAAGTGGGAAGTCCATTTAACGTAATTTTGCGGGCAAAAATATGCAAATAGGGCTAATTAGGCAGGCAAAAATCCTTTTTTTAAAGGAGATAAAAACGGAATGGCGTAATCGATATGCAATCAATGGCATATTGGTGCAGCTAGTGTCTGCTGTTTTTATCACAAACCTGTGCTTCCCTTCTATAAAACCAGCCACATGGAATGCATTATTTTGGGTTATTGTTTTGTTCTCTGCGGTGAACGCCATTGCCCGTAGTTTCATTCAAGAACGAGACGGTAGGTTATTGTATTTTCATACATTGGTAAACCCGTTAGCCGTATTGTTTAGCAAAATGCTTTTTAACACGTTGCTATCCATAACTATCACCCTGTTAACCCTTCTGCTATTTGCCGTTTTCTTCAACGGTGTTCAATGGGATATCTGGCGCTACGCTACGCTAATCATACTATTCTCTATTGGCTTGGGCGTTCTATTTACAACCATCTCTGCGATTGCCTCAAAAACAAAAGCTGGAGGTATCATTATGCCGTTATTAAGCTTTCCGTTAATTATCCCTATGATTATGGTTGCAGTAGCTGGCGGTGTACTCATTGTTATGGGAGACCACACAAACTTCCTTCAAAATGCATCTGTTTTACTTTTGATGGATGTGATGATTGCTTTGTTAGCTACCGTTCTATTTCGATTTTTATGGCAAAATTGAGTTTTCCGCTTCGCTGAAAACAATTTTAAATTCTTAATTTTTAATGTTTAATTGGCCGTCATTCAGAGCATGGAACGCTAGGAACTAGCGAAGAATCTGTTGAATCTTTCACGATTTGAGTTTTCAATCTCAAATCTCAAAGAGCACTAATGCCCGTTTGAGACCATTAAAAATTAAACACTAAGAAATAAAAATTTAGACTTGAAAATCACTTGTGATTTTCCAAGTTCGTAACACCCCAATTCTCCAACTCCTCTTCGCTCCATAATTCAGGGAAGAATATACGACGTTGGTAACGCGGATGCATGTATTTGTGCCAATCACTACCTCCAGTAGCTTTTGCACCCTCTTTACCACTATCTAAATACTTAGAAGCAGCGTTATAATGGTGCATCACCCAGCTTATATTTACCGTATAATCGTAATGACGCATTTCGGCAATAAGTGCTTTGTTTTCTCGATATTCTTGAGGCAGTTGTTTAAACTTGGTCCAAAGGTTTACAAGATTGTACTCCTCCATATAATTGATTAACTCCACACGATACTTTTTCTCAAAGTTTTGCATGAGTTTGCTCTTTTTACCCGTCGAATAATCTTTGCCAGCAGCTTGCCAGTACATGTGTTCGAAGGCATGAGAATACGGTGTTTCTCGATCTATGTCCTTTCTAAATCTAAAGTCAATCAGGTTGATTAATTCTGTTGAAGCAATCTCAATTTTTCGATATTGCCCGCTTTGGAATCCGCTTGCTGGCGTGAGTGTATCACGGAACTTCATGTATTGCGCAATCTCCATCCCTTCAGCCATAATATCAAAAGAGTTGGATAGCATGTCGAAGTAACGGCTGATTCGAGCCAAATGCATGGCAAATTTATCTGGTGTGATAGAGTCGTTATGGGATATCTGTTCAATCTCCCACAAAATCATTTTAAACAAAAGTTCATTGATTTGATGATACATAATAAACACCATCTCATCAGGCAAATTCGTCCGTTTGATCTGTAAAGAAAGTAACGCATCTACGTTTGCGAAATCCCAATAAGTCATGGTTTCGGCATGTAGCAATCCAGAAAGATGCACATCCATATCTTGCCCTTGAGCTGTGTATTTTGCTTCTATAGCATCCAACAGCTCTTGTCTTGTCATTTTACTCATTATAAAGTTCCTCTTCTCGCTTGTTCTGCTTCTATGGATTCAAATAACGCCTTAAAATTTCCTTTACCGAAAGACTGTGCTCCTTTTCGTTGAATAATTTCGAAAAACAAGGTTGGTCTATCCGTAACAGGTTTCGTAAATATTTGAAGCAAATACCCTTCATCATCACGATCCACCATAATTCCATGTTCTTTAAGTACATCTAAATCTTCTGCAATTTCCCCCACTCTATTGGCTACAGTATCGTAATACGTACCTGGAACATATAAGAATTCAACGCCTCTTTTTTTCATCTCACTAACGGTAAATACAATATCGTTTGTCGCAACCGCAATATGCTGACATCCAGGCCCTTGATAAAAATCTACATATTCTTCAATTTGCGATTTCTTCTTACCTGCCGCGGGCTCATTTATTGGGAATTTTATACGCCCGTTTCCGTTAGTCATCACCTTACTCATTAAGGCCGTATAATCTGTTGAGATGTCGTTATCGTCGAAGATAATAAGATTGGCAAACCCCATAATTTCATTGTAGAATTTAGCCCAAACATTCATCTCTCCCCAATCCACATTACCCACCATATGGTCTATGTAACGCAACCCAACTTCTGTAGGATTATAGTGTGACTCCCATTTTTCAAATTTTGGCAAGAATACACCATTGTAGTTTTTACGTTCTACAAAAACATGAACCGTATTACCATAGGTTCTAATCGCTGACCGAACCATTTCGCCATCTTTATCAGATTCTACCCGTGGTTCAAAAAATGAAACAGCACCCCGTTTGGTTGTTTCTTCCCATGATTTTTTTGCATCTTCAACCCATAACGCAATTACCTTCACCCCATCTCCGTGTTTGGTGATATGGTCAAATATTTCATTGTTTTCTGTACCGGGCATCGGTGTAGTTAACACCAACCGAATTTTATCTTGAACAACTACATAACTGGTTCTGTCTTTAAGTCCGGTTTCAAGTCCAGCGTAGGCCAAAGATTGAAATCCAAGCGCCGTTTTGTAAAAATGAGCGGCTTGCTTTGCATTCCCTACATATAGCTCTACGTAATCAGTACCGAGAAGTGGCAAAAAATCATCGGCTTCCGGAAATATTTTTTCTAAACTGTATTTGTAATTCTTTACGTCTGTTAAGTTCTCCATTGTATTGATTTTATTCTGTAATCCAAGATTTGTAATAGTCGTCAACTTGCAAGTCCATCGCTGCTTGTGTTATTGATAGTGGTGCAAATGGATCTATCATCACCGCTAGCTCTTCTGTTTTGGTTTTACCTACGCTTCGCTCTATCGCACCAGGATGTGGCCCATGTGGGATACCACCAGGATGTAAGGTGATTTGACCCTTTTTAATGTTATTTCTGCTCATAAAATCGCCATCAACATAGTATAGAATCTCTTCCGAATCTACATTGCTATGATGATATGGAGCTGGTATCGCTTTCGGGTGATAATCATATAGCCTAGGAACAAATGAGCAAACCACAAATCCCGCCGACTCCCATTGCTGATGGATCGGTGGTGGCATATGTATGCGGCCTGTTAGTGGTTCAAAATCATGAATCGAGAAAGCATATGGGTAATTAAATCCATCCCAACCTACTACGTCAAAAGGATGATTCGAATGTGTGTATTCCCATAACACTCCTTGTTTTTTAGATATCACTTTAAACGATCCTTTTTCATCATGTGTTTCTAAATCAGTTGGCAATCTAAAATCTCGTTCACAAAAAGGTGAATGCTCAAGAAACTGCCCGTAATCGTTTCTATATCTGCGAGGCGTTGTAATTTCACTAAACGACTCTATATACAATAGTCTATTGTCTTCCATATCAAAATCGATTTGGTAGGTCGTCCCTCTTGGGATAATCAAATAATCACCATAACCAAATTTTAAATTTCCATACATGGTTTTCATTGTTCCAGAACCTGCATGCACGAATAACATTTCGTCGGCATCAGAATTGCGATAGAAATAATCCGGCGAAAAATTCGTCGGTGCTGCCAAGCCAATGTGCAGGTCATTATTAACAAATAGCGTTTTGCGGCTTTGTATATAATCGCTTTCGGGAGTTAAACTGAATCCCTGAAAACTTAGGGCTTGCATATTTTTTTCAATCGCTATTTCGGGAGTGACGTCCGCCAATCGTTTAACCTCGCTCACTACTGTTGGTGGATAAAGGTGATAGATTAAGGATGACATTCCTGCGAAACCCGCAGTGCCAAAAAGCTCCTCTTGATACAGGCCTCCGCCTGGTTTTTCAAAGGTTATATGTCGTTTATTCGGAATTTGACCTAATGTGTGATATCTAGGCATTTTGTTAATGTTGAATGATAAATGATTGAATGTCTGAATGATGGTTAGCCATTTGACCGGCTTACCGCCCTAACTCATTCTGGGTTGCGTTTAACCAAAACGGTTAAATCAAAAAATCCATAAAAGTTGAAAGACCTATACATTGACGCAAATGTCATTATTACCTACACTTTTACCCTGACAACACTGAGGTTACCCTATGACAAATGTCATACCCTGAGTAACTTTTATTTAATCAAAGATTCTTGTCTTGGCTCAACACACATTGCATTTAGTTTTTGTAATTTTATCGAATCGAAATATAATTCAGATATGAAAAAACTAATTCTTCTTTCAATGGCAACTTTTGGCCTCGTATTATTCTCTTGTAATTCGGATGATGGTCCAACAACAAGACGGGTCGAAATGCAATTTCATGGGTATAGCGACGGCGGTGACTCCAAGTTTAGAGGTACTGATGTAGTTGGAGAGGAAGTTGCTGTTACATTAGAAGGACTCCCAGGCGCTTACCAAATAACAAACATTCAGTGTTTATTTGGCGGAACCGGCAACACACCAGCAAACAGAGAATTATTGCTAAAAATTTATAAAGACAATGGGGATGCGGCCCCAGGTGAGATGGTTCATTCTTCGAAGCACACCATGGCTTCATCATTAACCTCTTTAACCGATCTGAATATTAAATCGAGTAACCTCAATTTGGATGCCGGTCAAGATGTTCGTGTATCGTTCGAGATACTAGATACTAAGGGCTTCCCTTCTTTCGCTGAGGAATTTGACGGGGCATATGAGGAGACCAAGAATTGGCTTAAAGACAAAGATGGAACATGGAATTCGAATGATGGTGTTGGCGTTAATGGCAATTGGGTAATACGTGCTATTGCGCAACAGAATCTATAAATTTTGATTACAAAATGTTGAATTGAGAGTGGTAATTCTCTATATTTCAGAAGATTAACTTAAGAGTTAAGTCTACAAACCCAGATGTCGACGAATAGTTCGTTAAAAAGGCCCACCCTACATCGCCTAACATACAGCATGTTCGGGAGATCTCATCCAGGTGGCTTATCCTAAAATAGAGGATACCAATCCATGTAGCAGTCCAACCTTTCATGTATAATGGCTTCTTACTTCATGAATGCATAAGCACGAGAACTTAATGTTTCACCAAGGAACGTAAATAAACAAAACCAGTCGTTTATTAAGAGGAGACTGTTGTTTTGGCCTGGATCAAATTGCAGAACGGAGAATAGAGTCTTTAAAGAGCAGGGGTGTTATCAGACTCATTAGTAAAACTAGGACACGGCCTGCACAAGAACAACGATTTGATTTACTGAGTTAATTGCAGAAAGGGACCATAGCAAAAACAAAATAAACTGGCTGATGTTTTTACATAGAGTTAGTCATAAGACCATATGATCGTTCAAAAAAAAGAAATAAATAATTGGAATACTGAATACCGATTAAAATTTATCAATTCGCTATCTGGGTATAAGGGAGTTCATCTTATCGGGACCAAAAGCAAAGACGGCATATCCAATTTGGCAATCTTTAATTCCATCGTTCACATAAGCTCAAACCCCGCCAGGATCGGTTTTATCATAAGGCCGCTTACTGTGCCGAGGCACACCTATAAAAACATAATAGACACAGCATTCTATTCCATCAACCATGTCCATAAATCCTTTCTAGACCAAGCACATTATACTTCGGTAAAATTCGAATCCAATCAATCCGAATTTGAGGAATGTAATCTGGGGGAATCCTATTTGGACAAGTTCCATGCACCATTCGTTACTGAAAGTAGTATTAAAATAGGATTGAAACTGGCAGAAGACATTGAGCTACAAGAGAGCAATTGTAGACTTTTGGTGGGAGAAGTGCAGTGCATTATAACTGAAGATGATTACGTAGAAGAAGATGGTTCCTTAGATTTAGAAAAAGCGAATGATATTTGTGTTACTGGATTAGATCAATATTCATCAGTACAGAAATTTGCAAATATCCCGTACGCAAGGAAAGAAAATCCACCTAACTTCAAAAGACAGAAGCGTCCTGACAGCGCCGTATTTGACGAGAATTCTCAAACATATAATGCCAGACTTTTGCCATATGGGACAAATGTGGGTGCACCAAGCATCACAGCAAACAACCTCTCAATATGGAAAAATCGAGGAATTACAGGTTTTAATCATGTACTCAAAAGCAAGATTGAACTCATTAAATCCGAGTATGAATTACTGCTAGAAGAATATGCCGTTAATGAATTGCTGTACAACACTCACTGTGACTTCGAGCCCATCATCGGTGAGGTTTATCACTTGTATGAAAAGGAAAACAGAGATGAACATTTTCTATCGTTAATCCCACCGCACACTTGGAAAAGAAAACACCTTGGATCGTTTAAGCTGAACAGTGACAAAGTGTGGAGTAAAGTAACAACATCAGATGAGTGATTTAAAAATACAACTTCGACCAGAAATTCCGGGTATTGAATTAACTCTAAATTTTAGTGAGGAAGAAAGATTTCAGAATGAGGTGCTTCGACCAATTATTAAGCTTCAAAACGACCTAATCTTAAGTTGTTTCGTGCATTATTTGCAACAGACAAAAGGGTCAATGGAATCACTTAATCCGGTTCAGATAGATCCATATATTACTAACTTGTTTAAAACGAGTACACGGTTGAAGACCGAACTGCGCGGCTTGATTATTGGACTATTCACACTTGAAGAGTATCATAAATACATTGAAATATCCTCACAACTCAATAGGAGGATGAACAACATGATTCAGCAGCGCATTCTATCTTTTTTTGTTCGACAAGGTGGCATTGAGTCAAAAGACAGGCTTCGATCTGAATGACTCAAACCCAAGAATCAAGAGTAAAACCATTCAGCTTGCGTTTGCACATAATACTATTTGTCCCGAGTACCGTTTTGTCGTTAATCGTTAATTCATAATCATTAATTGTGAATTACCAATCATTAATTATCCATTGAATTACTTTTGCAGCATGGCGCACAACAAGGCAATTCTTCTCATTTTAGATGGTTGGGGGATCGGGAAACACGACAACTCCGATGCTATATACAAAGCCAACACACCGTTTGTAGATGGATTGATGGAATTGGCACCAACATCCACTTTAAAAACTTTTGGCGAAAACGTTGGTTTGCCCACAGGACAAATGGGGAACTCTGAAGTCGGCCACATCAATATTGGTGCAGGTAGAGTTGTGTACCAGATGCTCATGCGCATCAACAAATCATTCGAAGATCAAACCATTCTTGAACAATCTAATTTCCAACAACTATTAAAAGAAGCCAAACAAGAAGGTAAAAACATCCATCTAATGGGTTTGGTAAGCAATGGTGGCGTACACAGTAGTGATGAGCACTTAAAAGCACTTTGCGGCATCCTGCGAGATAATGGGTTGGATAGCAAAACATTCATTCATGGCTTTTTAGACGGTCGAGACTGTGACCCAAAAAGTGGTAAAGGTTTTGTAAAAGATGTAATGGATGATTCCAGAATAGGCCAAGCCAAATTTGCCAGCCTAATTGGACGCTATTACGCGATGGACAGAGACAAACGTTGGGAGCGCGTAAAACTTGCCTATGATGCAATGGCGCATGGCATGGGTAAAAAAACCCGAAACATCGTTGAGGCTATTGAACAATCTTATACTGACGACGTTACAGACGAATTTGTAAAGCCAATTATTCATGTTGATGAGGCCGGCAACCCATTGGCAACAATTACGGAAAACGATATTGTGCTTTGCTTCAATTTTCGTACAGATAGAGGACGAGAAATATCTATGGCCTTAACTCAAGAAACTTTCCATGAACAGAATATGGCACCAATCGATGTGTCGTATTACACCATGACAGAGTACGATAAGACCTTCAAAAATGTCAACGTAATTTTCGACAACAATGATCTAAAACTGACCATTGGCGAACACCTAGAAAACTTGGGGTTGAAACAATTACGCGCTGCAGAAACAGAGAAATATCCGCACGTTACCTTTTTCTTTAGCGGTGGTCGAGAAACCCCTTTTGACGGAGAAGAGCGCATCTTAGTTAATTCACCTAAGGTGGCGACCTACGATTTAAAACCGGAGATGAGTGCTCCAGAATTAAAAGAGAAGGTAAAATCAGCCATTGACAAAAATGACGTCGACTTTTTCTGCGTAAACTTCGCTAACCCTGACATGGTTGGTCACACCGGAGTGTTTTCCGCAATAAAAAAGGCCTGTGAAACGGTAGACAATTGCGTTAAAGAATTGGTTGAAACCGCTTTAAAAAACAAATACAAAATGGTGATAATAGCAGATCACGGTAACGCTGATTTTGCGGTAAACCCAGATGGGTCACCAAATACGGCTCATAGTGTAAACTTAGTTCCATGCATCGTTTTAGGAGAGGATAACATCCAAATGAAAGATGGTATACTGGCCGATGTTGCTCCTACTATTCTAAAACTTATGAATGTCGGACAACCGGCAGAAATGACCGGTAACGCGCTTTATTAATGAAAAAGAAAGTAACCGTGCCCATTCAGGTTGTTCATCTTGGCGAAGAGGGTACCCACATTTTTTGCAAGGCAAAAGTTAACGGAGTAAAAGCACGTGTACTTATCGACACAGGGGCGAGTAAAACCGTTTTATCAAAGTCGTTTGCACTTACATTAAAAGGCCTAAAAGAAGTATCAGTGTCAGACAACTCCACCTCTGGAATTGGACCTGAATCTGTTGAAGCAACCTTTGTTAGGTTAAGGTCTCTACGTTTCAAATCATTGAAAATCAAAAAATTGGTTGTTGGCACAATTGACGTGAGTCACGTTGATGCGATGTACGACACCTTAAACGTCAAACCTTTCGACATGATTTTAGGTGGTGAGGTGCTAGAATCTTATAATGTTGTGATCGATTATAAAAAACAACAGCTGGTTTTTAATTAAATTTTTAATTATCCATTCTACTACCTTTGCCTCACATGGGTAAAATTGTTGTAACCGGGGCTGCCGGATTTATTGGAAGCTGTTTAGCACATCATTTATTTCGAAATGTATCCAAATCGCTCATTCTTGTTGATGATTTTAGTAAATCTGAAAAGTCAAACAATCTATTGGGATTAGAAAACTGTAGTCAAATTGACCGAAGCGAATTTCTAGGTCAACTCGCACAGTTAGACATTGACTTCATTTTTCATTTGGGTGCAAGAACAGATACCACCGAATTTGACACAGCCATATTTGATCAATTAAACCTCAACTATTCAAAAACCATTTGGCAATACTGTACGGAACAAAATGTTCCTTTAATTTATGCGTCGTCGGCCGCAACCTATGGTGACGGCACACTTGGGTTTGATGATGATGTAGCGTCTATGAATCACCTTAAGCCGTTGAATCCTTACGGACAAAGCAAGTTGGATTTTGACCTATGGGCTGTAAAACAAACCGAAAAGCCACCGTTTTGGATTGGTCTAAAATTCTTCAACGTATTTGGCCCTAACGAATACCACAAAACCCGTATGGCATCCGTGGTATTTCACGCTTTTCACCAGATTCAAGCCACCGGGAAAATGAAATTATTCCAATCTCATAATCCAGAATATTCAGATGGTGGTCAAACACGAGATTTTATTTATGTCAAAGACTTAATTGAGGTTATGCTGTTTTGGTATGAACGTAAAAGTGGAAGCGGCGTTTACAATCTTGGTACAGGCACACCAAGAACATTTAATGATTTAGCACATGCGACTTTTAGTGCATTAGGGTTAAAACCAAATATAGAATACATCCCTACGCCCGAAGACATTCGAGACAAATACCAGTATTACACAAAAGCAGAAATGGCACGAACGTTGCAACAAGGTTATCAAAAAGGATTTACGCAACTTGAGGATGCTATAAGTGACTATGTTAAATTCTATTTGCAACAGGATGCTTACTTTTAAACTTTGATTCGAAAAATTACCATAGCTGCACTGCTACTCACCTCAGCAGTATTATTCTATTTAGCGCATAAATCAAATTGCGATACAGAAGCAGATAAGACCGAACAAAAACAGGTTTGGACCTCAGCCACCAATCAATTCTTAATTGACTTAATTGAAGACGGCACATCGCTTAGCAAAGACCTATCTGAACTGACCGACGCAAAAAACGTCAACAGGGATTGGACTTTCTTTCAAATGCGAGATGGCAAGATAAAAGAGTGGACGTCAAATGAATGGATGCCAGATAGCGCTGTATTTACGAAAAGCGAACCACATCTGCATCAACATCAATCAGGGTGGGAATTAGTTGTTCCACTTAAAGAGCAAACCGCAATCCTGTCTTATAAACTTACCCGTAGCGAATCTGGTCAGTTTCAAAACGAAAACAGACTTACACCGCTTAAAGGGCAGCAATTTGAACTTCAAAAGAAAGAAACAAATTATGGGTTGCTGAACAATTCTGTATACCTAAGCTTTTACGGCAAGCGTGTGGGCCCAGAACTTGCTGGAACTTACTACTTAATTGCCATGTTTCTCCTATTGTTTGCTGCTTTTATTAGCCATAGGAGTTGGCTGTTGGGCAGTATCGTAACGGCAGGATTTGCTATACTCATTCGCGTGCTTAGTTTTCATGACGTTATGGGTCACGGTCTGGCAGCACTTGGGGTATTTGACCCCATGATTTATGCCAGTTCAGATTTACTGCCATCCTTAGGTGATTTAGGATTGCACATCTGTACCGCAATTATCGTCACACTTGCACTGCTTCAGGTTTTAAGAAAGATTCATGTAAAAGGTCGGGTGATGGTATTTATAGCCTTCACTCTATCAACAATATTCGGATTCTTCTCGGCAGACTTAATTCGTTCACTTTTACGCAGCCTCATAGCCAATTCGAACATTTCTTTTGACGTCACTCATCTTTCAACCATAACGGCTTACACACTCATCGCCGTTGTGCTGGTTTCCCTCTTATTTTGGATTTGGTATGCTTTGACATCGGCATTGTATCAAAGAATTAAGAAGATTGATAGACAGGGGTTTCATTATTTACTGACGGTTGTAATCGGTCTTGTTGTATTTGTCGTATTTCAACGTATTGACGCCAAAAGAAGTTTAACGGGCTTAACCCCTTCCATACTTTTTACCTTAACCGCTTCAGCGTTTTTATACTATGCAATATTTAAAGTAAAACGAAAAATTGGCATATATAAATACATCGGACACATCGTTCTTTTTACGGTTTTTTATACCACCTCGGTACAGTTGTTTCAAGAAAAAAAGGAAGCGGAGTATTTAAATCTTTATGCCTCTAAGCTCATTTCGAATAAAGATTTACCCGCAGAGTATTTGTTCAAAGAGATGGAGAGTGAATTGGCACAACAATTCTTAGTTCCTGAAGATTTAGAAATATTTAGTCAAAAGAAAGAGCAGTTTGAGCAAAGGCTTAGACGCTTATACTTTTCTGGGTATTTGGATAAATACAATATGTTGGTATTGAGTTTTGATGCTTTTGGGAACAACATCAATTCGTCGACGTTATACAACTTTAAGGACCTGGATGAGATATACAATTTCAAGTCATTTCAAACACTGAGCAATCATTTTTACCAAGTAAAGAGTGATAGAATATTTAATGGATACTTAGCGAAATTCGAAAACTGTGATTTAAACGGACACTACGGATCGGTATTCGTACTTTTAGAACCCAAGTTTATTCAAAGTTCTTACGAATACCCGCAACTTATAAGCCGTAAAAAAGACAATCGACTGTTCGATATTGACGACTATTCTTATGCTCTATATAGCAACGGAAAGCTCTTAAATCAGAAAGGAACTTATCCGTACAACTTACATTACGACTCCACACATTTCGTTTCGAGTAGCTCATTATTTTCATCTGCCAGTTATAAGCACTTTATCAGTGACCAAGAACAGGCGATAGTAGTGTTAAGTCATCCTGGAAACCAATTAAAAAGAACTGTATCTACGTTTAGTTTTGGATTTATCTTTTTCATCCTGTGTTTCACAGCGTTTGGTACAATCTGGGTCTTGACACTTAGCCTGCAGCAATGGTTTCTAAGAAAATGGGGCACGTCATCAGAGTTTAAGTCATTTAAGTTTACCCGCCAGCAACAACTCGACAAACTAGGTATTGAACAGGTATACTTAAGTACAAGAATTCGACTGGCCATGGTTTTACTCGTGTTTGCCGGACTTTTGGTTTCCATTTATGTCACTATACAGTTTATCGAAATCAATGACCAAAACAGATCAGAAAACGAACTGATGTACAAGATTCGTGAAGTTGCCAATCAGCTACAAAATGAGGTAGACTTTGCCACCAAGTTACAAGACAAAGAATCACGTCAACTGATCGTTAACGACATTGGTGACATCTATAAAATCGATGCCAACTTATTTGACAGTTCAGGTTTTCTTCTAGCCTCAAGCATTGAAGATATCTACCAGAAGGGGCTTACCGCTCCGTTAATGAACCCTGAAGCGTTACGCACTTTCAAAGAGGAAAACACCTCCCAATTGTTGCAATCCGAATCGATAAGAAACTTAAAATTTACGTCTGCGTACTTACCCTTGATTAATGACAAAAGGCAGATTGTTGCCTACTTAAATCTTCCTTATTACTCCCGCCAAAAGGAGTTAAATAGTGAGATTTCCTCTTACACCGTAACCTTTGTAAACCTGTATCTTTTCCTAATATTAGTTGCGATAACCTTAGCGTATATCGTTTCTCAACGCATTAGCAAACCTTTACAGATTATACGTGAAAAGATGTCACGAACAGGATTAAGTGCGAATGAGTTGATTGAATGGAAACGCAACGACGAAATTGGCCGATTGGTGAAACAGTATAACAAAATGGTGATCCAGTTGGGCGAAAGTGCAACTAAATTAAGTGAGAGCGAGCGTGAAGGTGCTTGGAAGGAAATGGCCAGACAAGTGGCCCATGAAATCAAAAATCCTTTAACCCCAATGAAACTTAATATCCAGCACCTACAACGTGCTTGGGGAGACAAAAATGAGCGTTTGGAAGAAACCTTTAAAAGGGTGACAGCTGTGCTGATTGAACAAATTGATAGCTTATCAAAACTGGCAACAGAGTTTTCCTCTTTTGCACAAATGCCTACGCACAACTTTGAAGACTGCAACATTTCTCAAAGCCTTGTCAATACAATCACTTTGTTCGAAAAAAGTGAACACGTTGTTTTTCAGTACCCCGACAATTTACCTGATGTTGTCGTTCACGCAGATCGAGAACAGCTCGGTCGGATTTTCAACAATGTGATTAAAAATGCAATTCAATCTATTTCTACCGACCGCAAAGGCTTAATTGTCGTTGAAATGAGCGTCAAAAACGCGAAGGTAGTAGTGAGTATAAAAGACAATGGTAAAGGTATCGACCCCAAAGATGCTTCTAAAATTTTCGTCCCCAATTTTAGCACAAAAAATAGCGGTATGGGTCTTGGGCTGGCTATTACACGAAAGATGATTGAAGGTGCCCACGGTCGAATTTGGTTTGATTCAGAATTAAGTGTTGGGTCTACATTCTATTTGGAGTGGCCTGTTAAGGGGTGAGGGATTGAAGGATTGATGGATTGAAGGATTGAATGTCTGAATAGTCCACCTTCTCTCGTCTATGTTCTATTTTCTATGTTCTATTTTCCATATTCTCTTTTCTTTATCCTCTAATTACTCTTTGCGTCTAAATTCTTAAAAATATTTATCTTGCTGCCATGAAATTAAAAGGAATACTTTGGTTATTGGTCGCTAGTCTATGTTTATTCTCTTGTAAAGATGAAGAAGAAACACCCACACCTGCAGATACTTCCAATACAGACCCGACAGCAACGGATACATTAATTGAAGTAAGTACAGATCATGGAACAATGACCATGTACATGTACAAAGGCACACCAAAGCATCGCGCTAACTTTCACAAATTGGTTGGCGAAGGGTTTTACGACGATACTGAATTTCATCGAATCATTCCAAATTTCATGATTCAAGGCGGTGACCCGTTAAGTAAAGATGCCGATAGAAGCAACGACGGAACCGGAGGTCCGGGATACACTATTCCTGCAGAAATTGACGCCAACAAATATCCTCATGTTTTAGGTGCAGTTGCCGCCGCAAGACTAGGTGATACTCAAAACCCACAAAGGGCGTCAAGTGGTTCGCAATTTTACATTGTTGTTAGCGAGACAGGAACCGCACACCTAAATGGGGCCTATACCGTTTTTGGTCGTGTCATAAAAAATACGAGCGTAGCAGAAACAATTGTCCAACAACCAAGAATTGATACCCGTACGAACCGTCCACAAGACAGAATTAAAATGCAAATGAAGTTTGTGGTAAAAACGGCGGCAGAAATTAAAACTGAATATGGTTTTGACGTAGAGTAATAGCTTCTTGTTAACCCATTTTTTCACTGAAGAATAGGTAAATTTAATCGCTACTGCCTTTAAATTTTACCCGCATTTCTTCTGTCTTTTTCATTTCAAATTAATTCAACAATTCAGACCTTCTGTAATTCAATCATTGTTGTTTAATGTCGTTATTTTCGCAGCTAAGTTTTAAGTGGCGAATTATCCATGTCAGAAGCACATTACAATCATCGATTTATAGAACATAAATGGCAACAAAACTGGCGCGAGCGAAAACTATATCGTGTCGACAACCAATCAAGCAAACCTGGATATTATGTGCTTGATATGTTCCCATACCCTTCTGGAGCAGGCTTACATGTTGGCCATCCATTAGGATACATCGCCTCAGACATTGTTAGTAGATACAAAAGACAAAATGGGTTTAACGTGTTGCACCCGATGGGATACGATGCTTTTGGCTTACCTGCTGAGCAATATGCAATACAAACGGGTAAACATCCTGCTGAAACTACAGCAGAAAATATTGCACGTTATCGAAGTCAACTAGATCGCATTGGTTTTAGTTTTGATTGGTCAAGAGAAGTAAGAACTTGTGAACCCGATTACTACAAATGGACACAATGGATTTTCAAGCAATTATTCAATCACTGGTATAATATCAAATCAAATAGGGCTGAACATATTGACAATTTGGTTGCCATCTTTGAAAACGAAGGAAACATAAATGTTGCGCATGCTGGCGGAGAGGTTGATGATTTTATAGCAGAAGAGTGGTTACACTACAATAAGCGACAAAAAGAAGATATTTTACAACACTACAGACTGGCTTTTATACACGAAACAACGGTCAATTGGTGTGAGGAGTTAGGCACGGTATTAGCCAACGAAGAAGTTAAAGATGGTTTATCTGAACGTGGAGGCTACCCAGTTATAAAAAAGCCGATGACGCAATGGTTTTTGCGTATTACTGCTTATGCACAACGATTGTTAGACGGACTGGACGCTATTGATTGGAGTGATTCGATAAAAGAAATTCAACGCAACTGGATTGGTCGAAGCGAGGGCGCAACAGTAAACTTCCCTATTCACAACGATACTGCTGGTCGGTCATTAGAAATATTTACAACCAGACCAGATACCATTTTCGGAGCTACATTTATGGTAATCGCTCCAGAACATGAATGGACGGCAGACTTGATTCATGCAGACCAAGCAGACGAAGCGTCAGCGTATGTGGAATGGGCAAAAAATCGTTCTGAGCGTGAGCGCATGAGCGAGGTTAAAAACGTTACCGGTGCATTTACAGGAAGTTACTGCACACATCCATTCACAGGCAAACAGGTACCCATTTATGTTGCCGATTATGTTTTGGGAGGATATGGCACGGGGGCTATTATGGCCGTTCCAGCTCATGATTCGCGTGATCACAGTTTTGCAAAAAAGTTTAACCTAGATATTATTCAAGTCATTGAAAATGATGAAGCGGATGTTCAAGAAGCTTCATTTGATGCCAAAACAGGAAAGTGCATCAATTCTGACTTTCTTAATGGCCTAGACGTTACGATAGCGATAAAAGAGGCGATAGCTTTTATTGACGACAAGAAATTGGGCAAGGCGCAAGTAAACTTTAAGCTTCGCGATGCTGGATTTGGAAGACAACGATATTGGGGTGAACCAATTCCTGTCATTTTTGATGATGATAATATCCCATCACTTTTGGGCGACAATGACTTGCCGTTAACTTTACCTACTGTAGACAGCTACAAACCGACTGGCAGTGGAGCCTCTCCTCTTGCAGCCATTGACGATTGGGTGAACACACCACAAGGTAGAAGAGAAACAGATACAATGCCTGGATGGGCCGGAAGTAGTTGGTACTTTCTTCGTTATATGGATCCTAATAATGATCAGATAATCGCATCAAATGATGCCATTAAATATTGGGGACAAGTTGACTTTTATGTAGGCGGAGCTGAGCATGCTACTGGCCATTTACTTTATAGTCGTTTTTGGACAAAGTTTTTATCAGATATTAACGTACTCCCGTTTGACGAACCTTTCAAAAAATTGGTAAATCAAGGTATGATTCAAGGTATCGTTGAATCTATTTACCTGCGCAAAGAAAAAATTGACGGCAAAAGTCATTTTGTGAGTTCTGGGTTAGTCGACAACCCCGCTGATTTTACACAAATTCCGGTACATGTTGATTTCGTTACCGATTATAAAAAAACAGACACCCCTTCTTTTTTAAATATTGACGGAATTCGCCAGTTTAAAGAATGGAGACCTGAATATAGCGATGCTGTGTTTGAATGTTCGAATGGGAAAGTAATTGACGGTATTTTCGAAGCTGATGGAGATGCCATCGAACCAATTTGTTATACAAAATCAGAGATTGGCAAAATGTCTAAACGATGGTTTAACGTTGTAAACCCCGACGACATTTGTGAAGAGTATGGTGCTGACACATTAAGATTGTACGAAATGTTTTTAGGTCCTTTAGAGGATGCCAAACCTTGGAACATTAGTGGCATTGATGGCGTCTATCGATTCTTAAAAAAGACATGGAAACTGTTTGTTGACAAAGAAGGAAATTATATTCCGAATGCGAATCCAGCCGATAAAAAATCACTAAAAACGCTGCACGCTACGATTAAAAAAGTATCTGAAGACGTACAGCGCATTTCATTGAATACTTGTGTGAGTACCTTTATGATTGCCGTGAACGAATTCACGGATCAGAAATGCCAAAACAAAGAAATATTAGATCAATTCTTAATCGTGTTATCCCCTTTTGCGCCGCATATAGCAGAAGAACTTTGGGAAATGGGTGGAAGAGAAGAATCAATAGCCTTAGCAACTTGGCCTTCTTTCGATGAAAAACATTTGGTTGAAGACAGTAAGAACTATCCAATATCGATCAACGGAAAAACACGTACCAACATTGAGCTTTCGTTGAGTTTAAGTAAAGACGAAATTGAAGCTGCAGTATTACAGGATGCTGAAGTTCAAAAATGGTTAGACGGCAAACAACCGAAGAAGGTAATTGTTGTGCCTGGTAGAATAGTAAATTTAGTAGTATAAAAACAACGGTTAACAATGGGAATTAGAAATCATTTTGAAGAAGCACAAACGGTATTGGCTGAATTTTTAAGCGATGAGTCGAATTTTGAACGTATTGAGCAAGCCGGGCAAATAATGGTTAACGCTATTCAGACGGAAGGCAAGATAATTTCATGCGGCAATGGAGGAAGCTTATGCGACGCGATGCATTTTGCAGAAGAATTATCAGGACGCTACCGAGACAATAGAAAAGCCCTTCCAGCGATATCAATTTCCGACCCTTCTCATATGTCGTGTGTTGGAAACGATTATGGTTATGACTTTGTCTTTTCTCGTTATGTTGAGGCCATTGGATTAAAACAAGATGTACTGCTCGCCATAAGCACCAGCGGTAATTCAAAAAACGTTATAAATGCCATACAAGCAGCAAAAGAAAAAGGCATGAAGGTAATCGGGTTAACCGGCAAAGACGGTGGAGAAATGACAGCGCTTTGTGATGTAGAAATCAGAGCCCCAAAATCTGACTACGCAGATCGTGCACAAGAAATTCATATAAAAGTGATCCATAGCTTGATTGACCATATCGAGCACCATGTATAATGACAGTTGTTTATGTCATAATAGCGCTCAATGTGCTCATTAGCTGGAAAGGCTTCAACGACTTTGCTTTCTTCCAACGGCACAAGTTCCACACAGATTCCATATTAGCCAAAAAAGAGTATAGCAGGCTGTTTAGTTCGGGTTTTTTGCATGCAGATTATACCCACCTTGGATTTAACATGTTCACCTTTTACATGTTTGGTGAAGCCATGGCGTTAACCTTAAGCCCGTTCGACTTAATAACCATTTACCTTGGCAGTTTACTCGCTGGCAATTTATTAGCACTTTTTATTCATAGACATCATGGCGACTACAGTGCTATAGGTGCTTCAGGCGCTGTGAGTGGCATTATTTACGGAACCATAATACTTTACCCGGGCTTACTCATTTACTTTATTATCCCTGGCTGGTTGTTTGGCATCATCTATATTTTGTATAGCATATTTGGCATCAAAAAACAATCGGGAAACATCGGACATGACGCTCATTTAGGTGGAGCTGTTGCTGGATTAGTGTTAACCGTTTTGCTCTTCTTCAATGACTATGATTTTAACTACTTCATAGTAGCCGGTATGCTGATACCTACAGCTGTTTTCTTATACCTCATTGCCTATCATCCCGAATGGTTATTGTCTGGAAAAATTGATTGGCGGAATAATCCAATATCCAAAACCAGGGGCAAAAAAGATACAAAACCAAAAACACAGTATATTAACCGCGAAGCCGAACTCAATCAACTGTTGGACAAGGTAAATAAAGTGGGCTACCACAACCTATCAGAACAAGAAAAAAGAAGGCTCGACCAATTAAGCTAAGGCAAAAACGTTGCATATAACTCCGATTACAAGTGTTAAAAACGCTACAATTAAGAAGGTGATGTCGCTCAACAAAAAGCGTGGTCGTCAGGAGCACATGCAGTTTGTTGTGGAAGGTATTCGGGAAATTAATATGGCCATAGAAAGTGGGCTTCAACCCATTGATATCATGTTCAACAAACATTGGGATGCTGCTACTTTGAGCGATTTTATAGCTGGGCTGGATGGGGCCAATAAATATGAACTTGACGATATTGTTTTCGAAAAAATTAGCTACCGAGATTCTGTTGCCAATGCCGTTGCTACTTTCCCTTTATTTGAAACGTCGTTATCCAAGCTTAACCTACAACAAGATTCTCTTGTTGTTGTGTTAGAAAGCATTGAAAAACCTGGAAATTTAGGCGCCATTTTTCGCACAGCAGACGCTGCTGGTGTGGATGCCATTATCATCTCTAACGCCAACACAGATTTTTACAACCCAAATGTGATTCGAGCAAGCTTAGGCGCTGTTTTTACCGTACCATTCGCCATCGCTACAAACGATGATACTTTGTCTTTTCTAACCGAAAGAGACTTCATGATTTACAGCACCTATCTTGAGGGCTCAATAGCGCACCACAAAGTGGGTATGACCAAAAATACGGCACTCGTTATGGGGTCAGAAGCACATGGCATAAGTCCTTTTTGGGTTGAAAACAACACAAGCTGTATCAAAATACCTATGAGAGGTAAGGCTGACTCAATGAACGTTTCTACGGCAGCTGCTGTTGTAATTTACGAAGCAGTAAGACAACGAACAAGTTAGTGTTTGCCCTATAATTCAGACAGTTAACAAACACAACACCTATACTTTTCATACCTTTGATAAGTTAACTATTAGATGTCTCTTAGATTTGTTTGGGTTGCAATTGTCACAGTTCTGGTTTCTGTAAATACAGAGGCTCAAGAATTATCGACCCTTCGCACAAAAAGAATACTAATTGAAACAGACACTTCCATACTTGATTCATTTCTTTTAGCACCAAATTCTTTAGTGCTTAGCGGTTACGACACCTCCAATTATAGAGTTGTCGAACATAAGTCTATGCTCATCTGGCTGAACAATACCTATCCAAAAGACTCGCTGTTAGTCACGTACCGGATAATCGACTTTCATTTCAGAAAAATATACCAGAAAAAAGAGTTGAGTTTGATTGGTACGGATTACCAAACCAACCCGTTTGCGTATATCCCGAACAGCGAAAAACGACAGACTTCCCCTGATGACAATATCAAAACGATAGGAAATATTAGTCGTGGCGTAGGTTTTGGCAACAAACAAGATGTAACCGTTAACAGTAACCTTAATCTCCGCTTAAACGGTACGATTCAAAACAAGATTGACATCATTGCCGCCATTTCAGATGAAAACAACCCGATTCAACCTGAAGGCAATACACAACAAATACAAGATTTTGACCGGGTATACATTCAGTTAAAACAAGACAGTGCCTCTTTAATCGCAGGAGACTTCCCGATGATTACCCCAGACAGTTCATACTTTTTGAAATACAACAAAAGGTCTCGAGGATTGCAGGTCACAAGGCATTTCACCAACAAACACGGTTATTGGAATTTCTCAGGAGAAGGCGCTGTCAGTCGTGGTCGATTTTCTAGAAACACCATTAACGGAATTGAAGGAAATCAAGGGCCCTACCGGCTTTCTGGGGCCAATGGCGAAACCTTTATCATTATCATAAGCGGTACAGAGCAGGTATATCTTGATGGACAGCGATTAACCCGTGGCGAGCAAAACGACTACACCATTAATTACAATACGGGTGAACTAACGTTTACTCCAAAAAAGCTCATCACACAATACAGTCGTATAGTCATTGAGTTTCAGTATTCCGACAGAAATTATGGTCGATCCGTTGTTCGATTTGGCGGTAATTATACCTCAGGCAAATGGAATGTTAGGGGTAACTTTTTCAGCGAACAAGACAACAAAAATCAACCCTTCCAACAAAATTTAGACGACTCCACCAATGGAGTTTCAACCAGGCAGTTTTTAAGTGATGCTGGAGATGCACAGTTGGTATATGCCCCTAAATTTTCTGAAGTCGATGAAATCGATTTAAACACCATCTCCTATGTGCAACGCGACAGTAATGGCAACGTTATTTTCATCGAATCGTCTCCAGGAGACACCGGGAAATTATATCGTGTTTCTTTCAGTTTTGTAGGATCTGGGAATGGCAATTATGTCCAAAAATTAAGTACCGCAAACGGAAAAGTATTTGAATGGGTCGACCCCATTGCGGGTATTCCCGTCGGAGATTATGCACCCGTTGAGATTCTTGTTCCACCAAAAAAACTTGAAATGATCAACATTGGATTTGATTATCAATTGTCTCAAAATGCGCAACTGTCGGTGGAGTTTTCAAGATCAAAAAACGACATCAACACCTTTAGCTCTATAGATAAGGAAAACGATATTGGCTATGGCCTAAGGGTAGATCTCGATCATGTAAAACAACTCACCACTGACTCAGTAAAACCGTGGAGATTGGTTTCCAAAGTTTCGTTCGAACGCACAGAGAAGGACTTCCGATATATTGAACGATATAGAAATGTAGAATTCGATAGAAAATGGAATCGTACGTTAGACAATCCAAATGACAACGAAAAATCGTATACAGAAGAAAGAATAGCTAACGCCTTATTCGTTTTAACCAAAGGGAACACTGCACAATTTGTAGTTGAAGAATCGTATTACCAACAAGGCAACAGCACCCCTGGCCTGTCGCATAGTTTAACAGGACAAATTGGTCAGAATGGCTATAGGCTTAAAGGTGCTTATGACCTTATTTCTACCACCATTCCGGTTGCCGGTATAAACTCCAACAACCAATTTCGACGGTACTCAGGAGCCGTAAGTAAAAAGTCGGCCTACTTCCAAACAGAGTTCACATATCAGAATGAGCAAAGCAAATTTGCCAATAACAACGATTCTATTTATGGTGCAAGTTATGCGTTTGACCAAATGTCTTTCCGGCTAGCCAGTAGTGATTCTAATACGCTAACATATGGTTTAGAGGCCAATAGACGGCTCGACTCTAGAGGCGTTGAGGGTGAATTCCAAAGTACTACAGACGGTCGAGATGCAAGTTTAGTTCTTGGATGGCGTCAGTCACGTAACGCTCAGTTCAACCTTACTTCGGCTTATCGTGAATTATATTTTAAAGATACATCCAACCAACTAGGTACACCAGAAAACACCCTTCAAGGACGATTCGAAACACGACTGGTTTTACTTAAAAAATTAATTACTACAAATGCGTATTACCAGCTTGGAACAGGGCAAGAACAACGTCGTGAATATAGCTACTTTGAAGTGGGAGACGGAAACGGTAATTACGTTTGGAATGACTACGACAGCAACGGTATTCAAAGTTTAAATGAATTCGAAATTGCCTCGTCTTTTGATGTAGGGCGAGCAAATTTTATACGTCAATTTTTACCTGTACAAGGTTTCATCAAATCGTATAGCAGTGAGTTTAACCAAAACATCAGAATAAAACCAAATTCTATATTGCGTAAAACGAAACGAAAGTCGCTAAAATTTGTGCGACGTTTTAGCAACGTCAGTTCTTTTAAAATATTAAAAAAGGTTACGAATAATCAAGATGAATTCTTAAACCCTTTTGTCCAAAACGTTGCAGATACCTCTTTGCTGTCAACCAATTCGGTAATACGTTCGGTACTCTCTTTTAACCAGGCTAGTCCTGTGTTTGGCATCGATTACCAATGGTTTAGGAACCAGAACAAAATATTGCTAATTAACGGTGTTGATGCACGAAATGGTCGAGAAAACAAATTAAAAGTGCGGTACAACATCAATAAAAATTATGAATTAATCGTGGAGGGTTCGCAAGGCACAAAAACATATACTTCACAGTTCTTAACAGATCGTGCTTTTAGCTATGATTTTAGTACCATTAAACCAAAAATTGGTTACCAGTACAAATCAAGTTTTAGAATCGAATTGTATTACGCATACTTCGAAGCCAAAAATGGGATTGAATATGGAAGCGAAGCGACCTACAATCATGATGTGACCGCCGAATTGAGATGGAATTTCCTTAACAAAGGCACGATTCGCACCAACCTTGGTGTCGTAGACATCAACTATACTGGAAACGATAATTCGCCTGTTGCGTATGAATTGCTCGCAGGACTAAGAAATGGAAGAAACGTAAAGTGGCGACTTCAAATTGAACAGCGGTTTTCAAATAACATACAGTTATTGGTTAATTACGACGGCCGGCAAAGTATTGATAGCCCAGTGATTCATATTGGGCGTGTTCAAGCGAGGTACCTCTTCTAAAAAAGCTTCCGTTTTTTTGGAGCATTAACTGGGCAAATCCTTGACGTCCTTCCCACCAAAATTACCCGAACTCATCATCAAGAAAACGGTTTTGGGTTTCGACTGACTTTTAAGTGTATCCCATAATTTGTTGATGTCTGTTTGAACAGTTACTTCACCAAAATGCCTCTTCACCTCATTGGCACTTAATACTTTCATCTTTTTCATTTCAAATACATGGGTATTGAAATGGACAAAGGCTTGATCGGCGGCATTCATAGTGTCTTTGTACAATGGCAAGAAGTCATCATTTAAACTACTAAAGGTATGCAGCTCCAACACGCCAATTACATTGTGATTTGGATAGGTTTCCTTTACAGCATCAACGGTGGCTTTTACCTTGCTTGGCGAATGGGCAAAATCTCTAAAAATGACAATTTCATTTTCCTCATAGACCTTCTCCAACCGTTTGGCGGTTCCTGTAAAGCTTTGCAATGCCTCTAGGCATTTTTCTCTTGGTATTCCGAGCTGAACACAAGCATGAATCGCAGAATGCATGTTTTCCAGGTTGTGCTTCCCAAATACGCCCATTTCAAAGGCTTTAGTATGCTCATATACTGTTACAGTTGAGCCATCAATTTTGTGTTCGAGTGCCTCATATGGAAGGATGTTTTTAAGCTGTGATTTGGCAGCTATAGACTGTAACACCTCGTCGTGTTTGTAATAAATAAGTGCTCCATCATCTTTTATCGTGTCGGTGAATAATTGAAACTGGTCACAATACCCTTCCCAGGTTGGAAACACATTAATATGATCCCAAGCCACGCCAGTTATTATGGCTACATCTGGGTTGTACCACATAAACTTCGGGCGCCTATCAATTGGCGAGCTCAGATACTCATCTCCTTCCAATATGATTAAAGGAGCGTCCGACAATTTAACCATCAAGTCGAAGCCGTCCAATTGCGACCCGACCAAATAATCAAAGTCCATGTTTTCATGCATGAGCACATGCATAATCATCGCAGTTGTACTTGTTTTTCCGTGACTACCGGCCACCACAACACGTTTCTTATTTTGACTTTGTGCTGCAACAAATTCTGGAAATGATTGAATAGGCAAGCCTAGTTCTTGTGCTTTTAACAGTTCCGGATTGTCGATACGCGCATGCATTCCTAAGATAATGGCGTCAATGTCTGTCGTAATACGAGATACGTCCCAGCCCATTTTTTCTGGGAGCAGATTGGCTTTATCTAACCTACCTCTCGAAGGTTCAAAAATCTCGTCGTCGCTGCCCGTCACTTGATGACCGTTTTGCTGCAAGGCTAACGCCATGTTGTGCATCACGGCACCCCCGATTGAAATTAGATGAATACGCATTTTCTTGACATTAGTATGAAGCACAACGATACAACATTGTTAGATATTCGTGCGTTAAGAAAATCAACAGCCGTATCATAATGAAAAAAAAATTAGTCTTTATTGCCTGTGTATTATTCTGCTCTTTGGCGGTAGTGCAATACGTGGCCATGGATAAAGTGTTTGACGAAAAACCATTGGTTAGCCAATCAATACCCGATGATGTTCTTAAAATTGAACCGGTTAAAACAGAGGTATACTCTGTGGGCGATTATGTTGTCGTAAAGAAGGACGGAAAGTTTTTCGTGTATGAGAAGAAACCGAAATCAATCTAGCTAAATCTCTCTTACCGTTAGTTCATCACCTATAAACCACTTTCCCACAACCTCCATAGCCAAAAAGGTTAGCAAAAATTTATGCTTTCCACTCTCACACAAATAGGTAATTTCACCAACGCGCACTCCTGAATCCAACTCTTTGGTTTTTATCCTTTGTTTAACCAAAACCATGTTGCGCAAATTGATACGCATCACTTTGGTGTCCTTAAGCAATCGAATATGCTGTTTATGCAGGTTTTGTTCCCAATATTGTTGTTTCACCGTCGCTAATCGCTGAAGTCGTTTTAAGTCCATGCTGTCAAATTCTTCTTGAAGCATCTCAGCAGTAGGCAAGTAAGGCTTCATCAACTCAAACTTTTTTGTTTTCAATACTATAAATATCGAATCAGCAAGTTCTGGCAACGTATCACACAAATCTCGACCATAGCGCAGCTCAACCGAGTCAACTTCAGCATAATGAACTGTGTCGTCAGCCACTTGTGCCATACAATGCGATGTGATGGTGATCACAAGGCCTGCAATGAGTAAGAGCCGATGGAGTGCTTGTTGCATGTATGATTACTGAACGTTTATACAGCAATAATAATTATCTAATTCGTAAATTATTTTTTATCAGACGATTAGGTATGCACAGCTGCCAACCTTACTCTAAGCACCCCCACTCTAACAAGCAAAAATGATGATATCATGACACTTATCTGACAAATTAAGTAAACTATTGACGGGGCATTACCGTTAAACTTGTATCTATTATTTAGTCAATAAGTTTTCTTACGACGAAGATTAATTGGTTTTACGACATCTAAGGCAGCCGACGCGAGTCGGCTGTTTTAATTTAACGTCGGCACATTTCATCAACCAAACTTGACGCTATCTTTGCACTTTATGAAATACCCCTACCTGATCATTGCCAGTTTATTCGTTTTTAGTTTTGGCTGCAATACGAATACAACGGATTCTCCTGAAAACGAAAAACCTGTTGTAGTGGCTACAACAAGTATTGTAGCAGATATAGCCAAAAACATCTGTTCAGATTTTGCGGATGTAAAATCTTTGATGGGCCCGGGTGTCGACCCGCATTTATACAAAGCATCGCATGGCGATATTGAATTACTTACCAATGCCGATGTAGTGATTTACAATGGCCTTCATTTAGAAGGCAAAATGTCGGAAATATTAGAAAAACTTAAATCGTCAAAAACAGTCATCGCTGTTAGCGATGGCGTTAACGACGCATCTATCCGTACCATAAATGAAGAAGCAGATGTTCACGACCCTCATATTTGGTTCGACGTTGCCATATGGTCTAACGGTGTACGACACGTATCAGAGTCGTTAAAAAAGAAATACCCAAGCCATAAAGATCAAATCGAGAAAAACACCAAAACCTATTTACACGCCATTGACTCGGTGAATAAAGAATGCATCAAACTAGTGGAATCACTTGCTATCGAGAAGCGTATCTTAATTACCTCTCACGACGCATTTGAATACTTTGGGAGAAGTTACGACTTTAAAGTCCGCGGTTTACAAGGCATTTCGACCCTATCTGAATCTGGTTTAAAAGATGTTACAGACATGGTCAACTTCATCATTGATAACAAAATTAAAGCGGTTTTTGTCGAAAATTCTGTCCCACAAAAAGCACTCCGTTCCGTAATCGATGGATGCAAAGCAAAAGGGCACGACGTTACTGTAGGCGGAGAACTTTTTTCAGATGCATTGGGTGCTGATAGAACACCTGAAGGCACCTACTTGGGCATGATATATTTTAATGTCGAAACGGTTATTAATGGATTGAAATAAGATGAAGCCCTCTGTAGAAACACATAACCTAACGGTTATTTACGATAAGAAACCAGCCATTTGGAACATTGATTTCACATTGCCAACGGGTAAAATTATTGGCATTATGGGACCTAATGGGTCGGGCAAATCCACGCTCCTAAAAGCAATAATGGGCATTATCGAACCAAATATTGGCTACAGTAAGTTGTTCGACCAAGATCTTGAAGACGTGCGCAACAAAGTATCTTATGTCCCTCAAAGACAATCGGTTGACTGGGACTTCCCGGCAAGTGTTTGGGACGTAGTAGCCATGGGCCGCTATGCGACAAAAGGGCTTTTCAAACGACTGTCGAAGGAAGACCATCGTATGATTGAAGAAAGTTTGAACAAGGTCAACATGACCCCTTTCACAAACAGACAGATTTCACAACTGAGTGGCGGCCAACAACAACGTGTTTTTTTGGCGCGCGCTTTGGCACAAAACGCCGATTTATATTTAATGGACGAGCCATTTGTAGGTGTTGATGCCGCAACAGAGCAAGCCATTATAAATTTATTGAAATCGATGCGCGACGAAGGCAAAACACTTTTAGTGGTACACCACGATTTGCATACAGCTCAAGACTACTTTGAGCATATGGTATTGCTTAATTCAAGGCTTGTGGCCGAAGGTCCTACGTCAGAAGTGTTTACTAAAGATATCCTTACCGAAACCTATGGCGGTACACTAACAACATTATCTAAGGTAGCCAGTGTGCTGCAAGAAAAAGACTTCCCAATGCGTCATAAGTGATGGAGTTTTTTACCGAAATATTGTCCTTTTTCACCTTTTCCGAGCCTAACGTAAAGGTTGTTTTTTGGGGGAGCTTAATCCTTTGCTCAATTTCAGGATTGGTTGGTACGTTTACTCTGCTGCGAAAAAGATCTCTTATCGGTGATGTAATCTCTCATGCAGTGCTTCCTGGAATTGCGCTGGCATTTATCATCGGACAACAAAAAAACCCATTGTACCTCATTATCGGGGCAACAATTACAGGTTGGATTTCGACCTACCTGGTTGACTATATTACAAAACATTCAAAAATTAAAAACGATACCGCAATAGCATTAATTCTAAGTGTATTTTTCGGTGTTGGCGTGTTGTTATTAACCCATATACAACATTCGGGAAACGCGTCTCAAAGTGGATTAGACCAATTCATTTTTGGGCGAGCATCTGCCATGAACATGAGTGATGTCTGGTTATTTAGTATCGTTGGAACGATCATCGTCATCTTGATTGTTATATTTTTCAGGGGGTTATCGCTGCTATCCTTTGACGAAAACTACAGCCAATCGATTGGCTTCCCTAATGAATTATTAAAACTTGTTTTATCAATTACCACAGTAACTACAGTTGCTATGGGTGTGCAAGCAGTTGGGGTTGTGTTGATGTCGGCCCTACTCATTACACCGGCAGCCTGTGCTAAGTTTTGGACCAATAAAATTATTCCGATGGCCATACTTGCAGTAGTTATAAGTGGCGCTTCTGGGGTGCTTGGGTCAGCCATTTCGTATACCTATAACGGCATGCCTACCGGACCATGGATTGTTGTTGTTGTTTCACTATTTGCCTTTATTAGTGCCTTTATCGGAAGTAAGAATGGTCTGCTAAAAAAACACTTGCAGCGCAATAAGAACAACACTAAGATTTTGCGTGAAAACACAATTAAACTGTTTTTTAACCCAACAACACTCGGCGAAACGCGCTATAATTTTGAAGACATTTTTGCTAAAAGTAAAATGCAGCGCGCAACCTTAAAAAAGGGTTTAAACTTGCTCAAGTCAGATAAACTAATTACGGTGAGTAATGACATTTTCACAACTACAAACCTTGGTATCGAAGAAGCAAAGACGATTGTTCGAAAACACAGGCTGTGGGAATTATATATCTCTAGGTTTATGCACCTACAACCCGACCACGTCCATGACGATGCAGAAGGTATCGAACACGTAATCACACCTGAGATTGAAAGAGAACTTGAAAAAGAGTTGGACTTCCCAACTAAGGATCCACATGATAGCGACATCCCTTATTAATGATTGACTTTTGGATCATATTGACCGCTTCTTTGGTGGCAACTACCACAGCCATTCTTGGGTGCTTTTTAATCATGCGAAAAATGGCCATGATTGGTGATGCCATATCTCATGCCGTTTTACCAGGAATCGTTATTGCATATTATATCTCTCACAGTAGAGCTTCTTTCCCAATACTGATTGGAGCCGCTGCCAGTGGAATGGTTGTTACGTACTTGATTCAATTTTTCCATCAAAAAGTAAAACTGCAACAAGACGCCAGCATCGGTATTTCATACACTTTCTTATTTGCCATTGGTATCATATTGATTTCACTTTTTAGTGGAAATGTAGACCTTGACCAAGACTGCGTGTTGTACGGAGAAATTGCCTATGTGCCGCTCGACAATCTATCGATTGGTGGCTTGTATGCCGGACCAAGACAAGTATGGATTTTAGGAACAACCTTAATTATAATTTCAACAAGTGTAATCGTTGCCTATAGAAAATTAGTGCTTACCACATTTGACCCTGCCTTTGCGTCTGCCATGGGCATTAGCGTGGTACTGTGGCAATATTACCTTATGGCCGGAGTTAGCTTAACCACCGTCGTTAGTTTTGAATCGGTTGGAGCTGTATTGGTGATTGCGTTTCTATCTGGGCCAGCGGCAACTGCCTTTTTGTTGACAAAGGACTTTAAAAAGATGTTGTATTTAGCCGTTGGATTTGGAATTTCAGCCTCTATTCTAGGTTATTATACCGCCGTATGGTTGGCCGGGTCTATCGCTGGAGCGATTGCAACCATAATCGGTTTGCAGTTTGCTATCGCCTTTATTTACATTCAATTCCTCAAAAAAGCGCGCATTTCAGAGACTTTAGAAAACAAAGCGCTGACAGAGGTTTAACCTTGAAAAGACAAGAATTTGAAGAAACACAATGTACTTTTGCATCGGTGTTAAGCAATCGACTTTTCTGCGCCTTATTAACCTTTCTGGTAATGGCAAAACCTATCGAAACCTTCGGTCAGGCAGACTCAATCAATTCACTGATTGAAACGGGCCAAACTGGAGTTATCGAAAGAACGTCCTCATTTGAAAATGTCCAAATAATATCTGCTGAAGAAATTGACCTATTCAATTTTCAAACGGTAAACGAAGTACTTCAATATAGTTTGAACAACTTCTCTGTGTATGCGGGCAAAGAAGGTCACACCTTAAATTATGCAGGAACAGGTCAAAAAAACGTACGCTTTTTACTCAACGGTTTACCAATAAGTCAACTTTCTATCGACAATTTTGATTTGTCGAAAATCGGATTGGCCGAAGTGGATAGAATAGAAATAATTACGGGCTCCAGTGGGGTGTATTATGGCCCCAATGCCGTGCTTGCTACGGTCAATATCATTACAAACAAACTGTCGTCTGCGCTTGTACATGTACGAACCAATCTGAATTCCACCAGTAATGGAGATATAAACGCCATCGCAAAAGGGACCGTAAACTTGGGTCGACATGGTTTTGGGGCTGGCATAGGTCAGTACTTTTTTTCAGGTGTGGGCGGAACGGATAGTTTTAGAGTATCTCAGTGGAAACCTAGGCTTCGAACGCAATATGAGTTGAATTACAACTACCGCATGTTAACCGACTTGAATGCCTTCTTTTCTGCCACCCATATTGTTTCAAGAACACAAGACCGCGGATACCCCGTGGCCAATACCCTTCGCGCCTATGATGTGGACCAACGCGTCAACCAATCCATCTACCATGCAGGCATTCGGGGGAATATTAGCAAATACCACTCCATCGACCTAAGTCAATCCTTTACGCGTTATAATTTAAACAATGACAAATCTGTCAAAATTTTAAGTGACCTTAACGTTTATGATGATCAAGAGCGTTCGGCATTTGATTTACTGAGATACGACGAGTTTTACAATCATTTCAAGATTTCTAAATTATCAGACAAACACAAGTTGAATTATGAGGCTGGTATTGAATTTAGTCATCAGCGCGACCAAGAAAGGAGTATTTTGAGTTCGGTTAAAACGAATATCACGCAGTTCGCCATGCTGGCACGCATAGATTACAAACTGGACGAAAACCTGAAAGCGAAAGCTGGCCTGCGATATGCAAATAGCAATAAGTTTCAAACCAAACCCATCTACGAACTCGGTTTGAAATACAAAATGAGTGAAACGGCAGACTTCATTGCACAATACACAACGGGCTATCGCATACCCACCTTCAATGAAATGTTTTACACTTTTGAAAACCCCAACTTGAACATCACGGGTAACTTAAATCTACAATCTGAGGTTTTCAATCGGCTTTCTACAACCTTACGGATCAAGTCAAAAGACGTTTTGTTTTATACCAACCTATATTGGGTAAATAGCACTAATGGAATTCAACTGGCGCAAATCGATCCAGAGAAACAACTTTACCAATTCGTTAATACGAAATCTTCCAAATTGATTGGGCAGAACGTCAATATCGTACACAAGGGAGACCACTTACACCTAGAGTTCTCTGCAAGCAACAACGGAATAAATCAATTCCCAGAAGAAATTGGAAACTACTATTTTACACAGGAATTGATGTTTAAAACGATGTATAGGATTAAAAAATCCAAGACAGCCATTGGGTTCATTTCCAAATACCAAGGACAAAGACTTGAAACGAGAGAAAATGCATTTGGCGTACTTGAAGATTTTAAACAAGGTGGTTTTTGGTTGGTCGACTTTTCTATACGTCAACAATTATTCGACAAGCCTATTTTTGCCCATATTGGGGTAAAAAATCTAACAAACACATTAAACGTCAGTGGATCTTATCTTGCCCTAGATCGCATAAGTGACGAAAACATAAATAATAAAATCCCAATTTCAATTGATTACGGACGTCGAATCTGGTTTTCAATTATAACATCGTTTTGAAGTATTACACCCTCATATTACTCTTGGGCTTAAGCCTTGCCGGATGTTTCACCGAAGAAGAGCCTATTCTTCCGCTCCCCCCTTTTGAAACAGAGATAAGCACGTATAAGCCGGTGAACGGTCAAGTATATTACAGCCTAAAGGACCAGAAGGTTGTTAAACAAAACAGCACTGAAGCTTGGGATATTGCATTTAGCTGTGCCGAAAACGATTACCAAATTCTACTCAATACCTCAAGAGGCATGGGTTGCTTTAACACCAATTCGAAAGACTTTTACCAGGCCTATCGAGAAGGGGATTATCCATGGATTTTCGACCGATGGAATGGCCAGGAAGGCAACAGTTGTATTGGTGAATGGGGTGACTTTAGCTTTGAAAACCCTCAGAGCTACGGTAATGTTTATTTGATTCACCTAGGCCTTGATTTCAGTGGCAATCCAACTGGTGTGGTTAAGATGCGCGTGGAAGGATTTGAAGAAAACAGATACGACATATTAATTGGCGACCTAGAAGGCAGGTTTGAGCGACATTATTACATAGAGAAAAATGATAGTTTCAATAATGTCTATCTCTCTTTTGAATCAAGCTCTGTGTTACAACTTGAACCACCTAAAGACGACTGGGACTTTTTAATTACATCTTACATCAAACACAAAACTCCCAATATCTCTTCCTTATTCTTTTCGGTAACAAACGAATTTGCCCTAGTCGATGGGATTTTCATTAACCCGTATAACCGGGAAGTTGGAAGACAGTTTAATTACAGCTTTGATGCGCTTAATTTTTTTAACGCGCAAACCTATCAATACACTGATTCGCTCGATTTTATTGGCACGAAGTGGTACCGCTGGAATTCAGGTAATAAGAACTTTAGGAGTACCGATAAGAACACATTTGTTATCCGAGATTCAGAAAAAAACTACTACGCCATTCAGTTCACAAAGTTCCGTAAAGAACGAACTACAAAAAACGACATAGGATTTATCTTCAAAAGTTTATAATCTTAACAATAGCGGTTAATATTGCCGAAAATTTAAGCAATGAAATTATTATCAATTGTCGCTAGTGTTTTAGTTCTTGTTTCTTGTAACCAGAACAGCCAAACAACTATTGAAGAGACCAAGGAAGAGGCTACGGTTTCTCAAAAGCCTGACCTTGCAGATTCTAGTGAATCCCATTTACTAAACCTTCACCAGTTAACTTACGGAGGCGATAACGCTGAAGCCTATTTTAGCTTCAACAACCGCAAATTGGTATTTCAGAGCAACAACAAAGCGTGGGGTGTTAATTGTGATCAGATCTTCACCTTCGACATTGCTACAGCAGAAAAAGATACGGTAAAACCTAAAATGTTAAGTACAGGGTTCGGCCGAACAACATGTTCATACTTTATGCCAGACGGCGGACACATTCTATATGGCTCAACACATTTGGCAGATTCTCAATGCCCGCCTGAGGTAAGACCTGAAAAAGGTGGCCCATACTTATGGTCTATCTATGAAGGCTACGACATATTTGTAGCGGATTTAGAAGGAAACATCACTGAGCAGTTAACAGATGAGCCAGGTTATGATGCCGAGGCCACTGTATCTCCAAAAGGAGATAAAATAGTATTCACTTCAACCCGTTCTGGCGATTTAGAATTGTACACCATGAACATCGATGGTAGTAATGTAAAGCAGATAACTGATCAGTTGGGTTACGACGGTGGTGCATTTTTCTCTCCAGATGGATCAAAATTGGTTTTCCGTTCGTCAAGACCTCAAACCGATGAAGAAATTGCGACATACAAAGGGTATCTTGAAAGAGGCTTGGTTGCTCCAACAAATATGGAAATCTACACCTGCAACGCAGACGGATCTGACCTGAAACAGATCACTCATCTTGGCAAAGCCAACTGGGCTCCATTTTATCACCCAAGCGGTAAGAAAATTATTTTCAGCAGTAACCATTTCTCAGAACGAGGTTACGAGTTCCAATTGTTCATGATTAACGAAGATGGAACTGGCTTAGAGCAAATCACTACACAAAGTAACTTTAATGCGTTTCCAATGTTCTCTTATGACGGGAAGAAAATTGTTTTTTCCTCCAACCGAAACAACAATGGAACACATGATACAAACATGTTCATAGCTGATTGGGTAGAATAATCATTCCTACCTGAGGCATATCATACGTATTGCCTATTGCTTACGACCGTTGCAAAGCGTAAGGGGTTAGATTTGCGGTGGATATGAAACGCGAAATAGTCGATAGCGAAGACGTGAAGCTACTGGTTGACTCCTTTTATCAAAGGGTGAATCAAGATGACTTGCTATCGCCAGTTTTTAACGATTTCGCTAAAGTAGACTGGGAGAGTCATATGCCAAAGATGTATCAGTTTTGGGAATCCATTTTATTCGGCAGCGCAACATATCAAGGTCGCCCGTTCCCCAAGCACATCCCTTTACCCATTGGTATTGAGCATTTCGACCGCTGGATACAGTTGTTTGAAACAAACATCGACGAACAGTTTACGGGTGAAAAGGCGGAAATGGCCAAACACCGAGCGCATACGATAGCGCACATTTTTAAAACCAAGCTAAAACACCTTAATAAGTTCAGCTAAATGCAAACAGGTCAATTTTTATCAGATGTAACCTTTGACAGTAACAGACCAAAAATCGACATTATAATGGAAACGCCATTTTCTAAAGAAATTCGCATTTCTTTCGTTAAAAATCAGCTGATGAAAGACCATAGCGCACCCCTACCCATAGTGGTTCAAGTGATACAAGGCCAAATAGATTTTGGTATAGAAACCGAACAAGTAATGCTGCATGCATGAGACATCATTTCCGTTGACGCTTCCGTAAGACATAATTTGCTAGCTATCGAAGAAAGTATTGTACGATTGACCCTGTCGAAGAGTGATTCTGCAAGTAGGGTGAAAGAAGCTGCAAAAAAATAAGAGATTGGCGTTTACCTATTCCGTTTGGGTGGTATCTACATCAAATTAGAACCTAATTTGATATGAAATTCGACATTCCTAACCCGTGTTCCGAAGATTGGAACAAAATGAAAATTGGCTTAAACGCCAGGCATTGTGATTCTTGTGCAAAAGACGTCATTGACTTCACTCAGCAATCACGCGAAGAGATTCTCACCTATTTGCTAATGCATAATGGCGAACGTGTATGTGTGCATATACGCAGGTCTCAACTTGACTTTTCTTATAACGAGATTATGTTTGTAATTGACGGCATGACTACAAAAGAAAAACGATCCAATTTGCCCTTTTACATTTTATGTATGGGCGCTTTATTACTCACCTCTTGCGACACAGGTACTACAACAGGGAAAATAGATACAACACAAGTTAAAGACACAATTGTTCAAACCGACTCACAACACGCTGCTGATCTTGTAGACGTAAAGGACACGATTCAGCGTGATACATCATCTCCAGTTGCAAACCCTATAAAGCGTAAAGTTAGCGTAGCTCCTCCACCACCTCCACCTACAGGAATAATTATGACTGGAGAAGTTGTTGAAGGGGATATTGACATTATAGAGCCAGAAGAAGTAATTGATGGAAACATGGAAATGAAGCCTGATACAGTTACACCACCTCAAATTTTTCAATTTGCAGAGGAGATGCCTGAATTTCCTGGAGGCGTAAATGCCCTAATGAAATTCCTTAGTAAAAATATTCAATACCCGGCCTTTGAAAAAGATCAAAATATTCAAGGTACCGTTGTCGCGCAATTTGTTGTTACCAAAGATGGGGTAATTGAAGATATCAAGATAGTACGCTCGGTTAAGGGCGCTCCAAGTTTCAACGCAGAAGTAATACGTGTAATCAAAAGAATGCCAAAATGGAAACCAGGAGTTCAATCGGGAAAGAATGTAGCCGTGAAATACAACCTACCAGTGCGGTTTAGGTTAACTTAGAGCTCAACTAACTTTCAGCAGCAACAGTCTGAAACGCTTCTAAAAAAGCTTCAAAAGGCTGTGCTCCATTAATTCCGTATTTGTCGTTTATAACGAAGAATGGCACTCCAGAAACACCACGTTGCTGATAATGCAGCATTTCTGCGGTTACCTTATCGGCGATCTCCTGATCATTAATTATAGCGTCAACTTTTTCATTACTCCAACCAAAATCATCAGCAATGGCGTAAAGTGCTTCTAGTTTATTCAAGTGCTGTGTTTCTTGAAAATAGGCCGATAAAAATCGCTCTTTCAATTCGGCTCCAAAACCTTCTTCCCTCGCCACATGTAACAACTGATGTAGTTTAAGTGTATTTACGGCCAACCAGTTGTCGCCAAAATCAAAATCGATTCCAACCGTTTTACCAACCTCCGTTAATCGGTCCGTCATCTCTCCTACTCGGTCTACACTTCCAAACTTACTCGTTAAGTAGGTATCACGATTCATCCCCTCCGCACGCATGGATGGGTCCAATTGGAATGGATGCCACGTCACCTCGATTGGTGTTCCTTTCCATTGTATTAAGGCCTCTTCCAGCCTTCGCTTGCCAACATAACACCAAGGACAGGCAACATCCGACACAACATCTATTTTTATTGAATTTTCACTCATTTTTCTTTTTTATAATTTCCTCGAAATCGAGAATGGACCAGTGTACTTATGGTCTGTGATCAAATCGCATATGCTTTACGCTACTCCCCGAGTCACGCAATTCTTCCAAGGCCCTTATGCCAATATTAACATGTAACTCTACAAACTGAGAAGTAACGGATTTATCACTTTCATCTGTTTTTACACCACTTGGTATCATCGGATTATCACTCACCAATAAAAGTGCTCCTCGTGGTATTTTGTTTGCAAAACCTGCCGTAAACAACGTAGCCGTTTCCATGTCGATACCGATGGCACGTGCCTCAATTAGCCGCTCTTTAAACTTCTCATCATGTTCCCAAACTCTTCGGTTAGTAGTAAAGATGACCCCAGTCCAGTAGTCTGTCTCGAATTCTTGCATGGCCGACGAAATTGTACGCTGCAATCGAAACGACGGAAGGGCAGGCACTTCTTCAGGCAAATATTCATTACTGGTTCCTTCTCCACGAATAGCAGCCATCGGAATGATAAAATCACCCAATGCTGTTTTACGTTTCAAGCCACCACATTTACCCAAAAACAATACCGCCCTTGGTTTTATGGCTGAAAGTAAGTCCATGACCGTTGCTGCCATGGCACTTCCCATTCCAAAATTAATAATGGTGATATTGTTATGCGTGGCCGTTTGCATGGCCTTATCCATACCTTCAATATCGACTCCATATTTCTCGCTAAATATGTTAACGTACCCAATAAAATTGGTCAATAAGATGTATGACCCAAAATTTTTTAATGGGGTACCGGTATACCTAGGAAGCCAGTTTTCTACGATTTCTGCTTTGGTTTTCATATCATGTGTTCGTGCAACAAAGAACGCGCCAATATCCTAAAAGGTATCGGGCTTGGCCATAAATAAATACATGGAAGAGTTCTGGGGCTTTACCCTAAAATCTGTTCTGTGTGCTCCTTTGCTTTCACTTTCGCAATGATTTCTGTAACAACACCTTCTTCGTCCATGACGAAAGTAGTGCGCTTGATGCCCATGTACGTTTTACCAAAAGTGGTTTTCTCGCCCCACACGCCAAATGCATTTGCGATGGCATGATCTTCGTCTACCAATAGGTCGAATGGAAGCGCATACTTTTTGATAAACTTTTGATGCTTTGCCGCTTTATCAGGACTAATACCAAAAACCTTATAACCAGCCTGTATCAATTGCTCGTAATTATCGCGCAAATTACAAGCTTGATTCGTGCATGTAGGGGTGTCGTCTTTGGGGTAAAAATATAAAACGCTTTTGCTGCCAAGAAAATCTTGCCGACTCACGTCTTTTTCATTCTGATCAACTGTTTTGAACTCTGGAATTTTATCTCCAATCTTTACTGTACTCATTATATTGTAATCTTCTTTTTATACACGGTAGTGTTTCCACCACCATCTGTAACACGCAACTCTAAAGAATGGTTTCCCTTGGCATACGATTTTGGCAAATTACCGAACAGTTTATTCGATTTGGGCTCATATTCTAACAGTACCCACGTGCCATCCACATAACAGTTATACATGCTAATATCACTGGTTAAATCGACCACCCGAAAACTTAAGTATTGATTTACACGTAAAGGAGTAATTTTTGGGCCGATAGTGTCTAGTGCTAGGTAATACATCCCCAACGACTTCGAAGTTTCCACGATATAGTTCCCTGACACCTTGCCTCCTTCATAAGACGAAGACTTAGATGACTTGTTGTACGATAGCATAACAAGACTATTCTTTTTGCTCGAATAGGCGGCTGGTATCTTGATCTTTATCGTTGCCGATTTATGCAAAGGAACGTGAGCATGATTTACGCGAACCATTGGCGATATAGACTTCCCCGTTTGCTTAGTTTCGGTTAACCCCATATAGGTCGCGTTGTATAAGCTACCCTTTGGGATAACTACTGTTGCGTTTTCACTCGTAAGCGTGTTGGTTTTATTTGGCATACAACGTTGAGATCCAGGTTTATTGTTTCCTCCATTCACGAGTGGTGAAGCCCCCTCTTTTCCCTTTACAAAAAATGTTAATGTAGAAGTGCCTTTGTTGTAGTCGTATGCCTTAACATCAATTCTTATGGTGCTGTTGCTTTCAACCTGTATTGAACCATTGCCCTTGTAAAAATGCAATCGATTTCCTTTGTCTTTGAACATCTTCACATATCTCACGCCTCTTTGGCTATACGTCCAGTAGTCTATGTGTTTGTTAATATAACGTCCTTGTGAAAATGCAAAGTCTTCGATGGTTTGGGTAAATATCTTTTTCCCATCCACCATAATTTCAGCATAGTTAATGCCGAGACGATTCAATTTGTCGGTAAAATAATCTACCCAACTTACACCAACTCCATACGTGCCAGGAGGCACAACAGTCGTATCGTTTTTCTTGACAGGACCATTAGCAAATATGCCATGTGTTTCATACCGGTTGTAATCTAAACGATACAGCTTAGCACTTTTAACGAATGGGGCGATTTTGTCTTCGACTTGCAATCCATGAAGTAAAGGATTCACCGTATTGCCTTTCCGATCTCGAATCTCAAAATGAAGATGTGGCCCACCAGACCCTCCAGTATTGCCGCTTAATGCCACCTCTTGCCCTTTGGTTACCTTAAGTTTACCCGCGGGCACATACCAGTCAAATTCATACTTCTTAAGCGCATATTGTTTTGCAATCACGGCATCCTGAATAGCCCCAGAATATTTTTTCAAATGCCCGTAAACGGTAGTCGTTCCGTTTGGATGTTGGATGTACAGCGCCTTGCCATATCCTCGACTAGACACTTTAATTCTTGACACATAACCACCGGCTGCCGCTTTTATCGACTTGCCTTGGACGCCTCCGGTTCGAATGTCTAGGCCGGCATGAAAGTGATTGTTCCGTAGCTCACCAAATGTTCCAGAAAGCAATATGGGCCCGTCCAAAGGAGCCACATAGTACCCTGAAGATTTCACTTTTTTTGTAACGGTTTCTGAATCAACCTCTTCAAGTTCTTCAGGCTCGTCAGCTTCAATTGGCTCATCAACCACGACGTCCTCTTCCTTTTTGACAACGGCTTCTTCTTTGTTTGTAACAACAGAATCGGCAGTTACAACCCGGCTAGAGTTATCAAATTTGTCTGATTTATTACATGTATACAATAAAGCAAGCATCATAACCGATGCTAGAATTATGAAACCTATTTGTTTCCCTTTTTTCACCCCACAAAATAAAGTAGTGCTTTAAAACTAACGTGTACTGAGATATGCACAAGGCTAAAGTATCGTTGGCAAAACCAATCGGTTGACGTTATCTTTGAACGTTTCCTATCCTTTGTAAACGCAATAATATAGAACATTGAAGATTAAAAAAGTTATAGAGAATCTCGGTTTAAAAGAGATCAACGAGAGCACTAGTACTGGTCAATTATGGATTACTCCTGTAGGATCTCACACCCAAGACATCATATCACCTGTAGATGGTGAAAAGGTTGCATCTGTAGTATTTGCAACTGAATCAGAATATAACCACGTTATTAAAAAAGCGGAAGAAGCTGCCACCATGTGGCGAGACATCCCAGCTCCAAATCGCGGAAACTTTGTGCGTAAGCTTGGCAACAAATTACGAATCAAAAAGCGCGAGCTTGGTTATTTGGTTAGCTACGAAACAGGTAAAAGTTTGCAAGAAGGAATGGGTGAGGTTCAAGAGATGATCGACATCTGTGACTTTGCCGTTGGGCTTTCAAGACAACTCTATGGGTTAACCATACAGAGCGAAAGACCAAATCATAGAATGATGGAACAATGGCACCCACTTGGGGTTGTCGGCGTTATTTCTGCTTTTAATTTTCCGGTTGCCGTGTGGTGTTGGAATGCTGCGATAGCAGCAGTTTGTGGTGACGTTGTTATCTGGAAACCATCCGAGAAAGCACCTTTGTCAGCCATTGCTTGTCAACATATCATTTCTGAGGTATTAATCGAAAACGAATTACCTGAAGGCATCTTTAACTTGCTTATTGGAGATTACACCTTGGGTGAAAAAATGGCCCTTGATACACGTATTCCTTTAATCTCTGCGACAGGAAGTACCCGAATGGGTAAACGCGTTGGTCAATTGGTAGGTGCGCGACTTGGGCGATCATTATTAGAACTTGGCGGAAACAATGCTGTTATCGTTAGTAATAAAGGTGATTTACAAAATGCCTTACGGGCTGTCGTATTTGGCAGTGTTGGAACATGCGGTCAAAGATGTACGTCTACACGTCGTGTAATTATACATAGTGAAGTGTATGATAAGTTTAAATCCATGTTGGTAAATGCCTACAAACAGGTAGTTATTGGAAGTCCTTTAGACGAAAAAAACCACATGGGGCCACTTATTGATAAACAAGCAGTGCAATCTTACTTAGATGCGATTACAGAGTTGGAGAACCAAGGTGGACGTGTCATTTACGGAGGCAATGTGCTTGAAGGCGAAGAATACAAATCAGGTTGCTATGTGGAACCAACTTTGGCTGAAGCTCCAAACCACTTAGCCATCGTTCAAGCAGAAACCTTTGCACCGATACTGTATCTTATGAAATATGATCGGATTGAAGAAGCAGTTGCTATGCAAAATGATGTAAAGCAAGGATTGAGTTCTGCTATCTTTAGCGACAGTGTTTTAGAAACGGAATACTTCCTAAGCAATGAAGGTTCTGATTGCGGAATTGCCAACATCAATATCGGCACCAGTGGTGCAGAAATTGGTGGAGCGTTCGGTGGAGAAAAGGAAACTGGCGGCGGAAGAGAATCGGGCTCAGATGCCTGGAAAAATTACATGCGCAGACAAACAAATACTGTGAATTATGGCGTCACAATGCCATTAGCACAGGGTATTAAGTTTGACATTTAATCGGTTGTCAATCGAGCTAAGTCGGTTGTAAAATAATATAAGACCCATCAATCATTAAATACACCTTTGCCTAATGCGCGCACAGCTTTCCGTTTTATTCATCCTTTTTTCAACTCTTGTTTTCGGGCAGAGTAAATGGGAATATGGCCTTAACTTTAACTTCAATACGTCGTTCATAAAACCAGTTTCGTCCGACACCTTAACCAACAAAGCTGGTTTTGGAGCTGGCCTGATGCTAGAGCGCAAATTTGAAAAGTTCAGTTTGCAGTTTAACCAGGCGTACACCCAAACGCGCTTTTTCGATGATTTCTCGAATTATACAGGAATATCCAATGCGATAGATGCGTCTTTGTTGGTGCTTCATCCGTTGGATGCCGGCCGTCAAACATTTCTAAATTATGGTATTATCACCACCTTCAATTTTCAATATGACGAACGTTACTTAAGCGGATTCAAACAACCGATACGAAATACCCAAATACAAGACAACCCATTTGATTATGGAATCCAATTGGGTGTTGGTTTAGATCTAAACCCAGGTACACGACTAACCATAAATTACATGGACTTTCTTAGCGGGAAACAAACTTCTAGTGGGGTTGAAGGACAAATAGACTATTTGCAATTTGGCATACAAGTAAGATTTAATGAGTTGTTAAATTCGGAACGCATAAAGAATAAAAACAAAGACTTGGTGGATGCGGCGACCATCGCAAATAAGCAAGTACAAGCTTTAGGCACGGATGGAAACGGATTGCTCGTTTTTGTGATTGGCACCAATGACTCAAAAAAAGCAAGTTTGTTTAACAACAAATCCGCTCAAGAGAAAGACGCTTTGCGCATAGAAAAGTTAAATAATATCTGGAACGCGATACATACAAATTACAACTTTGGTTCATTTGTAGTCACCACTGACTCACTACTTTCGACGGAAAGTGATAACATTCGTATTCTAACGGATGACAGCACAGAAATCTTTAATACGTCCGAATACGAGGTGTATTATGCTAAAATAGATGAATTGTTTCTCTCGGAAAACGGGCAAGTTAAATGGGGCATTTTTGTGTTTGATTCAGAAATGAATCGTTTGAATGATCCTTTCCCCTACTTCACGCCCTACAGACAACTAGACCAGAAGTTTGAAACCTCTGGAACTATGATTCAGTCTTTCAATTTGCGTTTAAAACAATATGGGGTGCTACCCGACTAAAGATCTTTGGTAAGGCCTTGCACCACCTTATATCCTTGAAAAAACTCTTTACCAACGATACGCAAAAAGGTATATGTTGGTACGGCAAGAATCATCCCTAAAACTCCGGCGATCATCCCAGCTGCCATAATCACCACAAATATTTCGAGTGGATGGGCTTTTACACTCTTCGAAAAAATGAGTGGTTGCAACACAAAGTTATCGGTCAGCTGAGCTACAGCAAATACCGATAGAATCTTCAAAATAAGCGGTCCTAAATCCATGCCTAAATCCATATGGACGTACGACAATAAACTTAATGAGATCCCAAATGTGGCTCCTATGATCGGGCCGATGTAAGGTATGATATTGATTAACCCTGCAAGGAATCCAATCAAAAGCGCATTAGGCACATTAAATATCGACAACCCTACACTCACTATTGTCGTAATTATGGATACCTGAATGGCTACACCTATGAAATATCTGGTAAGCAAGTCTTTTGTATCGGATAATACATTATGTATGCTTTTTAGGTATTTGTCGGGGGTTACCGTATCGATGATATTGTTAACGATGTTTTTGTCTTTAAGCAAAAAGAAGGTGATAAAAAGTATACTCATAAAGGCCACGAGAACAGTGCCCAACCCAGACAAAATATTCTCGAAAGCACTTGAAACAGAATTGAAATTGAGATAGCCTACCAATTCATTTTGAATTGTTTCTCGATTAATCCCTTTGATGTTCATGTCTTTAAACCAAGCTTCGAGGCTTGCCAGTGGCCCACTAAACTCTTGAAGAAGTAGCTCCACATCGAGATTGACGATGATATCAATTTGCTGGGCCAATATTGGAATTAAAAATTTGAAGAAAAGCGAAAGGATTACGAGGTATGTTACAATCACGATTAACCCACCAGCCCAATCCGGGAAACTATGGCCTTTTATTTTTATTTGAGAAAGTTTGCTCATTAAAGGTCGCCCCATTAGGGCCAAAACAATTGCAACAGCGAAATACACAAAGACTTGTTTTACTTGCCATGCAAACCACACCAGAATAATAAGTCCAACTATTCCAAGAACGAAACGAACGATTTGATTTGTCTTCATCTTGCTCCAAAGATAGCCATACTTGGTTTAGTTATGTTTACATCCCATTTGTGAATAATTTGAACACCAAAAAGCCATTTACACGTTCGATTAAACTCGTTTATAGCCTATTGCTCTTGACTATAAGCACCTTCGCCTCCTCCCAGTCTTTCACAAAAAGTGACAAATTGGAGTTACTTGAATTCTGTGATTCTTTTACGGCTGTAGAAAAACACTTTGACGCCGATTCTTCAAGTTCAACGTTTCAGCACATGGTAAGCGATACGCTGTATTCTTTTTTTAAAATAAGACGAGAATACTTCAAACTACAAGATATTCAACTTCACTATTTGCCTGTTGAAGCTGCCGTTGCGAAAAAAATTGACAACCACTTTCAGTGCCAAATGCATAACAGCGATACCTTCATCTATGCGCTAGATGTTAGAAAAACACCCGACGGGTATGAGGTTTTCGGGTTTAACAATAATCCGTTCAAACAGAAGTATTATGACCTGTACGCCAATCTTGTAGACAGCATCACTACCGAAAGAATTTTAAACGTAGCTATAGACAGCGCAGTGGCCAAATTTGTTGACGCGTACGTTCACTTTTCACAAACTGGCGACATACGTTTAATGCAACCTTTATCGGTAGGGATAGACTTCGACTTGCTAAAGTTAGACCGTGTAGTAGATAGTTTGGAGCAACAATACTTTAAAAGGAAGTTTAAGGTTCGTGATTTTGAGAAAACACAGCGCACCAGCGACTCAACTGCCATATGTGAAATATACACCACTGCTGGCAGTGCCGATTTTGAGTTAATTAAAAAAGACAACGTCTGGCTGATAACTGAGGTCAATGATTTAACTAAGGTTCGCTCTACCTATGATGAATTAATGATGGAAAAACAGCGTCTTCTGCAAGTGAAAGGCATTGAAACAGCTATTGCCACCTTCGACTCACTTACGCTGCAATATCTTGTTGACAAAGATGCTAACAAGCTGCAAAAGGGAACGAGTGCACAAATCAGCGCTTTGGTTTATTTATTCCAAAAACAAATCGGTCAGTACAAGTCCAATCATATGCGGCTAACTGGCGTACAATTCAGCTCAAAATATACCCACATCAAATTCAATCCTGAATATACGAAAGCTACTTTTACGCAATCGGATGCCGAGGTTGTATTGCAGCGAACAGATCGGTGGCGCGTAATCGGAATAAACAAAGAACAGTTTACCAATAGTGCTCAATGGATGTATGAAAACTTTCACATATACATCAAGCTATTTGGTGCCTATTTATACCCCTACGATGATCAAGATATGGAAGTGATTTCTGTAATCGCAGAGGGAGCCGAAGACAGTTCTGTATTAGACCAATTAACAAAGTTTAAGATTCGTCCAACATCCACCGTGGGCAATAAACTACTGTTTCATAAAATGGATAGTTTAACAACAGACATCATGAGCCAGAACACTGAGCTTAAACCTGGAATTGTTTACTTAGATTTTATCGTAGAGAAAAACGGAAAATTTTCAGATCTAAAAATTGCATCAAGCACGAATTCGGTTTTAGATGCCTACGCCATTCACGTCTTCAACAAATTACCTAAATGGGCACCTGCCGTTTATTTCAACGATTTTAGTCGGGCACGGTTTGTATTACCTATTTTGTTTCAGCCTCGTTAGAATCTATATCCTCGCATAACTCTACCAAGATGCCATTGGTAGACTTCGGATGCAAAAAGGCAATCTTTTTGCCATCCGCACCTTTTTTAGGTTTGTCGTGAATGAGTTTGAAACCCAAATCCTTAAGCCGTTGCAATTCTTCTTCAATGTTTGAAACATCTAGTGCAATATGGTGTATGCCTTCACCGCGTTTCTCAATAAATTTGGCAATAGCACTATCTTCTGAGGTTGCTTCGAGTAACTCGACCTTGGTTTCACCCAATCTAAAGAACGAAGTCAGCACGTTTTCTGAGCCTACAGCCTCCTCTTTATAAGCAGATGAGTCTAACAATTTACTGATTATCTCGTTTGACTTTTCTATTGACTTAACGGCTATACCTAGGTGTTCAATTTTGCGTATCACGGCTGCGAATTTTATTCAAAGATGGTCAAAAAAAAGTTGAGTAAATAATTGCAATTTGGTCTGAACCTTTTTTGTGCTAGAGTCGTTATATTTGCAGAATAGAATTAATCTAAATAAAAATAAGCATGTTATCGTTCCCGATATACTTAGACAATAACGCCACTACACCGATGGACCCACGAGTCCTTGAAGCTATGCTGCCATACTTCAACAGCAAGTTTGGTAATGCTGCTAGTCGTAATCATGCCTTTGGTTGGACAGCTGAAGAAGCTGTTGATTATGCGCGTGAGCAAGTAGCTAAGCTAATCAACGCTAACCCTAAGGAAATAATTTTCACTTCAGGTGCTACTGAAGCAGATAATTTAGCAATTAAAGGTGTGTACGAAATGTATGCACGAAAAGGGAATCATATCATTACAGTGAATACAGAGCACAAAGCTGTTTTGGATTCATGCAAGCACATTGAAAAAATGGGAGGTGAAGTCACCTACCTATCCCCTAACGAAGATGGACTTATTAATCTTTCGGACTTAGAAGCTGCAATAACACCCAAAACCATTCTTATTTCTATCATGTACGGAAATAATGAAATAGGGGTTTTACAGCCAATTGAAGATATATCGGCAATTGCGCGAAAGCACAATGTTTTACTGCATACAGATGCGACGCAAGCTGTAGGTAAAGTACCAGTAGATGTGAATGCTCAAAACATCGATTTGATGTCGTTCACTGCACATAAGATGTACGGACCTAAAGGCGTTGGAGCTTTGTATGTACGTCGAAAAAATCCAAGAGTAAAGGTAACTTCACAACTTGATGGTGGAGGACATGAGCGCGGTATGCGAAGTGGCACTTTAAACGTTCCTGGAATCGTTGGATTTGGGAAAGCCTGTGAAATCAGCATGAATGAAATGGCTGAAGAAGCAGAAAAATTGTCTAAGATGCGAGATCGCCTCGAGTCGGAATTGCTTCATATAGAAGAGTCTTATGTAAACGGAAATACGGATCATCGTTTACCACATGTAGCAAACATTTCGTTTAAGCATGTAGAAGGCGAAGGACTAATGATGGGCATTAAGGACCTAGCTGTATCTTCTGGATCAGCTTGTACTTCGGCATCTTTAGAACCAAGTTACGTACTTAAAAATTTAGGTTTGGACGATGACTTAGCACACTCTTCATTGCGTTTCGGCCTTGGTCGTTATACCACCGACGAAGAAATTGATTTTGCAATAGATCACGTTAAAACGGCAGTACACAAACTGCGCGACATGAGTCCACTTTGGGAGATGTTTAAGGAAGGCATTGACCTCAAATCAGTTGAGTGGCAAGAACATTAATTATTAAAAACAGAAAAAAAGAAATATGGCTTATTCAGAAAAAGTAATTGACCATTACAGCAACCCAAGAAACATTGGCACTTTAAACAAAGAAGAAAGCAATGTAGGTACTGGTTTGGTTGGAGCCCCTGAGTGCGGTGACGTAATGCGTCTTCAAATTCAGGTAAATGAAGAAAGTGGAATTATAGAGGATGCCAAATTTAAAACCTTTGGTTGTGGTTCTGCCATAGCTTCATCTTCTCTTGCAACAGAATGGTTGAAAGGGAAAACGGTTCAAGAAGCAATGGAAATTGACAACATGGCAATTGTTGAAGAACTTGCCTTGCCTCCAGTAAAAATTCACTGTTCGGTTCTTGCTGAAGACGCTATTAAAACAGCGATTAACGACTACCGTACAAAACAAGGTTTAGAAGCCATCGTTTAAATACAATTTCTATGATTACGATTACCCCCCCAGCTTTAGAAAAATTAAACGAATTGAAGACAGAAGAGAATTTATCTTCTGAATACTTTATGCGTGTTTCAGTTGTCGGCGGAGGTTGCAGTGGATTAAGCTACAATCTAGATTTCGATAACGAAGAAAAAGAAGGCGATCAAGTATTTGAAAGCGACGGTGAAAAAATCGTTTGCGACATGAAAAGCTTTCTATACTTATGTGGCACTGAGCTTGATTTCACAGATGGTTTAAATGGAAAGGGTTTCAACTTTATCAACCCTAACGCAACCCGTACTTGCGGCTGCGGCGAAAGCTTTGCTGTTTAGCTTTCTTCCTGCACTTTCTGTAAAAATTCAAAAGGCATATTTACCTTGATGCTCTGACCTAGAGTATCAAAGGATATAAGAAAAATACGCTCGTTATTTTTTCTTACTAAATCAACTTGTTGTCCTTTAAGAGGGCCTTCAACAACCAAAAGGCTCTCCCCTTCTTCAAAATCCTTTGGATTTAAAATTGTTTCTGCAAAATACCCTTCGGTTTCAATGGTGCGGATTATTTCAATTTCTCTGTCGGTTACTACGGCATGATTTCCGCTAAAAGTTAAATAGCCGACCACACCGATTGTTTGAACAACAGCATCTTTTTGGGTAGGTAGTGGCCTAACAAACAAATAGCCATTGAACATCGGGAAGTCCACCCATTTTTTTCTGTCACTCCAAGTGCTTAAACGTTTGGCAATGGGTAAGTAATGTTCTATGCGCTGATCGGCCAATCGCTTGGCAACTTTCTTTTCTTGACGTGACATCACATACACAACATGCCACCTTGTTTCAGCCTTCATTTTCATAGATTATTTGGGTTCACAAACTTACCTAATTTAGGTGATAATTATTCCCCTCCACATTCACCCATTTAACGTCATCACCCCCTCTTTTGTGCCCAATATGCCGTTTAAACCACGGCAATAGAGTCAAAATTCATGCAATTCGTACATTTTCATCCCACCATATAATCTATTGATTTACTGATATTTAAGTGTCTTGTGGAAACATTTTATGTAAAAAAGTGGGAGAAAGTGGTAGAAAGTGGGAGATTCTGTAATACTTTTACATCGAATTTTTATATCAACTATAAAGCATGTCGGGTTATATCGGTGAATATGAATGTAAGGTGGACGACAAGGGTCGTACAATCGTTCCTGCCGGTTTAAAACGTCAGATTCCGAAAGAGGCATTGACCCGGATGGTTATTAATCGTGGGTTCGACAAATGCCTTACGCTTTTTACCCGAAAAGATTGGGACTCAGAAACCAAAAAACTGAGCAAACTGAGTGACTTCAAACGGAATGATCGAAAGTTTAAGCGCCTGTTTAACAGTGGTGCCACCGAGGTAAAAATTGATACCGCTTCCAGAATACTTCTTCCAAAAAAGCTTTGCGCCTATGCCGAAATTGACTCGGAGGTTGTGTTCTACGCTTACGAAAACAAAATTGAAATATGGTCTAAGAAGGTATATGACGATCAAATGGAAATAGATCCAGACGATTATGCTGACTTGGCCGAAGATGTAATGGGAGACGACGTAGATGGAGAATCGTAAATATCACATACCCGTCATGCTGAATGAGTGCCTAGAAGGCCTCCAGCTGAAAGACGACGGTGTTTATGTGGATGTGACTTACGGAGGAGGAGGACATGCCCGCGCCATTTTAGAACGAATACCGAACGGAAAGCTCATTGCTTTTGACCAGGACAATGATGCGTTAGATTCATTAGAAGACCACAACAACCTAATTTTTGTCAACCATAATTTTCAATTCATCAAAAACTTTCTGAAATATTATGACAACGAAAAGGTTGATGGAATATTAGCTGACTTAGGAATTTCATCGCATCAAATTGATGAAGGTGAAAGAGGATTCTCGTTTCGGTTTGACGCTGAACTCGACATGCGGATGAATCAAGACCAAGACTTAGACGCCTACGAAATCGTGAATAGCTATTCTGTTGAAGATCTTAGTCGCCTATTTAAGCAATACGGAGAAATTCGTTACGCATGGAAATTGGCGAACAAAATTGTGGCTTACCGCAAAAACACACCAATAGCCACCACAGGTCAACTCGCTGAGATCACCGAAGAATTTACCATTCCTAAACAACGAAATAAAGAGCTAGCACAGCTTTTTCAGGCTCTTCGTATTGAGGTCAATGACGAGCTTGGCGTACTTAAGTCTTTACTAACCAACTCACTAGAGAGCTTAAAACCTGGAGCACGACTCGTGGTAATGTCTTACCACAGCTTAGAAGACCGCTTGGTAAAAACCTTTATGCAATCTGGAAATTTCGACGGCCATGTGGAAACAGACGCTTTCGGTAGATCTAACCGCCCGTTTAAACTGATTAACCGAAAACCCATAGTTGCTACCGAACAAGAAATAGCCCTTAACCCAAGATCTAGAAGCGCAAAACTGCGTATTGCTGAACGCATATGAGCACGAAGTCAAACATATCATCCGAGTCCAGTAATGGATTACATAGTTTGAAAGAACTATCAAGTAATCAAATACTAGGTCTGATAGTATTTATCGGCTTACTGGCGATTCCATATGTATACAACTCGCATCAATCAGACAAGAAGCATCGACGTTCTGAAAAGGTTAAATCAGAACTTAAAGAGCTCCGTGCCGAATACATCACATTAAAATCAGAAATAGTTGGACAGAACAAGCAATCAGACGTTGCTAAACGACTGTCAGACAAAGGATTAATACCAATATCAGAAGCCCCCGTAGATCTCAATATTGAAGACGATTGAACGTTAAAAAAGACATATTGTGGCGTGTGTTAGTCAGCATTTTAATGTTGACCATTCTAGGTGGGGCAATTGTTTACTCCATCGTTCGAGTTCAGTACGCAGAAGGAGACGAATGGAGAGCCATTGGTGACAGTCTACATGTACGTCATCAGCAAATACCTGCAGTACGTGGCAGCATATACTCTGACGATGGCAGCCTACTGGCGACATCAGTCCCTATTTACAAAATCAGTATAGACTTCTCGGTTATACACGAACACCATAAGGATTCATTTAAAAGCTACCAATCCATTTTGGCTGCAAACATGAGTACGGTCTTAAAAAACCGAACCAAAGAAGAATACTTGGCACTTTTGCGAGAGGGTTATCAAAAAAAGAGGAAGTATGTCACCGTCATTCGCAATGCCAGCTTTATACAGTCAAAATCAATAAAATCTCTTCCAATATTCAACTCAGGTCGTTTCAAAGGCGGCATTTTATTAGAGGAAAGAACCATTCGCAAAAAGCCGTATTACGGTTTAATGCACAGAACCATTGGCTTTATTAACGAAAACCATAAAGGGGCAGGCATCGAAGCCAGCTTCGATGACATTTTAACAGGAAAAGATGGAAAATTAGTTGTTCGCAGGTTGACTGGAGGAAACTACAGGCCACTCGAGAACGACATGAAAATTAGTGCTCAAGACGGCAAGGATGTTTTCACCACGGTAGACATCCATCTACAAGATATGATTCATGAGGCCTTGAGCAAGGGCATTCTGGCAAACGAAGCTGAATATGGCACTGCCGTTTTGCTCGAGGTTAAAACGGGTCAAATTAAAGCCATTGCAAACATCGACAACACTGAAGATGGTTTGAGTGAGCGATTTAATCATGCCATAGGCACTGGTTACGAACCTGGCAGTACGATCAAACTAGTTTCAGCGATTGCGGCTATCGAGAATGACGATGTAGAAATCGACGACTCCGTAAAGGTTTATAAAGGCAAATACAAATTTTTCGAAAACGACAGCATTGAAGATAGTGGGCACACCAAGGTCAACAACTTAACATACCAACAAGTATTCGAGCAGTCGTCTAACGTTGGCATTTCGACCATTGCATTTAAAGGGTTCAGAAATGACCCAGATGAGTTCATTGACTTTTTTGACCGATTACAGTTAACCGAACCTTTACAAACTGGCATTAAAGGCGAAGTGGTTCCGACAATACTTCGTCCAGGCAAACAAGGCTGGTCGGGTATGGCCATCCCCTCACTATCTATTGGTTACTCAGCAAAAATGAGCCCATTACATGTGGCAATGCTGTACAATGCTGTTGCCAACAACGGTGTAATGATGCGACCGTATATCATTTCGGGCACAGGATCGTTTGGCAAGATTGAGACTGAAAATGAGCCGCACATCAATAACAAAAAGATATGCAGTCCATCTACGCTTGAAGATGTTAAAACAATGCTTGAAGGTGTTGTGATTCGAGGTACGGCATCTCAAAAACTAAAAAATCTCACGTTTAAAGTTGCAGGCAAAACAGGTACTTCTAGAATATCTGATGACGCTCAAGGATATTCAAAAGACTATCATAGCAGCTTTGTTGGCTACTTCCCTGCCGACAACCCGAAATACACCTTAATTGTATTAATCAGCCGTCCTTCCAAAGGACGGATTTATGGTTCAGCAGTTGCCTTACCTGTCTTTAAGGAAATCGCATTAAAAATATATGCAAACGCTGTTCACAGAAAGGTAACACCTCTCGACACTGCTTTTTTACCAAGTTTAATCAGCTCAAAGTACAAATACGTAAAGACAACCTGCAAACAGCTTGACGTACCGTACGACATAGATGCCCGTAACCATGATTACGTAAGATTGGCACCAGTAGATGGTGAGCTGGTTGGCGATGTAGTTCCATTTAGCGACAATACGATGCCAGATGTTTCTGGCTTTGGACTAGCCTCTTGTCTTTATCTATTCGAAAACAAGGGATATAAAATTCAACATAAAGGATACGGCAAGGTATTCAAACAGTCTCCATTGCCTGGCTCGAAAATGGCCAAAGGCAGAACCATTTACCTCGATTTACGGCCAATTCTATGAAGCGACTGATAGACATATTGCCCAAAGAATATCCGTATTCGGTGACTGGAAACAAAGAAATCGAAATCGGCCAGCTACACATCGATTCTCGTCAAATACAACCCTCTGACGTATTTATCGCCATTGACGGAAACCTTATTGACGGTCATCGATTTATAGGTGCAACCATTGAGAAGGGGGCCAAAGTTGTGGTTTGCGAACAACTGCCAACACCACTGCCACCAAAGGTGACTTTTGTACAAACGCAAAGCACCACACATATGGTTGGCTTACTTGCCTCAGCGTACTACGACCAGCCAAGTAAAAAACTAAAACTTATTGGCGTAACAGGCACGAATGGAAAAACTACCGTAGCCACTTTACTATACAAGCTATACCTAAAACTAGGATTTAAGACTGGACTACTTAGCACTGTGGAAAATCGCATAAACAACACGGTACACCCAACTACCCACACCACTCCAGATGCCATAAACCTTAACAAATTGTTGGCGTTAATGGTCGCTGATGGGTGCTCACATTGCTTTATGGAGGTGAGCTCGCATGCTATCCATCAGAAACGTATCGGTGGTTTAGTGTTCGAAATGGCGGCGTTTACTAACATCACCCATGACCATTTAGACTACCACAACACTTTCGCAGAATATCGTGACGTTAAAAAGTCCTTATTCGACCAATTGAGCTCCAATGCCTTTGCTTTAACCAACAAGGACGACAAGAACGGCATGGTGATGGTGCAAAACACCAAAGCAACCAAATACACCTACGCCCTACATTCTGTTTCTGATTTTAAGGCACGAATAATCGAGCACGATTTCAATGGAATGCTGCTGGAGATTGATCGGAAAGAAGCATGGTATTCGTTGGTAGGAAAGTTCAATGCTTACAACTTACTCACTGTATACGCAACTGCTTTTATTCTCGGCCAAGAATCCGAACAAATCATTACTGCCCTTACAAGTTTAACCGCTGTAAGTGGCAGGTTCGAATACATCAAAGCACCTAACAAAGTAGTTGGTGTAATTGATTACGCACATACGCCAGATGCACTTCAAAATGTGCTTGAAACCATTAATGCCATTCGCTCTAAAAATGAGCAGTTGATAACCGTAGTGGGATGTGGAGGAAATCGAGACCATGACAAACGACCTATGATGGCGAAGGTATCTACCGAGCTGAGTGATAGAGTTATTCTTACTTCTGACAACCCTAGGTCTGAAAATCCTGAAGCCATTTTGGCTGATATGCAAACCGGAATACCCCCGCAGCATTATAAAAAAGTTTTGAAAATCACTGATAGAGAACAGGCTATTCGTACGGCCTTGAGCCTATCACAACCAAACGACATCATTTTGATTGCCGGAAAGGGTCATGAAACCTATCAGGAAATCAAGGGTGTAAAACACCCCTTCGACGATAAAGAAATATTCATCAAAAACGCCTCTCAAATTTCATAAGCTATGCTGTATTATTTATTCCGCTACCTCGAAGAACATTTTAGTATACCCGGCGCTGGTGTCTTTGAATTTAGCTCGTTTAGAGCCATCATGGCAATCATCGTTTCGCTCATGATCAGTTTGTTTTTTGGCAAAACATTGATTGAGAAGTTACGTAAGAAACAAGTTGGAGAAACCATTAGAGAACTCGGTTTGGAAGGCCAAGCAGAGAAAAAAGGAACACCAACCATGGGTGGTCTGATTATCATAGCGGCCATCCTCATCCCAACCCTACTCTTTGCTAAATTCCGAAATGTATACGTGATCCTCATGATCATCACAACAGTTTGGTTAGGACTGATTGGCTTTTTGGATGACTACATAAAAGTATTTAAAAAGGATAAAGCCGGGCTTGCAGGAAAGTTCAAGGTCGTTGGTCAACTGGGTTTAGGATTAATAATTGGATTAAGCCTTTACTACAATAACGAAGTTGTTGTGAGAGACTTTGTCAATGAACGTGTTGCAACGCAAACCGAGATTGATGCGGCTACCGAAACGATAACCAATGATGCAGGTGAAACGGTTTATGTGATTGATACCAAATCAACGACCACTACAATACCTTTTGTTAAAAGTCATGAGTTCGATTATGCCGACATTCTTTTCTTTTTAGATAAAGAAACTGCCAAAAAATATGCTTGGATTGTTTATGTGCTCATCGTCACATTCATCATTATCGCAGTTTCGAACGGCGCCAACCTCACAGATGGAATTGATGGATTAGCCGCAGGTACAAGCGCCATTATTGGATTAACGCTAGCTGTACTGGCATACATTTCTGGCAACGCGGTTTTCGCCAAATACCTCAATGTTATGTTCATTCCCTTCCAGAGTGAGCTTGTCATATTCGGTGCTGCTTTTGTAGGGGCGTGTATTGGCTTTTTGTGGTACAACTCCTACCCTGCTCAAGTGTTTATGGGCGACACCGGAAGTTTAGCCCTTGGTGGCATCATCGCTGTATTCGCCATCATTCTTCGAAAAGAATTATTGATCCCAATTCTATGTGGGATTTTCTTGGCCGAAAACCTGTCTGTAATGATCCAGGTGAGTTATTTCAAATACACCAAAAAACGATTTGGAGAGGGTAAGCGCATATTCAAAATGTCGCCGTTACACCATCACTACCAAAAACTCGGGTACCCAGAACCAAAAATCGTCACACGTTTTTGGATTGTCGGAATCATGCTCGCAGCCGTAACCCTCATCACATTCAAATTAAGATAAAGTGAACCAACGAACAGTCATATTAGGAGCAGGCGAAAGCGGGACAGGTGCGGCTATTTTAGCCAAGCACTTGAATCACGACGTCTTTGTTTCCGACTTCGGGAAAATTCAACCGAAATATGTGACTGAACTCACAGAGGCAGGAATTGCCTTTGAACATGGCAACCATACGGAGGAAAAAATCTTAAATGCCGACCTAGCCATTATAAGTCCTGGCATTCCAACCAAAGCGCCAATTGTTCAAAAGCTACTTAACAAAGGCGTTAAGTTGATTTCGGAAATAGAGTTTGGCGCCCAGCACACCAAGGCAACACTCATTGGCATTACAGGTACAAACGGGAAAACCACAACTACGCTGCTGACCCATCATTTACTGCATAAAGCAGGCTATTCTGTTGGCATTGCTGGGAACATCGGCAACAGTTTGGCACGGCAGGTTATTCAAGATACACACACCCACTACGTCATTGAATTGAGCAGTTTTCAATTGGATTACATGTTTGAAACCAAGCTGGATTACGCCGTATTGTTAAACATTTCTCCAGATCACCTAGACCGTTACAACACATACCAAGACTATATCGATTCTAAGTTCAGAATTACTCAGAATCAAACCCAAAGCGACACCTTTATTTATTGTGCCGATTCGGACCCAATAACCAACTACTTAAAACAAAATACAGTTCAAGCTAAGTCTATTCCATTCACATACCAAAGTGAATTGGAAGAAGGTGCCTGGGCTGATCAAGACACATTTCACATTCTATTAAATCAACCAAAAATAAAATTCAAAATGAATTTAAATCAACTTACAATTAGTGGGAAACACAACACCTACAACTCAATGGCTGCCTCTATTGTGGCCAGCTCTTTACTCATCAGAAACGAAGTGATTCGCGAAAGCCTGATGGATTTTAAAAACATTGAGCACCGCTTAGAATTTGTTACCGCTGTAAAAGGAGTAGACTACATCAACGACTCAAAAGCTACCAATGTAAATTCTGCTTGGTATGCACTTGAAAGCATGCACAAACCAGTAATTTGGATTGCCGGAGGCATTGACAAAGGAAACGACTATGCCAGCCTAGTACCGCTAGTAAAAGAGAAGGTGCGTATTCTAATTTGCCTTGGCAAAAACAATATAGCTTTACACCAAGCTTTTTCGAAACATGTTGACATGATTATCAATGTTCAAACAGCAAAAGAAGCCGTACAAGTAGCCAATGGTATGGCCTTTAAAAACGAAGCTGTTTTGCTTTCACCAGCATGTGCAAGTTTTGACCTTTTTGAAAGTTATGAAGACCGCGGAAGACAGTTTAAATACGAAGTCCGTAACCTGTAGTAAATAATGATTAAATGGATACGCAATAACATCAAGGGCGATCAACTGATTTGGTTTGTCGTCATTTTGCTCTCGCTATGGGGGGTGCTGGCTATTTATAGCTCCACATGTTCATTGGCGTACAAAATGCAAGGTGGTAACACGGAGTATTATTTAATAAAACATGTCGGAATCTTATTAATGGGGTTATTTCTGATGTGGCTTACGCATATGGTTGATTTTCAATACTACTCCCGACCTGCCAAATACCTTATATACCTTGCTATCATTCTGCTTATCTACACATTGTTTTTTGGTAATGATTTAAACAACGCCAAAAGATCAATAACCATCCCAGGCATAGGTTTGTCGTTCCAATCTTCCGATTTCGCTAAAGTGGCTCTGGTGATGTATATCGCCCAGTTTTTATCGAAAAGACAAGAGGCTGTGGACGACTTCAAAAAAACCTTTTTGCCCGTGTTAATAGTTATTGTGGTGGTATGTGCCTTAATCGGTGTAGCCGACTTGTCTACAGCGGCCGTCCTTTTTGCTACTTCCATGCTTCTACTCTTTATTGGAAGAATATCTGCCAAACACCTTTTTGCCCTATTTGGTGCAGGTACAATCGTTATTGGCATTCTCATATTTGCCATCCTCAAATCTGACACAGATATGGGAAGAATTGCGACCTGGAAATCAAGAATAGAAAACTATGTACAGGTAATGGGTGGTGACGAAACTGCCGAATCCTATCAAAACCAACAAGCCAACATCGCAATTGCCAATGGCGGGTTAACTGGTCGTGGACCAGGCAAAGGCGATCAAAGAAACTTTTTACCACTCGCGTTTTCCGACTTTATATACGCCATTATCTTAGAAGAATATGGCCTTCTGGGAGGGTTGTTTGTAATGGGATTATACCTAACCTTATTATGGCGAGCGGTACTTATAGTGGTGCATTCGCCCAAGGCTTTTGGGGCGCTGTTAGCCATAGGTCTGTCTTTTACCCTGGTCATACAAGCGTTTATGAATATGGGGGTAGCTGTACATTTATTACCCAACACAGGCTTGCCTTTACCATTCATTAGTATGGGTGGAACCAGCTTACTTTTCACCAGTTTAGCAATGGGGATCATTTTAAGTGTAAGTCGTTTTTCCAATCAAAAAATAAACACTGTAGATGAAGCCTAAATTGAGTTTTTTAATTTCTGGTGGAGGAACCGGTGGTCACATATTCCCAGCTATTGCCATTGGCAAAGCACTTCAAGTAAACTATCCTGACGCCAAAATAAAATTTGTTGGAGCTAAGGATAAAATGGAAATGCAAAAAGTGCCAGAAGCAGGATTTGACATTACTGGATTATGGATTAGTGGCATAGATCGAAAATTGAGTTTACGGAATCTTGCCTTCCCATTTAAACTCATTTCAAGCCTCGTAAAATCGTGGGGTCTAATAAAAAGAAACAAACCTGATGTAGTGATCGGTGTTGGCGGATTTGCCAGCGGACCATTACTATTTGTAGCCAACTTACTTAAAATTCCTACGTTGGTACAAGAGCAAAACAGCTACCCAGGTATTACAAATAAGCTTTTGGCCAGTAAGGCAAATAAGATATGCGTCGCATTTGATGGTATGGAGCGATTTTTTGATGCTCAAAAAATCGTCATTACTGGAAACCCGATTCGCCAACAACTGCTTAACTGTCAGCAAAACAGTGGACAAGCGCGAGCACACTTTGAGCTTAAAGACGTACCCACCATATTGATTATTGGCGGAAGTCTTGGCGCCCGTACCATAAATTTAGCGATTGAAAAAAACCTCAACCTATTGCGCGAACATAGCATTCAAATTCTTTGGCAAACGGGTAAATTTTTCTCAACCAGCAAAGAGGTGTACGGCAAACAAACCACGTTTATCACCGAAATGGACTTAGCGTACAAAGCCGCTGACATAGTCATTTCTAGAGCAGGAGCTTCTAGCCTCTCCGAATTAAGTGCACTTGGCAAGGCTTGTATTTTAGTGCCTAGCCCCAATGTAACAGAAGACCACCAAACCAAGAATGCCATGGCGTTAGTCAATAAAAATGCAGCCGTTATAGTTAAAGACGTCGACGCAGAACAAGACCTAATTCCAACAGCGTTAAACCTGATGGTTGACAAAAATAGGTTAGCCGAACTCGAGAAAAACATTCTCGCTCTTGGTCGCCCAAATGCCACAGACGCAATAATTAAAGAAATAGAAAAACTGATTGTCGATTGAATTTAAGTCAGATACATAGCGTCTTTTTTATCGGCATTGGCGGGATTGGAATGAGTGCGTTGGCCAGATATTTTCATTCTATTGGGAAAGAAGTGTTTGGTTACGACAAAACGAAAACGCACATTACTGACGCCCTATCTGAAGAAGGAATATCCATTGAATTTGTAGACGAGACAGTCTGGGTTGACACCAAACTGAAAAACACGGATAAGGATTCTGTTTTAGTAATATACACGCCTGCTATTCCTGCGTCATCGGTAATTAAAAAGTACGTAACGGATACTGGGTTTACAGTAATCAAACGATCTGAAGCACTTGGCGTTATCACCAGAAATACAACTAATCTGTCTATTGCAGGTACGCATGGCAAAACAACAACTTCCTGTTTGTTGTCGCACATTCTTACCACAGCCAAAATACCTCACGTGGCTTTTTTAGGTGGATTGGCAAGTAATTATGAAAGCAATTACTGGAACAGTTTGGTGGGAAACGATAAAGGAATAAGCATTACGGAAGCAGATGAATTCGACCGGTCATTTCTTACCTTAAAACCCAAATACGCGGGTATTACAAATATGGATGCCGACCATCTTGACATCTATGAAAAAAAGGAACACCTCACAGAATCTTTTGTTGCCTTTGGCAATTTGGTTGATGACCATGGCCAACTGTTTGTACAGGCCGATAACCAAAATCATTTCACCAAACCTATTACGACCTATGGCATTGAGCAAGGCCATATAAGTGGCCGAAATGTGCACATCCACGATGCCGCATTTGTATTTGACTTGTATCTTGAAAATGACGTTTACAGACACTTAAAACTAGGCATACCCGGGAAACATAATGTTGAAAACGCTGTTGTAGCCTCTGCCATAGCTACCCAAGTTGGTGTAACCGAACACGACCTTCGTTTGGCCCTTGAAAGCTTTAAAGGAGTAAAGCGTCGTTTTGAATACATTCTTCAAACTGAAGATATCACGTACATCGATGACTATGCCCACCACCCAACAGAATTAAATGCGATAATATCAAGCGCAAGACAGTTATATCCAAACAAGAAAATTACAGCCATATTTCAACCTCATTTGTACACCCGTACTAGAGATTTTATGGCAGAATTCGCCAAGAGTCTTTCTGCATTGGACGAAGTCATTCTATTAGATATCTACCCAGCTCGGGAGTTGCCCATTGCAGGCATATCGAGCGCAGCATTGTTAGACCTAATTACAACCAACAAATCCTTGGTTTTAAAAACAGAAGTTGTTGAAACAATCAAGAAACACAAACCCGAGGTGTTACTAACCTTAGGCGCAGGAGATATAGACACCTTAGTTGAACCCCTTAAAATTTCACTAACCGAACTATGAAAAAATTCTTGATTCACTGGTTAGTTTTAGGGCTCGGTATTATCGGTATCGTTGTTCTTTTCTTTATCTTTAAAAAGGATAGAACGAGTCAAGTATGCCAAGAATTTGAGATTGAGTTTAGAGACAATGCGACACCGTTTATATCAAAATCAGAAATACAAAAATACTTAGCAAAAGACACGATCAGATTTGTTGGGCAACGCATAGATGAGATAGACTTAAGTAAGATTGAATCGGCGTTGAATCAAAACCCATACATTCAAAACGCAGACTGCTATATCAGAATGAATGGTCTTTTGGTGATTGACATTGCACAAAAAACACCTGTTTTAAGAGTTATACCTCTCGAAAAACCAAGCTATTACCTCGACGAAAACGGCGACCCTTTCCCTTTATCGGCAAGGCATACATCCGATGTAAAAGTCGCTACTGGCCATATCAAGCCGAGTTTGAACACTAAACTGTACACATTCACTTCGTATGTTAATCAGTCTACCTTCTGGAACTCCCTTATTGAACAGATATTTGTCAGACCCAATGGTGATTTAATCTTCACTACCCAAATGGGTGGACACGAAGTAGTAGTGGGTGATAACGATAGGCTAGAACAGAAGCTTCAAAAACTTGAACAGTTTTACCAACGTGCATCGACAAACCTGGGATGGGAAAAATATCGAGAGATAAACCTGAAGTTTAAAGATCAAGTAATTTGTAAAAAGTAGCATGGCTGAAAACAAAATCATAGTAGGATTAGACATTGGAACCACCAAGATCTGTACGATTGTCGGTCGTATGGGCGAATATGGCAAGGTTGACATTTTAGGATTAGGTCAAGTACCTACCAATGGAGGTGTAACTCGTGGTGTTGTTTCAAATATTGACAAAACAGTTAACGCCATTATCGAATCATCAGCCCAAGCTTCTAAAAACTCTAATGTTGCTATTAACCGTGTTCATGTAGGAATCGCTGGCGCACATATCAATAGCTTACAACACAAAGGCATGATTATTCGTAATGATGCTGAAATTGAAATCGCTCAAGAAGATCTTGACAAGCTTGAACAAGACATGCACAAGCTATCTGTTAATCCTGGTGACAAGATAATTCATGTGTTGCCACAAGACTTTACAGTAGACAATGAACCTGGCATAGTTGACCCTATAGGCATGGCAGGCGTAAAGCTGGAAGGCAACTACCACATAATAACAGGTCAGATAACAGCAGCAAAAAATATTTATAAATGCGTTGAAAAATCAGGAATTAAAGTTTCTGAACTTACGTTGGAGCCATTAGCATCGGCGCACTCGGTACTGAGTGATGAAGAGCTTGAAGCTGGTGTTGCTCTGGTAGATATAGGAGGTGGAACAACAGATGTTGCCATTTTCCACGAAAATATTATTAGACACACGGCAATCATTCCGTATGGAGGTAACATCATTACCGAAGACATAAAGGAAGGTTGTAATGTGATGAAGAACCAAGCTGAGTTGTTAAAGACTCGATTTGGATCAGCATTGGCAGATGAATCAACTGAAAATGAAATCGTTTCTATACCCGGACTTCGCGGTCGAGAACCTAAAGAGATATCTGTAAAGAATCTTTCCATGATTATCAACGCACGGGTTTCTGAAATACTTGAATTGGTGTATTACGAAATCAAATCAAGCGGATTAGAAAAGAAATTAGTTGGGGGTATTGTCATTACAGGCGGCGGCGCATTGCTTAAAAACGTAACGCAGTTGGCTGAATACATTACATGTTTAGATGCTCGAATCGGTTTCCCTAACGAGCACTTAGCAAAAGGCCTGGTAGAAGAGGTTAAAAGCCCGATTTACGCAACAGCCGTTGGCTTGGTATTAAAGGGGTTGCGCGAAAATTCTGAAGCATACAACAACTTTATGGCTGAAGAAGAAGTAGCTGTTGAGATGGATTATGCCGATATGAGTGCTGAAGACAAAGACCGAACGATCAAAGCAGAACGCAGGGAACATTTCTTTACCAAGTTTAAAGCATGGTTAAAGGATGAAAGTGATATTAAAGATTTTTAGATAGACGCGCATGAATTTTAAAGTAGACTTACCTAAAGATAAATCGTCAATAATTAAGGTTATTGGTGTTGGTGGTGGTGGCGGAAACGCTGTAAATTATATGTATGAACAAGGCATCTCTGGTGTTGACTTTTTCATCTTTAATACCGACAACCAGGCTTTAGAAATGAGTCTTGTCCCAAATAAAATTCAGATTGGTAATGAACTTACCGAAGGTCGAGGTGCTGGATCTAACCCAGAAGTTGGTAAACATGCAGCAGAAGAAAGTCTTGAAGACATTATAGAATCATTAGGCGTTAATACGCAAATGGTGTTTGTTACTGCCGGAATGGGCGGTGGTACCGGGACTGGAGCTGCTCCTGTAATAGCTAAAGCGGCCAAAGACATGGGGATACTAACTGTTGGCATTGTTACTACACCTTTTAGTTTTGAAGGCGGCAAAAGGGTAACCGCTGCCGAAACGGGTCTTGCAGAAATGCGTGAAGTTGTTGACTCACTTTTGGTGATTTCAAACGACAGAATTAAGGACATGTATGGTAACTTAAAAATTACCGAAGCCTTTTCACACGCCGACAACATATTAACTACAGCTGCAAAAGGTATTGCAGAAATTATCACCATAGCTGGCAGTATTAACGTTGATTTTGAAGACGTAAAAACGGCCATGACGAATAGTGGTGTAGCCATATTGGGTAATGGGGTTGCAGAAGGAGACGATAGAGCAACACGTGCCGCTGAACTGGCTTTAAACTCTCCATTGCTTAACGATAATAAAATTACAGGTGCGAGTGATTTACTCATTAACATCTCGTATGGTGACGAAGAAGCTCGAATGGACGAATACGCTGCCATCAATGAGTTTTTCCAAGAACAAGCTGGAATGGACGCCAACCTAAAATGTGGTTTGTGTTACGACGAAACATTAGGGGCCAAGGTATCGGTAACCATTATAGCAACCGGCTTCCACAAGGCGGAAAATCGTTACATGGGGGTCGAAAATATTGTTGAAGAAGAAGAGCACATATTAGAGGCAGCTACTTACACTCCCGACGAATCAGACACGACACAAGAAACGCCAAAAAAACAAAAACAAACATCCATTTTCGACATTATAAACGGGCCGGAAGAGGATGAAGAAGAAATACGGGTTGCCAATACGAAGGTTGAAGAAATGAAGGAGCGCATTGTTAAGCTTAAGGAATTAAGCAAAACAGCAAACTCCCAAGAAGGGATGGAAGAGTTAGAAAATGTACCTGCATACAAACGCAGAGGGATTAAACTCAACCAAACGTTACATTCTTCAGAAACGGATATATCTCGCACATCACTGGTTGATGAGCCTGATAGCAAACCAGAAATTAAAACGAATAACAGCTTTCTACATGACAATGTAGATTGATAAGAGTTTGACTACACATGCGACTTGAACAGGGGGACGCTAGCATTTGAGAAAATGTTTTTGTACCCCCTTTCTTTATTTAATGATTGAAGGACGAATGATTGAAGTAAGAATGAGGAAATGTGCTGTATAAAACTAAAAATATTGACATTGAGGCGGTGGAGTAACAACGAAACCGTTTGAATACTTTGACTACACATGCGACTTGAATAGGAGGACAAGATCATTTGAGAAAATGTTTTTGGACCTCCTTTCTTTATTTAATGATTGAAGGAAGAAGGATTGAAGGAAGAATGAGGGAATGTGCTGTATAAAACAAAAATATTGACATTGAGGCGGTGGAGACATATCAAAACCGTTTGAACACTTTGACTACACATGCGACTTGAACAGGAGGACAAGATCATTTGAGAAAATGTTTTTGGACCTCCTTTCTTTTTTTAATGAGTGAAGTAAGAATGATTGAAGGAAGAATGAGTGTATGTAGTATGAATGTATGTAGAAGAGAACCATAGAATTTATGACAACCCCTTCAATCCATCAGACATTCAATCCTTCAGGCATTCAGACATTCAGACATTATCCTTCGTATTCACCATATTCATTGCCATACCAATTCCTCGAAAAACCATTTCTTCTATGCCTTTTTGCATTTTGGCGTACAACGGAGGTAAACCCGTTTGTTCTGATTCCGTCCACTCGCCTAGCACATAGTCTATCTGTTGACCAGTTGAGAATTCGGCACCGATACCAACGCGTAATCTTGGATACTTCGAGCCGTTTAACACGTCTTGAATACTCTTTAATCCGTTATGTCCTCCATCACTTCCTTTACCACGCATACGAAGTGTGCCGAATGGCAAATTCAAATCGTCGGTAACAATTAAAATTTGATGTGGCTGCACAGATAGCTTCTTCATCCAAAACTGAAGGGCATTGCCACTCAGGTTCATAAAGGTATCCGGTTTTAAAAAGTGCAAATTCCTTCCACGATAGCGGTGTTTGGCATAGGCTCCAAATCGTTCATTCTCAAATTCGATTTTGTACTGCTCGGCTAAATAATCCAAAAAGCCAAAGCCGACATTGTGCCTTGTGTTGGCATATTTGTCACCAATGTTACCCAAACCAACTATTAAATATTTCATGCGTTCTCTGCGGCTTTAAAAGACGGATAAATAGAAGCCAGTAACCCAAGCAAGCTTATTACAAACACAACACCTACTAAATCCAAAGGATTTAGTCGAACTGGGAAGTACTCAACAAAGCTGCCTTCTAAGGGCACGATGCCATAAACATCCTGAACCCAAACAAACCCTAATCCTATTATCAACCCAACAATTATACCAACCCAGGTAATTAACATGCCTTCGCTAAGAAATATGTTTCGAATTGTATTGGCTGGAGCGCCCATACTTCGTAAAATTTGGATATCCTTCTTTTTCTCTAACACCAACATTGTAAGTGCACCAATGGTGTTAAAGGCTGCAATCAACACAACCAATGTTAAAATGGCGAAAGTGGCCCACTTCTCAGTTTTGAAAACTTTATACGCCGCTTCATTTTGCTCGCTCCTGTTTCTTACCAGAAAGTCGTCGCCAAGAATTGACTTTAAGGATTCATAGGTTTCTGCAATCTCATCCTCGTCGACTTTAACCTCTAAACCACTCACTTTGCCTGGCACGTCGAACAACGTTTGCACTAAGGGTAACGAGGCAATTATTAAGTCCTTGTCTCCATCATCGTTTAACGCAATCACACCAGATGGGATTACATATTGTAAATTGAGTGAAGCATCTGGATTAAGCTGATTGTAGGTTACGCCTTTTTTAGGCACAAAAAGCGTGGCTTTGGTTTGGATACTTTCTAGATTGATATTCAAACTTGCGGATATCGCACTACCGAAAACGGCAAATTCGTTTCCATTTTTCTGCAATCCGTAGTCGCCATATACGATGAATGTATCGACGTTAGTCACCGATTTAAACGCCGGATCCACCCCTTTGATTTTGGCAATTTCTTGCGCGTCTCCGTAACGAACCACCACATTGTCTTCTAGTGTGTTCGAGATTTTTGTTATGCCTGAAACATACTGTATAAGGTCTCGTATCGAATCTGCTTTAAATGTTTTGGCGAACCTTGCTTCAATTTTTATATCCGGATCAAACGAGTCGTCCATGCCTTTGACCAAACCTTCTAAACCATTCAAAAAAGAAAGTATGATAATCATCACGGCTGTCCCCACCGTAAAAATAAGGACCGAAATAGCCGAAATGATATTAATGGCATTGGTATTCTTTTTTGAAAATAAATACCGCTTCGCTATGAACCTAACCAGATTCATCCGACCTAATCGTCTTTTTTAATCTTATTTAGTAATTCTTCGATTCGTGCAGCACGATCAATTCTATCGTCAAGGTAAAACTGAACATCAGGAATTTTACGCATGTGGTTTTTGAGTTTTTGAGCTAGATAATGTCTGATAGTGGCTTTGCTATCCCGAAGAACCTCAATGTCTTTGTCTTTATCCTTTGAATTTAGGAAGCTTAAAAAAACCTTGGCCAACCCAAAATCAGGCGTCACTTCAACTTCCAATACAGTAACCATTACCCCTGGCAATAATTGTTTGGCAGCCGAATCAACGATTTCGCCCAAATCTTTTTGCAACTGCTTTCCTAATTTGTCTTTTCTACCCAATGTTTTTGAATCTTTTGCAAAGCTACGGTTTTATTGTTTTTCTTTTTTATTATGGATTATTGTGGATTAGGGGTTACCACCCCTAGAACCCGGTTTACGTTTTTTACCTTATTCTTTTTCGATTAGGCTTATCAGCCTATAACCGATTTTCATTTTTGAGACCAAAAACGAAACAAAAAGTCTTCCCAAAAATATGCTCCCCTACACCGGCCAGCGCGTCCCCCGCATTTTTGGTGGGCCATGGCTCATTAATCCGTGCATGATTTAAGATGACCTTTGAAGTTTTCTGTAGAAAACGAGGAAGGCATTTGTGTGGTGGCCTTGCGCTAAGCAGGCAGGAAAGCGTAGCGGCTTTGGCTGCGGGGAAGAAAAGTCTTTCGTAGAGTTCAAAGAAAACTTCAGAAGTCTTGATTTTTTTGTTTCGTTTTTTCATCAAGGAAAAAATGAAAACCGGGTATAGGGCGGAAGCCCTAAGCAAAGAATATGCAGGTGACAATCCCTCCGTCAGGTGGCAAACAATCAAAACGCATTTCATCCTAAAAACAAAACCTTCCATCGTAAAACCACAAAATAATTCAAACAAAAGGTGATATATATTGTGATATCAATTTAATATCACCTTTGGAAAAAACATTTAAGCCCCTCTCTGGTTACGTCATGCTCTTCGTTATACTATCAGGCCCAATCGCTATTGCATTTGGCATTATGATAGAAAACCCAATCCCTATAATTATTGGCGCCCTCGCCTTTTTGCTAATGGTTGGCGGGTTTAACATTGTGAGCCCAAATGGCTCGGCGGTATTAACACTGTTTGGTGCCTATAAAGGAACCATTCGCGATAATGGATTCTTTTGGGTAAACCCATTTTTCAAGCGTCAAAAAATTTCATTGCGTGCACGCAACCTAGACACGCCTCCTATTAAAGTGAACGACAATATTGGTAACCCTATAAAAATTGGTGCTGTAGTGGTATGGAAGGTAAAAGAAACACACAAGGCGGCGTTCGATGTGGATGATTATCAAAACTTCGTCAACATTCAAAGTGAAGCGGCAATCAGAAAATTGGCCGGGGCTTATCCGTATGACGATTTAGAAGATGAACACAACGGGGTAACCAATCATCTTACCCTAAGAAGTGGTGGTGTAGAAATAGATGAGCGACTGGAAGAGGCATTAACGCGCCGTCTAGAAATAGCCGGTATTGAAGTTATTGAAGCCCGTATTAGCTACTTGGCCTACTCTGAAGAAATAGTAAGTGCTATGCTTCAGCGCCAACAGGCCACAGCCATTATTGCTGCACGTAAAAAAATTGTGGAAGGTGCTGTACTTATGGTAGATGATGCACTCGTTCAATTGAGTGAAAGAGAAATCGTTGAGTTAGATCAAGATAAAAAAGCGGCCATGGTAAGTAACTTACTTGTGGTTTTATGTTCGGACAAAGCGGCAAATCCAATTATTAATGCAGGAACTCTTCATAACTAAGCCATGGACAAATACATAATTTTAGAAAAGAAATTATTTGAGAAGACACCAGCGTTCGAAAAGCGTATTAATGATTTTCATCGAAAAGGTTACAAGGCCGTAAACATGGCTCTTAGTCAGGGAGGATATGCAGTTTTAATGGAAAAAGTGAGTTAAGTGGGAAATAAAAAAGCATTCGCTTTACGTATGGACGAAAAAATGTTAGCCGCCGTTGAAAAATGGGCGGCTGACGAGTTTAGAAGCACCAACGGCCAAATCGAATTTTTGTTAAGTGAAGCCCTAAAAAAAGCTGGCCGCGCACCAAAGCAAAGCAAGAAATAAGTGCGCATATCGCACATGAATTTTCACCAAAGCTTCACCCAAAGATTCTATTTTTGTGTGCTGGTGTATCACAAACCCCCTCAAATTGCGATTTAAATGCAGCGTTTTGATACCTTTGGGTGTTTAGTCCTTAAAGGTTTCAAGTGAAAATAAATCAACCCAAATATCATATAAATTCATATAAATGGATTTTACTACTTTTTGTGTTTGCTGGTTCGTTTAACGCTAAGGCCGACCACATTATCGGTTCTGACTTTTCCTATAGCTGTTCATCTACCAACGACAGTATATTCGAAATTGTGTACAATTTCTATAGAGATTGCAACGGGTGTTATGTCTTAGGGCAATCGCCTAAATGTGGTACTTCAGAAAATTGTGCTTCTGCTAGCACAGCACCAACCTCGATGCGTGTTACATGCCTTAAAGGTGGACGTTATTCGTCGACATTAACGATGAAACGCACCTCCATTGTAGATATAACTAAAACATGTAAAAAAGTTAAAAGTAGGTGTGCCCAACCTTGTAATGGGACATTTCCATACGGTATAGAAAAACATACGTTTAAAGGAACCTTAGACCTCAGACAGGCTATAAAAAATGGATGCTGTAATATTGAGATTTCGGCCTTGTTATATGTGCGCAGTGCCTTGATTACCACTGGTCAACAGCAACAACCTTTTTACACATCTTGTGAGATTAATTTATGCGATGCTAAATGTAATACCTCACCCACTTTAACAAATGACCCTGTTGCCATTTTATGTTGTAACCAACCATATGTTTTTAACAACGGTGCGGTAGATTTTGCCGATAACGATTCAATATCTTACAGTTTCGCACCAGCATTCCGAGCGCAAAATCAACAAACAAGCTACAATGGCTCTCGCAGTCCGGCTAATCCAATATCTGTTTACTACCCAGGTACATTAAAATTTCCTTATTGTAATCCAAATGCCAACCCGCCTATTGGTATATGCCTAGATCCACTTACAGGAGACGTTATTTTCACACCTACTAAATGTGGTGAGATTGCTGTGGTGGTGATTCAAATGACGGAGTGGCGTAAAGACTCTACTGGCAAGTACAAAAAAATTGGTGTCACACGTCGCGATATGCAGTTCATCGTAATGAGTTGTCCTGACAATAATCCACCTAAGATTACCAATACGAAATACACGTTTCGGGTTTGTGAAGCGGAGCAAGTTTGTTTTAATGTTACGACCGAAGACAAAGTAAAAAAACCACCGCCACCTGCACTACCACCTGACCCTGATACGGTTCAACTAAGGTGGAACAGAGGCATACCAGGTGCTACCTTTACCATAACAAACCCAACCGCAAGACTTAAAACCGGTAGGTTTTGCTGGACTCCACCAGTTGGCACTTCCTCGTCTCTACCCTACACGTTTACAGCCACGGTTAGTGATGATGCATGTCCATTGGCAGCCAGTGCAACGCGTGCGTTTCAAATTTATGTTGACCCAATGGCGGAAGCCAAAAGAGACATCGACACATTCGATTGTGGTAAATATTCCGTTTTGAGTACGCCGTTTCCGAACTTCCTTAACCCACCTAAATATAGGTGGCAATTGATGGATACAGCCGGCAACATCATATTCAACAAAACCATTGCCAATTTCCAGTCTACTGGTTCGTTTCTGAGCACCCAACAAACTGACACCATTCAGTTTAGACGAGGTGGCACTTACGTCATCCAACATGTGATTTCGAACCGCCCTAAGTGTGAAACGTATTACTACGACACATTGGTAGTTCCCCCACTTTTAGAAGTTGATTTGGCTTTTGGTCCAGATACTTTTGTTTGCGAAAGCACGACGCTCCGTTTAGACCCTAAGATTTTAAATTCGTCTCCTCCCGTTCAATATACTTGGGACAATGGCGACACCACGCAGTACCGAGACGTTGAAATAAATGCACCAACTACCGATTCTGTTTTTCGTGTTGAAATTAAAGACAAATCCGGCTGTACGGCATGGGATAGTACCATCATTTTCTTAAAACCAAATCCGCATGTAACTATCGGCCCTGATAGACGCATATGCACGTACGACTCTATTCAACTATTCCCCAATGATAGCTTAGCGTATTGGGATGATCCACGCGATACTTTTGATGCCGTAGTACAAGGTGATACATTGTATTACGAATGGTACAAAGACGGCGTACTGATTAGTCAAGATTCAGCACTTCAAAAACTGAATGTGGCAGGCGAATACGTCATTAAAGTCATTGACAGTATAGGGTGTTATGATATGGATACGGTCCAATTACAAGTAAACGATACGGTTACCGCGTATGCAGGAATTGACCGGTCTGTTTGCTGGGATGATTTTATTAAACTGGTAGCAACAGAATTAGACACCGCAGGCAACAACAAAACGGGTTATTTCCAATGGTGGGACATCACAAATCCGCCAACAAGAATAGATAGTGGCGGCAAAGACACACTTGCTTATAACATCAGAAATTCGACCGAATATCAACTTGAATTATTTGTAACTGAAGACACTACAACCTGTTACGATAATGACTCTATATTTATAAATGTAAAACCGCTTCCGGTGTACTCCATGGCCAACGACATGGAGGTTTGTTATGATGCTGGAGATATTAACCTCAGGTTATTGGAAGACTCGAAAGCCAAAAATGGCACATGGACTTGTCCGACAAGGCCAAACATGATTAACCAGGGATATATCTATCAAACCGATTCATCTGGAGCTGTCGACAATTCAGTTACTGATGTATTGTATTATTCGTACACCGACCCATCCACCGGTTGCATAAAAACCGACTCTATGGAAATCAAGGTGAACCCATTACCTAAGGTTGATATACGCGATGGTTACTATTGTCAAGATAAAAATGTAGTTGATGTAGTTGACGATAGAGTAATTAATCTACCTGGCGGTGCTACGTTAAGTTTAGGTCGCCAAGCTTGGAAGTGTATTGACTGTGGAAGTTATACCGAAAGCGACATTATTAAGGATGAAGGCTCAGGAAATCCTGGCGCACCGCAAGACTTTAAAATTTACGTTAATAAAAACGTGATGCCGCTAGGCGGAAAAAATTCTGACTCCGTTATTGTGGAGTTCGAGTTTAGAAATGTATTTGGTTGTTACAATCGAGACACTGCCACCATAACGGTTGCTGAAGTACCTGAAATTAAATATAATGGCCTACCCGATTTGTGTTGGGATCATGGCATAGAAGACCTTAAAATAAGCAGCAAAGTCTCTCCGTATGATGGGATTTGGAGAGCCGTTGATTCAACCGGATTTGCTGGAGCTGCCGGTTTAAATGCCGCGTTAAAAGGCGACACGTTGAATGGCGATACGCTAAACACCATTTTGACACCACAACCACCTGAAGGTGGCAGCTTTACCTATATGATGCGATACCATCACGATCGTTCTGGCTGCCCTACCTATCGCGATACCACATTAACTATTCGTGGATTACCTATTCCGATAATTGACACCGTTCCTTTCGTCACATCTAAAAATGAGGGCAAAAGTCCTTTTGCATTTTGTGAGTCAGACGGCGAAATAGATTTACGTGTGAATTACTCAGGCGGGGTTTGGTCGAGTTCAGAGTCGAGCGCTATTAGCGGTGCTAAATTTGACCCAAGCCAAGTGGCCAACCCGAATACACGTTTTAACATCGCCTATTCCTATAACGACATACATGGCTGTCAAGGTAAAGACTCTATAGACATAATCATCCACCAAGAGCATACACTCGACATCCCACGTGATACAGCAATTTGCCGTACCGACAACATGAGCAAATCGGTTACTGCAACGTATACCAATTCGAGTGGAGTGATTTGGATTCCTTTAGGTGGAACAACAGTAGACGATAATCTCGCAGATCAAACTACCTATCGTTTTAGCAATACTACAGACACCGTATATAGGCACATTTTGGTAGCTCAAACACTTGAAAACACCAATAATGTATGCCCAGTTGTTGAAGCCACAATGGTAGTTAACGTACACCCAAAACCTGTGGTTGCTATCACAGCAGATACCTTGGATGGTTGTAATCCTGTTGATGTAACTTTTACCACTTCAGTGCTCAACAAAATTGATCCTACACAAGCTTCTTACGACTGGACTTATGCCGATGGTGGAACAGACAATATTCAAAACCCAACGCACACGTTTACGCAAGACGGGCCTAACTCGGTTGATGTAACGATTACTTCTGCTTTTGGTTGCGACACGAATATCACCTTGAATGTAGATGTTTATCCAATACCACTTGCCGCCTTCACACCCGACCCAAATAACAGCACAACGGCAGCGCTACCTAAATTCCAATTCAATAACCAATCGACTGTAAATGGCACATGGGGCTCTAATTTGTCGGAACACCTTTGGGACTTTGGAGTTTTAAATCAACTAGACGATACCTCTACCGAGGAGAATCCACTATACTTCTACCCTTCTGATACGGGCACATATGATGTTACGTTAACGGTACGTACACAGTATGGTTGCGCGTCTGACATTACGCACCAAGTCATTATTGGTCCAGACATTTTGGTATACATACCAAACGCATTTTCGCCCGACGGTGGCGGCCCTGGTGAGAACGAAGGTTTTAGAGCTGTAGTCAATGACGGTGCGAAAGACTATCACTTGGTGATATTTAACCGTTGGGGTGAAGTTATTTGGGAAACCAAAGACAAGGAGGCTGAATGGGACGGCAAATATGGCCGTACTGATGGTTGGAACGGAGATCCAAATACAAAAGGTAGTTCTACCCGAGAACCCGTTTCGCAAGATGTGTATGCCTATTATTTGCGAATTGTGAGCTGGGATGGCGAAGAATACAAATATGCGGGTACTGTTACTGTTGTGCGGTAGTTAGTTCTAATTATCTCTTCACGGAGATTACATGACGTCGTTTAGTGATTAACGCATGTGTTCTTGCATGTAGTCAATTAGGTTTGCGCCCCACTTTGAGGGTGCATTGGTATTGTACTCCAAATTAACCGACATCCATGTGGAAGTATAAAGTGTATTTACTCCCTGTCACTAAAGACGATGAAGAATTTATCTCAATCGGCATTCCAAATCATCCTGACGCATTAGATCGTGCTAAAATGATTGATGGTCAGTGGAACAATGAGCACAACCAATTTATAGTGCGCAATACCCCACAAATGCTAAACGACATATTCAGCACGTTTAAAGGTAGTGCTTGGATTGACATGGAAGCATTAAAGAAAAAAAAGCTTCAAAACGTTAATCATAATGACCGCCCAATACATAAGGTTTCACTTGGGGCTTTGGGTAAAAAGTATTTACATGAATTTGGAATTCATCTGAACGCCAAACGTTACTCTGCAAGCACTCGACAATCCTATTTGCACATGATATCGATTTATCTTTGTTATTTTTTGGAGAAAGATCCAAAGGAAATAACCAACGACGAAGTTCAAGAGTTTTTGACAGACCATATTGTTAAAAACGGATATTCAAGATCTTACCAAAGGCAGATGATAAGTGCCATAAAGAGTTTTTACTCTGACAGATTTGACATAGCCTTATTGCTAGAGTCTATACCTGTACCACGAAAAGAGAAGAATTTACCCAAAGTACTTAGCACACGAGAGGTTAAGGCCATACTTGATTGCACAACGAATGTAAAACACCATGCGATACTTACCTTGATGTATGGCTGCGGTTTACGTGTTGGTGAGCTTATAAACATGAATGTATCCGACATCAATGGAGATCGAAAAGTATTGGAAATAAGGCATGCAAAAGGTAACAACGAAAGATTGATTCCATTATCGGATAAAATTATAGAAGTGTTACGTGGATATTACCGAGCATATAGACCTAAAGGATATTTGTTTGCTGGTCAGCATAAAGGAAGACCATATTCGCCAAAAAGCGTAAATCAAGTGCTAAAGAACAGTGCTCGAAAGGCTAATATTAAGAAGAATGTGCATGCGCATATGTTGCGGCATAGCTTTGCCACGCATTTGCTAGAGTCGGGAATTGATTTGCGCTATATTCAGGTTTTACTTGGACATAAAAGTAGCAGAACGACAGAAATATATACGTATGTAAGCAAAAAGCATTTGGATAGAATTGTAAATCCGTTTGACCAACTGTATGCGGATTGAGGACAATAAACCCTAACCAATCAATCGCTTATCCCCGCCTCTGGAAGTTCGTAAACGGAAGTTTATATTCGCATATAAACTAGTTATGTGTAAACATAAAAAGATATGAATACCAAACTACCTTTTTTCTCTTATGGCATTTTTAGACCCGGTGAAATTCCATTTATCGGTATTAAAAATTTCATTGATAAAATAGAAAAACTAACTATTAAGGGGCATATCCAAATAAGAGATGGTGTATACTTATTTTCCGAAGAATTTGAAAATGATGTTAATGGATTTTTAATATACTTTAAGTCTAATTTAAGTGAAAGTGCATATGATTTTATAAATAGTTTGGAGCCTAATAAAATATTTAGGTGGTCAGAGAAACTAGATGAAAATTCTAATCCATTTAATCTTCTAATTGGTAGATCTCCAAATAAAGGCTCAGAATCCTTAGAAGAGTTGCATAAAAATTATTCAACAACTATAGACCCATATTTTACCACTGGTCTTGAAATGCTTAATGAATTCAAATTGCCTGATTTGGATTGGGAGTTAAAAGGCTCTTTTAAGATCCAAATGAGATATATGTTTTTGTGGACCATTATTGAAAGATTCACTTTTCTGAGATATAGTTTAGGAGGCGATGCAAATTCTAGAGTTAAATCATTGGCAGATAATGAACACTTTATTATTGGTCTTAAAAATTATGTAAACAAAGAAAGGAAGATATTTGACACTCAAACACTTAAGCATTATACATTAAAGGCAGACGAACCCAAAAAAGCAATAGATTATTACTACCAAGTTAGAAATAATCTAACCCACAGAGGAAAAGGTATCTCAAAAGATTATTATATTCTAATTGATTGTTATGAGGAGTTATTTAATATTATTCAATTTGTAATTGAAAACACAAAGGATGAGTGCCGAAAAAATAAAGAAAAATATGGACGAAAGGATTAAAGAATTAAAAGAAGAGGTCATTAATAATCCTATTATTAATAGCACAGAACTATTTCAAGGAGCGAATCTAATAGTAACCAATGACAAAACAAGAAAAAGTAAACCACAAGATATCATCGTTTATACTAATGATGCTATTGAATTAAGCTGGTTAGTTTTTAAATTAAAAGATTTATTTCAAGAGGATATTGATTATGTGAATAAATATTCTTTTTATACTCATATAGGTGAGTTAATCAATAAAGCAATAAAAAAAGGATTAAATCTAAAAGAGCAAATGCTTTATGTAATTGATAATCTTGGTGAATTTATCAAAAAAAGCACATAACAATATGTATAGTGCATAGCACCCTACGGGATGCTACGACACCATACACGGAACGTTAGCGGTAATAGCAAAAACATGAAAAATATATTTATAATACTTTCAACTATCTTTATGCTGGTTAATACGGCAAATGCTCAACTAGATAGTATTTACAATCAGGGAGAGTATCGAACTTTCATTGTCCACGAGCCAACGGGATATTCGCCTTCTAACCAATACCCACTTGTACTTAATTTACATGGCCTTAGCTCAAGTGCAACCTTTCAACAAAACTATACACAGTTTGATGATGTTGCAGACTCGTTAGGTTTTATTGTTGTTTATCCAAATGGTACTTCAAACTCTTGGACTACCATTGGAAATTCGGATGTAGATTTTTTATCTAGTTTGGTAGACTCTATTCGTGCTGAATATTCGACCAACAATTGTTTGTTTGTCACTGGTTTTTCACAAGGTGGTTTCATGACGTACAAATTTGCAAACAATACACCTCATGCAGTTACTGCCATAGCTGTTGGATCAGGAAATATGTCGTTTCCGCTTCAAAACACTTCCGCTTCCGCTCCGCAGATACCAGTCATGCATTTTCACGGCACTGAGGACAATATCGTTTCCTATAACGGGGCAGTATTAATTTCTCCAGTTGACAGCACTATTCAATGGTGGGTAAATCACAACAACTGCAATACTACACCTGTATTCAGCAACATTACAAATTCTAATTTAACGGATGGATCAACTGTTGAGAAGTATTCTTATGGTGGCGGATCAAATGGAAGTGAAGTGACTTTCTATAAAGTAATAGACGGTGGACACACCTGGAGCGGTGCAACGCCAATTCCCGCTTTTGGCTCTACCAATCAAGATATAAATCAAAGTGCCATAATTGGAAGTTTTTTTGCGGATTTTTGTTCAGGAACATTAGGGATTAGTGAAGAAAAAAGTATGATTTCTGTAAACCTTTATCCAAACCCATTCGAAAATCAACTTATTGTCCAATGTGCTTCAAAAGCAGAACATACATTCATTCTGTACGATAATCTTTCACGGATAAAATTAAAGGAGACCATTTTTTTTAATTCAACTATATATACCGATAATCTACCTAACGGAATATATTATTATGAAATACGAAACACTGAAAAACAATTAAAGACTGGTAAGGTTATTAAAAAATAATTCTCTGAACAATAAAACCGCTAACAAAACCTAAACTGCATTAAAACGCAGTATAGCCAAAACGTTACCTGCAATCGTAAGACTCAAAGAATAGAAATAATTTGAATAACGCAAACACATTATATAATCAATAAAGTGGAGGCACCACTAAAAACGAACATGATAAAAAAAAAAAATTAGTTTAATTGCTTTAATATTCATTGCGAATATTGCAAAGGCACAATTGCCAAGTCCTGCCTTAATTGGTTATTGGCATAACTGGAATGATGTAAATGCTCCTTACATTCAATTAGATTCAATTGACAGTCGTTACAATGTTGTAGCAATTGCTTTTGCTGTACCAACTTCTTCTTCAGATATGACTATGTTATTTACGCCTGATGTTGTTACACAAAACGTATTAAAATCAAAAATTCAGACATTACAAAGCCAAGGAAAAAAAGTCCTATTAAGCATCGGAGGTGCTACCACAAGTATTGACTTAACTACTACAATAAATAAAAATGCTTTTACAAATTCAATTACTGCCATTATTAATACGTATGGATTTGATGGGATTGACATTGATATTGAACATGGGAACTCTATATTGATAACCGGAGGTACAATAGCTGCACCGAGTAACATTGCGCAAGTCAATTTAATTGATGCTATTAAACAGATAATGGCAAACTATCGTAATACTCATTCAAAAAAACTTTTACTTACTCTGACTCCGGAAACCGCTTATGTGCAAGGGGGAAAATCTAGTTTTGGAGGCATATGGGGAGGATACTTGCCAATAATAGATGCATTAAGAGATTCACTTGATGTGTTGCAAGTTCAACTTTATAATAGTGGTTCAATGTATGGTATTGATCAAAACATCTATACACAAGGAACATCTGATTTTATAGTTGCTATGACAGAAGCTGTCTTACAAGGATTCACCACAACAGGTGGAGTGTTTTTAGGGTTACCTGCCAGCAAAGTAGCCATAGGACTACCAGCTTGTACAAGTGCAGCTGGTGGTGGATTTGTAGATTCGGCTACCGTAAAAACTGCAATAGGCTATTTACGGGGAACCGGTTCTCAACCTGGGACATATATATTATCAAATACAGGTGGATATCCGTCATTAATAGGTATGATGACATGGTCTATCAATTGGGATGCAGTAAGTTCTTGCGGCAGTGCTTATGAATATGCCAATAATTATCAAAGCATATTTGGCAGTACAACTTCTATTTCAAATTTGGAAACAGAGATAGCTATTTCGGTATATCCAAATCCAACAAAAGGTCAATTTACTATTTCACTTTCGACTGATAATGCAATAATTACCATCACTGATATTTTAGGACAACTGGTGTTTAAAGATCATTTATCACAAAAAAAAATGAACCTAAACCTTTATCAAAACGGAGTTTATATGATTAACATTTCCACTATGCAGGGAACAACAACACGAAAAATTATTGTAAACCAATGACGGATGAAAAAGCAACAGCAGGTAACAAAGGCTATACCTAATAAGAGTTTTAGTGATAAATTGAAAGATAATTAAACATAAATTGAAAAGGAAGTGCTATAAAATTCCTTACTGGGCATAGCCAAACCGTTGTGCTTCATTAAAATAATTATGACTAGAAAAGACAATTACATAATACTGATAATTTTCACCCTCTTGCATGTTGAGGTAAATGGACAAGTAGATTATGGTGTAGGAGATCCTTTTGCAATTGGAATCGCGTCTCCAGATGCCAGTAATCTTGTGCTAGATACACTGCTGACAAAAAACGATACGATTTATCACACTTTCAAAATTAAAAATATTGGAAACGGAAACTTAAAGCTAACCAAGGTACATTCTAGTTTGGGTTCTTCAGTTATTGATTATACAGCTGATTCAATTCCTTCAGGCGATACAGGCATTGTCAAAGTTGCGGTGTTCTATTATAATAAATATGGCCCCTTTACAAGAGTAATTGAATTTAATTGTGATGGTAAGTTTAAGTTCTATCAATTAATTATAAAAGGGTACATAAAAGAGGAATAGTAGAATAACTAAATTGGTGAAATATAAAAATAACAGGGCACAACAAAGGCTATACGTAATTCGGGTAGAGTACTGACATTAGAGTTTATAGGCCCAGCATTATTGGTAATAGCTCTCTTTCGAATGCACCAAAAAAAAGCGCATCAACGCTCTTTATCTCTTGGCTTCTTAACGTGCTACGTTCTGTTTTTAACCCTAACTTTTGGCAGCTTCCTTGTTCAAGACTACGACAATGGGTTTAAAGATTTCTTATACTTTGTCGGTATCTTAGTTATCGAGAATGTTGTTTTCTCAACCAAAACATCAGACGCTGACGTTTTGTAACAATGTGCTCCCATAAATGAATTTATTTAGCCTACACACTGGCCAATACACCATTCATCTTTTCAAGGTTATACGCATTCACCTTTCTATGACTCGGCATCCATCCTAGTAAAAACCGAGTGAAATCGGCACAGGCAATGGGATACATCTTTCTCCATTCATCTTCTAATCGACTAAACGTAACTTCTGCCCCGCCAGACGAAACGACTTTCTGCAATTCAGCGAAGTAATAGTTCAGCAATTCACTTTCGTACAAATCACATTCCTCGCTTGTCAAACAACTCCCTAAAAAGTAGGCTACATCCTTCATCCCACATCCTCCACCAACATATTGAAAATCTACGGCAGCAACTGCCTCGCCGTTTGCCGAGAAGCAGAAATTCGCCAGTTTGGCATCGCCATGTACAAAGCTTTTATATCGACAATTGGTAAGGGTTTCGTCAATATGCTGCGCTTTCGCTTTTAACGCCGGATGCTCCATTTTATCCAATTCATCGGGCCGTGTTGCCAGATGCCAGTACGTTCCGACATCCCATAACCCATCTGGTTTACGGTTTAAAAAGGTAGCGTGAAAATTGGCCAGCCATTGTAAACAGAGTTGAACTTCCTTCAGACTTACGTCCTCTAGTCGACTTGGGAAATGAGCATCCAGATCCTCCATTACGATCCATTGATCGTCGCCATCTTGAAATGCCCCAAGAAAATTGGGCACTTTGCATGCCTTAGCACATTGAACACTATACTGTTTGTACCACTGTGTTTCGACTTCATAGGATTTCACCTTTCGTTGATGTGAATTGTGCGTATTCCATCCTCTTGGATGATTGTTTTGTTGATGCAGAACGATGTGCTTTACAACAACTGTTTTATGCCTAGACCCGCTTAGTTCAACTCTTGAAATCTTTCCATAACCGCTCCAAAGGGTTTGAATAACTTGAACCTCACGGCAATGTGCGGCATTGGTACTCTTCAGAAGAAATGTTTCAAATACTGGATTCATTATTCACAAAGTGCTTCTTCAAAAGAAGATATTTATTATCTTTAACTTAACACATTACCATAGAATTTTATTTAAAAAACGCATGGAACATTCACAACTGCATAACATTATACAAGGCATTCCGAAGGCTGAATTGCATTTACATATAGAAGGTAGTTTTGAGCCC